>DASWUM010000133.1:0-104214 GCA_036401595.1 Pyrinomonadaceae bacterium
GTCCGCGGTAGCGGATGGGTCGCTGATCAGCCTGTCAAAACCAAATATCGATCGTGAACCTTAGCGTTGACCCATCCGCTACCGCGGACGGTACTGACCCCTTCCAAGTGAGGCGACCGCTACCCCGGACTATACTGATCGTGTCCAAGCATCACGTCCGATCTTCAAGAGCGGGATTCAAATTACAGGCAGGGATGCACAAAACACATGGCGAGCGACTCGTTCCACAGTCGCTCGCCATCTCTTATGAGGACATGCATACGCATGCTCGTGAGGGGGATTAGGTCGCGCGTGGGGTGTTTTCTGTTTTGCGACGCTTCAATTGTTATGACTTTAGGTGGGCAAACATTTCAAAGTATTTTTCGACGTGAAGTAAGTGAGGACTTACTCGACAACACGGAAAGAATAATTGTCGATGAACTCGTCGGCACCTGAATCCAAAACACCGCTCAGTTTGACCTGATAATCTCCCGGGCTCAGCATCTCCCCAGTGATCGTAAATGGAACAATGCTTTGCTCGCCCTTTGCCTCGAGTCTTAACTTATCTAACACCTTGAGCGATCTGTTTTCACGAAACAACTCAGATTTGTAATTGCGAAAATGCGGATTCGCTAATTCAAGCTCGAGCTTGACCTCGACTCCTTTAGGCGGCACGTTGACGCGCGGTGTCGTCGCACCATTGATTCGAGCCGAACCCGGCGCGAGTGTAATCACGACAAAAGAATCCTGTTGAACCACCCGGGCCGCTTCTCTTCTGCTGCCAAACCACCCAACCAACATGATGCCGACAGACGCGAGGATAACCACGAGTAGCACCATTGCCGATTGACGACTCGGCGCCCGCAGGAAGAATGGTCGATCTCGTGGAAGTTCAGCGGGGATCGCAACCGCTCGCTCGGTGAGTTCAACGTGGGAATCGAGATACCTTCGCAGGAGCTTGCCAAAGCGAAGGTTCTTTTGCCGTTCGGCTGTGATCAAAAAATGACTCTCAAACTGCTGTCGCTCGAGCGCCGATAAGTCTCCCGCCAGATATTGATCGATCAACTCCTCTTCGACAATCAGGAGTTCTTCATAAATGCTCGGCTCAAATAGAATTTGTTCTTCAAATTGTGTTCTTGGATCCCCCTCCAAGCTGCCCAACAGATAACTCCGCATCTCACGTCTTTCGATATTCGGGTTCAACGTATCTTCTCCGGCGATGGCGGTCTCTCCTAATGTTTAATGACTCAAATATCCCGGTTATTTCATTCCAAAGAATCTTGGATACACTTCTCGACACACTCTTTCAAGGCCACTCGAATACGATAAACCCTTATTCGTAGCGCGTTTAATGAAATTCCGAGATCATCTGCGAGGTCCTTGCGACGCTCCGCTCGGGTTCGGCCCTTTGCTCCATATTCCTTCAGCAAGAGGGCTTGATCCTCCTCACTGAGCCGTTCGATACAGTGTTCCAGACAACGGTATTCCAACTCGGCCTGACGCGAATCACCCGACGACAGCGCCGGAGGCTGCGGCGTCTTCCTTCTCAGGTACTCAAGGTAAACCTTATTCGCTACACCGAAGAAGTAACGCGCGGGGTCGCCTTTGAATTCACTTTGAATCTCGGAAAGCTTACTGGTGACGCGGTTGATTGTTTCGTCGGCAAGCTCTTCAGGGTCAACGCAGCCACGACCCGCAAAGATCTTAATTAGGCGGCTTCGAATTTGTTCGTACTTCATGCCGGCTTGTTCACGATCGGAATCAAGCCAATCAAGCAATGCGTCGAAAGCCTCTTGCGAGAGGGACCAGTTCTTATTCATCAGGTGTGGGAGCCCTGGGATACTCCGAAAGGATCGTAAGGACGAACTTTCTAAAACTCGCAGACAGTTAGCTTATGGTGGGGAGTATGTCAACACCTAAATTAGGAATGCGGTTTTAGTCCGCAAATATTTCCGAATGAAATGGGGCGAATTGCCGCACTTGTCCCGCAGCTTACGTCGATCAGCGTAAGCTGTGGGTGGCAATCAATGCGTGACCTTCATTGAGTAGAGAATGCCGTACATCGCGTCTTTGTGACGCTCAAAGTCTTTGCCTTGGGTGGCAAGCATCACGTTGATGCCCTGTACCTGGCCGAGATATTTGCGGTAAGAGAGCCATTGTAGTCGGCGACTACCGTCGGGATGCTCCGGATTCGCTTCACGGAATAGAACACCTGTGAGTCCGTCGATCTCTACCCATTTCACTTCGTCCACTTCACCATTCTTCGCGCGACTCTTGGCCTGCTCGTATGACGCGTCGTTCGCGGCCTCGACCGGAAAGCTCTCATCCATCGGCGAGATGCTGACGATCAAATTCGCCGCGTCACCACCACCGGGCGAACGCCACAAGAACGACTTGGATTCGTTTTCAGATTCAGTCCAACCTGCTGGAACCGTCCACGACATGCCCTGTCGTTCCCACTTTGCCTGTTGACCTCCGGCGAGCGCGGCGGTTTGCGCGGCGGTAGGCTGGCCGTGTTCAGCAGATCGAGAGCTGGAGCTACTCGAACTGGAAGAACCGGAGTTGGAACTGCCTCCATGTAATTTCTCGGAAAGCTTACAAAAGGAAAGGGCGAAGCCCAGGAGCAACAGGACCAGAATATGTTTCATGGGCTGACTTCTATTCCAAAAGGCAATGCGAAGTCAATACTACCCTCGTTCATCTGTGGCCTAAGTTTGTGCTATTCTGTGTACCTTCCCTCCTAAACACCCCCTGATGAGTAACGTCGCGCGTAAGCGCTGACTCTTCGGAGAATGCCAATTATGAAAAACACCGACGTCAGACCGCCGGTCATTATGCTTGTGTTAGCTATTTCATTAGTCGTTATTGCCGCGAGTGGCTGTACGCGTGGTCCAGCAACTAATGCCAACCTAACCACGAATACAAACGTTAACGTAAACGCTAACGCGAACGTGGGTAATATCAATGCCAGCACCGCTCCATCAACCATTGCCGCGCGCGAACCCGATAGCTATCGGGCAACGATCGTTTTTACCGCTGAGACTGAAGGTGGCGACAAGGCGATCGGTATCCCGACTCTCCAGGCTGAAGTTGCCAAGAGCGGAAGCGACCGCAGGCTATCTTTCAAACTGCCGGATGGATCGGACCTGGTTTATGTCGAGAAAGCAGGCGTTCAATATGGAATCGCTCCGGCACGTAAGCAGTATGCCGAGTTGACGCCCGAGGCCACCGGTTTTCAAATTCATAAACTGATGACGCCCGGTCAGCTAGTGGCGTACCTAGATAAACTTAAGGGCATCGAATTCGTCGGCGAAGAACCACTCGCAGGCAGAACAGCGCTGAAGTATCGTTACGCGCGCACTGCGCAAACGCAGACTTCAGCAGGCGAAGTAAAAACGGAGTCGTTCATCTACGTCGATAAAGACACCGGACTGCCGCTTCGCGCCGAGTTGTTTAGCGAAGCGAGTGGCGACGTACAGGGAGTTAAGGGCGCGAAAGTCGTTGCCGAGATGCGCGACATTCAGACGACTGTCGATCCAGTTCTTTTTGAAATACCGCCAGCGGGCATGAACAAAGTTCCGGAGTCGCAGGTGCGAGCCCAGGTGAACGCAGTGACGAATACAGTGGCAGCAGTGCTGAGAGCTTTGCTGACAAACATGAATTCAGCACCACCGCCACCACCAGCGTCGCCCACGACGAGCCCGAGTCCAACACAGTGAAGGTAAACAGATGAGATACGTTGTCATTCTCCTGCTTGGAATTTTAGTCGGCGGCGGCGCTGTGGTCTTTTTCCTCGGCGCGCCGCCGGCGAAGGCGGTGCCTGGACAGCCGGTTCAGGCTCCAAACCAGGGAGGAAATCCCCCAGGCACGGTGGTCGTCGCGCTGGAACAGAGTTTTGTTGACGCCGTGCTGGCGACGACATTCAGCGGACTCGGCACGCCGACGTTTCAGTTGGGCCAGGTGCGCAACGACGGCGAGCGCGTCGAAAACGCGGCATTGCAGGGTGGCTGCACAAACACGATTACTCTGTTGCCCGAGGGCAGTGGTGCAAAGACTGGCGTGCAGTTTCGCAATGGAAACATCAACGCGCCACTCGCATTCACGGGGAGCTATAACCTCGCCGGCAGTTGCATGCAATTCAAGGGCTGGGCCCAGACCAGTATCAAGTTGTCGTTCGATCAGGAAAAGCAGACCGTCTTTGGTTATGTGAGTGTTGACGGTGTGAATCTCGAGGGCGTCAATCCGATCGCGAATAACTTTGTCACCGTCTTCGTGCAGGGCGCGATCAATCAGAAAGTAAATCCGCTTGTTTTGGTTGCCGAGCCACAGCTCTCGCTGATGATTCCCGTCAAAGCCAGCAACGGCTCGGTCAAAGCGCGCGCGAAAGACGTGCGCGCCGAGATACTCGATGGTTCACTGAAACTGTATTTGACTTACGAGTTCAGTGGGGTGAAGGGTCAGGGGACGTAGACGCAGATTCGCGCTTATCCGCGTAATCCGCGGCTAATACTCTTTGTCTTTCAAAGTGGCCGGCAATCTCTTCCGCCGTCTTTTTTCCGACGAATGGTGTCAACTCCGAAACGCCAGCACGCGCGATCCGCTGAATCGAACCGAAATGACGCAGCAGTCTTCCTTTACGCTTGTCTCCGACACCGGGAATCGCAGTCAGCTCAGAAGTAAAATCGCGCAGCTCGCGGCGCTTGCGATGATAGGTAACTGCATAACGGTGCGTTTCGTCGCGCACCATCTGCAGCAGACGCAATATCAGCGAGTGTGAGTCAAGATAGATTGGCTCATCCTCACGTCCCTTCATCAGCAGGTAAGCGACATCATTGTGTCGTTGCGGCGGCTTGACGATGCCGACCATCGGAATCGCTTCGAGACCGAGCTCACTCATCGCACTTCCTGCGGCATTCAGTTGCGCTTTGCCACCGTCGATCATGATCAAATCGGGGAGCGGCTTTCCTTCTTCGAGCAGCCGGCGGTAGCGACGCGTCACCACTTCATGCATCGACGCAACGTCGTTTGCGCCCTCGACACTTCTGATTCTGAATTTCCGATACTCGGAACGATTCATTTTGCCGTTGTCGCAAACGACCATGCCGGCCACGTTCTCCGCGCCCTGAATGTGTGAGATGTCAAACGACTCAATGCGCGCCGGAAAGTGTGGCAGTTCGAGTGTCTCCTGCAACTCCTCGAGCACGCGCTTCATGTCAGGCTTGAGAATCCGGAAGCGTTGTTCGAACGCGAGCTTGGCATTCTTGTCGACGAGATCGATCATGTCGCGCTTCTCGCCACGTTGTGGATCGAGGATTTTTACACGACGGCCTTTGCGTTTCGTAAGAGCTTTCTCGAGCAGCTCGCGATCGTTGAAATCAACCGGCACATAGATCTCGCGCGGCACGTAGTCCGATGCGTAATACTGCGAGAGCACTTCGCTCAGAAACTCGGCCGGATCGAAGGCATCTTCAGACAAGTCTTCCCAGAAAAATTCGCGACGACCGACGATGTTTCCTTCGCGCATGGTGAAGAGCTGAAGCGCGAGGCGTTGTCCTTCGCGGTAGTAACCGAAGATATCCACGTCGCTTTCGGAAGTCGTCGCCATCTTCTGTTGTTCCGAAAGTCTGATGACGGTCTTGCGCAGATCTCGATACTTCGCGGCGAGCTCGTAATGCATCGTTTCAGAAGCTTCGAACATGCGCGACTCGAGTGTGTCGGCGAGCTCTTTGTTGCGACCTTCGAGCAGCAGTCTGACGTCGCGCACTGCTTCCTGATACTGTTCGGGCGTGCACAGTCCCTTGACGCACGGACCGAGGCATCGTTTGATGTGATACTCAAGACACGGTCGCGGCGCTTTGCCGTCAATCTCGATGTCGCACGTGCGTAACTGAAAGGTGCGGTTAATGAGATCGATCGTGCGGCGTGCGAGACTTGCCGGCAGGAATGGTCCAAAGTAAAGTGCGCCATCACGCTGAACGCGACGCGTGATCACCACTTTTGGAAACGGCTCGTTGATGGTGAGCTTCAGGTGCGGGTACGACTTATCATCCTGGAGCTTGATGTTGTAACGCGGCTTGTGCTGTTTGACGAGCGACGCTTCCAGAATTAATGCTTCAACTTCGTTGTCGGTGACGATGAACTCCAGATCTGCGATCTGGCCGACAAGTGCGTCGGTTTTGCGGTCGAACGGCCGGGCGCGAAAATACGAGCGAACGCGGCTACGGAGGTTCTTTGCTTTTCCGACATAGATCACCCTTCCGGTCGTGTCTTTGTGGAGGTACACGCCGGGCGAAGTCGGAATTTCCTTGAGTTTCTCTTCGATATTCAAAATCTTGAGTCTATTTTAGCTGAGAAGATGCAATTTCCACTTGCGGCCCCCGGGGACAAACAATTTGACGCCGTTGGTTTTGGTTTGAACGCAGTCGATCACCTGATCGTGGTGCCGGAATATCCTGCCTTCGATACGAAGATGCGGCTGCTCGATCATAAGCAGTCTGCCGGCGGCCAAACGGCGAGCGCGATGGTGGCGTTGCGCCGGCTCGGAATGAAGACAGCTTACGCCGGGCGTTTCGGATCGGATCCCGCCGGACTCTTCGGATTTCAAACATTGAAAGACGACGATGTTAACGTCGACTTCGTGGAGATCGTCGAAGGCGCACGAAATCAGATCGCGTTCATCACGATCGACGCGCGCAGCGGCGAGCGGACGATCGTTTGGGATCGCGACGAGCGACTGGCGTACAAGCGTGAAGAGGCACCGGCTGAGTTTGGATCGCTCGGCAAAATATTGCACCTCGACGCTCACGATCCGCCCGCGTGCGTTGCTGTGGCGAAGGCTGCACGTGAAACCGGGACGATCGTTTCTGCTGACATCGACAACGTCTACGAAGGATTACCGGAACTGCTTCCTTTGATCGACGTCATGATCGGTTCAAAAGAATTTCCGCGACGTGTGACTGGCGTGTCAGATCCGCGCGACGCGCTCGTGGAGTTGAAGAATCGTTTTGGTTGTGCGCTCGTCGGCATGACGATCGGCGCAGCGGGCGCTGTTATTTATCACGAAGGAAGTTTTATCGAATCGCCGGGCTTCGCAGCTCCGGGAGGTTGCAAGGACACAACCGGCGCCGGCGATGCATTTCACGCCGGATTTCTTTACGGCTTCCTGACCGGCGAAGACATCGAAACGAGCCTGAGACTCGGCAACGCCATCGCTGCAATCAAATGCAGCGCTCTCGGCGCACGCACCGCGCTGCCGACGAAATCCGAGCTTGACGAGTTTCTACGTACCCAATCCGTTATATAATCCGTGTCATCCGTGGCCTAATTCTCTCCGAGGGAAAACATGAAACTTTTTCTTTTAACGGCGGCACTGCTGTTCGTCAGCGTGATCCCCATTCAACAACAGGTCCCCGCCGATATCGTTTTCAAAAACGGCAACGTCTACACCGCGAACGACAAATCGTCGAAAGCCCAGGCGATCGCTGTTAAAGCCGACAAGATCGTCTTCGTCGGTACGAACGAAGCCGCGCAGAAATTCATCGGCGCCAAAACGCGTGTCGTCGATCTGAAAGGCAGCACAGTCCTGCCCGGATTTACTGATTCACACCAGCATCTTTCCGGCGTGGGCCAGCGCGAGATGACTCTCAACCTCGAAGGCACCACCAGTCTCGAAGATCTTCTGGCAAAGGTGAAAGCACGAGTCGATCAGGCGAAACCCGGCGAATGGGTTACCGGTCGCGGCTGGATCGAAACTCATTGGACGCCGCCGGTGTTTCCAACGCGTTGGGATCTCGACAAAGTGTCGCCCAACAATCCGGTGATTCTCGGCCGCGCTGATGGTCATGGCGCAGTCGCAAACAGTGCCGCGTTGAAACTGGCAGGAGTCGATAAGAACACTCCGAATCCATTCGGTGGTGAGATCTCGAAGGACAAACAGAGCGGCGAGCCGAACGGCATGTTGCTCGACAACGCACAGGGGATCGTTCGCAGACGTGTTCCGCCCGAAACTCGGGCAGACGCCGAGCGTGCGGTCGAGCTCGGAGTAAAAAGAGATATCGAACTGGGCTGGACGCAGATCCAGGACGCAGGCGGCAGCTTTGCCGAAGTCGACATCTTCAAGAAACTCTACACCGCGGGAACGATCAAACTACGCATCTACAAAGCGGTCTATGGCCCGGGAACGAACGCGACTCGTCTGATCAACGAAGGTCCCACGATCGGCGCTTTCGGAAATCGTCTGACGGTCAGGACGATCAAAGTTGTTTCCGACGGCGCGCTTGGCTCTCGTGGCGCCGCGTTGCTTGGACCATATTCAGATGATCCGGCAACGTCCGGTTTCCTCACGGTGAAAGCCGAAGATCTGCGGCCGATGCTGATCGATGCTTTGCGCAAAGGCATTCAAGTCGAAACACACGCGATCGGCGATCGTGCGAATCGTTTCATACTCGACGAGTATGAAACGGCGTTGAAAGCCGTGCCGCCGTCGGAAAGAAAGGTTGCGGATCCGCGCTGGCGCGTTGAGCATGCGCAGATCGTGAATCCCGCTGACATCCCGCGCTTTGCGAAGCTCGGAATCATTCCGTCGATGCAGCCGTCGCACGCGATTGGCGATCTCTTCTTCGCGCCGAGCCGGCTCGGTATCGAACGACTCGCAGGTTCGTACGCGTGGGAGAGTTTCATCAAGTCGGGTGTCGTTGTGCCGGGTGGATCGGATGCGCCGGTTGAACGTGGCGAACCGATGATCGAGTTTTACGCGGCGGTCGCGCGCAAAGATCAGAAGGGCTTTTCGGCCGAAGGCTGGCATCCCGAAGAAGCCGTGACTCGCGAACAAGCGCTCAAGATGTTCACGATCTGGCCCGCGTATGCGGCGTTTGAAGAAAAACTGCGCGGTACGATCGAGGTTGGAAAACTCGCAGACCTGACGATCCTCTCGGCTGACATCATGACTATCCCAGAGCTTGAAATTTTGAAGACACGCTGTGTGATGACCGTAATCAACGGCGAGATTGTTTATGAAAGTTCTTAGACCAAACAAATGAACTACAGAATTATCGGCAGCTTCGTCATCAGCGTTCTGCTGCTATGGCTTAGCTGCACCTCATTGGCCCAATCGCAAACTCAAACGGTGCTCCTCCACGTTCGTGTGACCGATCCTGCCGACAAGGCTGTGCTCGACGTCCCGCAAAGCAGCTTTCAGGTCACAGAGGACGGCAAACCGCAAAAGATCACGCTCTTTATGAACCAGGAGATTCCTCTCAGCTACGGTTTGGTAATCGACGGCTCGGGCTCAATACGTTCGCAGATAAACCCCATATTGGACGCTGCAGGGAGAATTGTTTTGAGCAATAAACCGGATGACGAAACCTTTATTGTTCGGTTTGTTAGTAGCGACAAGATTTACACTGAGCAGGAGCCAACCTCAAACAAAGCGGCGTTGTTCAAGGCTCTAAATGATTTTTATATCGAAAGTGGTTACTCTGCGGTTGTGGACGGTATTTATGTAAGTGCGCAGAAGCTGGCGGAACAGAAAAACTCGGGCCAGTTACGGCGTCGCGTCCTTATCCTGGTCACTGACGGCGAGGATCGTGCAAGCTTTTACAAACAAGACGCATTGTTTCAACTGCTCAGCTTGAACAACATTCAGGTCTTTACTATCGGCCTGACGAAGGAGCTCAAGTCCACTAGCCGCGACAAAGCCATCGCGTTGCTGAACAGGCTGGCGGTTGATACGGGCGGTCGCACCTACTTTCCTGACTCGAAAGCAGATATTGAGCGGATTGCCGGAGAGATTATCAACGACATAAGAACGCAATACGTGATTGGTTACGAGCCAACGAGTGGAGATCCACGCAGAGACTTTCATAAAGTTGAAGTCGCTATCACTCAAAACCCGAATCAGGAAAAACGCGTGGCAATCACGCGGGTCGGTTATCAAACTCGAAACAAGTAAACCCGCAGAGGAGGGCGACAAATATGCTCGATCCACTCCAAATGAAGAACCTGAACAAGGCTCGCCGCGATTTTCTATCGCTTGCGGGTAAAGGTCTCGGCCTCGCGGCGCTGTCGGTGCCAACTATCGGCGCACTGCTGAAAGAAGTTGAAGCCGCGTCGCGTAACGTCTCGCATCTGACGCCGGAACAAGTGGCGATGGACGAGGACTACTGGTCCGTCATCCAGAATTCGTTCACTGTCACGCGTGGCATCGTCAATTTGAATAACGGCGGCGTCTCGCCGAGTCCGCGCATCGTCACTGAAGCGCTCGTGCGTTACATCTGGCAACAGGAAGACGCGACGGCCTACACGATGTGGCAACTGCTCGAGCCGCAGTCGGAAACCATACGCACCGGTCTGGCTGAGATGTTTGACGTCGATCGGGAAGAGATCGCGATCACACGCAACGCGTCCGAGTCGCTCGAGATCGTTTTGATGGGAATGGATTTCAAACCGGGCGACGAGATTCTTACCACGACGCAAGACTACCCGCGCATGTTGACCACGCTCAGACAGCGCGAGCGTCGCGAAGGTCTCGTGCTGAAGATGGTGAAGATTCCGATCCCACCAAAGGATCTAAACGAGATCACTGCGGCCTTCGAACGAGGAATAACGAGTCGCACCAAACTCATTCTCGTCTCGCATCAAGTGAACATCACGGGCCAGATCACGCCGGTAAAAGCGATCTGCGAGTTGGCGCGCGCGAAAGGAATCGAGACGGTTGTCGACGGCGCGCATTCGTATGCGCAGTTTGACTTCAAACAGAAAGATCTTGGTTGCGATTATTTTGGTACGAGCCTGCACAAGTGGCTTTACGCGCCCAAGGGCAGCGGCTTGCTGTTTGTGAAGCGCGACAAGATCGAGAAGCTCTGGCCGTTGATGGCGGCCGAGACGAAGCAAGCCAACGACATTCGCAAGTTTGAAGAGATTGGTACGCACTCAGCGGCGCCGCGACTCGCGATTGGTGAAGCGTTGCTGTTTCATAACGGGCTCGGTGGCAAGCGGAAGGAAGCGCGCTTGAGATACTTGTCACGCTACTGGATGAATCGACTCAAGGACATTCCGAAGGTTAGTTTCAATACGTCGTTCGATCCGAATCAGTCGTGTGCGATCGCGAATGTAAATATCGAGGGGATCGAGCCGACGGCGATCGGCAGTTATCTCTTCGCCAAGCACCGCGTTTTCACGACGCCAATCGTGCACGAAGAATTCAAGGGCATTCGCATCACGCCGAATGTCTACACCACCCTCGGCGAGCTCGATCGCTTCTGTAATCTGATGGAAAGCATCGCCCGCAAAGGCCTGCCCACCTGAGCTACTGACAACACGGATTGTTTACGGATTATTCGGTGAAAACGCACGGAACACAGGCCATCGTGCAGGCGTAAACCTGATAGTGCTAGAATGCACCCTGTATGGAAGTCTTACTCGCAGACGAATACGGTTTCTGTTTTGGCGTCGAACGCGCCGTCGAGATGGTCGAAGAGGTAGTTGAAGAGGGCGCACGCCCGATTCGTTCCCTTGGCCCACTGATCCATAACGCTCAGGAAATGGAGCGACTCGGCGCCCAGGGCGTTTCCACCATCGATTCCCCGGAAGAAGCTGACGCAGACACAATCGCCGTCATCCGCGCCCACGGCGTCACGCCGCAGGTGCAGCGGGCACTCGAAAACCGCGCCGCCAAAGTGATCGACGCCACGTGCCCGTTTGTAACCCGCGTACAGCACCTCGCCGAACGCGCCGCGCGTCAGGGTCGCGACGTCGTCGTGGCCGGTAATCCCGATCACCCGGAAATGATCGGAGTCGTTGGCTACGCACCAAACAATACTTACGTCGTCCGCGACGCAGGTGAAGTAGCCGCACTGCCACCATTGCGCTCGCCGCTCGTCGTTTCGCAAACCACGATCAAGTTGCAGACGTTTTTGGAAGTCGCCGAAGCAGTGCGTGAAAAGGCTGACACCGAACCACAAGTCGTCAACACGATCTGTTCAGCGACGCGCGATCGACAGGATGCAGCTCGTGCCCTCGCCGGACAGGTAGACGCGTTCTACGTGATCGGCGGTCGCCACTCTTCAAACAGCGTCAAGTTACTGGCTGTCTGTCAGGAACAATGCGCGAGAAGTTTTTTAATTGAGACTCCGGCTGAAATTAATCCGGCTGATTTGAAAGGCTTGAAGAAAGTTGGCGTGACCGCGGGTGCTTCAACTCCAAACTGGCTAATCGATCAAGTCGTCGAACGACTCCACCAAATAAGCAACGGATAGAAATCCGGATTCTATATCCGTGTCATCCGTGGCTCAGATCTCGTCCGCCTGATCCAAGGCATTCACAATTTGGCGAGCTTCTTCCGATCCATACTCCACCACTTGTCTTCGCAGTGCTGCGCGTGCCGTGTCCGAATCAATCGGATCGTTGAGTAGGCTTGCGAGCACCGAGATTGGGCAGCGTGCGAGCGCTTCATTTGCCAGTTCACGAACGATGATCTCTTCTGAGCGCGCGAGCTCGCAAATCTCGCTGGGCGGAAAACGTGATGTCAGCGCGTCGGCGAGACTGTCGATGCGTTTGTAATCTCGTTGCGATTGAGCGCGACCTACGAGTTGAGTGAAGACTTCTGCTGACTCGGTCTTTTCCTGCAACACGGCAGCGCAAGTATCGGCGAGTGATTTCAGTTTGCCGTTTTTTTCCGCGTCGAGAACGTCGGTCTTTTCTGCGGCGCGATCGTCGAGCGCTGTTAGAAAGCGACTCAGCTCGATGTCCGCGCGTGCGTCGTACTGAAAGTTTCTAGCCGGAGTGACGCCGGTTGCAGCGGCCTGCAAAGCACGCTCGACGAGTCCGCGTGTGGCGGGACGCAACTCGGACCATACCGAAGCTATCCGACCACCAAAATCATCGATCATGAGAGGTGAAGGCATAGAACGGCGTACTATACGATAAGAAACAAAAAACGCGAAATTAACTGGCTAGATTGTGGTCTTTGATCTCGACGATCGCCGGAAAGGGGATCTTAACGATTTGGCCACTTGAGATCTCGATCTTTACACTGGGAGTCGTGAGGGCCTGGGTCGTTTTCATGCTGCGAACTGTGCCACGCACGCGACGGCCGTCGATCGTAACGATCTCGACATTGTCTTTGCCGTAAAGAGGCTGAAGAGCCGCGAGTGCCTTAGTGATTTCCACAATTTCATCCTCCCAGAGACCGATTTGACCTATGATTCATATTGCCCTTTATGGGGCCGGAAGTCTATCCGAGGCAGGCAATGCAACCGGAAAACATTATTTGGCGTATAGAAACCTGTCCGTGTATTCTTCGCCTAAACTCTAAAAGATAGGTGATCCTCCGATGTCAGACGATGCAGAAGTGACAATGCACATGGCCGCACCGGCAAATCAAACGATTTGCTCGAACTGCCATTCCCCAATGCCATCTGAACTCCGTTTCTGTCGAAATTGCGGGTTTCGTCTGACTTCCGAATTGGGAGGTTACACCGCGACCGATGTCTCAGGGCCAATTGTTCCCTCGGCTCCGGCGAAAAAAAAGCGTCGCCTCAGCGGCATGTCGTGGATCTTCGTTGGGCTGCTCGTGTTTTTCGTGGTTGCAGCCGGTTTCACGGCACTCGTGTCTCCGTTGCGGAACAACACGATTATCAATCGCGCGCCAGTCGTTAGAGCTGTCATCGGCGCCCGTTACGATCAAACAGACGAAGGTGTGAGTATCGAAAGCTCTGGTATTCCCAACGGACCCGCAGACAAAGCGGGTTTGATTGGCGGCGATCTCCTTGTCAGTGTCGACGGTCAAAAGGTCGAAAATGAAGACCAGCTCGACGACCTGATGACGAAAACTCCGATCGGAAAGACAATCGACGTTGAATACCTGCGAGACGGTGAAAAGAAAGCGACTAAGCTAACCACGATCTCAGCCGACGACGAGAAGCGACTGAATCGCGACTTTGATAGACGTCCCGAAGGTCGTGCTCATTTTGGTTATGAACAGGGCGACGCCGAACGAGTACAGGTTCCGGGAACTTCGCTGTATGGCGTCAAACTCGGAACAGTCCTGCGCAGTCGTCCGGCAGATATGGCTGGAATTAAACAAGGCGATATCGTCGTTGAGTTTGATGGTGTGCCGATTCGCACGAGCGATGAATTCCTGATGCGTGTGAAACGTTCGTTGCCTTACAGCACCGTGAAACTGGTTGTGATGCGTGGTCCGGCTGAGAGTGAAGAGCCGCAGAATGACGATGCCGAAGCTCCCAAGGAACCCAAACCGGTCGCCGATAATAAGTTTCAGAAAATCGAGATTCCAGTGAAGATGGGCAAGCAGTAACCACAGATTACACAGATGAAGAACGGATTCCAGATAAGTATTCTCTGAGTCGCGCTTCCATCTCACGTTTCACATCTTCACGATCTTCTTCCGTTTCGTCAGCCTCAAACGTCTCAAACAACGCGTACTGAGTCTGCGCGAGCAGCCGGAGTTCCCACGCTTCGCGGTTGTTGTGTGACGGACGCGAAAACCACAAGGCATCGAATTCAGCGTCTTTGACTGTTACCGCAGCCAGTTGCGAATTCAGCTCAGCGCGGGTCGACGGTTGCAGCAGCGCGCTCCGCAACTCCCATCCATGTTTGCGGTAGGTTGCAACCAATTCGGAAAAAAGGTTGGCGGTACTCATATCCACAGATTACACCATAAAATCTGAGGAATCTGTGGATACGCGGTTGACCGTCTCAATCCGCCCCCACTATCATCGTTTGCGCTTTTGGAGGGTCGTCTGGCTTTTAGTAGATCAAGTCGTGCCTTTACAACTCTGATTTTGCTAGTGATCTGGAGAACCGTCGCAAGCGGGGCGATACCAGGGGCGATACCAGCACTGAAAAACATGTCATTGAACGACGGCAACGAATCAACCCCATTCTACGAAGCGCTTGGGAAAGCCCTCAAAAAGCGGAAAGCGAAACTAGAGGCGATTTGTCCTTCCTCCGATCCCGTCTCCAAGCGAATCCTCGAAGAATATGGCGCGATCTTCGTCGCGGATAAGAAAGTAACGCCGCCACCCGTCTGCGTATTCACCACCGAAGATCAGGTGACGAAGTTTCAGGACGATGCCGGATGGGACGTCGAAAAAATCGGGTACGACGAGGTTGAGCTGCAACCCGAGGCGATGAAGAAACTGAAAAAAGCCCGCGAAGACGCGCAGAAAGAGGGGCTCGATATCACTCCGCGCGACGGCGCAGAGGCAGGGCGACGGAATTACGAAGATAGCGTGCGCCTTTGGAACTCGCGTTTTGAGCCGGCGCTCGACTACTGGCAGGGCCAGGGACGTCTCACGCCGGCGCAGGTCACGCGGTTACGCGGTTTGCCGCTGTCACAACAAGTTGCCGAAGTCCTGGAGCTCGAAAAGACCGGGATTTACTTCAGTAAAGATCTTTCCAAGTCGATCCTGTATTCGATAGCCGCGCCGGGCGCGTCGCAACACATCGCAATGCTGGCGTTTGATGTGAATGAGTTTGAGAATCCGCGCATACGCGAAATCATGGCGAAACACGGTTGGTTTCAAACCGTCCTGAGCGACTTGCCACACTTCACCTTCCTCGGTTTGAAGGAAAAGGATCTGCCGAAACACGGACTCCGCAGTCTCGAGATCAACGGGCAGATGTTTTGGATCCCGAATGTACCCGGAATTCATCCTGGCTTGGACAAGTAGCCACAGATAACACGGATTACAAATCCGATTTTTATCCGTGTCATCCGCAGCTAACTTTATGCTAGACTAGCCCGTCTCTTCCCCCTAAACCACTCAAAAAGAGCAGCGGACTTCGACCTTTTAACCCGAAGGAAGGTCCTATATGGATGTCCCCCAATTTATCGCCGGCAGATTCAGAATAGAGCGCGAGATTGGAACCGGTGGCATGGGCACCGTTTACCTTGCCACGCATCTCGATCTGGAGCGCCCTGTCGCGGTCAAAATCATCAGACGTGAATTCGCCGGCGACGCCGACGTAGCCGATCGGTTCCTGCGCGAAGCGAGAACGATGGCCAAGTTGCGCCATCCGAACGCCGCGATGATCTTCGACGCCGGAAATCTACCCGACGGGCGACATTTCATCGTGATGGAGTTTGTCGAAGGCGAGACGCTTTCACAGGCGCTCGCACGCGAAGGTCGTTTCTCTTTCTCAAAATCAGTCAGTATCGCAACGCAAATCTGTGACGTTCTCGAAGAAGCACATCGCCTCGGGATCGTCCATCGCGACTTGAAACCTTCAAACATTCTGCTCGGCAAGTGGGGCGTTTGTGTGCTCGATTTTGGCGTCGCGAAAGTTTTAGCGTCATCGGCTGAATCAACTGCAACACACGCCAGCACGGGCTCGGGTCAACTGGTCGGAACCCCCCGTTACATGTCGCCCGAGCAGTGTTTGGGACAGCGCATCGGAGCGCGCAGCGATCTCTACAGCCTCGGCGTTTTGTTGTACGAAATGCTCGCCGGACGACCTCCATTTATCGATCCGCTGCAATCGGCTTTGCTTGTGAAACAGGCGACAGCCGCAGCGCCGCCTTTGCCGCGTTTGAGACAAGACATTCCGCGTTCGCTCGCTCTCGCCGTTCATTCGTTGCTCGCCAAACGTCCTGAGGATCGACCGCGAACTGCGGCAATGGCGAAAGCGCTCCTTGAACGCAGCCTGGTGCGCACGGACACTGTGCCGGACATGGAACCGCTCTCGGCGATGGTCGCGGCTGCCGATGCCGGACGCAGTATTCTGTTTCGTGTTGGTGCGCCGTTGATTCTGGTGACCACGTTTGGCGCCCTGCTGGCGTGGGGATACACCGGAGAGAGCGCGCCTGATCCGCGCATTCCCAACAACGCACTTCCTGTCGCATCGTCGCAGATGCGCATGACGCCGGTTTCCTACCGTAACGACGTGGCCCCATCCGGAGGCGCCACGGCATCGTCGGAAAGCCCGGCTCCAGTTGAACAGTTATCACTCGAACAGGCGCGCAGGATCGCAGCGAAGTTTGCGCGTGGTGCGGTTGGCGATCTGGAAATCGTCGACACTGACTCGGGACCCGCGATTGTCGTCGTGAACAGTCAACGAAAATCAGGCACGACCAATTTTCTTCTGCTTCAGAAACGCGATGGCAAGTTTCGCCAAACTGGCCAGGGCAAACTCGATGCGGCAGGTTTTACTCACGCGAGCTGGAGCGCCGAGCTAGTTGACGCCGATGAAGATGGCTATCAGGAATTGCTGTTCAGCGGAAGAGATTCGACTGAGAACCGTAGCCTCAGACGGTTCATTTTGTTTGTGCCGAACGACAAACGCACCTACTCAATGCAGATGACCGGCGAAACGACCCCGCGCGGGACGCCGCGAATTCAATGGCTCTCAAACGCGGCAGGCACCGACGCAGCCGCTTACCGAACCGCCCTCCGTCAAAAAGCGCGCACGATTGTCAGTAGAAAGAAGTGAGATTGTATCCACAGATTACGCAGATTTATGAATCAATCTGTGTAATCTGTGGATGAAAGCGCGCTTCCTGTACATTTTTCGACCGTCAAGATAACCTTTTCCCCTCGACTAACATCAATCTGCAGCATATGGAGTTATCAGTGAAACGTCGCTCGCTTGTCTTTTTAATTCTTTTAACCCTGCTATCGCCGTCCACGTTGTCGGCTCGGATTCTGCCGCTGCAACAACGGGCGCCAAAGCCGACTACAGCGGCTCCGGCACCCGCGCCCGCGCGACTTCCGGAAGCAAAGATTTTCAGCCAGGTGCTTCCCAACGGGTTGGAAGTAATCATTCTTGAAGATCACTCGATTCCGCTCGTCACGATTGAGCTCGCAGTGAAAAACGGTTCTTACACGGAGCCGCCTGAGCTGAACGGGCTCTCGCACTTGTACGAGCACATGTTCTTCAAGCAAAACCGCGCCATCGCGAACGCCGAGGATTACCTGCGCACGATCGGGCAAATGGGTATTGCCTACAACGGCACTACGCGTGAAGAAGTGGTTGATTACTACTTCACCACCACGAGTCCAAACATTCGCACCGCGATGCAGTTCATGAAAGACGCGACTCGTTATCCGTTGTTTGACGAGCGCGAGTTTAGTCGAGAGAAACAGGTGGTGATCGGCGAGATCGACCGCAACGAGTCGAACCCGTTCTTTTATCTGAGCAAGGAGATGAACAACCGGCTCTTCTCTAAATACACGAGCCGTAAAAACCCGCTCGGTAATCGCGAAACTGTCGGCGGAGCGACGACGGACATGATGCGCCTGATTCAACAGCGCTACTACGTCCCGAACAACTCTGCGCTCGTTTTGACGGGTGATGTAAACCCGACCGACGTGATGAAAATGGCGCAGGAGTTTTACGGCGACTGGCCCAAGCGCGAAAAGGATCCGTTTGTTGAGTTTCCGCTCGTCGAACATCCGCCGTTGACGAAGAGCGAAGGCCTCGTGATTCAACAGCCGGTCCAGAACGTCCTTATCAACATCGGATGGCAGGGCCCTTCGATCGGCAAAGACAACCCGGCGACTTACGCTGCGGACGTCTTTTCTTTCATCCTGCGACAACCGAATTCGAGGTTTCAGCGAAACCTCGTCGACACGGGTTTGGTGACCGGCGTCGATTTGAGTTACTACACGCAACGCAACGTTGGACCCATCGCGCTTATCGCGCAAACAACTCCCGACAAAGCACGAGCGGTGATCAAAGCGCTCTACGAAGAAGTCGCACACTTCAACGACAAGGACTACTACACCGACGAACAACTCGAGAGTGCGAAAGCACTGCTCGAAGCCGACGACCTCTATTCGCGTGAGAAGTTGAGTGACTACACGCACACGCTAAGTTTCTGGTGGGCATCGACGGGACTCGAATACTTCCGCGGTTACCTGCCAAGGTTGCGCACCACTTCTCGCGCCGATATCAGCCGCTACATCACAACCTACATTCAAGGCAAGCCCCACATCGGTCTCGCTTTAATGTCCAATGAAGCGCAAGCGCGGATCAAAATTCAACCGGAAGAGTTAATGGGGCAGTAAAACGCCGGCAACGATAGTGAGTCAATTTATGAATCAGTTTGAAGAGAAATCGGGTATGTCTAATCTCGTGAAATCATTCCGCCACTCGTTGCTGATCGCAATCTTGTTTGTTGTCAGTATCGGTTCTGCGCAAGCGCAACAAGGGACGCCGCATGGGCCAGTCGCCACGCCACAGGCGCAGGCACAACAGTCGATCCAGAGTGTAGTAGCCAATCAGGCGGCGCTTGTCAGTGAGTTTGATGTTAACGGGTTGAAAGTGCTTTTGAAGCGACGTGAGGGAAGTTTGACAGTCGCTGCGGGGCTATTCATTCGTGGTGGCGCTGCGAACATTAACTCGCAAAATGCCGGTATCGAAACGTTGATGCTCAGCGTCGCGACTGAAGCAACGACGAACTTTCCACGCGACCGTATGCGCAACGAATTGTCGCGCATGGGCACTGTGATCGGAAGCAGTTCAAACAACGATTACTCAGTGCTTTCACTCGCTACCACTCGCATGCACTTTGAGCGCTCGTGGCAGATCTTCAGCGACGTTGTTTTGCGGCCGTCATTTACCAAAGAAGACGTCGCGCTCGTCCAGCAGCGACAGGTTGTTTCGCTCAGCGACGACACAGACAATCCCGACGTTTATCTGCAAAAGTTGCAGGAGCGTGTTGCCTATGCCGGTCATCCGTATCTGAACAATACCAACGGCACGGTGGAATCGGTTGGGAAGTTGACGCCGGAGGATCTGCGTGCGTATCACGCGAAGTTGATGGAGACTTCGCGGTTGTTGCTGGTGATCGTCGGCGATCTGAATCCCAGTGATGTAAAGGAATTGGTGACGGCGAGTTTTGGCAAGTTGCCGCGTGGCACTTACAAAGCAGAAACGATCCCGCAACTGGCGTTCGACAAGTCGTCGGTTGAAGTCACGCCTCGCGATCTGCCGACAAACTACGTCCAGGGATTGTTCACCGCGCCGTCGTTGACGTCGCCTGACATTTACGCGATGCGGATCGCGAGCTCGCTGTTACGCGATCGCGTGTTCGAAGAAGTGCGCGTGAAACGAAATCTGTCGTACGCGCCGGATGCGTTTCTGCGAACGCAGGCGGCGAATGTCGGTGGGTTGTACGTTACTGCGGTTGATGCGAATCAATCGATTCGCGTGATGTTGAGTGAGATTGCGCGGTTGCAGAATGAGCCGGTCGGGTCGGACGACATTCACGCGGTGATTGCGCAGTATTTGACGACTTACTACCTCGGGCAAGAGACGAATGCAGCGCAGGCTGGTGAGTTGGCGCAGTATGAATTGATCGGCGGAGGCTGGCGAAATTCGGTTAACTTCCTGGAGCGACTAACGGCAGTCACGCCGGCGGATATTCAGCGCGTCTCGCAGAAGTACATGAAGAATATTCGATTCGTGGTGTTGGGCAATCCGAAGAGTGTCGATGAAGGCGTATTCACTGGTCACACAGGGGAATAAAGACTAAAAGAAGATTTCTCACGCAACGACGCAACGGCGCAACGGAAAGACCTCCGGCACCCGAAGGGTCTTCGTTGCGCCGTTGCGTCGTTGCGTGAGAAATCCTCTCTACATCGTCTCGCGCAAATACTTCTCGTATAGCTTCGGATCGAGTTTCTGCAGGATCCGCGCGTTCGTCGCGGCCATACTCGGATTTCCACTATCGGAATACGCAATCGCTAAATTGTAAAAAGTCTCAGCATTGTCCGGACGCAAGCGCGCGGCTTCTGTGTACTCATCAATCGCTTCGCGCAGCCGGCCGGAATAGTAATAAGCGTCGCCGAGTTTATTGCGTATGTCTACATCCATCGGCTTGAGCTGCAACGCCTGTTGATAAGCGCGGATCGCATCCTGCGCTTTGCCCTGCTTCACGCGGCAATAACCAACCTGCACCCACGTTTCAGCTCGCTTCGGATTCTTGTTCGCCGCGTTCTCAAAGTAGCCAAGCGCGTTGTCGTAATTCCCGAGCCAGAGCGAGTCCAATCCGGATTTGTACAACGCTTCCGCCACGTCGCCTTTGCCTTTCAGCGCGAGCTCCGACAACGGCTGGAGTTTGCCGGCCGTCAACTGAGCCACTCGCGCCGCGGCAATCGCGAGATTGATGTTCTGACCATTCGTGACTTTGATGGTCACGACGCCGAGCACCTGTCCTTTCAAGTTGAACACCGGACTGCCGCTGTTGCCGTGCGAAATCGGGGCTGTGATTTGAATGATTCGATAGCTGTTCGGAACTTCGCGTACTGCCGAAACGATCCCGTCGCTCACTGAACCCTCGAGCTTGAGCGGATTTCCAATCACGAAGATCGGCTCGCCTTCGTCGGGCAGCTCGCTCGCCAACTCGGTGCTCCTGGGCCGTTCGGTCGGCGTTTCGACACTCAGCAACGCCAGATCGCCTTCCTCATCGATTGCGAGTGTGCCGCCTATCGGAAAGATTTTTCCTTTACCATCGAGAGTCTTGATCTCAGCTCGAGCCGCACCGCGAATAACGTGCAGGTTTGTCACCACCTGCCCAGGACGCAGAAAGAAACCGCTGCCGGTCATCAGTGCTTCGCCACTCGCGTCGTACGTCGCGATGGCTACTACGGCCGGTTTTACCCGCTTTACAAGGGCCGGAAGGTTTTCCTGCCCGCGCGCGTGCGCAGCAGTAGAGAGGACAATCAATACAGGGAGAATTGATACGGGGAGAGCCAAGCGGAGGTAACTTCTCTTGTTCATTGTCGTTAACCCAACAAAAACGGAGAACTTCGGCGCGTGAAAGGGGATCACGGGCAGGGGATCTCGTCGCTAAATTGGCAAAAGTGAGCAGCTCGAACTGGAGCCTCGTCGGGAGACCTGAGGTGCGCGTCGCAACTCAGGCGCAACATATTAACGCAAGATCGTCACGGAGTGGAAGTTTTTTGTGAAGATTTTGACAAGGAAAAAGGATTCCACAGATTACGCAGAACTGAATCTGCGTAATCCGTGGAATGAAGTAGTCAGTTACGGAATGATGTGAATCGTTCCGACAGCCGGTCCGACCGGAATTGCGCCCACAGCGCTTTCCAGCGTGATTACCAGGCCGAAATCCGCCAACGTCGTCTCTGACCTGATTTCCGCTTCGTTGCGGTCCTTCACATTCACAACCTGGCCTAGCTTGGTGAATGTGTTATCAGGTGAAACGGCCCAAAGAATAAAGCTCTGACCCGCAGGTGCCTCCTTCAGGTCGTGGAAACGCATTCTGATCTCGGTCGGGCCGCCCTTATGCGGCGTGATGAAGACGTTTGCGCGTGCACCCTGGAGAGCGCCACTGAAATCTACTTTGATTTTGGTGTCATCGCCTTTTTTATAAGCCGGGATATTGAGCAATGGCGCCGTGTAAGTCGTTGTCGTTTGCGTCATCGGAACGACGACGGTTGTTTTACCACCGGTGGTGTCGATTACCGCTCCTGGAGTTGTGGTTACTGTTGTCGTGGGTGTCACAACTGCTCCTGGCGCTGCGACAACTGCCGCTGGGGCCGCGACAACCGCCGCTGGGGCCGCGACTGCTGCAACAGTCTCACCTGTGGCAGCGGTCAACGGAATAACCGTGAAGCCTTCGGGCACTGCACTCCGGAAGAGTACTTTGGTATTTGCATCGTATGCCGTCAGAGCTGGCTCGGGCGCAGCAACAAGCATGAACCTCGAAAGCGGCGTGGCTGCCTCGAGTGTTCCGACACCATTTGTAATGGCCACGGGACCGAGCGCTGTAACTACGCCTTTGTCATCGACCGCATAAAGAGTCATCGCAGAAAGATCTGCGGGAACATTCGTAAGATTCAGTTTGATCCTGGTCCCATCGTCATCACGAAGAATGGTGGCCACTCCCTTTGCGCCGGTTACATTGATTGGGGTCAGGGCTACTGTTACTTCTTTCTTTACGGGATACTCGATGATCGTGTAAGTGCCGTCGGGGTTCTGCACCGTCTTGGTAACGGTTGTCGTTTGTGCGAGAGCAATCGAAGCAATTGCGAGAGTCAGAATCGCAGCGCCCAATACGCTCAATACGTGCTTGCTCATCAGTTGTACCTCCCTTGTGTCTAATCAATCGCGATTAATTGTCGAACGTCGGGGGAAGCTAAATGGAGATTTGGCAAGACTTATGCCAGCTAAAGATGTAGGGAATTAGATGGAGTTGGACTGATCTACGAAACAGAACAATACAGGTATGTACGGTGAGGGAACTGAGCCACGGATAACACGGATAAAAATCCGTGTAATCTGTGGCTAAAGTTTGTCAATAATTTTTCAACTCTGAGATCGCGTTGGCTACATCAGAGACCTGCGGCAGGATCGCATCTTCAAGCTGTGGCGCGTACGCGACAAAGCTATCGAGCGCGCACACACGCTTCACCGGTGCATCGAGATACTCGAACAACTCGTCCGTGATCCGCGCTGCTATCTCTGCGCCATATCCAAACGAGAGGGTATCTTCATGCGCGACGATCACTCGATTAGTTTTCTTTACACTCTCAGCGATTGCGTTCCAGTCAAACGGCATGAGACTGCGAAGATCGATGATCTCGACACTGACACCTTCCTGCTCCATCTTCTTCGCCGCGACGAGTGAGCGTTGCACGAGCGCGCCGTACGTGATGATCGAGATATCCGTGCCTTCGCGGACTTTCTTCGCTTTGCCGAACGGAATCATGAAGTCGTCAGTCGGATACTGCGACTTGTTGTATGCCTGTCGATAAAGATGCTTGTGCTCGAGAAAGAGAACGGGATCGTCGCTGCGTATCGCCGTGCGCAATAGTCCGTTCGCATCGAGCGCATTCGACGGATAGATCACTCGCAAACCCGGAATTTGGGTGAATGTCGACACACCCGACTGTGAGTGGTAAACAGCGCCGCCTTTTAGATAACCACCGATCGGCACGCGCATGACGACAGGCGACTTCCACTCATTTCCGGAGCGCCAGCGTAGCAACGCCAGCTCGTTGCGGATCTGGTGCATCGCGGGCCAGATGTAATCGAAGAACTGGATCTCAACTACCGGTTTGAGCCCGCGCGTCGCCATTCCGATCGCGCGCCCGACGATGTTTGCTTCCGCCAGCGGCGAATTGAAGACGCGCGCACTGCCATACTTGCGTTGTAGATTAGCAGTGACTTTGAAAACGCCGCCCTTGCCTTTGACATCGTCAAGATACTGTTCGCGCGAACAATCGGCGACGTCTTCGCCAAACACGACGATGCGCGGATCGTGCGCCATCTCCGTGTCGAGACAACGATTGATCAGGTCAACCATCGTGCCCGGATTCCCCGAAAGCTGAACGCCGTCCTCGGTGTCGAACTCTTTTGAACAGGGATCGACATCGGGCGAGTAGATGTACCTCATCACCGTATCCCGAGCCGGCTGTTCGCTCGATAAAGCCACGTCTGTCGCTTCGTTGATGATGCGATCGACCTCGTCTTTGATCTGTTGGAGCTCGTCCTGATCGAGCACGCCCTCGTCGATCAGCAACGCGCCGAAACGCTTCACCGGATCGCGCTCGGCATCGGTGGCGCGTTCCTCATCAGGTCGATAAAGCTTTTCGTCGTCTGAAAGCGAGTGTGAATACGGTCGAATAACTTTTGCGTGGACGAACGCCGGGCCTTTTCGCTGACGACAGTAGTCGACCGCGCGCCGCATCACTTCGAGGGATTCAAGCGCGTCCGTGCCATCGCAACGTTGCACGTAAAGCGACGGAAAATTCTCGATCAGCCTGGAGACGTCACCGCCCGCTGTTTGCACTTCAACCGGAACACTGATCGCGTAGCCGTTATCTTCGAGGAGAAACACGACCGGCAGTTTCAGATTTGAAGCGGTGTTGAGTGCTTCCCAAAACTCGCCTTCGCTGCTGGTGCCGTCGCCGAGTGAAACGTAAGTCACTTCGTCGTTGCGGAAGTTTGAAATTCGTTTCTGGAGTTCGGGGATCAGATTGTAACGATAACTGGCTTCGGCACAGCCGACAGCCTGTAGTAGTTGCGTTCCGGTTGGAGAAGACTGCGAGACGATATTCAGTTTCTTGTGACCCCAGTGCGATGGCATCTGGCGTCCATGTGAATTGGGATCGGCTTCGGCGCCTACTGCGGAAAGCAACATCTCCAAAGGCGTCATGCCGAGCTGCAAACAAAGAGCGCGGTCGCGATAGTACGGGTAAAACCAGTCGTAACCTGGTTTCAGCACTACTCCCGCCGCGACCAATACAGCCTCGTGTCCGGCGCCGCTGATCTGGAAGAAGATTCGATTCTGAGGTTTGAGTTGAATCTCTTTGTCGTCGAGACGTCGCGACATGTACATCGTGCGATACATCTCGATCAGCAGCTTGTGATCCGGTAACTCGTGTTCAGGAGCTTCGGTTGCATCCGACTTCCGAACGAGTTTCAAAACTTTAGTATCAGTATTCATATTTTGCTGCCACAAGAAGGCACAAAAGGATTTTGGGACTTATTTCCCGATGATGAGTTTCGCGATCGTCTGCAGTTGCATGTTTGAGGTGCCCTCATATATCGCACCAATCTTAGAATCGCGCCAGTATTTCTCAACCGGATAATCCTTCACGTAACCATAACCGCCGTATAACTCGATCGCCTTCGAACTCACGCGCTCGGCGACACGCGACGAGTAGAGTTTCGCCATCGCCGCTTCTTTGACGAAGTTGATGCCGGCGTCTTTCATGCGCGCCGCGTTGTAAACCATCAGACGCGCGGCTTCGAGTTCCGTGGCCATCTCCGCCAGTTGAAATTGAACGCCCTGAAACTGATTGATCGATTTACCAAACTGTTGTCGCTCGGCCGTGTAACCAATTGCACTTTCCAGCGCGCCGGTGGCGATGCCGATCATTTGTGCGCCGATGCCGATGCGTCCTTCGTTAAGTGTCTCGATCGAGATCTTGTAGCCCTTGCCCGATTCGCCGAGCACGTTCTCTTTTGGCACCTTGCAGTCTTCGAGAATCAGCTCGACGGTTGACGACGCGCGGATGCCTAGCTTGTTCTCCTTCTTCCCGATCGAGAAACCTGGAAAACTTTTTTCGACGATGAATGCTGTGATGCCGCGATAGCCAGCCTCCGGATTCGCATTCGCGAACAGAACGAAGATGTCAGCCTCGATGCCGTTCGTGATCCAAAGCTTGCGGCCGTTCAGCACGTAGTGATCGTCTTTCTCGACTGCGCGCGTCTGCATCGCAAACGCGTCGGAGCCTGATCCGGGTTCGCTCAACGCATAAGCACCGACGCTTTCAGCGGCGAGTTTTGTCAGGTAGGTCTTTTTCTGATCCGGAGTGCCCCAACGGATGAAGGCGTTATTGACGAGAGTATTTTGAACGTCGACAAAGACTCCGACCGAGGCGTCAACCCGCGACAACTCTTCAACCGCGAGAATGGCAGTGAAAAAGTTTGCACCCGCGCCGCCGAATTCTTCCGGCGTTTCGATGCCCATCAATCCGAGGCCGAAACACTGCTTGATGATCGCCGGATCGAGTTTCGCGGCTTCATCCATGTGCTCGACGCGCGGGCGTATCTCGCCTTCGGCAAATTCGCGAACGCTGGCGCGAAACATTGTCTCGTCTTCAGAAAGTGTGGTTAGTGGGCTCGCTGAAGGTTGTGTCATGGCTGTTTGGGATTGACTCATGGTTTGAATGTTCGGTTTACCGTTGTCGGAATGGAACGTGTCATCATAAACCAAGCCACAAATGGGCACAAAATGAAGTGACATAAATCAGTTTGGACAATCCTGAATAATCTTGTAAATCCTGTCCAACTGATGTGAAGGTACAGTTGTTGCACGTGATTGGTACCAACCGTGATGCCGAACGATGTTTTGACTGAAAACCAAAGCAGGAGCAGGAGATTTGCTCCACTTGGGATCATCTTCGGTCTTTTGGGCCTGATTCTATTTGCCTACTTCGTGAGCCACGCGGGCGTCGGCGAGATCGTCGCACGCATTCAGCGACTCGGCGCCGGCTTCGTTCTCATTCTCGCCATTTCCAGCCTTCGCTACATCGTCCGCGCGCTTGCCTGGACCCGCTGCATCGAACCGCCGCATCGACTTCCTTTTCGAAGTGCATTCGCCGCCCGGCTGATGGGCGACGCACTCGGCAACATCATCCCATTCATCAGCGCGGCTGTGAGCGAACCGTCAAAGGCGGTTTTCGTGAAAGATCGCGTGCCTCTGATGGTTGGTTTGTCAGCACTCGCCATCGAGAATATTTTTTACGCGCTTTCGGTAACGCTCTTCATCTTTGCCGGCACTGCGACACTCTTACTGACTTTTTCGTTACCGAAGGGTTTGCGCTACGCGAGTATTGGCGCGCTCGTCACGACGCTTCTGATCCTTCCGCTTATTTATTTGATCATCCGCCGTCAGGCGAAGTTTCTCAGCGGCGCGCTTGGATATCTCGGCGATCGCGGTATGGCGCGGAAGTTTGTCGACAAGTTGAAGCCGCGTGCTGAATCACTCGAGAATCGTGTTTATGGTTTTTACGCCAGCAGCCAGCGCAGCTTTATTTCGATCTTTGCCCTCGACATGTGTTTTCACATCGCGGGAGTGTTGGAGATCTTCGTGACGCTTTGGTTCATCAGCCCGGTCACGCCGACGCTTACTCAGGCCTTCATTCTCGAATCGGTGAATCGAATTATTAATGTGGCGTTTAAGTTTATTCCGCTCCGAGCAGGTGTGGATGAAGGTGGGACCGGTTCGGTGTCGAAAGTCCTTGGATTCGCGAAAGACGTTGGAGTAACACTCGCGATCGTGAGGAAAGGACGCGACATCTTCTGGGCCGCGATCGGGCTGTTACTTATTTGGAAGAAGGGCCACGGATTAACGCGGATTATTCATACGCCAGAGCATTGACCGGGTCGAGGTTTGAGGCGCGCCAGGCTGGATAGAGCGCTCCCACGATTCCGCCGATCACACCAATCGCCGCCGCGACACTCGCCCACGACCAACTGTATTCAAAAACCAGCCCGTACGCTTTGTGAATCAGATACCCCGCCACAAGCGAAATCGCAAAACCTGCGATCAATCCGATGATGCTGATCAGTATCGCTTCCTTTTCGATGATCCCGACAATGTAACCACGCGACGCACCCATCGCTTTCAAAATCCCGATCTCGCGCGTGCGCTCGGTGATCGTCGTGTACATCGCGAGCATCACCACGAGCGAGCTCACCACCGCCGCGAGTCCGACCAGCGCGCGCAGAAACACGCTGAGGTAAGGAATCGTCTTTTCAAAACTCGTGAACACGTCGCGTGTCGGCTGAATCATGTTGCCCGGTAACTCCGCATCAATTCGCTTTGCAACTTCCGACAACTGATCCGGGTTCTTGAGCTTTATGAAGATGAACGTGCACTTGTTTTCAACTTCGAGAAACTTTTGCATCGCCTCAAGCGACACCTTCACGCGTGGACCTGATTCAGGTGAATAGATCCCCGCGATGCGATACTCGTCAGTGTTGAAGGGCTTGAGGATGTCGCCCACGTGGTAGTTGCCCATACGCGCTTTAGTTTCGTCAATGACCACTTCGTTAAGGCCTTGCGGTCCGCGTCCGGCGACCATGTTGATGCCATTCATCTGCGCATACCCGTCCCAGTTGACGCCATCGATTTGCTCGATACCGATTCCTTTGCTGCCCTGGATGAAGTGGCGAATCACGGGCAGCGCATCCTGTACGCCTTCGATCTGCTTCAAACGGTCGGCATATCGCGTGTCGAGATTTGCAGTGGAGGAAGTCAAAAGGAAAGCGCCGGGACGCATGAAGATCAACTCGGCCCGGACATTCGAGGCACGACGCTGCAAGTCGTTTGACATACCACGCGCCAGCCCGGTGAAGAGCATTATGAGACTGACGCCGAGGGCGACTCCGGCGACGCTGACGAGCGTGCGAATGGGCCGTTGGCGAATGTTTGAAGTGACTAAGCTATCCATTCGCAATCAATTTCCGACATGTTCTTGTCCACAGATTACGCAGATTCCATTTATTAATGCGCAGATTCTATTAATCAATCTGTGTAATCTGTGGATACCATAAGGTATTTTGGTCTAAGCTAACAACCACAGACTACGCAGATGAACGCAGATTGCAGTCCACGCGCTTAACTTATGAAGAACCGCATAATTTCGCCCTTCATTTACTCCCTCTCAACTCTGGTAATCATGCTCGCCCTCGTTCTTGTCGGGCGAAGCTTTGCGCCTGACCGGGTTCAGATCACGATACTCGGCACCACCGATCTGCACGGCAACATCCTGCCCATAGACTATTACACCAACAAACCCGACAACCGCGGCATCGCGAAGATCGCGACCTTGATCAAACGCGTCCGCAAAGAGCAGTCAAACGTTGTGCTGATCGACTCGGGCGACACCATTCAGGGCTCGCCTCTCGAATCGTTTCACGGCCGCAAAAACAACCAGCCACCCGATCCGATGATGCTCGTGATGAGTTCGCTGAACTACGACTCGATGACGGTCGGTAATCACGAATATAACTTTGGTCTGAAAGTCCTGGAGAAAGCCCGCAGCGAGGCGAAGTTTCCCTGGCTCTCCGCAAACACTTACGACAAAGGCACAAAGCAAACGCACTACAAGCCATACATCGTGAAGGAAGTTGCGGGCGTTCGGATCGGAATACTCGGACTGACAACTCCCGGCATTCCCAACTGGGATAATCCACCAAACTACGCTGGTCTGGAGTTTCACGAGCCGGTTGCCGAAGCACGCAAGTGGGTGCCGATTCTGCGCGAGCAGGAGAAAGCCGACGTCGTCGTTATCGCGATGCACATGGGACTCGGCGAAGACCTGCGCACGGGTGAAGTGAGTCCCGGGCAGGTGCCGCACGAGAACGAAGCGATCACGATCGCGAAAGAAGTGCCGGGCGTTGATGTCATCTTCATGGGCCACACTCATCGCGACGTGCCGTCGCTTTACATCAACGGCGTGTTGTTGACTCAAGCCAATCACTGGGGCCGCCATCTCGCACGCGCCGATCTGTATCTGCAACGAGCCGGCAGTGGTTGGCGCATGTACGCAAAATCAGCGCGAACGATTCCGGCTGACGATCGTGTCGAACCGGATCCGGAGGTTGTTTCGCTGGCGGAGCCTTACGATCGCGAAACGCAGGGCTGGCTGTCGCGAGTGATTGGTGAATCGCCGGAAGAGTTGACTGCCCGTGAAGCGCGTTTTCGCGATACGGCAATACTGGATTTGATTCAGAAGGTTCAGCTCGAGGCCGGCAAAGCAGACGTCTCAATGGTGGCGAGCTTCAACTCGGAAGCGCGCATCGCGAAAGGGCCGGTGAGTGTTCGCGACATCGCCGGACTTTACGTTTACGAAAACACGCTCGCAGTGTTGGAGGTCACGGGACAGCAGCTAAAGGACGCACTGGAACACTCAGCGAAGTATTTCAAGACTTACGAGCCCGGCAAGTCGCCCCGCGACCTCATCGACGAAAAGATTCCGGCCTACAACTTCGACATCGCCGAAGGTGTTACTTACGAGCTCGACATCTCGAAGCCGGTTGGTCAACGAATTCAGAACCTTCGTTTTCGTGGTCAACCGCTCGCGCCGACGCGAAAGCTTCGTCTCGCTACGAACAATTATCGAGTCAACGGCGGCGGTGGTTACGACATGTACAAGAACGCCCCGGTCGTCTACCGTTCGAGCGAGGAGATTCGCGAGTTGATTATCGATTGGGTTGAGCGCAACAAGAAGATTCCGATCACACCTAACAACAACTGGCGCATCGTCCCCTGAGGCACAAAGCGGCTTGAGGTGAGATCGTAAAACGCCGCTTTGGTCGCGGGGGGAGTTCGTGAGAAGAGTGTTGGCTTGGCTTTGTCGGTCAACGCTGAACCTGTGTGAATCTGGGTTCACGCGCACAGATCCCGGTCGCGTTAGGAGAAGATCTGGTTGGTTCAGCGTTAACCGTCTTCGACCCTCCTTGTTTTGTTCTAAACGCGAGATCCGCGGCAAAACTCCCTCAAAGAAAATTTTCGCTACGAATTCCTTCCACGGCAGTGGCGCATACCCAACTAAACTCTTGAATCCCGCCTACGGCAGTAGGCGGATCGTTAAAGTCCTTTCTACTTCGAACTGCATGCGTGAAATTTGAATCCCGCCAACGGAAGTTGGCGGATCGTTCAAGTCCGCAACTGTTTACCGAACTATCCGCCAACTTCCTTTGGCGGTATTAGAGAAGCTTTGAGGTGGGAGTTTTATAGAAAGGACTTGAAGTATCCGCCCACTGCCGTGGGCGGGATTCAAAAGATCGAAAGTTTCGAAATCTTTTTCAGAAATTCCTCATAATATTATCAAGGTGTTAGAATCGGGCCGGTGGGAACCTCGATGATCGCCCACTTCACCAAAACTCTCGAACATCGATTCGCTTGGGCAGCAAATGGCGACGCCTTCGTCTGAAAACATCACTCAACTGCTGAGAAAGTTGAATGAGGGTGATGAAAAGGCCCTCGAGCAGTTAACTCCGCTGGTGTACGACGACCTGCACCGGCTGGCTGTTGCTTATCTGCGCCGTGAACGTCGCGAACACACACTGCAACCTACCGCGTTAGTCAATGAGCTTTATCTGAAGATTTTCGGTCAAGATCGGACAAACTGGCTCAACCGCTCCCAGTTCTTCGGCGTTGCGGCGCAATTGATGCGTCGGATTCTGGTGGATTACGCCCGAGCGCATTACACGGACAAACGTGGCGGCGGTCGTTTTTGCGTGTCGCTGGGAAAGATTGCTGCGTTTGGCGCTCAGCCTGATGCGGATTTGCTGGCGCTCCATGAAGTTCTGAAACGTCTCGAGAAGCTGGATCCGAGCCAGGCACGTCTTGTAGTCCTGCGGTTTTTCGGCGGGCTGACAATCCAAGAGACCGCTGAAGTTATGCAGACATCGCACGCTACGGTCGAGCGCGAGTGGAGAATTGCCAAGGCCTTTTTGAAACGCGAACTGACAAGGACCGGGAATTCTTTCTGAGGGATTTAGGACGCGGTTTCCGCGTTAGTCACTAGTCAAAGACCTACAAGGAATTAACCTCCCGAGCGGACATGATCACCCATGACACCTGGCAACGGATAAAAGAGATTTTCGAATCGGCTCAAAGACTTTCAGCAGCCGAACGTTCGAACTTTCTCGACGAAGCTTGCGGCGACGATGCGTCGATTCGCGAGGAGGTTGAGGCTTTATTAACCGCAGACGCCAGCAACGAAGATTTTCTAAGCGCGCCCGCGTATGAGTTTGCCGCCAGCATTTTGGCGGAAACCGAATTTTCAGCCGGTCAGAAAATCAGTCATTACACGATTTTGTGTCCCCTGGGTTCCGGAGGGATGGGTCAGATCTATCTTGCCGAAGACGCGAAGTTACGTCGCAAGATCGCGATCAAACTGATTTCACCGCAGTTCGCAGGCGATCCTAACCGCGTGAGTCGTTTTCAACAGGAGGCGCTTGCTGCCTCCGCACTCAATCATCCCAACATTTGTGTAATTCACGAGTTGGGCACAACCGAGAGCGGCCGTCACTTCATCGCGATGGAGTACATCCAAGGGGTAACGCTCCGCGAACAATTGGTGCGTGGCCCTCTCCCGGTGCCACAGGCTTTGAACATCGCGATTCAAGTGGCGACGGCCCTCTCCACCGCTCACGCTTCACGGATTGTCCATCGCGATATCAAGCCCGAAAACATAATGCTGCGTCCCGACGGTTACGTGAAGGTGCTTGACTTCGGCCTTGCGAAACTGACGGAGATTCTGCCGGTGCCGACTGAATCCTGGGCCAACGTACCAACCGAAGCAGGGACACTGATGGGCACGGTGAAATACATGTCTCCGGAACAGTTGCGCGAGACGCAGGTTGATGAGCGATCTGATATCTGGAGTTTGGGAGTCGTGCTTTATGAGATGTTGATAGGCACAACGCCATTTGAAGCCCGGAGCTCCAACGATTCCATTGCTGCTATCCTGGCCAGCCAGCCGGTGCCGTTGAAATTTCCCGATCATGTTCCGGCTCAGCTTCGTCTCGTCCTCACTCGGGCACTGGAGAAACAACGCGATCGCAGATATCAAACGATTTCAAAGTTTGCTGCCGATCTAAAAGAGTTGCGAAGCAAACTGGATGGACAGACTGTCGATCTGACAAACATCCCAGCGTTTAGCGGTAGCGAGCAACAGACACGTCGAATTGAACCGTCGGGCCTGTTCACCCGGCTAAAAACACAGGCACTGTTGACGACAGATTTTCTGTTCAGTGAAATCCGATCGCATAAGAAAGCTGCCCTGTTCACCGGCATTTCCGGAGTTCTCGTTTTTCTCCTGCTACTTCCCACGCTGGTACGTTTCGTTGGCAGAGTTGTCAATCCACCAAGTACTGTCTCGACAATCGAAATGAAGCGGATCACAAACGAGGGAAGTTCGATCTGTTTGACAATTTCTCCAGACGGCAAGCTCATCGCCCACGCGGAATTGAAGGATGGAAAACAGCGACTTGTCATAACCAACACCGCGACGTTTGCCTCGGATACGGTCATTCCTCCGGCTGAAGTTGAATACCTCGGCGTCTCCTTTACGCGCGACAGCAATTTTCTATTTTTTACTCGCAAAGAAAATGGCGTAGGCACTCTCTATCGACTCGCACTTCCGGGCAGTTCGCCAGTGAAAATCAAGGACGGAGTCGATAGTCCTATAAGCTTTTCACCACAGCAGGATCGATTTGCCTTCGTAAGGCTCGACGACAAGACAGGTGTTTACTCGCTGATAGTGTCGACCATTGATGGATCAAATGACCACGTGGTCTCAACTCGGACCGGCAGCAACAAGTTCTCGATCTACGGTCTGGCCTGGTCGCCCGATGGAAACATGATTGTTTGTCCGACGAGGTCGTGGAGCGAGGATATTTACAAGGTGGACCTAACCGCGTTTGACTTGAAGACCGGATTAGAGCGGTCTATCGGTTCGCAGTCATGGTTCTCGATCCTTCAACTCTCGTGGCAGGAAGACATGAGTAGTCTCGTGATCAGCGCTCGAGATCAAGCTACGAGCCCTTTCCAGTTGTGGCGGATCAGTTATCCGGACGGAACCCGTCAAAAAATAACGAGCGACCTGGCAGAGTATCTGGGAGCAAGCGTTTTTGGTCAGAACATCGCGACCGTGCGGATCGACCGGCCCTGGGAATTGTTCGTGGTTAAAGCCGCAGACAATTACCAGACACACTCCTCAATTCTCTCGGGAGGAGGATTGAGCTATGGCATGGCGTGGGCAGGTAATGGGCGGATTGTGTTTTCGGCGATGGCAGGTGACAAGCTGAACATCTTGCGCATCAACGAGGATGGCTCTGACAAGGTTGATCTCACGCGGAGCGAGGGCGATAACTATACGCCCGCAACCTACGCTGACGGCCGGTTTGTAGTCTTTTCTTCTAATCGCAACGGCAAATACAACATTTGGAGAATGAACACTGAAGACGGCAGCGATCTGAAGCAGTTGACCTTCAGCGACGGCAACTTCTATCCAGCCGTCTCGCCGGATAATGAATGGGTTGCTTACGACAACCAGCAGTCAACTAACAAGAGTGTTTGGAAAGTACCGCTACAGGGCGGAACTGAGTCACAAGTGATCGACAAATACCGTATGCCGGTTTACGCGCCTGACGGTCAATCGATTGCAGTACGTTATGACCTCAGCTCCGGAACCCGTGATCTTGCCATCGTGTCAGCGCAGACTGGTGAGCAACTGAGGCAAGTATCGATTCCAGTTCTGGAGTGGCAGCGTGTTCAATGGCTCAACGACCACACACTCAGCTTCGTAAAGAGCGTCGACGGCGAGGCAAACATCTGGAGCTATGATCTCAACACCGGTTCATCAACTCAGTTAACCAAATTCAACCGCGATCAGATCTTTGGTTACGCCTGGTCCCCCGACTTAAAGACAGTGGCCTGTCAACTCGGAACCCAGATTAGTAACGTGGTAGTCGTGAAAGAGTCCCCGACCAGATGAGTAGTGCGACACAACACCACAATCCAGTCGGGGGTACACCGATGTTTAGAGCCAGAGGACTCTTTCTAGTAGGGTGGTGGTCCCAGACATCCCGGCGGATCGATCCCGGCGATTTTTTCGGAGATCTCGCTCGCCTCCGTCATGATGGCCTCAAATCCCGTTAAGTCCACTTGTTTTAAGCCGTGCGCCGAGCGGTCTGCCTGCAACAATTTGATTAGAGTGTTGATAGCCTCAATCAGCTTCTTGTTTACTCGAACAAGCTCGTAATTAATTCTTCTCTGTCCTTCGTAGGACGCTTTTTGATAGTCGTTTTGGTCGTCAGTTGACATTGAAATTCTCCATCGATAGTCGTTGAGTTTTGATCACACTTCTCCAAAGGTCCGCAGAGGTAACAAGTGCGATCTTCTGAGGTACAGATAAAAGGCAGGGACCAGTTTCGCGTTAATTGCCCAGCGGAAGAGCCAACCAACCAAATTGCCCAACTTCGATTTCATTCCAAGGCCCTCTGGGAGAGTTCGGTCCTTAGCTTTTTGTAATAACGCGAAATTCGCTACCATATCCCCTCAATTAATTAGACGGAAAAACCGGTCAAAGAAATCTCACACAGCATTTACCCGACACTAGTTCCTCCTTAATGAATATGTTTCTTGTGTAAAAAGATTACGCAGAGATAGTATTCGCCAATGCCTCCGCGTCTCGCAGCAGTTTCCGGCAAGCTCAAGGGAGCAGTCTTCGCGGTCAACGATGAACCACTTGTCATCGGACGCGATACCGCTGCCAACCTCTGCATTGCCGATGCCTCCGTGTCGCGTCGCCACTCCTGTATTGAAAAAAAGGACACAGGATTTCTCATTACCGATCTCGAGAGTCTCAACGGAACGTTCGTCAACGACGTGCCGGTCAAGAGCCGGCTGATCGAGCATGGCGATCGTGTTCGTATCGGCAACGTGCAATTTGTTTTTCTCACTCAAGATGGCGCACCGGCGTCGAAATCGAGTGACGTCACGCTCGACGAAGCCCAGGTGGTCAGCGGTTCCACCGTGCAGATCCGTTTCGACGACGCGCTCTACCAGATGGCGCGCGACTTGAGCGCGTTGATGAAAGTCAGCACGGTCATCAACTCTATCCGCGGTCTCGACAATCTGCTCGAACGACTGATCGAACTGCTGTTTGAAGTAGTGCCGGCTCAACGTGGCGCAATCCTTCTCACAAATGAAGGCGCATTTGAAACGACTCGCGTCTTTGCGCTCGATCGCGCGCGTGGAAAAGATCAGGCCGTTCGAGTTAGCCGCACGATCGTGCAGCAGGTGTTGAGAGACGGCGTTGCGTTGCTTGCCGGCGACGCCGGCGAAGAAAAGCATCTGGCCACCGAGAGTTTGATTTCCGCGCGCACTCATTCTGTTATGTGCGTTCCTCTCATAATGTTTGATCGAAAACTTGGGGTGCTGTATCTCGACAGCACCTTGCCCCGCGACAGGTTCAATCGCGAACACCTCCAACTCGTTACAGCCATTGCGGGTATCGCCGCCGTCGCCATCGAAAACGCACGGCAGTTTGAATGGCTCGAAACAGAGAACGAGCGTTTGCAGGCCGATGTAAACCTCGAACACAACATGATCGGCGACGGCGCCGCGATGCAACGCATTTATCACTTCATCTCGAAGGTGGCGCCTACCGATGCGACCGTGCTGATCAATGGTGAAAGTGGAACTGGAAAAGAGCTGGCGGCACGCGCGATTCACCGCAACAGCAAGCGCGCTCAAAAACCGTTTACCGCCGTAAATTGCGCGGCGCTCAATGAATCACTCCTGGAGACCGAATTATTCGGTCATGAGAAGGGATCGTTCACAGGCGCGTTTGCGCAGAAGAAGGGACGCCTCGAAATCGCCGACGGCGGCACGGTGTTTCTCGACGAAATCGGCGAGTTGACTCCGCAACTGCAAGTGAAACTGTTGCGTGTGCTTCAGGAGCGACAATTTGAACGCGTTGGCGGAACAGTAACGATCAACGTCGATCTGCGTTTGATTGCCGCGACAAACAAGAACCTCGAAGACGCGATTGAGAGCGGTCAGTTCAGACAGGATCTTTACTATCGTCTCAACGTCGTTTCACTGGAGATGCCCGCGCTCCGCGATCGTCGTGAAGACGTCATGCTGCTCGCGAATTATTTTGTGGATAAGTACGGCACGATGTGTAACCGGAAGTTGAAGGGGTTCTCCAGCGATGCGCGCACCTGTTTGACGGCTTACGACTGGCCCGGTAATGTGCGTGAGCTCGAGAACACGATCGAACGTGCCGTCGTGCTCGGCACAACTGATTTGATATTGGCGGAAGATTTGCCCGAGGCCATGCTGGAAAGAGGAGTTAATGTTAGTAACCCCGCGACGTATCACACTGCAGTGGCCCAAGCTAAGAAACAAATTATACTGAACGCAATCGATCAGACGGAGAGTAACTTCAACGATGCCGCGAAGCTTCTCGGCGTGCATCCCAATTACTTGCACCGCCTGGTACGAAATCTGAATTTGCGCGATCAGTTGAAGTAGTATCCGCAGATTACACAGATAATATCTGCGTAATCTGTGGATAAACCACAGCATGCCAAACGAACAGGTTGATCTAATCCTCCGTGAAGCGACGCCCGAGGACGAGCCTTTTCTGTTAGAGGTTTACGCCAGCACGCGTCTCGAAGAGCTGGAAGGATTTGGTTGGAGTGAAGATCAGAAGCGCGCTTTTATCAAGATGCAGTTTACCGCGCGCGAACGGTCCTATCCTCGCGTTGACGATCGAATCATTGTTTTGAATGGATGTCCGGTCGGCAGACTGTTGGTTGACAGAGGCGACGCGGCGATACTGTTGCGAGACATTGCTCTTTTGACAGAGTATCGGAACGCAGGTATCGGAAGCCGTTTGATAACGGCATTGATGCAGGACGCTGCCGCCGCGGGCAAACCGATCCATCTGCATGTCGTGTCCACATCTCCCGCAGTGCGCTTGTACGAGCGTTTAGGATTCTGTAGAAACGGCGACGAAACAGCCGCATACCTGGAAATGAAATGGACTCCTGCCAGAAGTTGAATTAATGCTTAGCTACTCAATCAATCCTTACGTCAGTTTCGTCGAGAGTCGTCTGTTTCCCGAGTTTGTCCAACACGCTGTCTTTCATCGGTTGACGGGGATGATCATCGAACCAGGTGAAACGGTTCGCGGTCTGTTGTCTGCAAACAGATCGGGAAATCGAGCGACGCTAAGCGCGAATGATTTTGACAATCTAAGCGGGGACAAAGCGCAATTTATTCAACTTGTGCAACAGGAATTTTTGATCCCTGAAGGTCACGATCCTTTAGCTTCCTTACTTAACTACTACGTGACTCGCCCGATTCAAAATCCGGGTGTGGCGTACCGTTCGACAACCGGAGATTGGATCCTGGTGCGCACTTCAATGGAGCATACGGTCTACTCACGAAAACGTGACGAGCTGCCGGAGATCATTGAAGAAAAACTGTCGCCGTTGAGCGCCGACATCTTGTTGCTGGCTGACGGCTCCAGAAGCCTCCAGCAGATTTTTACCGCGCTAAGAGGAGCGAATGGCGCGAGCCTTCTGGAGGATTCCGAATTCAGAACGGCATTAGATTTTCTGACCGTGCAGGAACGACAACTCATTAAGTTCACCTCACTGTTTGAAGAGTTGGATCATCCGTTTACTTACGTCAACATAGTGCCGCGTAATCTTTATCATTCCGAGAGAAAGGATCAGCCGCGTCCTCACAGTTCAACCGAAGCCATCATTGATTTCCATCTAGACGGAATTGAAGATGCGAGTTGGGAATTTGATCAAATAGAACCAACCGTAAACCACGGTTTCCGTTTTCCTCATGAAGCGCTCGGCGGGCTCGATTACGGCTCGCGCTTTTGCGTTGCCACGTTGAAGCCTGAAGTAGTTCCGTTAATTGGCCGCTCGCCGATGCTGGAAGTATTGGAAGTTGGCGGCGGCACCGGCAGCTTTGCACGGGCGTTCATAAACCAGGCAACGAGTTTGAACGCCACGACGATCAATTACCATATCCTCGATCTATCACCGGCTTTGATGGAGAACCAACGAAAGATCTTGTCTGGACTCCTACCTGAGAGCAGGCATTTTCAACAGAATGCGACTGAGTTTGATCTTCCCGGACACGTATTTGATCTGATTGTTTCCAACGAGGTGATCGCGGATTTTCCCGTCGCCTCTGTTCCGGGAGAAGGCGCTCACTACATGGACAAGTATGGTCTTTGGGAGAAGGATGCTCCCGACTCGTTCGTGGTTAACTCCGGTGCGTTTCAGTTTATCGAGCGCGCCTGGAAACATCTGAGGCCGGGCGGGACGCTTATCGTATCGGAATATGGTGCAGAGAATAAATATGCGGCCCGTTCTTACAACTTAAACCACGACGAGTTTACGATCCACTTTGGCCATCTCGCGGCGTGTGCAACCAGCGTGGGCTTTCAATGTCGCCTGGTGACGTTGAAGGAATTTCTTGATTTTGACGACGACGTCTTTGTGCTTAACGGACGTGAAGAGCATCTACTCTGCCTGAATCACGTCTTCAAGAATTATGGACAGACTCTTGATTACGCGGTGACTTCCAAATCAGACTTCGAAAAACGATTTCAAAGGATAGTAGAAGAGACTGGATTGATCGGGTATTCTTTCTCGCCGCTGAACCGGGGCTATCACTTTGGTCCCAACATAAGAGACTTTCTGGTTTTGATAATGAACAAACCACATCCACAGATTACACAGATATCATAAAACAATCTGTGTAATCTGCGGATAAAAGGAGATCTGAATGGAGGCTGCCTTAACGCACGATGAGTTTAGTAAACACGCGAATACAAATTTTCAGGTTCAGGTTGACGAAAACACTAACGTTGAGTTGAATCTAGTCTCGATCACGGAACTAAAACTGTATCCTCAGCAGGAAGAATTTACGCTCGAGTTTCGTGGTCCGCTAAATACTTTTCTCGGTCAGGGCATACGCAACTTTACCCACGATCAAATGGGCCAGTTTGAGCTCTTCATCGTACCCGTCAAGCAAGACGAGCAGGGCTTTTACTACGAAGTAGTCTTCAATCGAATTCGCGAGTAGCCAGTCAAAAATGAGTAGCCAATCAGCCGGATCTGCAAACATTACGCTTCGTCCAGTTGGTGCGGACGACTACGATTTTCTCGTTGCAGTTTATGGCAGCACTCGGGCCGAAGAGATGGCTTTAGTGCCTTGGACCGACGAACAGAAGCAGGTATTCATCAACGCTCAGTTTGCGGCGCAGCAAGACCACTATGCAAAGAAATATCCCGCAGCGAACCACGACATAATCGTGGTTGACGACAGGCCAATGGGGCGTCTTTATGTGGCCCGGTTGGACGAGGAAATTCGAATTGTCGATATCACCGTGCTGCCGGCCGAGCGGAATGCCGGGATCGGTAGCTACCTGATCCGGCAATTACTCGATGAAGCAAATCGCGCCGGAAAAGTTACACGGATCTATGTGGAGGAATTTAATCCTTCCCTTCGTCTCTTTGAACGTTTGGGTTTCTCACCGAGCGAGCAACACGGCATTCACCTGTTGATGCAGTGCCATCCCAATCAGCACCTCACGCCCTAGCCTCATCCTTTTCCAGGAAGAACGACGAACTCTGGTTTGAAAAATCAGGAAGCTAAAAATGCAGGCGATTGATTACGGCCTCGTAGTGCGGAGCGCGCGTATCTGTGGTTCCAACCGGAACGACCAGGAAGGAGAACATACCCAACTCTTTATGTTCGATCAGATATGTATCCTGGTTAAGGGGTGACTCTTTTGGACCACGAAAAAGTAGTGAAAAGCCTTCTCTACCTGCCGCGGTCTGTGTCCGTGTAGCAAAACTCTTAACGTCAACCAACTCGAAATTCACTTTTGACGCCTGGTGATTAATTTGAAAACTCGTGCCTAGCTGGGATTTGAACGCTGTCATATTCAACCCAGTTGATGTGCCCATGCCAGAAGCTTTCTCGGTGAGGGACAGCGGAACTCCCGCTGCAAGAGCCACAAACATACCTCTCTTCAAGAATTCGCGACGCGACCTACTCATCTTTTATCCTCCTGAAAATTGCTCTCTGGGCTTGCGGTAGAAATGGTGGTGCAGTCTATTTCTTCTTCGCGAAACTTTCAATACAAAAAACACAATCAAAAAGTTTTAGAGAATCTTGCAAGATACTCTTGTAATATCTCCGCATTCGATCTATAGTGCGCGCTCGTCGCGTGAACCTAAGAAGCAGATACAGCCTTCGGCTGACTCTACAAACTTGATCTCCACAGGTTTAGTACGTCGGTTTTCAAGAGAAACCGTACGAATTAGCAACCACTGATTTGGGCCCTAGTCCAGAGGTCCAGACAGTCGGCCCGAAAATCATACGAATCCATAACGACTTACCTTAAAGGAATAAGGAGACGATTCGATGGCCCAACCCTATGTAGGCGAAATAAGAATGTTCGCCGGTAATTTTAATCCCAGCGGCTGGAACTTTTGCGAAGGCCAGTTGTTACCCATTTCCGAAAATGAGACCTTGTTTCAGTTGATCGGAACCATGTATGGCGGCGATGGTCAGAGTACTTTTGCGCTGCCAGATCTGCGAGGTCGCATACCGCTGCACTTCGGCACCGGACCAGATGGAAATACATATCAGCAGGCCGAAACAGGAGGGACCGAATCGGAAACGCTCACCGTGCAACAGATTCCGATTCACACTCATCCGCAGTTTTGTTTTTCGGATGCCAGTGGGGCTCCTACAAGCAACCCGGCAAATGCGGTACCGGGCGTGGCAGACATTAGCCAGTACAACAATCTGTCGGTAGCGCCTAATACCGCGCCGAACGCCCAGTTGGGAACGCCCCCTTTTAACAGCGCTGCAACGGGTGGCTCCCAGCCGCATGAAAACTTCGCGCCTTATCTTTGTATCAATTACATCATCTCGATGTTCGGGATATTCCCGTCACAGACTTAAGACGCGGTTCTTTCGAGAATCCGCCGAGGTTTAGTGAAGCGAGACTGAATGTTCAAAAATCTAAGGAGTCATGACCATGGCTGAACCTTTTTTGTCGGAAATCAGAATCTTTTCTTTCAACTTTCCCCCAAAGGGCTGGGCGGCGTGTAACGGTCAATTGTTGCCGATCAATCAGAATCAGGCTTTGTTTTCGTTACTGGGCACGGTCTATGGAGGCAATGGGCAAACCAACTTTGCTCTCCCAAACTTGCGAGGCAGGGCATCCATCCATGAAGGCGCTGGCCACACTTTAGGCGAGGCCGCCGGTTCATCGTCCGTTACGGTGAACATCCAGCAATTGCCCACTCATAACCATTTACTGAGCGCCAACATGGCAATAACCAGTGCCAACCAGAACGCAACTCAGGGTGCTCCTGGTGGTAACAACTGGGCCAATACTGGAAAGCAGATTTGGAACACCGGTCAGGGAAATGCTGTGATGAACCCGCAGGCTGTCACGAACGTTGGCGGCAGTCAGCCGCATAACAATATGCAGCCGTATCTGGTGCTCAATTTCTGCATCGCACTCCAGGGCATTTTCCCATCGCAAACCTAGAAGAGGGAGAGAAAAACAATGGCTGATCCATTTGTAGCTGAAATCAGAATTTTTCCATTTAACTTTGCGCCCAAGGGTTGGGCATTCTGCGATGGGCAACTCCTGCCGCTAAGCCAGAATACAGCGCTCTTCTCCCTGTTGGGAACAACCTATGGCGGTGACGGCAAGTCAACCTTTGCGCTTCCTGATCTGCAGGGCAACGCTGCCATGCATCCAGGGCAAGGTCCGGGGTTGTCGCTGCATGATTTGGGCGAAGTAGGTGGTAGTGAAGCAGTCACTTTGTTGGTGTCCGAAATACCGGCGCACGCTCATGGCGTTGGTCGGTCACTCAATGATGGTGGCAATTCCATTACGCCGGTCAACTCTGTCTGGTCCCAGTCCGTCGCAGGACGAGGAGGAGCTGCTCTTTATATAAATGGGGCACCGACCGGGACAGTGAATCCTAATTCACTGAGCTTCACTGGTGGTGGTCTGCCGCACAATAATATGCAGCCCTACTTGACGCTCAATTTTTGTATTGCACTGCAGGGAGTCTTTCCTGCGCGGCCGTAACTTGGACCGCGCTGGCTGACAAGCCGGCACACAACAAAACCTGCGCCAACTTTTCCCGCTTCAGGACGAGGCCCAGCTACAGCTCTGGAGCTTAGGAGTAGAAAAAATGTTCTACGCTCGGAAATCGAATCGTGAGTTTAACCGCCAACTGGTTACTGGAATCTTGGCTAACCTCTCCCTGGCAGTTGCAAGCGTACTGGTTTTCGCGATAGCGGCTGGCTCGGTCTCCGCCAACGTGCGGCGGGCTGAGCGAAGCAATACCCGCATCCGTGTGCCGTCTGCTGCCAGCGCAGTCAAACCAATGAACTTCCCATTGCCGTTTGCTGCGATTACTGTCGATCGGACGGACGATGTTGCCGCCGCTTCGGCTTGTACTGCTGCGGTGAATGACTGCAGCTTGCGAGGCGCGGTCGCGTTCGCCAACCTGAATCCGGGCACCACGATCAATGTGCCGGCGGGAACCTATCAATTGAATATTGCCGGCGGCGCAGGTGAAGGCTTTTCCGGCGATAACTCGATCGGGGATCTCGACATCACCGCCAGCAACACGATCATTGCGGGCGCAGGTGCAACTACAACAATCATTCAACAGACACAGCTGAACGATCGCGTTATTGAAGTGAATCCATTTCTGGATGCAAACTTTAATTTCGATATTTCCGGCGTGACGATTACCGGTGGTAAAGAGACTACCGCAGTCGGAGGCGGGGGAATTATCTCCGGTTCCGTCGGTAATACCATGTCCGTAACGAACTGCGTGTTTACAGGTAACTCCGCCACGGGTTCAGGAACCCTAGGCGGTGGTGGAATCCTGCATACAGGCGGAAGTCTTACGGTAACGGGGACAGTTTTCTCCAGCAATTCGACGAGCACGAGCGGCGGTGGTTTGAACTACACCGCCGGCGATCCGCTAATTAGAACACCGTCTCTCGGAACTCTTACGGTTAGCGGTTCGACGTTCACCAGTAACACCGCGAACTCGGCTGCTTCAGGCGGCGGCGGTGCTGACCTTTATGACTTTAACGGTGGCCTCGGCAGCTACAACATCAACAGCACGAGCTTCTCGAATAATTCGGCTCCCAACGCCAGCGGTGGCGCGATTATCGTCGAGAGTGGTCCAGCGACAATCGCCACCAGTTCTTTCACAGGCAACTCGGCAGGCGTCAGCGGCGGCGCAATCACGACACACAGCAGCGCCTCAGTCACCTATTCAAGATTGGTCGGCAACACTGTCGGCAATCCTTTGAATGGACTGACGATCTTCGTTGCCGGTGGTACTGCCTCAGCGAACGATAACTGGTGGGGTATCAACACTGGTCCGGGTGCAAATGATTTTCGCAACTCGGTCGGCCCTTTGTTTCCGGCGTCGTACCTTCAGTTGAGAATAACTGCCACTCCGAATTCTCTCTGTAGTGGTCAAACTTCTTCGCTGGTTGCCGACATCAAGCAGAGAAACACCGGCGGATTGCTGACTACGGAACTGAATGGTCTGCCGACGTTCTTGGCTGTATTCCACAACGTGGTAAACGGAAGCGTTTCAGGCGCCACGAACTTTGTTAATGGTGTCGCGACAGCCACATTCACGGCGGGCGCGAGTCCGGGCGCTGCTAGTGTTGATGTCACGGGTGACAACCAGACTGTGACAGCTAACATGACCATCGACACTAATCAAACAACCGATCCGGGAGACCAGGTTGTTTGTGAAGGTCAAACGGCAAGCTTCACTACCACAGCCAGTGGTCCAGGCACGATCACTTTTGTCTGGAAGAAGGGCGCGACGGTTCTGAATAACGGCGATCTCGGCGGGCGCGTCACCATCACCAACGGTAGCAACACCAGCACGCTGAGCATTAGCGGTACCGTCTTGAGTGATACAGACACTTACACTGTGGAAGCGACTGGTTCATGTAGTACCACTTCCCAGAGTGCAACACTGACCGTCAACCCGACTACTACGGCAACTGACCCGGCCGACCAGACAGTTTGCCAGGGTACGACGGCCAACTTCTCGACGACCGCAACCGGAGCCGACCTGCATTACGCATGGACCTTAGACGGCTCACCATTCAACGGTGATAGCTCAAGCATCAACGTTCCAACAGGCGCTCTGACTGTTGGTGGACACACAGTTGTTGTGACGGTGACCGGCTCTTGCGGCACTGTTTCTCAAACCGCATCGTTGACCGTTCAGGCAAACACGGTCGCCAGTGATCCTGCCGATCAGACAGTTTGCCAGGGCGTGACCGCGAGTTTCTCAACCACAGCGTCAGGCGATAACTTGCATTACGCGTGGACTGTGGATGGTTCGCCTTTCAATGGCGACAGTTCGAGTATCAACGTGCCGACCGGGTCGCTCAGCACTGGTTCACACACAGTGGTTGTGACAGTGACAGGCTCTTGCGGCACTGTAGTTCAATCCGCGAACCTAACGGTTAATCCGAACACGGCAACTACTGATCCGGCTGACCAATCAGTCTGTCAGGGAACGAACGCGAACTTCTCGACGACTGCTTCCGGTGTTGGTCCATTCAGCTACGCATGGACCCTGGATGGTAACCCCGTCGGCGGAAACAGTCCGAACGTTTCCATTCCGACAGGTTCACTTTCAGTGGGTAACCACACGGTAGTCGTAACCACTACAGGAGCCTCCTGCGGCAGTGCTATGCAGACGGCAATCCTGAATGTGACTGGCGGCACTCCGGTGATCAATCTGATTACTAATTCGGTGTCGGTGTGGCCACCCAACCATCAGTACCAGACATTCAACGTGTCAGACTTTGTCTCGAGTGCTACTGGCGGTTGTAGCGGGAACACGGATCTTACCAGTAGTGTTGTTATTCAGAAGGTAAGCAGTGACGAGCCGGAGAATTCAAGTGGCGCCGATGGTAATACTGTCAACGACATCGTCATCGCTGCGAATTGTAAATCGGTCCAACTGCGACGTGAACGCGACGGTAACCTGAATGGACGCGTCTATACGATTACATTCAAGGTTACGGATTCGTTTGGCAACTCCACCACTGCAACGGTTAAGGTCAACGTGCCTGTAAGTAATAATGGCACCGCAATCGATAACGGCGCAGCGGCGGGATATACAGTAAACAGCCTCTGTCCATAGCCGGTGGCCCAGATACCAGGATTAAACGAAAGGCAACTGACATGAGAAATACGTTACGCAAGTCGAGTCCACTTTTCACGTCTCTGTTGGTAATGAGTGCTTTTGTCAGCATCATGGTCTGCGCGCCGCTGTTGTCAAACGCTCATGTGTCGCCGACGACATCGGTCACGATTCAGAACAACTCCAATCGTGAGATTCGTCATGTCTATTTTTCACCTCCGGACCAGAACAACTGGGGATCGGACCAACTCGGCAGTTCTGTGATTTCAGCGAATGGCGGATCCGTTACGCTCGGTAACGTGAGTTGTAGCGGAGCGACTATCAAAGTTATCGCTGAAGATCAGGAAGGCTGCTTCTCATATCAAGTTGTGAGTTGCTCGGAAAGTGCGAGTTGGACCATAACCAACGAGACCACGCGCGATTGCGGTAACTGACGCGAAGGTTCTTTACATTTATAGTGCGGGGTGCGGGTGAATAACCTGCACCCCCTTATTTTTTGTTCGACCATATGCAGATGGTCCAACAATGAACGAGCGAGGGAGACATCGAGTATCCGAAAGCCCAGTGAACAAACGGTTTAAAGGATCTGCAGAAGTTGCATTTTCGCTTCTGCGCTGTTGACGCCGCGACAGTATGCAAGTAAAGTATGCGGCGTTCACAAGTAATTCCATTCGGTATATTCCTTCTCCACATATCGGTTGAACCGCCAGAGGTTAACCGAATCATATTCTCTGAAATCTCAGTCAACCGTGCTTACTCCCAGGAGGATTTGCTATGCGCCCCCGACAGAATCAGACTCACAAGTCTCAGACTCCCTTTGCCCGGATAACAATTAAAACTGCGAAGCTGCTGGCTATTTGTTTAATAGCCGTCACGGTCCCGCTTGCTCTCTACGTGAGAGTGAAGTCGGAAGACTCAGTAAGGTTCACTAAGGAATTTGCCAAGCGTGCCAGCGATAAGGTTACGGTGCAGGCCGCAGGCCGCGGCAAGCCCTTTCTGAATCTGCAGGATGGACGCCGGGTAAGCGTCACCTACCGAGGAGATCAAGCAGCCGTTGCTGCTTTACAGAGTGGCGGCGCTCAGGCGCGCGCTTTGGCTTCGGCTGATCTCGATCGTAATGGGACACCTGATCTGTTAGCTAGTTATAGCTACAACGGCGGGGGAATCATCACAGTTCAACGCGGTAATCCGGATGCCTACGCTCCCGCGGACGATTCGGTTTTCGTGCGTATGCAACAGGGCTACAACCCTCCATCCTTGTTGCCGGGTGCAGACGCCTATTCCATCCCGGTGCCGGCTGATTTTCTTGTGACCGGCAATTTCACGAGCGACTCTGAAAAAGATGTTGTCTTTGCCGCAAAGGGCGGCGGACTCTATCTGATGGAAGGCAATGGCCGAGGTCGTCTTGGTGAGCCACGACAGATAGATTTGCCCGGACCGGTAACGGCATTGGCTGCGGGCGAATTCCGTGCGGCGGATGGATTCACTGATTTGGCAGTAGGCGTGAGCGGCCCTGACGGCGACGCTCTATTGATTTTTGACGATGGCGCGAATGGATTTTCGACGGCGTTGGCGCAGTACAAGTTGGCCGAGCCGGCGAGTGCGATTGAATTTGGCGGGTTGGATGACGATCCATATCGGGATGTCGCCGTAGCTGCCGGTGGTGAAGTACTGGTCGTGCACGGCTGGGGACGCAAAGAGCAGGTTGCGACAGACGCACGCGTCGAGCGTGTCAACGTTGGACAAGGTGTGCGTGGACTAGCGTTGGGAGAGTTTGCCTGGGATCGTCAGGGCCGTACCGAAATCGCCGCCCTTACTGGCGACGGCACCGTCCATATAGTTGAGAACGGGAAACTTGACACTCGCCCCTTCAGCGATGCTGAAGCCGCCCAACGAACGAGAGGAAATCTCAAGCCTCAAAAAAATTCGAATGTGGACATCGAGTCTGTTCCGAGTTGGAGACCCGCACAAGCCGGCGGCTGGAAGGATGCTAAGCAGATCCTCGGAAGCAACCTGAGCGCCGACTTACCGAAGCCGTTGATGCGGTCAAATCTCGCTTATCGTGAGATGGATGAAGTGATGCTGGTGGGACAGGCGCAGTCGAAGCTCGAGATCCTCCGTCCTATCGGACCGAATGATCCGGCCATTGACTCAACACTTTCAGTTACGAACGACACAGCAAAAGTGAGCCTCGACGCGGAGAGTACGCCGGTTGCGGTGTTGACTCTTCCCAGAAAACTCAACGGCGTCACCGATGTGGTTATGCTGAACGCCGGCGACACTGAGGTGAACGTAGTTCCTAACGCTCCGAACACTACGATTACAGTTGATAGAACTGACGATCCTGCAGGCGGCTCATTGGCAGCCGCCTCCGCGTGTACTGCCGCTGGGAGTGACTGTAGTCTGCGTGGCGCTCTTGAATTTGCGAATCTTCCTTCCAACAACAACACCACGATCAGTCTACCGGCGGGCACTTACATCTTGTCGGCCAATGGCACCGGTGCCGTAGGTTGCGACGGTAACGCCCAGGGAGACCTTGGCGCCAACCAGACCATGTCGATCGTCGGCGCGGGAGCCGCAACTACGATCATCCGCCAGACTGGAGCGGGACCGGCCAGCGACGGCGATCGCGTGATGTGCATGAACGAGCCATTCACGCTCAACCTGGTTTACAACTTCTCAGGCTTTACAATGGTTGGTGGTCGCGACGGTACGGCCGCGGGAACAGGCACGGCCATTGGCGGCGGCGGCATCATCGGTGGCGAGAAGGGCAATGTTCTGACCATGACCAATGTGGTCCTCGCCAACAACCAGGTGACGGTACTTGGGAGCGGGAACATCGGCGGCGGCGGCATCCAGTGGACCGGCGGCGACATGAACGTAACGAACTGCACGATCGGCGGCAGCGCTGCTCCGGGTACCTATGCAGATCGCACCAGCACTAACACAGCAAATCTTCAGGCCGGCAGCGGCGGCGGCATCATGTTTACGCCGTCAGCGCCACAACACACTGCGGCGACCGGTATTCTGACGGTCAGCGGTTCCACTTTCAGTCGCAACACGGCGGGCTCGATCAGCTCCGGCGGTGGTGGCTTGGATCTCCTCGTCTTTGCTTTCGCGTCTCCCGGCGGCGGCGGCACCGGATCGGCGACAATCGGTACGACGACGATCTCAAATAACTCGGCTAATCCCGGAACTGGCGGCGGAATCCTGGTTGAGTCACTGGCGACAACAGTGGCCACCACCAGTCTCACAAACAACTCGGCCGGCAACCGCGGCGGCGGTATTTTTGTGGGCGGCGCGAGTTTGCTGTTGAATGGTACGACTCCCAGTATCACCTTCACCGGAAACACTGCGACCAACGGCGGGAGTAGTGTGTCTACTTCGTCGGCGGTTAACGTTAGTGGTACCAACACGACGATCGGTGGCGATATCGAGATCAACACGCTCGGCACCTGGACCAACAACGCCGGCAGTACGCTCGCGCCCACGAACGTGGTGGTTACGGGCGGCACCTTCAACATGAATAACAGCACGATGAACGTGAGCGGTAACCTGACGATTGGTCCCGGACCAGTGGTGGGCAGCACGTTCAACGGCAACACGGGCACGGTTAATATTCAGGGCAACTTTATCCTGAACGCTGGTGGCGCACCGGCGACGACATTGAATGCCGGTACAGGCACGTTCAACTTCAACGGTACAAGTGCGCAGAGTATCACCAACGGCACCAGCATTACTTTCTTCAATCTAACGGATTCGAACATCACGAACCCGCTCACTGCCAACAACAGTTTTGCCGTCAACGGTAGTCTAAACGTGAACGGTGTGAACGCCATCTTTGCACCGGTGGCGGCGACAGTTATCAGCGGCACGGGAACATTGACAGGCTCGGGTACCGCGCGCGTGACGCGCATCGCGGCGACCCCGGATTTCTCGTCGCAGTACACAATCACAAACAAGACTCTGACGAACCTGACGGTCGAATACATCGGCGCTGGCGCACAGGTCCTGAGTCCGATCACTTATGGACCACTCAAGATAAACAACGGCAGCGGCGTCAGCCTTGGCGCTGGTACGTCCACCGTCAACGGCTTGCTGACATTAACGACCGGAGCATTGGGAGTTGGGAACCAGACCCTCGTTATCAACAACGGCAGCTCAGTGGTAGGGGGCAGCATTATCAGTAACCCGACCGGAACGGTTAACTACAACCAGAGCAGTGACGGCCAGAATGTGCGGGCGTTCAATTACGGTAATCTCACCTTCAGTAACTTCAACAAGGTGCTTGAGCCGAGCGGCACGATTGGTATATCAGGTGCATTCACGCCGGGTACAGCAACCGGCCACACCATCACCGGCAGCACCGTCAACTACAACGGCACCGGTGCACAAACAGTCTCAGCGTTCAACTACAACAACCTGACGATTAGCGGCGCTCGCGGCGCCAACAACGTCACGTTGGCTAACGTCGGGACAATAGGCGTTGCGGGAATCTTTAACCCGATCGCCACTTTCGCCGGCGGCAACTACGTTATTGCCAACAGCACGGTCGACTTCAACGGCAGTGGTGCGCAAACTATCCCTGCCTTCAATTACTTCAACCTGACCAGCAGCAACACCGGCGCGCGCACGCTGCAAAACAGCGGCATCATCGGTATCGCGTCCGTGTTCACGCCAGGTACAAACGTTTACACAATCGCAGGCAGCACAGTCTCGTACAACGGCACCAGCGCACAGTCACTGCCTTCGGGTTTCACGACCTACTTCAACCTGACATCAAATAACACGGCCGGTGTAACCGGTTTCAGCGGGCTGATCGTTCAGGCGACGACACGCGCGCAGGCCGGAACGTTCAACGCCAACGCCAGCACTCTCGGCATCGTGCAAATCGATGCGGGTGCAACGCTGGCCGGAACCAGCGGCACCACAATCGCGGTAGGCGGCACCTGGACCAACAACGGAACCTTCACGGCTAATACAAACACCGTGAACTTCAATGGTTCGGGAGCGCAGACTATCGGCGGCACTTCAACCACGACCTTCAACAACCTGACCATCGCGAACGCTGTTTCGGGCGTGAGTCTGACTCAGAACGCAAACGTTAACGCGGTGCTCACGCTGACGAATGATCTGACCACTGGTGCAAACATCCTGACGATGCCCAACACCGGTACCTCGGCCGGAACGGCTGATGTAATCGGCAACGTCAGACGTCAAGGATTTACTGGTGGCGGCCCAGCGCTCAGCTTTGGAAATCCGTTCAATAGCATCGGGTTTATCGCTCAGGGCACTGTGCCGACAGATATTCTGGTTAACCTCGTCAAAGCTGCCCCGGGAGGTTTCCCCGGCTCAGCCATAAACCGGACTTACACGATCACGCCCACTGGAGGCGCCGGTTTCTCATCCACAGTTCGACTCCACTATCTCGACGCGGAGTTGAATGGCAACACTGAGGCAACGCTGGGTCTGTGGAGAAACACGCCCCCATTCGTAAGGCTTGGACGAACGGGCGCGGTTGATACCGTAAACAATTGGGCAGAACTTTCCGGAGTCACGGGCTTTTCTGCCTGGACGTTAAGCTCCGCAAAGAACAACACCACTACCGAGATCACTGCAGACACGCCTGACCCATCGCAGGTCGTTGAGTCAGTAACGATCAACTTTAAGGTTCTGAGCGCGGTTGCAGGCGCGCCGCAGGTCACAGGTAACGTGACGATAACCGTGAACGATGCAAGTGGCGACACCTGCACCGGAGCGATAAATCCCGTTGACGGTACCGGCACATGCAACATCGCGTTCACTCTGTTTGGATCGAAGACGCTGACCGCTACTTACAACGGCGACGCCAACTTCAATACCAGTACAGACACTGAACCACACGTAGTCGACGAGCCTGATGTGACGGTAGCAGTGGCGCCGTCTTCCGTGTTGGAGGATGGTCCTACTAACCTCGTTTACACGTTCACACGCGAGGGCCCGACGACAAGTGCACTGACAGTCAACTTCAACGCGGCCGGAACAGCATCGTCGACTACTGACTATGCGCTCACTGGATCCGCGACGTTTGACGGCACCAACGGCACATTGACGATTCCTATCGGCAGTTCGACTGCGGCGCTGACCGTTAATCCAAATACGGACAGCACGGTAGAACCTGACGAGACAGTGATCGTAAACGTGACGGCGGGCACCGGCTATGACGTCGGCGTACCTGGATCAGCTACAGGAACGATCACGAACGACGACACGGATGTATCAGTGGCCGTCGCTCCGAGTTCCACGGCTGAAGATGGTGCTGGAAATCTGGTCTACACATTCACGCGCGCTGGTGTTACCACCGGAGCCTTGACTGCTAACTTCACGATCGCCGGCACCGCGACCTTCAACACCGATTACACGCAGACTGGTGCAGCCACGTTCGTACCGCCTAACGGCACGGTCCAATTCGCAGCCGGTAGTTCGACGGCGACGGTGACGATCGATCCGACGGCGGATACAACAGTGGAGTCTGACGAGACTGTCATTCTGGCGGTAGCGGCAGGCACTGGCTACAACGTGGCGGCAGCGAACAACTCGGCGACGGGTACGATCACCAACGACGATACGGATGTTTCAGTCGCCGTTGCGCCCGCGTCAGTCGACGAGGATGGGGCAACGAATCTGGTCTACACGTTTACACGCGTAGGTGTGACCAGCACTCCGCTAACGGCCAACTTCACCATCGGTGGCACTGCTACCTTCAACACCGACTACACCCAAACCGGTGCGGCTACTTTCGTACCGCCCAACGGCACGGTGACATTCGGTGCTGGTAACTCGACTGCGACAATCACGGTTGATCCAACGGCAGACATTACTTCCGAACCGGATGAGACCGTAATCCTGACGCTGGCAGCAGGCACCGGCTACAACGTGGTTGCGCCAACCTCAGCTACGGGAACGATCCTGGATGACGATGTGACCGTGAGTGTGGCGGTATCGCCGGGAGCAGTAAACGAAGATGGTGCTACCAATCTGGTCTACACGTTTACACGTAACGACTCGGTGGGAGCGCTGACCGCGAACTTCTCTGTTGGCGGAACCGCGACCTTCAACACCGACTACACCCAAACCGGTGCGGCGACATTTGTTCCGCCCAACGGCACGGTGACCTTTGCTGACGGCTCGCTTACGGCTACTGTCACCATCGATCCGGCGGCGGATAGCACGGTTGAGCCAGACGAAACGGTGATCCTGACAGTAGTCGCAGGTACGGGCTACACACCAACTGCGCCAACCTCAGCTACGGGAACGATCACGAACGACGACACGGATGTATCAGTGGCCGTCGCTCCGAGTTCCACGACTGAAGATGGTGCCGGGAACATGGTCTACACATTCACGCGCGCTGGTGTTACCACCGGAGCGCTGACTGCGAACTTCACGATCGCTGGCACCGCCACCTTCAATACTGACTACACTCAGACTGGCGCGACCACGTTCGCTCCACCCACAGGCACGGTCGACTTCGCAGCCGGTAGTTCAACGGCGACGGTGACGGTCGATCCAACGGCGGATACAACAGTTGAACCTGACGAAACTGTGATTCTGACAGTCGCGCCCGGCACTGGTTACAACGTCGCGGCGGTGAACAACTCGGCAACGGGAACGATCATCAACGACGACACGGATGTTTCGATTGCTGTCTCTCCTGCTTCAGCGGGTGAGGACGGCGTGACTAATCTGGTTTACACGTTCACACGTACAGGTGTGACCAGCACGCCGCTGACCGTTAACTTCACGATCGGCGGAACGGCCACATTCAACACCGACTACACGCAAACCGGTGCGGCTACGTTCGTGCCCCCCAACGGCACGATTACATTCGGTGCAGGTAATTCAACCGCAGCAATTACAGTCAATCCGACTGCAGACATGATATCCGAGCCAGATGAGACCGTGATTCTTACGCTGGCGGCCGGTACCGGCTATAACGTGATCGAGCCCAGCTCAGCTACGGGAACGATTACCAATGATGATATCAACGTGAGCGTGGCAGTATCGCCGGGAGCGGTAGACGAAGATGGTGCTACTAATCTCGTTTACACCTTCACGCGTAACGACTCGACCAACCCGCTGACCGTGAACTTCTCGGTCGGTGGCACGGCCACATTCACCACCGACTACACGCAGACTGGAGCGGCGACGTTTACGCCACCGACAGGCACGGTCAGCTTTGCCGCTGGTGAACTTACCGCGACTGTCACGATCGATCCGGTAGCAGACAGCACAGTCGAACCAGATGAGACTGTGGTTCTGACAGTAACTGTAGGCAGTGGATACACAGTCGCTGCGCCAAGCTCGGCGACGGGAACGATCGTAAACGACGACACGGATGTATCAGTGGCCGTCGCTCCGAGTTCCACGACTGAAGACGGCGCTGGAAACCTGGTCTATACGTTCACAAGAGTTGGTGTCACCACCGGTGCGCTAACTGCGAACTTCTCGATCGGTGGAACCGCCAGCTTTAACACTGACTACACGCAGACTGGTGCGGCCTCGTTTGCGCCACCCAACGGTTCGGTCCAATTCGCAGCCGGTAGTTCGACGGCGACGGTGACGGTCGATCCGACGACAGACGGCACAGTGGAGCCTGACGAAACTGTGATTCTGACAGTGGCGCCCGGCACTGGTTATAACGTTGCGGCAGCGAACAACTCGGCGACGGGAACGATCATCAACGACGACACGGACGTCTCAGTCGCCGTTGCTCCGTCGGCAGTAAATGAGGATGGCGCGACGAATCTGGTCTACACGTTTACGCGCAACGGTGTGACCAGCACTCCGTTGACGGCCAACTTCACGATCGGTGGTACGGCCACATTCAGCGTCGACTACACGCAAACCGGTGCGGCGACTTTCGTACCGCCGAACGGCACGGTGACATTCGGTGCTGGTAATTCCACCGCAACGGTGACAGTCGATCCATCGGCCGATATCACTACGGAACCGGATGAGACCGTAATCCTGACGCTGGCAGCAGGCACCGGCTACAACGTGGTTGCGCCCAGTTCAGCAACGGGAACGATCCTGAACGATGACATAACCGTCAGCGTGGCAGTATCGCCGGGAGCAGTAGACGAAGACGGTGCTACTAATCTGGTCTACACCTTTACACGTAACGATGCGACCAACCCGCTGACTGCGAACTTCTCGATCGGCGGAACGGCCACATTCAGCGGCGACTACACGCAGACGGGTGCGGCTACTTTCGTACCGCCTAACGGAACGGTGAGCTTTGCCGCCGGCGAACTTACCGCGACTGTAACGGTCGATCCGGTGGGTGACAGCACAGTTGAGCCAGACGAGACGGTGGTCCTGACAGTGGTCGGAGGTGCGGGCTACACAGTCGGAGCGCCAAGCTCGGCGACGGGAACAATCACGAACGACGACACGGATGTTTCAGTGGCCGTCGCTCCGAGTTCCACGACTGAAGATGGTGCCGGCAACCTGGTCTACACATTCACGCGCGCTGGTGTTACCACCGGAGCGCTAACTGCTAACTTCACGATCGCTGGCACAGCGACCTTCAACACTGATTACACGCAGAGTGGTGCGACGACGTTTGCGCCACCCAACGGTTCGGTCCAATTCGCAGCCGGTAGTTCGACGGCGACGGTGACGGTCGATCCGACGACGGACAGCACAGTGGAGCCTGATGAAACTGTGGTTCTGACAGTGGCGCCAGGCACTGGCTACAACGTCGGTGCGCCAAACTCGGCGACGGGAACGATCACCAACGACGACACGGATGTTTCAGTCGCGGTCGCCCCGGCGTCAGTGGCGGAAGATGGTCCAACGAATCTGGTCTACACGTTCACGCGTGCAGGTGTAACCAGCGGTCCGTTGACGGCTAACTTCACGATCGGTGGAACGGCCACGTTCAGCACCGACTACACGCAAGTTGGGGCGGCGACCTTTGTGCCACCCAACGGCACGGTGACATTCGGCGCGGGTAATTCGACCGCGACGGTTACAGTCAATCCGTCGTCAGACCTAACTTCCGAGCCGGATGAGACTGTGATCCTGACGCTGGCAGCAGGTACCGGCTACAACGTTGGTACTCCAAGCTCAGCTACTGGAACGATCCTGAACGACGACGCAATCGACGTGGAGATTACGGGCAAGACTGATACTCCCGATCCTGTCTGCGTAGGCCAGAACATCACCTACACGATCGGATTCAGGAACAACTCGTCTGGGTCAACCACCAACGCTAAGGTCGTCGACACGGTTCCTGCCAACACAACGTTTGTCTCGGCCACACTTCCAGCAGGATGGAGCCGGGCAGATGCTGTGCCGGTAGGAGGTACGGGAACGCTGCAGTTCACCAAGGCTTCAGTATCCGGTGGAGAGACGGCCAGCTTTACTGTGGTCGTCAAGATCAACGCCGGCACACTTGGTGGAACGGTCATCAGTAATACAGCAACCGCTTCGAGTGATGTCGTGGACGACGTTCCGGCCAACAATTCGAAGACGGCTACGACCACAGTGGATCCGAATCCGCCGGTTGTCAGTGGACTTTCGGCTGATCCGTCATCGCTCTGGCCGAAGAATCACAAGATGCGTGATGTGACGATCAACTACACCGCCACGGACGGATGTGCGGGCGTGAACTGTCAGATCACAAACATCACGAGCAACGAACCGGTTGAGGGTACGGGTGACGGTGATACTTCGCCCGACTGGGAGTTCGTTGATGAACACCACGTCCGGCTGCGTGCCGAAAGCGCAGGGGGCAGCAATGGTCGTATCTACACCATTACCGTAACCTGCACTGACGCTGCCGGTAACGTGACAACCAAGACCGTCGAGGTACACGTCGGGCATAACATCCTGACGCCCTCGAGTGGCACGGCGTTCAAGATCAATACCGCAGTTACCTTCACCGGGACGTTCTGGGATGTTCCCGGCAAGAAGCACACGGCGGTGTGGCAATTCGACGATCTCACGACCGGGGCGACTATCACCGAGCCGGTTGGTTCAAAGAACGGCACCGCCAAGGGAACCTATACCTTCAAGGATCCGGGGGTCTACAAGGTCACACTCAAGGTGACTGACAACACCGGAGCGTTGAGTTGGATAGATACCCAGGACGATGTCGAGGCACTGGTCGTGGTCTACGATCCGGCGTCCGGATATGCCATCGGCGGAGGTTGGATTACTTCGCCGCTGGGGGCACTGATTTCCGATCCCACCACGGCAGGCAAGATGAGCTTTGGTTTCAACTCCAAGTTCTTTAAAGGAGCCACAAACCCGAAAGGTGAGTCGCAGCTCGATTTCTTACTTGGCAATTTCGAATTCAACGCGCTGAATTACGATTACCTTGTGATTGACAAGGACCGGGCGCAGTTCAAGGGATTCGGAAAGGTCAACGGGATGTCAGGCTATGACTTCATCGTGACTGTCATCGATGGCAATATGCCCGGAGGTGATGGAGTTGATAAGTTCCGAATCAAGATCTGGGAGAAGTTGACGGGCCGTATTGTTTACGACAACCAACCCGGACTCAGTGATGCGGGAAATCCAACTACGCCTATTGGGCTAGGTGGTGACATAAGTATCAAGAAGTAGCGAACCAATGACAACGCAACAACCGGTTAGCCCCCAGCTAATCGGTTGTTGTGGTTGTCAGGGCAATAATCCTAAATACGTGGCATTTCTCCCCCCAAAAAGTATCCCCGACAACAAGTTTTAAGCTACAATGAGCCGATTTTGAAAAAACCGAGAGTCCTTTCGGTTAATCAAACGTTCACACAGGTCTTCAGTAGCACCGAAAAGTCCGAAAAAACGTCTGCCTTACAAAACGAGGAGCTCTATGTCTCATCGCCTGCAAGCAAAGTCTCTCTTGCTTTTTAGATTTTTTCTGTCCCATCGAGTCATTCTTATTACCGCAATGGTGATGTTCGGGTTGGGAGCAGTTGGAATCTCAAACTCGTCCGCGGTCAGAAATAGCCTTTCCGCCATCGCGGGTAATCCAGAGCCCGTCGCGGCGTCGAAGACTTCCGGCACGATTGCGGTACACGCAGCGGGTCGAGGCAAGCCCTTCATGAATCTGCAAGATGGGCGCGAGATGAGTACTGACTATCGCGGAGATCAAAGCGCGGTAGCCGCTTTGCAGGATGGCTCCGCCAAAGCGCGGACCCTCGCCACGGCTGATTTTGATCGTAACGGGACACCAGAATTGATAGCAGGCTTTGCCTTCAATGGCGCCGGCATGATCACGCTTCAGCGTGGAAACCCCGACGCGTTTGCTCCGGCCGACGACTCGGTTTATGTGCGGATGCAGCAGGGATACGACCCTGAGCCGTTCGTCGGTGGTGCTGATGTTTACGCCGTTCCCGTCTCGCCTGACTTTCTGGTTACGGGCAACTTCACTAAGGATAGTGAGAAGGACGTTCTGTTTGCCGCCAAGGGCGGCGCGCTTTATTTAATGACGGGCGACGGCTCGGGACGGCTAGGTGCTCCGCAACAGATCGATTTGCCGGGTCCAGTGACGGCATTGGGTGCCGGAGAGTTTCGAGCTGCCGACGGATTGACGGACGTGGCTGTGGGCGTCTCTGGGCCAGGTGGTGACGCGTTGGTGATATTCGATGGTGCGAATGGATTCACGGAACCGTTGGCCCAATATCCATTGTCTGAACCGGCAACAGGGATTGAGGTCGGTGGCCTGGACGACGATCCCTATATGGACGTCGCCGTGGCGGCCGGCAGCGAAATACTTGTCGTGCACGGTTGGGGTCGCAAAGAGGAGATCTCAACAGCTTTGCGCGCAGAGCGGATCAATGTTGGCGGAGCTGTGCGTGGACTCGCGCTGGGACAGTTTGCATGGGATCGAGAAGGACGTAGCGAGCTTGCTACGCTGACCAGCGACGGAGCAATCCAAATTGTTCAAAGCGCGAAACTGGACACTCGCCCGTTCAATGAGGCAGAAGCTGCTCAACGAAACAGAGGCAATTTTAGGGCTCAGCCGGCGACAAACGGTTTAGATATAGAGTCTATTCCAAGCTGGCGGCCTGGAAAATCGGCTGGCTGGGTTAACGGCAGCAAGTTTTTGACGAGTAATTCTGCGCTGAGCTCTGCCTCCGCAAAACCGCTGCTCCGAGCCAATCTCTCTTATCGAGAGACGGACGATCTGCTGGTGATGGGTGGTGGTAAGCAGTCGAAGCTCGAGATGTTGCGCTCGATTACTCCGATTGAAAAAGATCTGAGCGGAGTGTCTGCTGCGGTTACTTCGGACGGTTTAGCCAGAACGACTTTGGATGCGGCAAGTACGCCGGTTGCGGTTGTGACCCTTCCGAGAAAGCTCAACGGCGTAACCGATGTGGTTATGCTCAACGGCGATAGTAGTGACCCGGTCATAGTTCCTAATGCTCCGAACACTACGATTACAGTTGATAGAACTGACGATCCTTCCGGCGCTGGATTGACAGCGGCTTCAGCCTGTACTGCTGCTGGTAATGACTGTAGTTTGCGTGGCGCTCTCCAATTTGCCAATAACGGCGCTAACAACAACACCACGATTAGTCTTCCGGCGGGCACTTACATCCTGTCCATTAACGGCACCAGCGCTGCCGGTTGCGACGGCAACGCGCAGGGCGACCTTGGCGCCAACCAGACCATGTCGATCGTAGGCGCGGGATCTGCGACCACGATCATTCGGCAGACCGGAACCGGACCGGCCAGCGACGGCGATCGCGTGATGTGCATGAATGAGCCGTTCACGCTGGACCTGATCTACAACTTCTCTGGCTTCACGATGGTTGGTGGTCGCGACGGTACGGCTGCGGGAACAGGCACGGCCATTGGCGGCGGCGGCATCATCGGCGGCGAGAAGGGCAACGTTCTGACCATGACCAATGTGGTCCTCGCCAACAACCAGGTGACGGTGCTTGGGAGCGGGAACATCGGCGGCGGCGGCATCCAGTGGACCGGCGGCGACATGAACGTAACGAACTGCACGATGGGCGGTTCGGCTGCACCCGGCACCTATGCAGATCGTACCAGCACTAACACGGCAAATCTTCAGGCGGGCAGCGGCGGCGGCATCATGTTTACGCCGTCAGCGCCGCAACACACTGCGGCGACCGGCATACTGACGGTCAGCGGTTCCACTTTCAGTCGCAATACGGCGGGCTCGATCAGCTCCGGTGGCGGTGGGTTGGATCTACTAGTTTTTGCTTTCGCATCTCCGGGTGGCGGCGGCACCGGATCGGCGACAATCGGTACGACGACGATCTCAAATAACTCGGCTAATCCCGGAACTGGTGGCGGAATCCTGGTTGAGTCACTGGCGACAACAGTGGCCACTACCGATCTCACGAACAACTCAGCCGGCAACCGCGGCGGCGGTATTTTCGTAGGCGGCGCGAGTCTGTTGTTGAATGGTACGACTCCCAGTATCACTTTCACCGGAAACACCGCGACCAACGGCGGGAGTAGTGTGTCTACTTCGTCGGCCGTTAACGTTAGTGGTACCAACACGACGATCGGTGGCGATATCGAGATCAACACGCTCGGTAGCTGGACCAACAACGCCGGCAGTACGCTCGCGCCCACGAACGTGGTGGTAACGGGCGGCACCTTCAACATGAATAACAGCACCATGAACGTGAGCGGTAACCTGACGATTGGTCCCGGACCAGTGGTGGGCAGCACGTTCAACGGCAACACGGGCACGGTCAATATTCAGGGCAACTTTGTACTGAACGCTGGTGGCGCACCGGCGACGACATTGAATGCCGGTACAGGCACGTTCAACTTCAACGGCACCGGCACGCAAAGCATTTCGAACGGCACCAACATCACGTTCTTCAACCTGACGGATTCAAACACAACCCAACCGCTCACGCTCAACAACAGTCTGGCGGTTAACAACACTCTTAACGTCAACGGCGCAAACGCGATTCTTTCGCCTGTAGCAGCCGCGGTAATCAGCGGCACTGGAACACTGACAGGCACGGGCACGGCGCGCGCATCGCGTATCGCTGCGACTCCCGACTTCCTGAGTCAGTACACAATCACGAACAAGACTCTGACGAATCTCACGATTGACTACAACGGCGCCGGCAATCAGACGGTTAATAACACGCCCGCATACAGTCAGCTTAGGATCTCAGGATCCGGCATCAAGACTTTGCAGGGTAATACCGCCATCACAGGTACTCTCACCATCGCAGCGGCGAACCTTGCGAGCGGCAACAATAACTTTGCCCTCGGTGGTAATTGGACGAATAGCGTTGGCGCAGGTGGTTTCACTCCAGGCACTGGAACCGTAACTTTCCAGGGCGCCGCCGGAACACAGACACTTTCCGGCAACACTACCTTCTTCAATCTGACTCTGAACAATGCCGGCGCGACTACAAGTTTCGGCAACACGACGACGACTATCGGCAACGATCTAGTCGCGAGCGCGGGAACAATGGACGGCAGTACGTCAACCATAATATTTACCGGCGTGACTGATAATGCAGGCGCAATCAGCGGTGCGGCGGCGAAGAACTTCTTCAACCTGCAGATCAATACTCCCGCCGTGATCAGTAACACCACCGGCGCAAACATCACGATCGAGAACAACTACTCAAACACCGGTACGTTCTCGCAAGCAGCGGGTCTGACCACGATCTTCGACGTCGATAACACTGCCGACGGAGCGCACACCCTTTCAGGTGCTGGAACTACGACATTCGGCAATTTCACGATCAATGCCTCGAATGCAGTTGACGCAGGCACGCACAACTTCAACGTAATTGGCGCAGCCTTCACGTCCACTGGTACATTCACCGGCAACGCTAATACGGTCAGTTTCAATGGCGGTGTGGCCCAATCAATCACGGGTGACGGTGTGAAGAATTTCGCCGGCCTGCTCCTTAATAATGCGAACGGAGTCTCGGTGCTCAACGGCACCCAGGCAGTCGATGCATCAGTTCTCGGCATCCTGACGCTCAATACAGATCTGACAGTTGTTGCGGGAGCGATTCTTCAGCAAAGCGGAACGTCAGCCGGCGCGGCAGATGTGCTCGGCACAGTCAGGCGCACCGACCTTGGCGGAGTCACACGGTCATTCGGTAATCTCAACAACACGATCCAGATCAACTCCGGAACGCCGCCGACCCAGTTGGATTTCAACCTGGTCAAAGCTGCACCCTCCGGGTTTCCTGCGACAGTAAAGGTAGTTCCGCGAACTTACACTCTGACGCCCACAGGCGGCGCAGGAATTTCAGCGACCCTCAGACTGCGTTATATCGATCCGACTGAACTCGTTGGTGGCATCACCGAATCAAGATTGGTCTTGTGGAAGGACACCACGGGCCTCGATAACTGGGTGGCACAGGGTGGCACTGTCGACACGGCAGGCAATCATGTTACCCATACCGGTATCAGTTCGTTCTCCAGATGGGCCATCGCCGAAGCTTCTGACTTAACACTCAGCAAGGCGAACAATGTTAGTGGCTCGGCCGTTGTTGGTCAGTCGTGGAACTGGACGCTCACCGCGGCCAATACCGGTTCGCCGGCGACATTCACAGCCGGTCAGACGATCATCAGCGACAACCTGCCGAACAGCAACATTACTTACGGCACGCCGACCGTGCAGAACGTTTCGAACATCACGGGCAGTGCAAACATTAGCTGCTCTATTGTGAGTAACGATTTGACCTGCGTCGCCAGTGGCGGAAGTGTGACGTTCGCTTCAAACATCGGAGCGAGCAACTTCGACGTTGTCTTCAGTGCGACCGCGCAGGCTGCCGGCAGCTATCAGAATCCGCGTACCGGCGGTGGTATCGCGCAAATCGATCCCAACAACACCATCGCTGAAAGCAACGAGGCGAACAACTCGCCTGCTAACAACACGGTGACGGTTGGTAAGGCCAACACGACGACGTCGATCACGGACGACAGCCCGGATCCGTCAGTAGTGGGCCAACCAGTGACGGTGACCTGGAACGTGACCGTAAACGCGCCGGGTGCAGTGGGAGCGCCGCTCACCGGCAATGTCACGGTTAGCGACGGAACAGTCAATTGCAGCGCAGCAGTATCTGCCGGCCAGTGCAACATCACGTTCCTTACCGCCGGCGCTAAGAGCCTGACAGCCACATACGCAGGCGACACTAATTACAACGGTAGTGTGTCTTCGCCGGCCACCGCCCACACGGTGAACAAGGCCGATACGACGACGACGATTACGTCGGATCTTCCCGATCCGTCAACGCCGGGTCAGTCGGTAACTGTGCAATGGTCGACGACGGTGAATGCACCTGGAGCCGGAACGCCGACTGGCACTGTCACTGTGACCGTAAGCGGTGGCGTCGAGACCTGCAATGCGCCGGTCGGAACCGGTCAGTGTTCGCTGGTTTTGAATACCACAGGCCCCCGCACCATTACAGCTACTTATGCAGGAGACACTAATTTCAACGGCAGCTCCGACACCGAGAGTCATACGGTTTGCGGAGACAGTGTCGTCACTTCAACCGCCGATAGCGGCGCGGGCAGTTTGCGGCAAATCATCGCCGATGCCTGCGATAACTCAAGCATCACCTTTGATCTCGCCGGCGCGGGGCCGCACACGATCACTTTGACTACTGGTGAATTGGTGATAGCCAAGAATTTGACTATCAACAACAACAGTGGTGAGAGCATCACGATTAGCGGCAACAACGCGAGTCGAGTGTTCAATATTAATAGCGGCAAGACAGTCGCGATTCTCGATCTCACGTTAACCAATGGTAAGTCTGCTGACGGCGCTCCGGGTGGCGGAGGTATCGGCGGCAATGGTGAGGACGGCGGCGGAATTAACAACGATGGCACGCTCACGTTGACGCGCGTCAATGTGACGAACAGTCATTCCGGAAACGGCGGCAGTTCCACTTCAATTCCAGGCGAAGCCGGCAAGGGCGGTGGAGTTTATACGACCGGCTCGCTGACGTGGAACACAGGCACCGTGAGCGGCAACGTTGGCGGAAATGGTGGTACAGGTGGTCCCAGTGCCGGTAACGGTGGCGATGGTGGCGGTATCTACGTCTTCGGCGGCACTACTAACTTGACCAGCGTGACCATCAACAACAATTCGATAGGTAGCGGCAACGGAGGTTCGGGCGGCGGTCTCTTTGTCCGCTTCACCACCACAGTCAACATCAAATCGAGCGCGATTACTAACAACACTGCCGGCGGTACCACGCCTTTTGAGGGCTTCGGCGGCGGTGTCTTTAACAATGGACTGCTGACAATCGTTAGCAGCGAAATTAGTGGCAACACTTCGCTAGCGTTTGGTGGCGGCATCATGAATCAAGGCACCGGCAACCTGACGCTCGTCAATAGCACCGTCAGCGGCAATACTGGGGTTCAAAGCCACGGAATCTCGAATGACAGTGGCACCACGATGGTGCTGTCGAACTGCACCATTACCAACAACTCGCCATCGGCGGGCACTGGATTTGGAATTCAAACCTTTGGTGGATCGGCTCAGGTTGGGAACACAATCGTTGCCGGAAACGGTGGCGCGGGTGGTACTGACTTACAGGGTAACTTCACTTCACAAGGCAATAACCTGATCGGGAAGTCAGATGGGACCAACGGATTTACCAACGGCGTTAACGGCGATCAGGTAGGCACTGCCGGCTCGCCCATCAATGCATTGCTGGGAGCGTTAGGCAACAATGGTGGTCCAACTCAAACACACGCGCTATTGGCAGGCAGCCCGGCAATCGAGGCGGGCAACAATGCCATCGTCGCGGCGGACACGTTGGACCTCGACGGTGACCTAAACACCGCCGAGCCGATTTCATTCGATCAACGCGGCACGAACTTCCCACGCACTCTTGACTCTGCGGACGCCAACCTCGTCCAGACAGTCGATATCGGTGCGTATGAGGCACATCCAACAGTCGAAGACATTGCTAACCAGATAACGGCTCAAGACACTGTCAAGAACGTATCCTTCAACCTCGGCGACGGCACCGGTGCTTTGATCAGTACGGTGACGGCGACTTCTTCAAATACAACCCTCGTTCCGAATGCCAATTTGGTTATCACCGGATCAGGCGGCTCGCGCAACCTGCAAATCACGCCGGCTGCAGGTCAGAGTGGTATCACCACGATCACCGTTACTGTTACCGCGACCAATGGTCGTACGGCGACGGATACATTCGATCTCACGGTGACACCACCAAACGCATCACCGATCGTGACTACAACCGCCGGGAATCTCGCTTACACCGAAAACGCCGGAGCGGTCGCAATCGATCCGGGCCTGACGGTGACGGACGCGGATAGCCCGAACCTGACCGGGGCGACGGTCGCAATTACCGCAGGCTTCGTGAGTGCTGATGACACGTTGGCATTTACGAACCAACTGGGCATCACGGGTAACTACAACAGTGGTACCGGCGTGCTGACGCTCACTGGTACGACCACAGTTGCCAACTACCAGACGGCACTGCGTACCGTGACTTATGCAAACAGCAGCGACAACCCAACAGCGTCGCGAACGATTACCTTCACGGCGACTGACGGTATCAGTACTCCTGGCTCGGCGACTCGTGGCATTGCCATTACCGCTGTAAATGATGGACCGGTAAACACCGTTCCTGGACCACAGACGACGAACGAAGACACGGCCAAGGTATTTTCGAGTGGTAACGCCAATCAGATTTCCGTTGCTGATGTCGACCTCGGTGCAAATCCGATCAAGATCACGTTGACGGCAACAAACGGCACTCTGACACTCGCTACAACCGCTGGCCTGTCGTTCACGACCGGCGACGGCACTGCCGACGCTACCATGGTCTTCACTGGTACGCTGGCTGCCGTGAACACGGCGATGAACGGTATGTCGTTCGCGCCGACGCCGGACTTCAACGGGGCGGCATCACTCCAGATCATTTCCGACGATCAGGGCAGCACCGGCACCGGTGGTGCGTTGACTGATACGGACACGGTCAACATTACGGTCAACGCTCAAAACGATGCTCCAGTCGTGACCACCACTGCCGGCAATCTCGCTTACACCGAGAACGCCGGAGCGGTCGCAATCGATCCGGGCCTGACAGTCACAGACAGCGATAGCGCCAACCTGGTTGGAGCAACGGTTGCGATTACCGCCGGCTTTGTTAGCGCGCAGGACACCCTCGCGTTCACGAACCAGCTTGGAATTACCGGTAACTACAACAGCGGGACAGGCGTTTTGACACTGACCGGTACGACAACGGTGGCTAACTACCAGACAGCGTTGCGTACAGTGACGTATCAAAACAACAGCGACAATCCGACCCTGACACGTACCGTGACCTTTACTGCGGATGACGGTACCAGCACAGGTTCGGCGACTCGTGGCATCGCCATCACTGCGGTGAACGATCCACCTGTGAATACTGTGCCGGGTAATCAGGGTACCGCGCAGAACACGCCTCTGGTGTTCTCGAGCGGCAACAGCAACCAGGTTTCGGTTGCCGATCCTGATGCCGGATCAAACAGCATTCAGGTTACGCTCACCGTCACCAACGGCACACTTACCCTTAGCGGCACGGCGGGCCTGGCCTTTACAGTGGGTGACGGTACTGCCGATACGACGATGACCTTTACAGGGACCATCGCTAACATCAACACCGCGATGAATGGCATGACCTTCACGCCGACTAACGGCTTTAGTGGTCCTGCCAGCTTGACGATCACGTCGAACGACCAGGGCAACTCTGGTTCGGGTGGACCACTCAGCGATACTGACGTGGTCAACATTCAGGTAGCTCTGAACGTTAGCATCCAGGCGACTGCTCAGGTTGCTGAACCACCGTCGGGTTCAACTCCGATGGTGTTCACAGTCACGCTGAATGCACCAGCGCCTGCTGGCGGTGCGGCAGTGAGCTTTACTACGCAGGATCAGGCGCCTGCGGCGAACCACGCGGTTGCGGGTCAGGATTACACGACCACGTCAGGTACGCTCAACTTCGCACAGGGTGAACAGTTCAAGACGATCTCTGTGCCGGTGTTGGCAGATGCCAACAATAGTGAAATAAATGAGACGTTCCTCGTGGTGCTTTCAAATCCTGTTAACGCCACGATCGTCAATGGAACTTCTACCGGCACGATTCTGATCGCGAATCAGGCAGGCACTCTACTGATCAGCGAATTGCGCACCAGTGGACCAGCCGGCGCCGGCGATGACTTTGTTGAGATTGCTAACAACACGGCATCGCCGATCGTCGTCAACGATGCCTCCGGTGGTTATGGCTTGTTTAAGATGGGAGTTGATTGCTCGGCAAATCCGATTCTCATCGGAGTCATTCCGAATGGCACTACCATCCCGGCTCGCGGACATTATCTGTTCGTTGGCTCGGCATACAGTCTTGCTAATTATGGAGGAACTAACGCAGCGGCCGGAGATCAGGTGCTGAGTCAGGATATTGAGAGCGACCGAAACGTCGCGCTCTTTAGCACGACCGCGCTGGTAAATATCTCAACCGCGAATCGTCTGGATGCAACCGGCTTCGGCGCCAACACCGGCGGAGTTTGTGACCTGCTCCGTGAGGGAACTACGCTGACACCGCTGAGCGGAAGTACATTGCAGTACAGCTACTTCCGTGATGAGTGCGGCAAGAAAGGTAATCCGGCCGTGTTTGGTAGTTGTCCGTCGGGTGGGTTTACGGTGGATTCGAACGTTAACAACGACGACTTCATCTTTGCCGATACGGCGGGTACGGTAACACCTGCGGGTCAACGCTTGGGTGCTCCCGCTCCGCAGAATTTAGCCTCGCCAAGGCTGAACCTGGTAGTCGGGGCAGCTTTGGTTGATTCAACAATCTCGGCAAACGTGGCTCCCAACCGCGTTCGTGACTTTACACCGGTCACGAATGGCGCAAACGGAACACTGTCGGTTAGACGACGCTTTATTAACAGCACGGGTGCAAACATCACGCGGTTGCGCTTCCGCATTGTTGATTTCAGCGCACTCACGTTTGGCGGAGGTATTGCTGATGTGAGAGCGGTGGATTCGCTATCAATCACGGTGAATGGCGTTAACGATTCAGCGACGTGCGCGGCAACGGGCACGCCGGCTACGGCGCCATGTTCCGTGACGGTGTTCGGCACAACGGTTGAACAGCCACCAACTCAATCAATAGGTGGTGCGCTCAACAGCAGTATGTCAGCAGGAACGATAACGTTGCCGACACCTCTGGCTCCGGGACAGAGCATTAACTTGCAATTCCTGCTCGGAGTGCAGACACCGGGCTCGTTCAAGTTCTTCTTCAACATCGAAGCCCTGCCGTAAGGCTCGTGCTTCGCCCAAACCAAAAGAGGTCACCGGAATTTCCGGTGACCTCTTTTCTTAATCCGCGTTTTTGATCCGTGTGATCTGTGGCTAACTGCCTTTCACTGTAAGCGGCTGCGCCTCGGGATCATTATGACGACCGCGAGCAGAATCCATTGCTCCTGCTGATGTGGTTGGCGGTGGATTCGCGACCAGCACCTCCAACGCCGCATCGATTACTTCCGCAATCCCCGAGACGAAAACTAACTGCAACTCACTCCGCACATCCTCGGGAATGTCGTCGACGTCCGCTTCGTTACGGCTTGGCAGGATAATCCGCCGAATCCCGGCACGATGCGCTGCCAAAACTTTCTCCTTGACGCCGCCAATCGGAAACACAAGACCGGAGAGCGTGATCTCGCCCGTCATCGCCGTGTCGGGTCTGACCCTTCGTCCGGTGTACAACGAAGCGAGCGCTGAAGTGATCGTCACGCCCGCGCTGGGTCCATCCTTCGGAATCGCACCAGCCGGCACGTGTAAGTGAACACCAAACTCCTTGAAGATATTTGGGTCGATGCCAAACTCCGCCGCGTGTGACCACAAATACGACTGAGCCGCGCGCGCCGACTCCTGCATCACTTCACCCAGCTGGCCGGTAATCGTCAGACCGCGACCGCCGGGCAGCAATGTCGCTTCGATAAAGAGAACTTCACCGCCCATTTCCGTCCACGCCATGCCGGTCGCGACACCGGCGGGCAGTTCCTTGCGTGCCTGCTCGGGATAAAACTGCGGCGCACCGAGATACTCACGAAGATCGGCCGCCGTGATGGTGACACTCTCAGCCTGAGCCTGCGCAATCTTCAGTGCCACTTTGCGAGCGATACTGCCGACGCTTCTCTCCATCTGACGCACGCCTGCTTCGCGCGTGTAGCGCGCCGCGATCAACTCGATCGCGTCGTCGGTGATCTTGAGCTGGGCGTTGTTGAGACCGTTTTCGGTAGTCTGACGCGGAATCAGGTAACGACGTGCGATCTCGAGTTTCTCGCGGTCGCTGTACCCGGCTAGGCGGATGATCTCCATGCGGTCACGCAATGGCGCCGGAATCGGGCCGAGCTGGTTCGCTGTCGCAATGAAGAAGATCCTGGAAAGATCGAACGGCAGATCGAGATAGTGATCGCGGAACGAGTTGTTCTGTTGCGGATCGAGAATCTCGAGCAGTGCAGCCGCTGGATCGCCACGGTAGTCGGCGCCGAGCTTGTCTACTTCGTCAAGCATCAGCACGGGATTGTTGACTCCAGCGCGTCGAATCGACTGAATGATTCGACCAGGCAACGCGCCGATGTACGTGCGACGATGACCGCGTAACTCTGCCTCATCACGCACGCCCCCCAGCGACATTCGCTCAAACTGTCGCCCGAGCGCTCGCGCGATCGAACGTCCGAGCGAAGTCTTTCCGACTCCCGGCGGTCCGACAAACAGCAATATCGGGCTCTTTGTGTCAGGCCGAAGCTTGATTACTGCCAGAAACTCCAGAATGCGTTCTTTGACGTCTTCAAGACCGTAATGATCTTCATCCAGAATGCGGCGGGCCTCGGCGAGATCCAGTTTGTCTTCAGAAGACTTTAGCCACGGCAGTTCGAGAACAAACTCGAGATAGGTACGAATAACCTGGTAGTCAGGCGCAGCGGCTGGCAGACGTTCCAGTCGCTTTAACTCGCGATCAGCCTCGGTACGGACTTCTTCGGGCAGTTGGGCTTTCTCGAGTCGCTCACGGAGCAACTCAGCTTCCGCGGCTTCGCCGGTTTCGTCCTCGCCGAGCTCTTTCTGAATCGCGCGCATTTGCTGGCGCAGCACGTAGTCGCGCTGAGCCTTATCCATCTCAACCTGAGCTTCCGAAGCGATCTTCGAACGCAGTTGCAGGATCTCGACTTCGCGAGCGAGATTCGAGTGCGCCAGACGCACCAGCTCGTCGGCCGTATTTGCTTCGAGCATCTTCTGCTCTTCTTCGACTCCGAGACTCAGAATCGAAGCCAGAAAATACGAAAGCCGGACTGCATCCACTTGGCCGAGCACTGCGATTCGCACTTCCGGCGGCACATTTGGCAGCAGCGCCAAAGCCTCCGTGATCATTTGTTGGAGGTTGCGCTTGGCTGCTTCGACCTGTTCCGGATCGACAACCCGCGGCTCGGGCAGAATCTCGACCACCGCGCGCAGGAATGGATCTTCCTGTTTCCACTGCGTTACACGAACGCGCTCTGTACCCTGAACGATGATGCGCATTCCATCCGGCGTGCGCTCCATCCGCTTGATCATCACGAGGGTGCCGACTTCATACAGATCAGCCGGTTTGGCGTCGGTATCGTCAGACCGATCGGGACGAACAGTGATACAACAGAGCAACTTCTCCGGAGTTGCGAGGGCAGCTTCAACGGCTGCCAGCGACCGTGGCCTGCCGACGCCGAGTGGTATGACCGTCTCTGGGAAGATCGTGAGATTCTGAAGCGCCAGCACGGCTACCTCGAAAGGTTGACCGGCTTCACGCGCCGCAAATCTCATCTCCTCGCTTGGAGCAGATTCTTCCATGGGTGTTTCGGGGGCTGGCGTTGCATTTTCAAGCGATTCCGGCATAACTAATCCTGCTCCCCACGCACGTTTATGATTAAAAAACCATCACGATAATCATGTCGGACCGACGCTCCTTCAATCGGCGTCGGAAACTGGATCGACTTTTCAAATTGGCTGTAGGTAATTTCCATCTGGTGATAAACGAAGCCTTCCCGATAATGCGTGTCGCGTCGACAGCCGCGAATCATGAGCACTGATTCGTGTATTTCAATCTCAATTTCGTCCGTGCAAACGCCGGCCAGATCGACTTTGACGACCCAGCCATCCGACGAACGATAAACATCTGCCGCTGGATTCCACAGGCGACCAGACGGTACTACGCGCCGGCCCGCACGGATCAGCGAGAAATCACGATTCGTATTTCGCATGGCAAGAGAATAAAGGTAATTAAAAAATTTCGCCACGGATGCCCACGGATAACACCGGTCAGAACCGGGATATCCGTGTAGATCCGTGGCAAAAAATTATCCGAAGATCCGGTTCCAGAACGACGAACCCTTGGAGATCTCCTCGATCGCCTCGCCCAGTTCGCGGTCCTGACGGGTTTCGAGTGCGATGTCGGCCATTGAGATCATGCCGACCAGATAGCCGTTGTCGTTGGCTACTGGAATACGTCGCACCTGTTTGTCTCCCATCTTTCTGATGACATCGACTACCCGATCGTTCGGTTTGGCGGTGTGAATATCAACCGACATGATGTCTTCGGCTCGAACGCTCGCACAATCCTTGTTGTCGGCAATGGCGCGCACGACTATGTCGCGGTCAGTGATTAAGCCTTTTAGTTTGCCGCGTGTGTAATTGCGACCGTCATATTTCCGCTCTGCCGTCTCAGTTCTGCCGTTGCCACTTTGCGTGTCATACTCGACGATCGGAATCACGCCGGTGTCTTCCTGTTTCATCATCAGGGCGATTTCCGGAAGAGTTGTGTCGCGTGTGGCGACGGCGAGATCGCGAGTCATGATGTCGCGGCAGCGTAGCCGGGAACGTTCAGGCGCGTAATATTCCCGATCGCGTGCGGTCGAGGATGCGATGTCTGCGCGCCCGTCATAAAGGGAGTTACGCCTCCAATCTTCCCGCGGACGTTCGCCGCGAGTCTCCGCATAACGCGGTTCGTCCGACTCGTAATTTGCTCGTTCACCAAAACGGCCGCGGTTATAGTCAGGCCGCCGCTCGGTATCAAATTGACGTTGGGGACGATACGGTTGTTCGTCGTAGGCGCCGAAGTTTTCCCGTCTGAGGCGCTCCTCTCGCGAATAATAGTCCCTCTCGTCGTCCATATCATTTCTGTATCTGGCCATTGCTTCCCTCCTTACCAGGAACCTCGGTCTCTTGGGGGCTTCGGGGGAAGTTTAAGCCACGGATTTCACGGATAAACACGGATTAGAAATTGTTTTTATCCGTGTGCATCCGTGTTCATCTGTGGCCTTACATGTTCGTCTCTACCTCAGCGATTAGTTGGACTCGGGACGAAATATCCAACGTTCCGACTTCAATCGGTGTCGCTACACTTGCCTTCATCGCATACGCCTCGGCCTGTAAAATCGGCACCGGCGGTCGTTGCTGAAACCCTTCTTCCTGAACTTCGATGATTCGCACAACGTGGCCTCCGAGCGCCTGCGCGATCACCTGGGCTTTGCTGACTGCTTCACGCGTCGCTTCGCTCAACGCGCGATCGCGAGCGGGCCGATCCTGTCGTAACGTAAAGCCGATGCCTTGAACTTCGTTTGAACCTGCTTGCGCTGCGGCGTCGATGATCGCGCCAACTTTTTTCAGATCACCGGTAGTGACTGTGACGCTGTTTCGTGCTTCGTAACCGCTGATCGTTGGCGGCTGATTCTCTTTGTAAACACGCTGCGGTTGCAGACTGTAACCACTGGTTTTGATCTCGGCCCCGGCGCCGGCCGCGGCTTTCAAGGCACGCACGACTGCGTCGGTCTGAGTTGCATTCTGCTGTTGCGCGTCGAGCGCATTACGAGCCTGGGTGACGACCGAGATCGTCAGAATCGCCGTGTCGGGCTGCGCTTGAATGATCGAGTCGCCGGCAACCATCACGCGGGTGACGCGCCGGTTGTCGCCGCTTCCGGGAGTTGCAGTTGCTTGTTGTTCGTATGGTTTGAGTGATTTGGCTTCGAAAGGCGTGCCTTCCATGAAGGTCGTCATCACGTCTTTTGTTTCGCCGACCGCCTCGACATTCGTCAACTCTTTAAACCACGAATTGCTCTGAAAGTCTTTTGCGTTAAGAAGTAAATATTTAGTGTCGCGGGCAACGATCAGCCAGCCGCCTGCTTCGACGGTTTTCTGAAGCTTGCCACGAACGGTGATTTCTTTTGCGTTGAGGACGGAGGCAGCGCTCAGGACAACTGCCATCATCGCGGGAATCAAAAATAGTCGTTTCATAATCTCTCCTCTTCTGGTCCTAGGATCTCACAGCCGAGGGAGAGTTGAAACCGGCGGCAAAGATAGAGAACGCGCGAGAGATGGAAACTTGCTTGCCACTTGTGATTCTGGTTTCGCAAAACGTGTTTTGTTACCATCCATCCAATGCAATCATTCGATACTAAGACAGACCTGCGCCCGGGCGCGTGCATTAGTTTTGAGTTGCCTGATGGCAACGAACTAGCTTTGTACAATGTCGATGGCGAATACTATGCCACCGAGAATTTCTGTCCGCACAAAGGTGCGCGGCTGACGGAAGGGACGTTGTGCGGGCACATTATTGAGTGTGGATTACACGGGTGGCAGTTTGATGTGCGGAGTGGGGAATGTTTGACGGTGAGGGAAACGATTCGATCGTATCGAGTGACGGTTGAGGATCAGGTTGTTAAGGTTCATTTAACCACGGATAACACGGATTGAAATCCGGATTTAAAATCCGTCAGATCCGTGGCCATTAACCGTCGTTGCCTATCGCCTCAACCGGACAACAAAGTACCGCTTCCTCACAAAGCGCCCGCTCTTCCTCACTCTCCGGTTGCTTGTAAACAAACGAGTAGTTGTTCTCGTCGCAGCGCATGAAGTTGTCGGGCGCGGTGTCGCGGCATACGTCGCAGTCGATGCACGACGAATCGACGTAATACGAACCGTGGACGTTCTCTTTTACTTTGTCGTTCTTATCGGGCACGCCAGAATCTGCTCGTCAGGGATGCGTCATGTCTTCCGGAATCACGAGCTTGTCAAACTCCTCCTCAGTCAGGTAACCGAGATCCACGGCGGATTGGCGCAAACTGATGTTCTTTTTGTGAGCGTTCTTCGCAACCTGGGCAGCCTTGTCATAACCGATATGAGGATTCAACGCAGTGACAAGCATCAGGGAGTGTTTTAAGTGCTTGTCGATCTGTTCTCGATTGATTTGGATTCCCGAGATACAAAACTCTACAAAACTGCCGATAGCATCGTGCAGCAAACGCACCGAGTGAAGAAAATTGTGAATCATCACCGGCTTGTAAACATTCAACTCGAAATTGCCTTGTGAGCCGCCGAAGCTGGTTGCGAGATCGTTGCCGAAGACCTGCACGGCGACCATCGTGAGCGCTTCACTCTGCGTCGGATTAACTTTACCGGGCATGATCGAGGAACCGGGCTCGTTCTCCGGCAGCACCAGCTCACCAAGGCCGGACCGTGGGCCCGAAGCAAGCCAACGCACGTCGTTCGCGATCTTCATCAACGAGGCTGCGAGTGTTTTGAGAGCACCGCTCGCGAAGACGAGCTCGTCGTGAGCTGAAAGTGCGGCGAATTTGTTTTTATGCGAAGTGAACGGAAGGCCGGTTAGTTCGGCGATCTTCTTCGCCGCCCGCTCGCCGAATTCGGGATGTGAATTCAGTCCAGTGCCGACTGCTGTACCGCCGATCGCGAGATCGAGCAACCCGGGTAGCACGTTTTTAAGTCGTTCGCCGTCGCGCTCGACCAGACTGGCCCAGCCTCCCATTTCCTGATCGACTGTCAGCGGTGTTGCATCCTGGAGATGGGTTCGTCCGATTTTCACGACGCCCGCAAACTCTTTCGCCTTGGCGTCGATCGCATCATGCAGTTCCTGAACACGTGGAATCAGTTTGTTCAACTGTTCGGCAGCGGCGATGTACATCGCTGTCGGAAAGGTGTCGTTTGACGACTGCGACATGTTTACGTCGTCGTTCGGATGGATCGGCTGTTTGCTTCCCATAACTCCGCCGGCGATCTCGATCGCTCGATTCGAGATCACCTCATTGGCGTTCATGTTGGTTTGGGTGCCACTTCCGGTCTGCCAGACGCGCAGCGGAAAGTGATCGTCGAGTTTTCCCGCGATGACCTCATCGCACGCTTGCACGATCAACTTCGCCTTGTCTTGCGGCAGCTTGCCGAGCTCTTCATTCACGAGAGCCGCGGCCTTTTTAAGAATTCCGAGCGCGCGAATCATCTCACGCGGCATCCGGTCGTCGCCGATATTGAAGTGATGAAGCGAGCGCTGCGTCTGGGCCCCCCAGTATCTGTCAGCGGGGACGTCAATCGCACCCATCGAATCGGTTTCTATTCTGGTTTTCGTGGATTGTTCAGGGGACTGTTGAGCCATCGTCGAACTGATCTTGCCACAAAAAGGCACAAAAAGCACAAAAGGAAAGCTTTTGGCCCATTTTTTGGCTAAAATCGTTGATCGTGATTTGGGAGAATACAAAACTCCTGCTCGGTCTCCTTTATCGTCCTGTGGCGTCGATGGGCAGGATTGTGGATGAAGGGCACTGGCTTTATGCAGCGGTGGTCGTGGCGGCGCTGTCGATGGTGTTTCATGCGACGGTGACGTCGTTGGTCTACAACAACTACGAGGCTGTTTATCACGAAATCCCGTATGCAGAACGGCAGGCCGCACTCGAGGCGCAGGCCGATTTCGAGGACGAAGGACCACCGCCGCCAACTTTCTACTACGAGAAGAAACCGTTGCCTGTCTTGGGCGACCGTGGTTGGTGGTTTGTCTCGTTCGCGCCGCCAAGCTTTTTCACGACTGTGCTCGGCATGGCCATTTTGTACATTCCCAGTCTGATACTGCTGGCCGCAATATCCGGTGCGAATGCGAGCTTCAGTCTGCTTTTGCGTCGTGACTATGGACCACTGCTGACCTGCGGACTCATGGCGTGGGCGGCGGCGCACTTGCCATTCACACTCGCGGGATTTGCACTCGGGCCGATGGGTTTGAGCGCGAAGACTGCATTCGGACTCTGGGCCGCGAGCGCGATCTGTTTTGGGCTCTTGATGGCGCTAGGACTGCGAATGCTCTTTGGCGTTACGTACCCGAAAGCTCTCTTGCTCGTCGCAGTCGCTGCGCTTTCGTTTTCAGTGCAGGCAAAACTATTTGCGACTGTATCGCCATTCCTGTTCTCGCCGTTTCTGCTTTTCTACGCGTTCATGATGTTTCGCGGCGGCATTGGCGACATCGGCTCCTCGTTGCGCCAACGCCAGAACTTTCGTCGCTCAATGGAAATTGCCACGATCAATCCACGCGACGCGGGCGCGCATTATCAGCTCGGCTTGATCTATCAACAACGCCGGCAGTACGCGGAAGCAATTTCACGTTTCGAGAAAGCCGTTCAGATCGCAAACGACGAAACCGATGCGCATTTTCAACTCGGCCGCATCGCGCGCGAACAAGGGCGGCTCCAGGATGCGATCAATCATTTCAGCGTCGTGCTTGAACAGGATGAGAAACACGCGCAAAGTGAAATCTGGCGTGAGGTCGGCGCCACTTACTTGGCGGCGTCGATGTATGCGGATGCAAAGGATGCGTTAGCGAAGTTTATCGATCGCCGGCCCTACGATCCTGAAGGTCTCTATCACTACGGCAAGACACTCGAACACCTGAATCAAAAGGAAGAAGCGCGCGAGATGTTTGCGCGCTGCGTCGAAGCCGTGAAGACCATGCCCTCATATCGATACCGCGAACAGCGCAAGTGGGACAAACTCGCTCGGGATCGATTAACTGCTTAGCCACAAAAAGAGCCACATAAGGCACAAAAAGCACAAAAGGCACAAAAAGGAAGATGGTTTATATCCCCCGTTGTGCCTTATGTGTTTTTTGTGCCTTTTGTGGCTACTTCTTTATCGCATCGCCAACGTCTTCGATTGCCTCACCGACTTTGCGACGCGCGGTGCCGAAGCCTTCCTGAACTTTGCCGCCTGCATTATCTGCATGACCCTCAGCTTCGAGTTTGTCGTCGTTAATGGCGCGTCCGATAGTTTCTTTCGCTTTGCCTTTTACCTGATCCAGTTTGCCTTCAACTTCGTCTTTATTCGGTAAACCCATTTGTTCGTAACCTCCATGTTGTTTTAGTAATCGTTACTCCGTGCGAACGTGCTCGCCGCCGAGCTCAGTCAGCAGATCTTCGAGTCGATCCACATCTTCATCGGTTTGTGCTTCTACACCGATCAAAATTCCACCGCCCTTAAGTCCAGCTTCGTAGACTTTCGCGCGATACTCCGGAATGCCCGCGCCGATCAGCGCGCCAATCAATCCACCGGTTGCTCCACCTGCGCCCGCGCCGGCAAGAGCCGCTGCGATTGGACCAGCAATCACGAGATTGATGCCGGGAAGAAACAGCGTCGTTCCAACTGCGGCAATCGCCGCTAGCACCGCGCCAACCGCTCCTCCCAACGCGCTGCCGATGCCTAAACCATCCGCGGCGTGTGAGCGTGTTTGCAGAGCGAATTCTTTTGATCGCGTAGCGTCAGACATGAGCACGCTGATGTCATCGCGGTTGAAACCGCGCTTTAACAGCGCGTCAACGGCCGACTCGGCAGCTATTTTGCTCTTAAAAAGTCCTGTTACTAATTTCGCCCTATTTGCCATACAATCCTCCCCAACAAACAGTTCTGTTAACTTGGCAATCGGCAACACTTATGCCAACAGAGATTACTGAGATTTTTGTGTAGTCGGCGTAATCTGTGGATGGCTTTCATACGGTGAACATCCTTCAAATTAGTTCAGCCTCGTCCTTTGGCGGCGGCGAGCGATACGTTGTTGATCTCACGAATGCTCTCGTGACGCGCGGGCATGATGTTTATGTTGCCGTGCGACCAGGTTCGCCTTTACCGCGCCATTTGCAGTTGCCGCCTGAAAAGATCGTTACCCTGCCGCTGCGGAACGCGCTCGACGTGCCGAGTGCACGTGAACTGGAAAAGCTTGTGCGACAAAAAGAGATCGCCGTTGTTCACGCGCACATGGCGCGCGACTACTCGCTCGCTTCGTACGCCGCACGTCGCAAGCAGACGAAGTTCATCGTCACGCGACACGTTCTGTTCAAGCTGAATCGACTTCATCGCCACACGCTTTCGCGAGCCACGCGTGTTGTAGCCGTCTCCAACGCCGTCGCGAGGGAACTAAAAGCCTCTCAGATCGTAGGTGATAGACAGATTGCGGTGGTCCACAACGGTATCGATGTCGATCGAATTCAAAAAACAGGTGCTGAGATTCATCGTGAACCGTATCTTCGATCTATTGGAATTGCTATCGATGGCCCTCTGGTAGGGAGCATTGGTGAGCTAAGAACTTTGAAGCGCCACGACGACTTCATACGCGCCGCCGCTTTGATCCTCAAAGACTTTCCTGAAGCTCAGTTTGTACTCGCAGGCGTCGACACGTCGCAATCGGGTGAGGTGCGCAAACAACTCGAAAAGCTAGTGGCTGAATTAGGATTAGCCGATCGCTTTCACTTCCTCGGCTGGCAGGATGAAGCAGCGAAACTGTTGTGTGCGATGGATGTGTTTGTTTCGGCGTCGGAAACCGAATCGTTTGGTTTAGCGATTGTCGAGGCGATGGCGGCGGGGACTGCCGTAGTCGCAACCGCCACCGAAGGCGCAAGTGAAGTGATCGAAGATCAACAAACCGGCTTCCTGGTCCCCATCGGCGATGTGAAACAGCTTGCCCAATCCGTGATCAATCTGCTTTCCGATCCCGAGAAACGTCGCACCATCGCCGCTCAATCCGTCCAATCTGCGGCTAAAAATTTCAGCTTGAATCGGATGGTAGATGAGATTGAGCAGATCTATTTAGCCACGGATTAGACGGATAGTTTGTCGATTTTAGCGGCCAGAATAAAATCACTCTCTGTCAGCCCATCGATCTTGTGTGTCCAGATCGTGATCTCCGCGTTTCCCCAGCCAAAGCAAATGTCGGGATGATGGCCCTGCTCTTCCGCCAGATCGCCGACGCGATTCACAAACACTTGCGCTTCGCGGAAGTTTGAGAATCGATAATTCTTCTTCAGATGATGATTGTTAACAACTTCCCACCCATCGAGCTCGGGCAGAAGTCTAGCGACCTCATCTGCCGGGAGGGGCGGCACTCCACCACGACACGGCACACACTCCTTAGCCGATAGTCCACTCATAAATTCACCAACGCCTTCTTCAGGATTGCAATTTGTCCCGCGTGATAGAGATCGTGTTGCACGCCACCGTGCAGCGTTACATAAACACTCGAATAAGACGCCGTCGAATTTGTAATGATCGGTTCATTCAAACGCGACTCATCTGTCTTCGCGATCGCGTCGAGTAACTCGCGATGAGTGTCGACCAACTGCTGTTTCGTACTCTCCCACGCGGCTTCGCTCGTGTCGTCGATTGGCTGCCAGTCTTCCTCGTCGGTGAGTTGGGCCGGGTCGCCATTGAGACGTCGCAAGCACGCTCGCTCCCACGCTTCGATATGCATCGTCAACTGCCAGATCGAGTGCGCGCCGGGAATCGGATGTGCGGCCGCCTGTTCCGCCGTCACATCTTTCAGCAACGCAAGCACCGATGGCCCATGCCATGCTTCGCCGTCGAACGCGCGCCGAAATTGATCTCGAATGCGATCTATTTCACTCACAGCATCATTACTCCTTTACTCTAATCTGTGGATAAAATGATAGGCTACGTCTCAACAGACGTAAATCCAAACGGTGCAAAGCGACGACAAAGAGGATACTGCATTGAAGCAGGTGGCGATCTACTGCGACGGCTCGAGTCTCGGCAACGGGCAGGAAGCGAGCCGCGCCGCAGCCGTGGCGTTGCTGGGTTACAAAGGTATCTGGCGCGCAGTCGGCGAGTATCTCGGCAAGGCAACGAACCAGCAGGCCGAGATTGCTGCGGCCGCAGTCGGACTCGAATCGTTGACGCAGCCTTGCCAGGTCAGTGTTTTTACCGATTCACGTTACGTTGTCGAAACGATGAACGGGCGCTTCCGGCGCAAAGCCAATCTCCCGTGGTGGCAGCGACTTGATCGCGCTGCATCGGCTCATAAGGTTCACTGGGAATGGACCCGCGGACACGCAGGTCATCTTGTCCAGGAAGCCGCCGACAACGCCGCACGCAGAATTGCCGCCGCCGGACAAGCCGAAGAATCGATCCTGCGAGATGCCGTAGACACGATCGGCAGCGTTGAAGCCGCAGATCTGCACTGATATAATCCGCTCTCCCCTTTTCAACAAATGAAAAGAAACCAAGCCCTGCTAGTAATCTGTCTCCTCCTCTTCCTTGCCACATGGACACACGCACAGGATCCACTGCGTGGTTGGCAATGGCAAAACCCGTTGCCGCAGGGAAATTCCATCAATGCAATCAGGTTTGCGCCCGATAAGAAACGCGGCTGGGCCGTCGGTTCGAACGGGGTCGTTCTAAACACGAATAACGGCGGTTTTGAGTGGGACGAGCAGCAGAGTCCCGCGTTTACGACGCTTTACAGTATTTACGTCAAAGATCGCTCGCGTGTCGTGATCACGGGCGCGCGCGGCGTGGTGTTGACTACCAGCAATGCCGGCGAAAAGTGGGTGCTGCGCCCGAGTGGCGTACGCGATCACCTCTTTGCCGTGACCTTTGCCCCAAACAATCCGTTGCACGGTTGGGCAGTGGGCAGCTTCGGCTCAATCATCGCAACTACCGACGGCGGCAAGACGTGGAAGACGCAGACAAGCCAGACTACAGCCCATCTATTTTCAGTTTCTTTCGCCGACATAAAAAACGGCATCGCCGCTGGTTCGCGCGGAACGTTGCTCGTAACGACAAATGGCGGCGGCGAATGGAAGCAGATCAAGAAGCTCACCGAGTTTCCGCTCAGCGGAGTGACGTTCATTACCAGCAAGAAAGCAATAGCGGTCGGTTACCGCGGCACGATTCTGCAAACCGAAGATGGAGGCGAGTCGTGGACTGCTAAAGACAGTCTGATCACAACCGATCTTTATTCGGTGTACTTCACCGACGAAACGCACGGCTGGGCTGCGGGTGAAAACGGAGTCGTCTTAACTACCGGCGACGGCGGCAACATCTGGTTGCCGATCAACGTGCGCACTGGACCACGTCTCGCGACGCTCTTCTTTGCAGACGAGTCGCTCGGCTGGGCTGCTGGGGCGAATGGTTTGGTTGTGCGAACCGATGATGGTGGGTTGTCGTGGCAACGACTGACTGAAGGCGGCCGCGACGATCTCGCAAATATCTTCTTTATCGACAACTCACACGGTTGGGCAGTCGGCGAGCGCGGCAAGATTCTCTTCACCAACAACGGCGGGAAGAGTTGGACCGTGCGACCATCCGGATCCACCGCATCGTTGAATGCAATCACCTTTGTGACGGAAAAGTCGGGCTGGGTGGTTGGCGACAAGGGCACGATTCTTCACTCGGTCAGTAACGGCGTGACGTGGGATCGGGTGACTTCTCCGGTGACGGAGGATCTATTTGGAGTGTCGTTTGTGTCGGCCACTGAAGGCTGGGTTGTGGGCGCACGCGGAGCCGTCTGGCATACGAAAGACGAGGGCGTAAGCTGGCAGTTTCAGCAAACGAATTCGTTGAACTGGCTCGAGGACGTCAAGTTTGTGGATCCGTTACATGGCATCGCCGTGGGATCCGGTGGCACGATCCTGCGTACGGAAGATGGTGGTGAAAACTGGAAGCGTGTCGATCGCAACCTCAAAGAGTGGTTGTACGCGCTCGCCTTTGCCGACGACCAGCGTGGCTACATCGTCGGCTCGCATGGGATCATATTGCGCACGGATGACGGCGGTGCGACGTGGAAAGATCTCGAAAGTGGTGTGAATGGAAATCTGTTTGGCGTCGCGCTTGCCAGTCGCAACGACGTGCTCGTTGTGGGTGAACAGGGAAATATTGTTGCCAGCAAAGACGCGGGACAGACGTGGGAGATTCAACCGACGATTACGAGCACTTCGCTATTTGCGATTGCGTATCGAGGGGGGACAAACATCTGGGTGGCCGGGCGTGGTGGCGCGATTCTGCGGCGTGTCGATCCAATCGCAACCGTGAGTTTACCGGTTGGCAAGTTACCGCCGATGCTGAAGGGTGGACCACCGAAGCTGGATGGCGGGAATGCGCCGATTGATAATGAGGAAATTCCGAAAGCCGTGCGACCGAAAAAACCGTAATCCGCGGCTAAAAAATATCAAACGCGGATGGGATGTTCTTTCGCGTACGAGTACGCGCAATACGCGGAGACGATGTGACAAATCCAGCCTAGCGTGCCACCAGTTCCAAGCCAGAAGCCTGGCGTTACAATCAGCCAGATAATCCCCGTCACCACTCGCCCGTTGTAGATCTGCCCAACGCCGGGAATAATCAAACTCAGAAAACCTGCTAAAACCGGATCGCGCATCGTATCAAGTTACCTCCACAGTCGAACCTCATACGACAACCCCACGAGTTTTGTTCGTTATCCACAGATTACGCAGATTTTTTAATCAATCTGTGTAATCTGTGGATAACTACCGATCGCCGTCACGGCGCACGTCCACAATCTCGCCCCGAAACGTCTTCAACAGCTGCTGCACAACCGGACTACTCTCAGCCATCTCACGCAGCCGCTGCTTTTCGAGACGCTCTTCGTCGTCGCGGCTCAACGGCTCGCCTTCGGCAGGAGCAGTCGGATCCTTTACGAGAATCCGGACGCCCATCTCTTTCCCAGTGACCTCGCGACACGCGTCACGCACGAACTTATTGTTGTCGGGTTTTGAAAGGGTTTCGCGGAAATGTCGCGCTTCGGGCGCAAACTCGATACAGAGCTCGCTTTCTTCGAACACTGTAGCCTGAGCGGATTCGAGTGCCGTCACCAGCAACATCTTTCGTTGCTTTTCCAAAACCGTTTTGACTCGATCTATCGTTGAAAGCTCAGCCGCCGGCACAGTCGCTTCGAGCTTTTCTTCAACCGGTTTTTCGAGTGCAGGTGAAACGGCGGTGGCCGTGAACGAAGTACTCGCCGAACGCGAGCTCACCGGCGGTCGCTCGGGACTCGACTTGCTCGGCGTCCCTGAACTTCCGCTCGAACTCGAAGGCGTGCGTGCCGCGGGCGACTCGCCGCCGAGATTGTTTTCGAGAGCTGCGAGACGTTGAATGATCTCGTTGATACTCTCGACGCCACGCAGCTCCATCAGTTTTACGATGCCGATTTCAAGCTGGTAACGCGGCTGGGTTGCGGCGCGGAGTTTTGTTTCGGTCTCCGCCAACGAGTGGAAGAAGCGCACCAGATCGGATTCGGAAAATAACTCCGACTGGCGTTTCAGTTCCTGGGGCTCACAAACCGCAGCCTCCAACAACTCATCGTTTCCGGAAACTTTGGTGACGAGCAGATCGCGGAAGTGTGCGAGCAGGTCACGACAGAAGTTGCGCAGGTCATGGCCACGCATCACGATGTCGTCAACGGCTGCAATCGCTTCGGCAGGTTTGTTGTCGGCAATACTGTCGACGATGCGTTTGAGAATGTCTGCGCCGGCCACGCCAAGCGCCATCTCGACGTCGTCTTTTGTGATCTTCTCGCCCGCAAAACTGATCACCTGGTCCAGCGCGGACTGCGCGTCGCGCATTGACCCTTCACCAGTGCGCGCAATCTCACGCAGCGCATCGTCCGGAATCGAGATCTTTTCTGCCTTCGCAATCAGCTTCAGTCGTTCGACAATCTTGGCGGTCGCTATCGTGCGAAATTCAAACTGCTGGCAACGAGAAAGAATTGTTTCCGGAACCTTGTGACGCTCAGTCGTGGCCATGATGAAGACCACGCGCGGCGGCGGCTCTTCAAGCGTCTTCAGCAACGCGTTGAAGGCGGCGCCGGAAAGCATGTGAACTTCGTCGATGATGAAGACTTTGTAGCGGTCGCGTGCTGGTGCGATGCCGACACTCGCGATGATCGCTTCGCGCACGTTGTCGACGCCGGTGTTAGACGCGGCGTCGATCTCCTGCACGTCGATCGAGCGACTCTCAGTGATCTCGCGGCACGACGGACACTGATCCGGATCGTCAGAACGGCACGGCGTTGGTGTTGGCTGTTTTGCCTTGTGGCAGTTCAGCGCCTTCGCGAGCAGGCGGGCGCTGGTAGTTTTACCAACGCCACGCGCGCCCGAGAAGAGATAAGCGTGATGCAGCCGCTGATGCTCGATGGCATTGCGGAGAGTACGAGTTATTGGTTCCTGGCCTGTAACTTCGTCAAAGGTCTGGGGACGCCACTTGCGCGCGATTACTTGATAGGCCATAGGATCGTTTCTTTAGTTTCTAGCCAGGATTGGTGTTGGATACTTCTTCAGAATTTTATAAAGGATAATCGCGCTGTCGTCATTGTCAATTCGGACGACTCTGAAAGCGACCAGAACATCCGAAGCGTGATAATTGACGGTCCGCACGAGGTAAGACGAGTTCAATCGGAGTGGCTGCCGGCCCCGAAAACTCACGCCGTCGATGGTTGCGCCTTCCGAGGCACGTCGTTGCTCGATGCGTGCATGTGGTTCGTCTTCAGGAGGCGTGTACTGACCGAGAATATGTACCGCCGGAGTTTCCCAGGAGACAGAGTCCAGCGGAACGTCACCCAGGCTGACAAGCATCCCGTAATTCGCACCAGCAAAACCGGAACTCAATATCCCCTGGTCGAGACCAATATCGGTGCTGTTGATGTATTCGTTAGTACGAGTCTTGAAAGAGTAATAAGCACCGCCGCCACGAACGCTCAGCCCGTCGGTTCTGTTGTCGTAAGTTTCACGCGGCAACAATCGAATCAAACCGGTATCAGGTTGGCGAAGAAAGTCCGCGTTCGCAGCTCGATCCTCGTCTGAAGCGGACAGGAAAGTTTTTTCGAGCTTTGCCAATTCGGCACGTTTGGCTGAGATCTCTTTTAGGAGGTCTTCACGCGATTTTGTTTGTGCGAATACAGTAAAGGAACTTAGCAACAGAGTTGAAAACGCCATGGTGGTAAAGATCTTTTTCATCGGGATCTACTCCTTTGTCGGTTGACGACCATGGGAGAGAGTTTGAGTGAGATGGCGCTACAAAACTGAACTGGCCAGACCCCGGACTTGCCCGCAACACACGCTGCCGTTGCTACCGTTGCTCCGTTCCCGGCCTGGCGGGGTTCACAAGACTTGCGTTGTGCGGAGCCCGGGATCTGATAAGAACTAAATCTCTGTCTTACGATGCGCGAACATCCGCAAAAGTGCATTGATGAGCAGATGCGCCAGCACGTAGGCAATTATCGCCACTACGATAGGAAGCAGCAAGGTATGCCCGCCATCTGTGCTCGGACTCGCCACAATCCCGCGAAAAGGTTCATAAAAGGGACTGCTCACTGTGACGATGAAGCGCACAAACCCGGCAGTGCTGCGCGCGGCCATCAACGCCAGCAGAAATCGCATTCCGAGCAGCGCATAGATTACGTAAAAAATGTAATCAACAATCTGCGAAACTCGCGCGAGCCCTCGGGAACGCTGCACTTCGCGCTCCGTTTCAACGACCTCGTTGACTGCCTTTGAACGAAACTCGCCAGCAACCTGATCTATTCGCTGCGATTCGTCCGGCGCGCTCTTTACGGCTGCACGCTCTCCAATTTCGGCTTGTACTTCGCCTTCGACCTGACTCTTTACCGACTCGTGTTGCGCCGCACGCCGCGCCTCTTCGATCGCTAACTTGTCGTCGCTCATCGATTTCCCCCGCAGTAAACGAAACCTAAGTCACCTGGGGGCGTCGGGGAACTTCAAATCTTGGTGGCGGAGAGGGTGGGATTCGAACCCACGGAACGGTTTCCCGTTCACAGCATTTCCAGTGCTGCCAGTTCAACCACTCCTGCACCTCTCCTCAGAAACTGGCAAAAACATGGCGGAGAGGGTGGGATTCGAACCCACGGTGGCCGTTAAGCCACTCCGGTTTTCGAGACCGGTGCACTAATCCACTATGCGACCTCTCCGCGTCTCTATTCAGTTCGTCTGCTCCGGAAAAACTCCTGCATGAGTGCGCGGCATTCCGCTTCCAACACTCCGGAGCTGATTCGGATTCGGTGGTTCAGGAAATCCGTGTCGCAGATTCGAAAGCGACTGACGACCGCTCCCGCTCGCTCATCCGGCGCTCCGTAAATCAGTCGACTCACGCGCGCCTGTATCAAGGCTCCGGCGCACATCGCACATGGCTCAATCGTCGAGTAAACATCTACGCCGTTGAGCCGGTAATTCCCGAGCTTACGGGCGGCCTCGCGAAGAGCAACGATTTCAGCGTGGGCTGTTGGATCGCAGTCGGTACGCGTGCGGTTTCCGGAAAGAGCGACGAGTTTGTTTTCGCTAACGATGCAGGTGCCGATCGGCACTTCGCCATTCGCCTGCGCTTCACGAGCAGCGGCCAACGCGTGCCGCATCCATTGCTCGTCAAACTCTGATTCCACCGAGGGGCCACTATAGCATTAGCCACAAAAAGGCACAAAAGGTGCTTTTTGTGCCTTTTTGTCGCTGGCTCTGCTATTATCGTTTTCTGGGGTTCCGCGCTCCAGTCTGGCCGGCGCGCTCCATCAGTTCCCATGTCCACCGAAGCAAGTCAAAGAGGAAGTGGTCCTTTAACCTCAGACAGAGTGACCGGTAGGCTTAGAACGCCGCCGCCTGCAGAACCTTTGTCGGATGTTGCCGCGCATTCGCCTGCCGGGCTGATGCGCCGAATGTCACCCGCGGAATTCAATACCGCGATGATTCACTTTTATCGCGGCGAGGTTCAGCGTTCCAACACCTGGCGCAACCGGCTCGACACCACCACAAACTGGGCCGTCATCACTGCGGGCGCGACACTCTCGTTCGTATTCAGCTCTTCAAACAACCCGCATTTCGTGATTCCGATCAACTCGATCCTCGTCGCGATCTTCTTATTGATGGAAGCGCGCCGTTATCGTTACTACGAAATTTGGTCGAGTCGCGTGCGAATTCTCGAGACCGGCTACTTTGCGCACATCCTGATGCCGGAAAACAGACCGGCCGACGAAGCATGGGCCGAACATCTGGCTGCTGATCTGACCACGCCCCATTTCACCATTACCGAATGGGAAGCGGTTGGCCGTCGACTGCGCCGAAACTATCTCTGGATCTTTGCGCTCCTGGCGCTGAGTTGGAATCTGAAAGTTTATCTATCGCCGTTGCCCGCGCGCGACTTCAACGCGTTCATCGATCGCGCGGCAGTCGGGGTTGTTCCCGGCTGGATGGTCTTCGTGGTCGGAATTGTGTTCAATGCCGCCGTCGCAGTCTTCGCGATCGGCACACTACGACTGCGCGAAGCAACGGGCGAAGTATTACCGCAGCACGAGTTTTCATTGCGGCCGCTGAAGCGAATGACAAGCTGGACAGCCGCAACCACCCGACGCACCACGGTACGCGCGAAGAAGGCGCGTCAACGTGTTCGCAGTCGCGATGTGACAGCAGAGTTCAAAAAGATCGACGTTTCAGAAACACCGGATAAAAGGGCCAGCGTCAGATAATTTCGATTGATTTGGCCACAGGTTTCGCGGATTACGCAGATCAGTGCCGATCCGTGTAATCTGTGGCTGTTTATTCATATGCTCGAACTCAATGGCCAGCAATTAACTCTTGAGCAAATCGTAGCCGTTGCGCAGCGCCGGGAACAGGTCGTTCTCGCCGGAGAGGCGCGCGCACGCGTCGAGAAAGCGCGCGTCGTGGTCCAGAACATCGTTAACGAAGGACGAACTGTTTACGGAGTCAACACCGGCTTCGGAAAACTGTCAGACGTGTCCATCCAGCAGTCTGACTTGAGCCAGTTGCAGTTGAACCTCGTCCGCAGTCACTCGTGTGGTTTGGGTGATCCGCTGTCGGAAGCGGAAGCGCGTGTGATGTTGCTGTTACGCGCGAACGTTCTAGCGACCGGATTCAGCGGCGCACGGCCGCTCGTGATCGACACGCTCTGCGCGATGCTCGCAAAAGGTGTGACGCCGGTCATTCCGGAAAAGGGCAGCGTCGGGGCCAGTGGCGATCTGGCGCCACTCGCACATCTTGCGCTCGCAGTTATCGGTGAAGGTGAAGTTTTTTATCAAGGTGAACGAATGCCGGCGGCCGACGCACTGAAGCATGCGAGTGTCGCGCCGTTAAGTTTGGAAGTGAAGGAAGGTCTCGCGCTTCTTAACGGCACGCAGGCGATGGGCGCCGTCGGAGCACTCGCGCTCGCACGTGCCGAGAATCTAGTTCGCCTTGCCGATGTTGCGGGGGCAATGACGTTGGAAGCGTTGAAAGGAACGCCGGTCGCATTTGACGAGCGTATTCATGCTGCGCGTCCGCATCCGGAACAGTTAGCCGTCGCGGCACACTTGCGAGAGTTGTTGCAGGAAAGTGAGATTCGCAAGTCGCATCTCGACAACGATCCGCGCGTGCAGGACGCGTACAGTTTGCGTTGCATGCCGCAGGTTCACGGCGCTATTCGCACGGCGTTGAATCACGCGATTCAAGTAGTCGAGATTGAGAGCGGCAGTGCGACGGATAATCCGCTCGTGTTTTCCGAAACCGGCGAAGTGTTATCGGGCGGGAATTTTCACGGCGCGCCGCTGGCACTCGTTTTTGATTATGCTGCAATCGCTTTGACAGACTTGATGAGTATCACCGAACGACGCATCGACAGGCTGGTAAATCCTGATTCGAACGAGGGATTGCCGCCGTTTTTGACGTCGCAGCCGGGTATCTCGTCGGGTTTCATGATGCTGCAAGTGACTGCGGTCGCGCTTTTGAATGAAGCGAAAGTGCTGGCCCATCCGGCGAGCATCGACAACGTGCCGACGGATGGCGGTAAAGAGGATCACGTCTCGATGGGTATGACCGCAGCGACGAAGTTGCGCGGCATCGTGGAGCTTGCAGAACTCGCGACGGCGATCGAGTTGTTGACCGCCGCGCAGGCGCTGGAGTATCGACCGCTCGCACCGGGACGCGGCGTGAAGCAGGCTTACGATATCGTACGTAAACTGGTCCCACCGCTGACGCAGGATCGAGCGATGGCGAGTGATATCAATCAGGTTAGAGCGGCGATCGTGCGTGGTGATTTTGAGTCGTTATAGACAGATCAAAAAACTAGGAGCTCACAATGGCGAACGGAATGGACGACCGTCGAAAAGGTTTGGAAGAAGAATATTTCCATCGCAAGAACCAGGAAGCTATCGAGAAACTGCGCGCCAAGATGAAGGTGGCAGAAGAAGCAAAAGCGGCGGGGCTGTCTTCAATGAAATGCCCGCGCTGTGACGGCACTCTGAAAGAAACAAAGTTTGAAGAAGTGCTCATCGACATTTGCGACAAGTGTGGTGGCGTGTGGCTCGATTCCGGCGAGCTCGAACAGGTGACGAAGAAAGACACTGGCGGTTGGTTTAGCCGGTATTGGTTCTCCGAAGGGTGATTCGATGGAGCACCGCGTTATCCATGCGCCGCGAGGCCCGCAGTTAAGCTGCAAAGGCTGGCATCAGGAAGCCGCGCTTCGTTGCCTGATGAACAACCTCGATCCGGACGTCGCCGAACGTCCCGACGAACTGATCGTCTACGGCGGCGCCGGCAAAGCTGCGCGTAACTGGGCTGCCTTTGACGCGATCGTGCGTGAACTGCGCGCGCTCGAAAACGATGAAACATTGCTGGTCCAGTCGGGCAAGCCTGTTGCCGTCTTTCGCACTCACGAACACGCGCCACGCGTTTTGATCGCGAACTCAAATCTTGTCGGCGCCTGGGCCAACTGGGAACACTTCCACGAACTCGAACGCCGCGGTCTCATGATGTACGGCCAGATGACCGCGGGCAGTTGGATCTACATCGGCACTCAAGGCATCGTGCAGGGAACGTTTGAAACGTTTGCGGCGATGGCTGACAGACAGTTTGGCGGCGACCTTTCCGGCAAGCTTGTCGTGTCGGGAGGAATGGGCGGCATGGGTGGCGCCCAACCGTTGGCGGCGACGTTGAACGGCGCGGTGTTTCTCGGCATCGACGTCGATCCGGTTCGTATCGAGCGACGTGTTCGCACGGGCTACTGCGATCGGATCGCGCTGACGCTCGACGAAGCGCTCGCAGTTTGCGACGACGCGCGCGCACAAAAGCGCGCGGTTTCTGTTGGACTGGTCGGCAATTGCGCGGAGATTCTGCCTGAGCTGGTTCGACGTGGTGTTCACGTCGACGCTGTTACAGATCAAACGAGCGCACACGATCCGCTGAACGGTTACGTGCCCGCGGGAATGTCACTCGATGACGCCGCGGAGTTACGCGCGAGCGATCCGGCCGGGTACGTCGAGAAGTCAATGGCGTCGATGGCACAGCACGTCGAGTCGATGCTGGCGCTGAAGCGCGCGGGCGCAATTGCGTTTGACTACGGTAACAACATTCGCAAGCAGGCGTTCGACGCTGGATGCAAAGACGCCTTCGAGATACCGGGATTCGTTCCCGAGTACATTCGTCCGCTCTTTTGCGAAGGCAAGGGACCGTTTCGCTGGGTGGCGTTGTCAGGCGATCCGGAGGACATTCGCAAGACCGACGACCTCGCGCTCGAGCTGTTTCCTGACGATCGCACGCTCAATCGCTGGCTGCGTCTGGCGCGCGAGCGAGTCCACTTCCAGGGATTGCCGGCGCGCATCTGCTGGCTCGGTTATGGCGAACGGGCAGAGATGGGCGAAGCGATCAACGATCTCGTCAAGCGTGGCGATCTGAAAGCGCCGATCGCGATCGGTCGCGATCATCTCGACACCGGATCGGTGGCGTCGCCATTTCGCGAAACTGAAGCGATGAAAGACGGATCGGATGCGGTGGCTGACTGGCCGATCCTGAATGCGTTGCTAAACACGGCGAGTGGCGCCAGTTGGGTTTCGTTTCATCATGGCGGTGGCGTCGGGATTGGTTATTCGTTGCACGCCGGACAGGTGTCCGTCGCCGATGGAACTGACGAGGCGACAAAGCGGCTGAATCGCGTGTTGACGAACGATCCGGGTCTCGGCGTCGCGCGTCACGTCGATGCTGGCTATGAAGAGGCGGAACACACCGCGCGCGAAAAAGAAATCAAAATCCCGTTACTATCCGCGTAAGTCCGTGTCAAAAACGATGAAAAGCATCAGGCTCTGCAAGGCCTTCCTGCTGTTGCTGGTTTCTTGTTCTGCTGCGTTCGCGAGCGGACGTGTCGATACCGTTCGCTTCCAAAGCAAACTGATCAACGCCACACTTCCTTACAATGTCATCCTCCCCACCGATTACGACACGTCAACCACCACGCGCTATCCGGTACTCTACTTGCTTCACGGTCTGACGGGTCATTACTCGGATTGGATCGCGCGCACGAACGTCGCCGACTACGCCTCCGAATATCGCATGATCGTCGTCATGCCCGAAGGTAACAACAGTTGGTACATAGACAGCGTCGGTGTCGTGAACGACAAATACGAGAGCTACGTACTCAACGAACTGATCCCAGACGTGCAGCAGCGCTACCGCACGATCGAGGCGCGTTACGGCCGCTCCATCGCGGGACTCTCCATGGGCGGGTATGGCGCTCTAAAATTTGGCCTGAAGTCTTCGTCGACATTTGTCTTCGCTGCGTCGATGAGCGGCGCCTTTGGCGTGACGCGGTTCAATGAGAAAGAAGTGGGTGGCGAGCGGTTTGCCGATTCGCTCAAACTGTTTGGCGCTGTCGGCAGTGAAACGCGTTTGTCGAACGACCTATTCGATATTGTCGCTAAACTGACTCCCACGCGTGTTGCTTCGTTGCCGTACTTCTATTTTGACTGTGGTACAGAAGACTCCGCGTTGATCTTTCCTTCCAACCGCGAGCTCGCCGCCCTCATGTTTGAAAAGAAGATACCGCACGAGTTTCGAGAATTACCCGGCGATCATTCGTGGGCTTACTGGGATCGACAGGTGCGTGAAATCTTGAAGATTGCCGCCGACAAAATGCGGATGCCACCGATGAAGAGGACTTCGCGTGCTTAACTTCGCTATCGACGTCGCCCGCGACGCGGGCTCGCTGCTGGTCCAACGTCTCGGAACCGCGAAGGTCAGCACCAAAGGTGACATCAATCTCGTCACCGAAGCCGACATCGCTGCGGAAAATCTCATCATCGATCGAATTCGTTCGCACTATCCACAGCACGGAATTCTTGCCGAAGAATCAGGCGAAGCGGTTTTGGTGGGCGGGAAGCGCAGCGAGTGGAAGTGGATTATCGATCCGCTGGACGGCACGACGAATTACGCGCATGGTTATCCGTGTTTCTGTGTTTCGATCGCCCTCGAACGATCGGGCGAACTCGAGATTGGGGTTGTTTACGATCCGATGCGCAATGAGATGTTTGCAGCCGAACGTGGCCAGGGCGCCACGCTCAACGATCGCCAGATGCGTGTTTCGTCAGTGGACGAGTTGAGCAACGCAATGGTGTGCACTGGCTTTCCGTATAACGTGCGTGAGCGGCCGGACTTCGCGCGTGGGTTCACAAACTTCACAATGAATGCGCAGGCAGTGCGACGTGATGGCTCGGCAGCGCTCGATCTGGCGTACGTGGCGTGTGGTCGTTTCGATGGATTCTGGGAGGATGGTCTAAGTCCCTGGGACGTCGCCGCCGGTGCGCTTCTGATCGCCGAAGCCCGCGGCAGGATTACGAACTTCAAAGACGAGCCACTGGATATCTACAACGAGCAGGTCCTCGCCAGCAACGGACTCATCCACGAATCAATGATGCAAGTGCTAAAAACTTAGCCACAAAAGCCACAAAAGAAAAAAGAAATATTTTGTGCTTTTTGTGGCTACAAAGCCGACGCGATTACTTGCGCCAGGCGTTCGCTCTCACGTCGCGCGCACGCCCGTGTTTCTTCGTTCGGACATTGTTCGGCGTGATAGAGCGGATGATAGGTCACGACGACTTTTCCCGGACGCGGGAAACGCCAGCCTCGCGGCCAAACATGATTCCCACCTTTGATCGTCACCGGCAGAATCGGCACTTGAGCCTCCATCGCCAATCGCACCGCGCCCGCTTTGAATCGATCCAAATCTCCACTCACAGTACTGCGCGCGCCTTCCGGAAAAATCACCACCGCGCCCCCATTACGCAACCACTGTAACGAACTCCGTATCGCCGCGGGATCGCTTCCTTCCAACGCGAGCGGCCACGCCCCAAACCACGTCAGAAACGTTCCCACTAAGGGCCAACGAAACGCTGCACTCCACGCCAGGTAACGCGTCGGTCGCTTGATTGGAACGGAAAGCCAGAATGGATCGATATACGTCTGATGGTTCGCGGCGATGATCAGGCCGCCATTCTTGGGCACATTCTCAAGGCCATTAAACTCAATCTTAAAGAACACCCGGCTCAGCACGCCGACGACAGGCCTGATCGAATCAAGCGCCCATTGCGGCAATGGCGAGCGCATCGCCGATGCACGCGGATCCTCTCGTTTTGTTTGTGCTGTGCCGTTGTTACTCAATGTTTGTCAGTTTCGAGCGCATTTATCTTACAACGGCCATTCCGTATCTATGAACTCCACATGAATTCTGGGAATGCCGTCGGCGCCCGTACTTCGCGAGCGAATCGCCGCGTGTGCTGTGATGCCGTGCTGCTCGCTGGTGAGTCGAATAAAACGTCCCTTTGGGATTTCGAGCGTTGTGAAGAGGGTCGCTCCTTTGGTGCTGATGTCTTCTGTCACAGTGTGCTCAGTCGCAACCACCGCACCCTCTATGTCCACCAGCTCCACTCGCATATCGACCGCGATATTGTGTCGCGTGTGCGCGCGCTGATCGGTTGAAGGAAACGGTACCAAAACTTCGTCCCCAGCCGAGAGTGCCTCAAAAGCGGTCGTCGAGATGTCGTAACGCTTCCACGGTTCTTTTTCAAAACTTGCCGGGGCTCGTTTGCCAATGAATGCGACGCCGATGTCAAACACGATGCCGTTGTTGCCGGCAGAGGATTTCATATACCTCACGATGGCCCAGATCCGGTATTGATCTTCAACGTGATCGAACACTCGAAGCTGTCGTGGCATTGGGATCGTCATGAATAGCAACCGGCCTTTTTCGGTCGGACGTTTGAGTTTAAAACCCGCGCCGAAAGGAGTCACGTTTGTGAGTCTGGTGATTTCGGTCCACTCAAAATCGGGCGTTTCTCGTACCTGCACGCGCACCGGTAGTTGCAGGGCCAGGCGCTCACGAATACGTTTCCAATTTCGCTGTTCACTCATGGGAGCCGACTGACGTGGGAAGTCGTCTAAAAACGGTCGGGAGTGCCTACACGAAGCTATTGATTCTATTAGAGTTTACGCCAATTTCCGTGTTTGCTAAATGGGCTCAAAAAGGCTAAAATACGGGCTACATTGATCGTGATGCTTCACCCGTTTTTCTTTCCCGAAAAAGCGCCAAACTCAAGCTCGGTATCTCTTCACAACAGGGGCCAAACTGCGTGGCGGGATTGTACTGGAAAGGCTATTAGATGGAAACAACTTCTGAACGCAATCATATAAACATCGAAGACGAGATGCGGCGTTCGTATCTCGACTACGCGATGTCGGTAATCATCGGCCGCGCGCTGCCGGATATTCGCGACGGATTGAAACCCGTGCACCGGCGCGTGCTGTGGGCGATGCACGAGCTCGGCAACACTTACAACAAACCGTACAAGAAAAGCGCGCGTATCGTCGGCGACGTAATCGGTAAATATCACCCGCACGGTGACATGCCGGTGTACGACACGATCGTGCGTCTCGCGCAGGACTTCTCGATGCGTTATCCGCTCGTCGATGGACAGGGAAACTTCGGCTCAGTTGACGGCGACGCAGCCGCCGCGATGCGTTACACCGAAATACGCATGGCGCGTTTGACGAACGAAATTCTCGCCGATATCGAAAAAGAGACGGTTGACTTTCAACCAAACTACGACGAGTCGCTAAGTGAACCAAAAGTCTTACCGACGCGGCTGCCGAATTTGCTTATCAACGGTTCTGACGGTATCGCAGTCGGAATGGCGACGAAGATTCCGCCTCACAATTTGACTGAGATCGTCGATGCGACACTTTTATTGTTGAAAGATCCGGAAGTTACTGTCCAGGATCTCACGAAGATTGTGACTGGTCCCGATTTTCCCACTGGCGGATTTATCTACGGTCGCGAAGAGATCAGAAAGTCGTACGAAGAAGGTCGCGGCGTTTTGCAGATACGCGCGCGTGCCGGCATCGACCGGATTGGTCGTGGTGCACAGGAACGCGACGCGATTGTCATCACCGAGATTCCTTTTCAGGTCAACAAAGCCCGTTTGCTCGAGCGCATTGCCGAGTTGATCAACGAGAAAAAGATCGACGGTATTTCAGATCTGCGCGACGAGTCAGATCGCACTGGCATGCGCATTGTCGTCGAGCTCAAACGCGACGCAGTGCCGCAAGTCGTGCTCAACAAGCTCTATAAGTTAACGCCGATGCAGTCGTCGTTCGGCGTCATCAATCTCGCGATCGTCAATGGTCAGCCACGAGTTCTGAATCTCAAACAGATGCTCGAGGCGTTCGTCGAGTTTCGCCGCGAAGTGGTTCGTAAACGCACGGAGTACGAGCTGCGCAAAGCAAAAGCGCGGGCACACATTCTCGAAGGACTCACAAAAGCCATCGACGCGCTCGACGCAATCATCTTTCTCATCCGTAACTCACGCTCAGTTGATGAAGCTCGAACGTGGCTCCAGGGCGATTTGAAAACCATGGCCGAGGTTAAGTCGTGGAAAGGTCTTGGGGCAGACGTTCAGATCAAGACCCATCTCGCGAAGCTGCAAAAGACGATGTCGGGCCTTGCGTTTTCGGAGATCCAGGCACAGGCAATTCTCGACCTGCAACTGCGACGACTCTCGGCTCTCGAACGCCAGAAGATCACCGACGAGTACGAACAGGTCATCAAGCTCATTGCCGAGCTCGAAGAGATTCTCGGAAACGAGCGGTCGCTGCGACGCGTGATTGCGAAAGAGCTCGAAGAGGTCAAGAAAGATTTTGGTGATGGGCGACGCACTGAGATTGTCGACGAAGGCGTTGAACTTTCAATCGAAGATCTGATTGCGGATGAAGACGTCGCGATCACTGTCACCAACAGTGGTTACATCAAGCGCACTCCGATCACCACTTACACGCGTCAGGGACGAGGCGGTAAAGGCCGTTTCGGCGCCGCTGCGAAGAATGGCGACTTCGTCGAGCATCTCTTCATCGCGTCGACGCACGCCTATCTGATGATCTTCACTGACGACGGTATGGTCTATAAGTTGAAAGTTCACGAAGTGCCCGACGCGGCAGCTTCCGCACGCGGCAAGGCGGTCGTGAATCTCATCAACATTCCTTCTGATCGCAAGCTCGCGGGCGTTGTTCCGGTGCGCGAATTTGCGGAAGGCCGTTACGTCGTGATGGTCACGCGCAAGGGCGTGATCAAGAAGACCTCACTCGCCGATTTCCAGAACATTCGCACCAATGGAATCATCGCGATTAACATTGACGATGGCGATCAGCTGCTCGACGTGGTGTTGACTGACGGTACGAAACGCATCTTCATCGCCACTCACGATGGCGTTGCGATTCGCTTTGACGAGAAGAACGTGCGACCGATGGGACGTGCGACGCGTGGTGTGCGTGGTATCGATCTCCGCAAGGATGACTATGTCGTTTCAGTTTGCCCTGTTTCCGCGGAAGACAAGGAGCGGATGCTGTCCGTTTCCGAACTCGGCTACGGCAAACAGACTTCGATCACGACGTATCGCTTGCAGTCGCGTGGTGGTAAAGGCGTCATCAACATGAAGACGACTGAGAAGACCGGCAAGGTTGTGGCGGTGTTCCCGGTTGAGGACGAGGCGGAGATCATGATCATCACGCAGCAAGGCAAGTTGATCCGCCTCGAAGCTGCGGACATCCGCAAGACCGGACGCAGCGCGCAAGGCGTGCGTCTGATCAAGACCGACGCGGGCGACAAAGTCACGAGCGCCTCTCTCGTAGAGGCCGCTGCTGAAGAAGAGACAGAAACCACAGATATAAACGGATAGCAAAAACTCGGATGAACGCGGATCAATCAGTGTTCATCCGAGTCTTAATATCCGTATGATCCGTGGCCTCGACCCATTCCTCACCATCCTCGTACACTTCTTTTTTCCAGATGGGAACGGTGCGTTTGAGTTCTTTGATGGCCCACTCGCAGGCCTGAAAAGCGGCTTGACGATGTGGCGCGCTGGCGGCGATGACGACGCTCGTTTCTCCAATCTCGAGACGTCCGGTGCGGTGCACGATGCCGAGGTGAGCGATCTCAAACTGTTTGTGAGCTTCAGCGCCGAGGCGCTGCATTTCAGTCAACGCCATCTGATCGTACGCTTCATAAACCAGGTAAAGCGTTCGTTTGCCTTTGGTCCATTCACGCGCGTAGCCGTCGAGCGTCACTGTGGCTCCGCATTCCGGAAGCACGATGCGTCGCGCGACCAGGCCCACGTCGATTGGCTCTGTCGTCAACTCAAAAAAATCGTATGGACAGCGGTAGTCACAACTGCCGCCACTAACCGGCGGAAACACCGCCAGCTCGTCGTTCTCTTTCAAAAGTGTATCAGGTGTGGCGTATTCCTGGTTCACGGCAAACAGCAGCGAACGTCCAAAGCGTTCGAGCTGCGAGAACCTTGCGATCAGATTTTGGAAAGCACTGGAAACAGTTGCCGGAGCATCGAGTGAGAGATCTAGCTGATTTGCCGCAACGACATCTCGCGCGGCGCCGAAGAAGAGAACTCGAATACTGACTTGCGGCTGCGGGCTCGTCATTCGATCTCGATCTTTCTGCCGCTGTGTCCGTTGCTCTTCGCGAGTTCGTGGATGCGTGCTCGTTCCTCGTAACCTTTAACGGCAATGCTCAGCATTCCGCGCAGCCGTTCCAAACGTTCTGACGTCGAGCGCAGCTCGAGCAGTTCCTGTTTGACTTCGGCGTCGATCTCCATCGCAGCTGCAACCAGGAACGATAAGCGCTGCGGCTCAGTGTCTGAGATGTCAGGCAAGACCGCGCGTTCGTCGTTGATGGTGCGCACGGCCTGCGCGATACGCGTGAATGTTTCAGCTACGTCTTTCGCTGGACCAGTGAGTAGTTCCTGTTCCTCATCGTCGTCTTCAAAGTAATTGACCTGGGCCACCAGATAAGGATCGCCACGCTCGACATACGACTCGATGCGATACCTGATCACGCCAAGCGTCAGGATGTTTGAACGTCCATCCGGGAAGGTTTGTGTTTCTGTTACTTCGGCGACGCATCCGATGTGGCCTGAAGGTGGAACTTCAGTGCTGGCGATCGTCGGATCGAAGTAAGCCAGTCCGAAAAGATTGTTTGAGACACGAATGTCGGTGAGCATTTGCCGGTAACGCGGTTCAAAAATGTGCAGCGGTAATGGCACGCCGGGAAACAGGACCACGGGCAGAGGAAAGAGTGGAAGCTCGCGCATTCCACGCACTTTGTCACTGGCTTCGCTCATTGCCCGGGGATTATGGCACAGATCGAAAAAAATTCGGCCCCCGCGTTCGTGTTGGGCAACGTCTGCGGGGGCCATCGAGCACACCGTCAAATGAAGAGGGTTTCATCCACGGTGTTTGTACGGACGCCAAAGGGAGTGACGCCCGAATCCTTGTTCAAAGAATGTGAGCGAACAATTCCAGCCGATGAAGAGGGCTCAGCTTGCAGATGCTCGCGAGCATGTCCTGGATTTCAAACGGCTTTGCGAAAAAACCATCAGCGCCGGCGGCGAAACAGGCACGACGCGTTTCCGTCGTAGCGTTAGAGCTCATTACCAAAACTCTCGAGTTCGCCAGGTGACCTTTGATGTATTCCAGCAGTCGCAGACCACTGGCGGTCGAATCTCTTTCCGGAGGCATTTGCAAGTCCAGGATCGAAATATCGGGCTTGTAAAAAGTTGCCCGCCGAATCGCGGTCTGCAAGTCGTTTGCCGTCACCACGTCGTACTCATCACACAAAGTCCAGTAAAGCTGTTGCGTGATCTGTGAATCGTCGTCGACTATTAAAATCCTGGGCTTCATTCAGGAGCGTTCCTTCCTTGCTGACGGTCCTTAGAGCAAGGGTCGTACCGTTCAGTTGATCGAAGTACGATCGCCGGAAACAAAGCGGATTCGCGGTTTGCAGGAGATTTTGCGTGTCTACAGATGTGGACAGGCTGTAGACATTGAGCCACAGATCCGTGTGATCCGTGGCTAATTCTGTGGTGGCTTGATGGGCTTCGGAACTGGCGGTGGCTCGTCGTCGTCTTCACCAACTTCGTCGACGACTTTCAGCTCAGCACCAAACTTCTGATAACTGCGAAACTTAATATCGTTCCGGCTCTGAAGCACAAACTTTGGATTGACCGTCGTCAACAGAATCTCGGAATGCGTCGGCAACAGGTATTTGTGTTCGTTAATCGTGACCCAGTCGTAGTCGATCAAACTGCTCGCAGCAGTGATCGGAAAATCGGGAGGAATCTCTGTAGCAATCTGTTCGAAACGTACGACACGATCCAACTCGCGATCGATCCACAACCGGCCGCGCGAGCCGACTTCTGCGCGCGCGCCAGTATCGGCGAGACCCAATGTGAGTTGTGAATTCTCGCGCTTCACCGTGTATTCATACACGACCGTCCTCTTGCCCAGGATCACATCCGTGTCAACCATTCGGAACTCGGTTTTTGATTCCGGCTTGAAGATGTCAGCCTGCGCCGAGATGTATTCCACACCACTCGACGACGCCCCTTTCGGCACTGCTTTGTTGCGGCTGTAGTCTTTTGAACTTCCCTGATCTTCGCTCGGCGCCATTCCATTAACTGTCAGAACCTTGTATTCCTCGCCCACATTCGCTCGATAACCAACAGCAATCGTGAGATTGTCCTGCGGAATCCAGTTTGTCGTATTTCCGTAAGCAACAGAACGCCGGATGATCTGCTTGACGATAAAGTCGGGCATCGCGTTCGCGGCCGCGAGCGTTACATTCCGCGTGCGTTCGAGAAGTTCTTTTCCTTCAGTTTCCGGCGGCAGTGTGGACGCGGTTGGGTTCACGCGACGACGTTCAGCTTCTTCGAGCGTACGTCGCAGCACTGCGTCGTTACCACTCTTCGTCGCAACCAGCCCACGCATGCCGTCGGTCAAAGGAAAACCGATCCCACGCGTTCTGATCTGTTCGATCAGGTCGTCGCGCACCGACGGATTACGCTGTAATTGATAAAGGAGCCCGACGAATTCCTGGTTGGTTAGTGGTTTGTCCTGCGCCACAAGCGGGACACACGACGCCAAAAGAATAACTGCTAAAAGGAGTTTATTAATGCGGAGCATTGCACGTTCCGATGGAATTTCAGGGTTAGTGGTTGCCCGCGAAAGCATCTCACGCAAAGGCGCAAAGATGCAAAGGCGCAAAGAAATCCCTTAGAAACGCGGCAGCGCTTTGCGCCTTTGCGTGAGAAATCCTTTTCAATTGCACAGCTTTTCAATCGCCTGTCTCAGAATCCCAGCGCAACGCTCAAGTTCATCCACGGGCACGAATTCGCCGGTCCGGTGTGCCTCGCGGATGTCGCCGGGCCCAATCACTACGGCCTCACCGCCTAAAAGCTTCATTTGCGCGGCTTCTGTGCCAAACGCCACCGTTCCAGATTTGTTTCCGCTCGCATCTTCGAGGAGCCGAATCAACGGCGAATCGGCGGTGGTTTCGAAGCCTGTATCCTGCCGGCTTGCGTCGACCTCGCACTGAAAGTCAGGATCCGCCTTTTTCTCTTCTTCAATCGCCGCCAGGAAAAGATCGAGCAGATGCTCGGAAGGCTGAGTCGGAATCGGCCGCCATTCGAGTGTGAAGCGGCATTCACCGGCGAGCACGTTCTTTGCCGAGCCGCCGTGGATCATGCCGATGTTCAAAGTTGTGTAAGGTGGATCGAAAGCGGGATGCAGATCGCTCTTGAGTTCGGTTGCGATCGCTTCCAGTCGATTGATCAATCGCGCGGCACGCATGACCGCCGACGCGCCGAGTGCGGGATACGCGCTGTGTGCTTCGCGTCCTTTTACGATCACTTCGGCGAGCGAATAACCTTTGCCGGCGCGAATCGGTTGCAGTGAAGTCGGTTCGCCGACAATGCTGTAACGCACCCGCAGCGGCTTTGACTCGGCAAGCATCTTGGCGCCGACGAGTCCGATTTCCTCGTCGGCTGTGAACACCAGCGCCATCGGTTTTTGTGGCTTAGTAGTTTCAAGTGCCGTCAGCGCTGCGGCGATAAAGCCTTTCGTATCGCACGAACCGCGACCGTAGAGTTTGCCGTCCCGTTCGGTGAGATTAGTAGCTTCGGACCAATTTGGATCGTAGGGAACAGTATCGGTGTGGCCCACGAGCGCCAGTTCGACGTCGTGCGTGCGGTGTGACAGCGCAATCAGGTTGTATTTCTGAACGTGGTTTTTGTCGATGTACGGCTCACGACTCGTAATCAATCCCAACGCCTGACACCGGCGTTCGAGATACTCCACGATCTCCTCATTCGATCGCGCCGAGACCGAATCAATCCGTACCAAATCCGCGAGAGTTTCTTTTATCATCCGTCTAATCCGCGTATCTGTTTTCCTGCCACTACCACCTCGCGAATCGCCGTTCGCGAAAGTGAGAAGACAATGTTTGCGAGTAGATCTTCAACTGCGCAACCCGCGATCGAGAGATCGTCGAGATCGACAGTGAAGAAATCCGCCGGCGCACCGGGTACGAGTTTACCGCCGTCAAACCCAATACTCGCGGCGCCGTTGATGGTCGCACAATCAAACAGCCGGCGCGCCAATGCCGAGCTCGAAGGGTCGTCAGCGGGTGCGAGCACGTTGCGCGCAGTCTTTTGCAGACGCAGGTGATACTCGAGCTCACGCGCATCTTCCAGCAGATCGATCTGAATCTGACTGTCGCTGCCGAGCGATATTCGCACGCCCGCATCGAAATACGAATCAACCGGAACTACGCCGTCGCCGAGATTTCGTTCAGTAGTTGGACACGCACATACCATCGCGCCGCTACCAGCCATTGCGGCGATTGCTTTTGGCGTGACGTGAATCGCATGAACGGCAGTGAGGCGGTGGCTGAGCAAGCCTTCGGTATCGAGCAGCGCGACGGGCGAGCGTCCGTACTCTTTAATACACGCGCTGACTTCAGCGGGTTGCTCGGCGACATGCATGTGAACCGGCAGCTCGTGCTCATTCGCAAACGGGATAATAGTTTTCAAGTAGTCGAGCGGCACCGCGCGAACGCTGTGCGGCGCTACGCCTGCCCATGCCAATTCGTCTTTCAGTTCGGGCGCGCTGAGTAGTTGTTCAAGATGTTTGAGATAGGTGTCAGGCGACGCTTCGATAAAGCGAATCTGCTGTGGGTTGGGATCAGTTTCGAAACCGGCGCGCGCGTAAGCGACACGCAGGAGTGCGATGCGAATGCCGACGTCGCGCGCAGCGCGGATTACTTCACGAGCGAGCAGGTTTGGATCGTCGTAAGTCGAGCCGTTAGCGGTGTGATGGATGTAGTGAAACTCGCCGACGGCAGTAATACCCGTTTGGGCCATCTCAAGGAACGCGAGGCGCGAAGCGGCGTAGATTTCTTCCGGGCCGAGGCGGTTCGCGGCAGCATACATTTGCTCGCGCCACGTCCAGAAGCTATCGCTTGAGTGTTGCGAGCGATGCTCGGTGCGCCCGCGAATGACGCGCTGGAATGCGTGTGAATGAGCATTAACCATGCCGGGCAGGAGGGCGCGACGCTTCAGACGGATCGCGTCCGGTGCTTCAGCTGCTTCGACAATCTCAACAATCCTTCCGCCGTCGCACACGAGTGCCCGATCGGAGTGAAACTCTCCGTTAAGGTAGATAAGATCCGGTAGCCAGGACTGTGCGGGCATGATTTCCGAGAGTCTGTCTAAATTTTACTTCTTGACAGCAAGCACCTCGCGGGCAGTAGTGCGATCGCCGGTACAACTAATCCTTCGCGGTGCGTCGAGATAACTCAACTTAAACCCACAATCTTCATACAACTCGATGATCCGCGCGGTCGCCTGGTTCGAAATCACCACTGGCCCACGATGCGCCGCAAGCAAATGCGCCGTCCGCACCTGATCGTCCCACGAGAAACCACCGGCGCTGTACGTCGTGAACTCTACATCATACGGCGGATCGGCGTAGACAAAATCATCCGGTCTCAACTTCAGCGCCTCAACATCCTTATTACTGAACTCCCACCGCCTGAACACATCCACGTAACTCGAAAAATCCTTCGCGTAGTTGATCGCCGTGTACGTGCCGAACGGCACGTTGAAATCGCCGCTCTTATTAAAACGACAGAGACCATTGAAACACGTCCGGTTCAGGTAATAGAACAACTGCGCGCCCTCTGCGGTGTGTGCCTTCCCCTGTCGAATCAGCCGGTTGAATCGTTCGCGCTGTCGATAAAAGAGCGACTCGTCGTTGCTCATCCGCACGCGCACTTGCAAACCATTCTGCACCTGGCGATAGAAATTTATCAGATGGGAATTGACGTCATTCAGCAATGCCTGTTGTGGTTGCAAGCCAAGCACGACAGCAAGCCCGCCGCAAAACGGCTCGACGTATCGTCGCTCTGCATTCGCTTCCCAGATTGGTTTCAGGTGAGAGACGAGCCAGCGCTTGCCGCCGGCCCACTTTAACGGTGGTTTCAAGGAGAGCGTCGACATTAGTAATTCGCTAAACTCTGACCGAACTGTAGGGGCGGCCCTCTGTGGCCGCCCCTGCGTGGTTCCTCGCCATCAAGGCAGGAGTTCTGCACAGGGGCGGCCACAGAGGTGTTGATTATCAAGACATCCTTTACACCTT
>DASWUM010000134.1:0-48205 GCA_036401595.1 Pyrinomonadaceae bacterium
GAAAGAAAAGAGGTGCCGGCGCGTTTTACGTTGCGCCGTCGCGCCGTTGCGTGAGAAAACTTCTTCTTTGACTCCTAAAAAATTAGTTGACACGTCCAGTTCGCCTCTCTATACTCCTAAAAACTTAGGAGACAACATGGCGCGACCGAAGACTGAGAACTTAACTCCGCTCGAACTTGAAATCATGCACGTGCTTTGGGAAACAGGTCCCGCAAACGTGCAGACAGTGCAGCAAAAGCTGAAGCGCGAACTTGCTTATACCACTGTCCAGACCATGCTCAACATTCTCGAGCGCAAAGGCAAAGCCAAACGCACGCTCAAGAATCGGGCTTACTTCTACAAACCGGCCGTGAGCCGCAAGCAAGTCGTCGGCAAACACGTCAAAGACGTTGTCGATCGGCTCTTTGGTGGCTCCGCCGAGAGTCTGGTGATGAGTCTCGTCGAAACCAAGCATCTTACGCCGGAAAAACTCGCGCGCCTGCAGAAGTTAATCGATAAGGCAAAAGAGGAGGGAGCCGATGAGAATAAGTAGCCAACTGTTGCTGACTTTTCTTTTAAACGCCTGCTGGCAGATTGCACTCATCGCCGCGCTCGCCGCGTTCGGCTCATGGCTGCTGCGTAACTCCGTCGCGCGTTATCAACATTGGCTTTGGGTCACGGCACTTTGTCTTGCGTTTCTTGTTCCGGCATTCACTTCGTCGCAGACGCTTTTCGACACTGTGACACCAATAACAACTTCGGCAGTGCCGTTCGTCACGGAAGGTATCCCGCCGCTCTCTCAGGAACCGGTGCCAAACTTTCCCGGCGCCACAACCGCACTGCCGTCCACATTTCTCCTGAACCCGATCGTTGGTCTCTCGCTGCTCATAGTCTATTTCGGATTTCTCCTGTACCGCATCTTCAAGCTGGTCCAGGCGTGGGAAACTACGCGACGCATCCGCCACGACGCGACAGAACTCGAGCCTGACGATCGTGTCGCTGCGATTATCAATCGTTGTGAACAGGAATTTGGCACGCGCGCCGGCGCGGTGAAAGTGTTGCGCTCGGAAACGCTGCCGGTTCCAGTCACGATCGGACTCGCTCGTCCCGTGATCATTCTGCCCGAGTCACTGCTGAGCGAAGGCAATGTCGAATTACTCACCTCTGCAATTAGTCATGAATTCATTCATGTTGCCCGCGGTGACTATCTGCTCAATCTCGTTTACGAATTTCTGTTCGTTCCTATTTCGTTTCATCCGGCTGCGGCTGCAATTAGGCGACGGGTCAAACAGACCCGCGAACTCTGCTGTGATGAGCTGGTGGCGGAGCGCATCTTGAATGCCGAAGCTTACGCGCGCTCGCTGGTACGACTCGCCGGCTCCGCCCCACCTCTGCGTCGTCTCTCCGTTACTACAACCGTAGGCATCGCCGATGCCGACATTCTGGAGGCCCGTATCATGTCATTGTTAAGAAAACCCGAATTGACTACTCGCTGGAAGAAGTTGTTGCTCGTGGTGGTCGCATTACTGCTGGTGGTCCCGTGCGCTGCCGCGGCAACGTTTGCAATGCGCTTCGATGTCCAAACAAACGCACAGGATCCCGCAGTGCAGGAGAAAGAGCGCAAAGACAAAGATGTCGTCGAGATAAAGATGCGTCGCGCGAACGAATTGGACGAACTAAAAACGAAGATGGCGCTGGATCCGGCGCTTCGCGAAGAGATTGAACGCAAACAACGAATGGAAATGGAAATGCGCGAGGTGAGACAGGCCGCACTAATCCGCCTTGCGAAGATCAATATGGACCAGGCGATTCAGATCGCGACCAGTCAACAGCCTGGAAAGGTCCTGGAGTGCAATCTCGATGCGAAGGGCTGGGAAGAGCCAGGTAAGTTAGCCAAAGATGGAATGGTGTTCTATCACGTCATGATCGCAAATGAAGGCGAAGTCGGCGCCACCCACATCTGGGTTAATGCCATCGACGGCACGATTATCAGGACCGAGAAAGAACTGCCGCGAAAATCCAAACAGCCTGAAAACTAATTCGCATCTATCCACAGATTACACAGGTTATCTGTGTAATCTGTGGTTAAGCGAAGATCGGTTCCCGCGCCACCGATTGACCCAGACTCTCCATCAGGGCCTCAAAGGCCGGTAGATCCAGCGATTGTGGTCCATCCGAAAGCGCTCGCTCCGGACACGGATGCACCTCAATCAACAATCCATCAGCACCTGCCGCTGCCGCCGCTTTCGACATCGGCGTAATCAAGCTTCTCAATCCCGTTCCATGCGAAGGATCAGCCAGCACTGGCAAGTGCGACAATTCCTTCACGAGTGCGATGGCCGCGAGGTCGAGCGTATTGCGCGTCGCGGTTTCAAAGGTCTTGATCCCGCGTTCACATAAGACGACATTCGAGTTGCCACCGGCGAGCAGATACTCAGCCGCCAGCAACCACTCTTTGACTGTCGCCGATGGTCCACGTTTTAGAAGAATTGGTTTCGAAACAACTGCGAGTTTGCGCAGCAGTGAGAAGTTCTGCATGTTGCGCGCACCAACCTGCATCATGTCGGCGTATTCTTCGACGATCTCGACGTCTGCTTCACTCATTACTTCAGTCACGATCGGCAAGCCCGTCTCTATGCTTGCGTGCTTGAGAAACCTCAGCGCTTCGACGCCGAGACCCTGGAAGTCGTAGGGCGAAGTGCGCGGTTTGTAAGCGCCGCCCCGGAGCATGTTCGCGCCGGAAGCTTTCACTGACCGCGCCGTCTCCAACAGTTGTTGTTCCGACTCGACCGAACACGGTCCCGCGATCACAACCAGATCGCCCGCGCCGATCTTCGTGCCGGCGACGTCGACAACGGTTCCTGCCTGCCGCAGTTGACGGCTGACGAGCTTGAACGGATGCGAGATCTGGATGACTTCCGCAACGCCCGGAGCGGCGCGCAACGCTTCGATTTCCGAACGTCGCCCGCTGCTTCCGATCGCCCCGATGATAGTGCGTTCCGCACCTTGAACTACGTGTGCCTGAAAACCACATTCCTTGATGCGGTCAATGATGTGGTTAATTTCGTCGGGGGTTGCGGTGTTTGACATGTTGACGATCATGATTGTGTTCCTTTGTTAACCTGGTAAGTTCGAGAGCAAGACAAATCGGGTGTAGTTCTCCGGATGGTCCTGAATGCTTTTGCGAATGATTGTGCCGCCGTATAGATCGGCGGCGCGTTGTCCGGCGATGGCGGCGCGCTGCGGTTCGCCGAGGCGAATCACTTCTGCAACACTGCCGGCCGTATCGTCGGCGATAACTGACTTTAGTTTGGGATGTGTTTCGAAGAAGCGACTGCACTGTGCGAGGGCTACCGGATGAGACTGCACCGTCTCAATCGTTTCGAACTCCGCGCCAGGACAGCCGATGAGATGTTGCTCGATCTTGATCTGAACTTCGTCGAGCACTTTCAACTCGCTCGAGTTCAGTAGATCGACGGAAGGTTGCACGACACCGGCAATCGTGTTTTCAACCGGCGCGAGCAGGTAATCGGCGGCGCCATCGTCGAGACTCTGATACAGATCCGCGAACGTCCTGCGCGGCACGAGTTCGATCTCAGGGCCGAGCAGTTTCACCGCGGCCTCTTCACTGAATGCGCCGCGCTCACCCTGAAATGCAACTCTCGGTTTTGCAGACGATGTACTCATGAACTTGTTACGCCCTGAACCCGTCTCGACTCGCGAATGATCCGGCGGAAGACTTTGTCCACCGCGCGTTCGTCGAGGGGACCGGCGTTCATCTCCTGGAGTCGTTGGAGGACGGTGCGTTCGCGTTCGGGATCGCAAAACGGGAGTTGTGCGGCTTGTTTGAGTGCTCCGACTTTGAGTGCGAGTCGCGCACGCATATTCAAAAGCCGCAGCAGTTCGGTATCGATTTGGTCAATTTCTCTTCGCCAATGCTCTATGTCCATGATTCAAGCTCCAGGCAACAAAAAAACCGGCCGCGATTTTCAGGATCGCGGCCGGCTCGTTGAAGGTGTTGTGCTATTAGGTCGTCAGCACATCGATTTCAAACTTCGCCTCCCGCTCTCCTTCGTAAAGAAGTAGCGGTAAGTAAAAGCGAAGTAAAAGAATGTGCGAGTGCTAACCATAACCTCGGCCTAATATAGGTAGCGGCAAAATGCCTGTCAAGAAATATTTAGCCGCGGATAAACGCGGATTTGCGCAGATCGGCGTCAATCCGCGTTCATCTGCGGCTTAAGTATTAACTTCCCGGTCGTCTTTCGTCCCTCCAGGTCCCGGTGCGCCTGGGCAGCGTCGGCGAGCGGGTAGGCTTTGTGGATTCGGAGTTTGAGCTCGCCACGGGCGACTGATTGCAGGACGTCCCCCGCACGCCACTCCAGCTCCTCACGAGTTAGCGTGTAATGATGCAGAGTCGGTCGGGTGATGAAGAGCGAGCCTTTTTGAGAAAGCTGGATTAGGTCAAACGGCGGTACGGCGCCGCTCGAACCTCCAAACAACACGAGGTAGCCACACGGACGCAGCACATTGAGATCTTTGTCGAACGTCGCTTTACCGACGCCATCGTAGACAACGTGAACGCCTTCGTTGTTCGTCAGCCGCTTCGTTTCCGACTCGAAGTCAGCCTCGGTGTAGATGATGCATTCATCGGCGCCGGCATCACGGGCGAGTTGTGCTTTCTCAGCCGTGCCGGCCGTCGCGATCACCCGCCCACCAATCTTCTTTGCCATCTGAACAAGCAACAGTCCGACACCGCCGGCGGCCGCATGAATCAAAGCAGTCTGGCCTTTTTGCAGCGGGTACGTGCTGTGTAAAAGATAGTGCGCAGTCATGCCTTGCAGCATCGCCGCTGCTGCTTGATCAAAATCAACTCCGGCGGGAATCTTCACTAAACGATCCGCGGGCACGGCAGCAAACTCGGCATAACTGCCCAGTCGACTCGAGTAAGCAACGCGATCGCCGGGTTGCAGTGTTGTTACTTCGCTTCCGACTTCGGTCACGACGCCGGCCGCCTCTTGTCCATTAATAAAAGGAAGAGGCGTCGGGTAGCGGCCTTCGCGAAAGTAAACATCGACAAAGTTCACACCCGAAGCTTTGATCTGCACCAGAGCTTCATCCGGCTTAGGCGATGGAACAGGCACGTCAACTGGAGTGAGCACCTCCGGTCCACCCACCTTGCTAACTTGAATGGCTTGCATGATCCGAAATTCTGCCACAGATCCGTTCGGTTGAACATGGATTTTCATCGGTGTTCATCCGCGACAAAGTGTGGCATTATTTCCCTCTGCGCCGGCTCGGAATACCAATCACAATCTGAAAAGGAGTTGTTTGTGATCACTAGACGAAGAGTGTTGTCAGCCATGGCCCTGCTGCTGACCATCTCGCTATCCACGGTGGTGTTGGGCCAAAAGAAGAGCTCTGGTTCCGACTCGATCAAGCTCCCGTTTGAAACCTACAAACTTCCAAACGGTCTCACAGTGATTCTTTCTGAGGATCACGCGACGCCGACTGTCGCCGTCAACGTGTGGTATCACGTCGGTTCTAAAAACGAGACGGCGGGACGCACAGGTTTTGCACACCTGTTTGAGCACGTGATGTTCACCGGTTCCGGTCATGTGCCGTACGGGTTGCACGACAAGCTCACCGAAGGAGTCGGCGGCGGCAACAACGGTTCGACGACAAACGATCGCACCAATTACTACGAAACAATTCCTTCGAACTATCTCGAGTCGGCTTTGTGGCTGGAGTCCGATCGCATGGGATTTCTCCTCGACACGCTTGACCTTGCAAAGCTCAACGCCCAACGCGACGTCGTCAAGAACGAGCGTCGCCAGAGTTACGACAATCAGCCGTATGGCCGTGTGAGCGAGATCTTCTCCGGCGCGATGTATCCGAAGGGCCATCCTTATTCGTGGCCCGTCATCGGTTCGATGACAGATCTGAGTGCTGCGTCTGAGGAAGACGTGAAGGCTTTTTTCCGAGTTTACTACGCGCCCAACAATGCGACGCTTGCAGTGGTCGGCGACTTCGATCCGAAACAGGCGAAGGCGTGGATTCAGAAATACTTTAACGACTTGCCGCAGGGTAAAGCTGTGCAGCGACCGAGTGTGCCGCTCGGCAAGTTAGCCGATAATAAACGCCTGGTTTACGAAGATCGCGTGCAAGTGCCGCGACTTTACATTCAATGGCCAACGGTCGGCTTCACGCATGACGACGATTACGCACTTTCAGTAATGGGCTTGATCTTGTCAGGCACGCGCACCGCGCGTTTGACGAAGGCTCTCGTCTATGATTCGCAGGCAGCCTCGCAAGTGTCTGCTTTCGAAAACGCTGCTGAAAACGTTGGTGTATTCCAAGTCACAGTTACACCACGACCTGAGCATTCGCTCACCGAGCTCGAAGGCGCGGTGGATCAGGTGATTCAAAAGTTTCTCGCGGAAGGTCCGACTCCTGAAGAATTGCAAAAAGCGAAAGCCGGGCTTGAACTGAATTTCCTGCGGGGACTGGAATCGAATCTCGGCAAGGCGAATCAACTCATTAGTGGCGCCGTTTTTTACAACAATCCTGGTCAGTTCAGTGTCGACTATCAGAAGACGCTGGCAGTTACGGCCGCGGACGTGAAGCGCGTTGCGAATCAGTATCTGTCGCGTTCGCGCGTCGTGCTGAGCGTCGTGCCGAAGGGCAAAAGAGATCAGGCTTCCAAAGCTACCGAGAGCGAAGCAGTCAGCGTCGTGATCGGAAACGGAGGTGGTAAATAATGAGACAACAACGAAAGGCAATTGCCCTCGCGGCTGCGCTCATCATTAGCATTGCAAACGTCGCTGCGATTGCGCAGACGCTCGACCGCACGAAAGTCCCACCGCCGGGGGCCACGCCGGTGTTGCGTGTTCCCACCTGGACCAAGACTCAATTGGCAAACGGATCGACGTTGATCGTTTCCGAGCGTCACAACCTGCCGCTCGTGTCGTTTGCGATCACGTTTGTCGGTGGTTCGAACCAGTTTGAACCCGCCGGCAAACGCGGTGTGGCGGCGATAACGACGTCCATGATGACCGAAGGCACCAACACCAAATCCGGTGATCAGCTTTCTGATGCCCTGCAACTGCTGGGAACGAGTATTAATGCGAATGTAGGCGGTGAAGACGGAACGGTTAGCTTTTTATCGACGGCGAAAAACTTCGACGCTACGCTTGCCCTCCTTGCCGACATGATGCTCAATTCGACGTTTCCGGCGGAAGCACTCGAACGCTTGCGAGGCCGTACGCTCGTGAATCTGACGCAGGCGAAAGATCAGCCGACGATTATCGGGTCACAGGTGTTCGCCAAAATTCTCTATGGCGATGCGCATCCATACGGCCAGCGTACGACTGAGACGTCAGTGAAAGCGATCTCGCGTGACGACGTCGTTGCATTTCAGAAAGCGTATTTCCAGCCGGGACGCGCGATTATCACGGTAGTCGGCGATATCACCACGGTCAAAGCTAAGGCCGCAGTTGAGAAGGGCCTGGCAGCATGGGCCAAGGCCGGCGAAAAGGCTTCGTTCGACTATCCGAAGGTTCCGGAGCTTCAGCCCGCGAAGATTTATCTCGTCGACAAACCGGGCGCGGCGCAGTCAGTCTTCAACATCGGATTGCCTGGTCCACCACGCAACACGCCCGACTATTTCGCGCTTCAGGTGCTGAACACGATTCTCGGCGGGCAGTTTCAGTCGCGCCTCAATGCGAACATTCGCGAGCAGAAGGGTTACAGCTACGGCGTCAACTCGGGATTCAGTTATGGCAAAGGACCGGGTGCGTTTCGTGCTGGTGGCTCGATCTTTACGGCGAAGACTGACGCGGCGTTGATCGAGTTCATGAAGGAGCTGAAGGGAATCGTCGGTGAGAAACCGATCACAGATGACGAGCTGAAGACGGCGAAGGAATCGCTGATTCAGGGTTTGCCGCAACGTTTTGCGTCTGTGACGGCAATTAGTCAGGCGATCACTTCGCTTACCCTGCAGGGCTTGCCGGATGATTACTATCAAACGTATGCGAAGAATGTTTCGGCAGTGACGAAGGAAGATCTATTGCGAGTGGCGAAGCAGTACATCGACCTGAATCACCTCGCGATCGTGATCGTCGGTAATCGCTCGGAAGTCGAAGGGCCGTTGAAGGCCACGGGCATCGCACCGATTACCATCATCGATCTGGAAGGGAATCCGGCTGGCGGCTCAGCGCCATCAAGTAACTGAATCGGCGTCGTAGTCAAAGACGATTCGCATCACGCTTAAGGCGATTGTTTCGGGCACGAGAGTGAGCGCAGTTTTGCGTAAGCCTCGTGCCCATTTGTTTTGCCACTGACCGACGGCGCCGTAGTAGCGGGAGTATTTCGTGACTGCGGCGGTACGTTGAAAACGAAGCCGTTCGTAATTTCGCAACGCCTCCTCGCTTGCACCGTACTTTCTAAAACAACTCACCAGGACCAACGCGTCTTCGATCGCGAGACAACCGCCCTGCCCGAGGTTGGGTGTGGTCGGGTGAATGGCGTCTCCGAGCAGCGTCATCCGTTCCGCGCCCCAGGTTTTGTTTGGAACGCGATCGAGAGCCCGCGTTTTCAGAATCGACCTCTTTGGCGTTGCTTCAATCAATTCGAGGACGGGTTGATACCAGCCTGCAAATAGCGACGACAGGTCATCCGTGTCGGTTACATTTGCTGTGGCCCACCAGCCGAGTCGTCCGAGACCAACTGGACCAATACCGAATCGTTTGCCGCGTCCGTGAAGTTCGATCGCGGTAGTTGGGGGAATCTGATTCGGGACGTGAGGCGAGATACCACGCCAGACAGTGTAGCCACGATCAACCGGTTCGCCATCGTTAATAAGTTGGGCGCGCACGTCGGAGTGAATCCCATCCGCGCCGATCAGAAAATCCCCCTCAATGGAATTACCATTTGCGAACGTCGCGATCATTTTGTCGCTTTGTTGTTTGTAGCTTACGAATGCGTGGTCTAAGTGGATCGACTCTTCGGGAAGTGAATGCAAGAGTATTGCTTGTAAGTCGGCGCGGTGAAGAGCAACTGCGGAGTTCTCGCCAATGGAGACACGATTGATCAGAAAACCATCCTGATCGAGCCAGCGAATCTCTTTCATCACGCCTGCTCGTTCGAGAATCTTTTCGGTTAGCTGCAGGCATTCGAGCACGCGCATCGCGTTGGGCCAGAGCGCGATGGCCGCGCCGACGTCGAGTAGAGCCGGTGCCTGTTCGAAGACTTCAGCCTGAATGCCTGATTGTTTGAGAGCGAGTGCGGTAGTTAGTCCACCAATGCCACCGCCAATGATCGCAACCTGGGCCACGAAGAAGAGGTTGCCACAAAAAGGCCACAAAAGGCACAAAAATCACAAAAGGCACAAAGGTTCGTTCCATTGTTGACTCCTTCTTTTTGTGCCTTCTGTGCTTTATGTGCCTTTTGTGGCCCTCGTTGTGGCTAAGAACACAAGCGCAGGTCGCCTGCGCAGAAGGGTTTTGGTTGCGGTAGCCCGCTGCGGATCTGCTCGGCAGTGAAGCGGCGCGTTGGCACCAGATCGTACGGTACAGGCGCGACTGGTGTGCCGGCCTCAACGACGCCTTCCGATAGGATGCGAACCTGCGCGCGTGAGGTGAGGGGAACTTTCATTGTCAGTTCGAAGACGTCGGCCAGCAGTTCGTGGCAAACGATCGGTAATGGAAACATCAACGGTCGCTTCCCGACTACTTCAGCAACACGCCGCACTGCCTCGCTCAAGTAGATCTCTTCCGGTCCGACAAGCGCGATCGTTTGTCGCTTCATGCGTCGATCGACGATCGCGACGCGCATTACGTGTACGAGGTCTTCGACTGCGAGCGGCCGAATGCTTTTCTCCTTAAGACCAACGAGTGCGAAGACAGGGAACGTGTGCAGCGCGTGACTCAGGTGATCGAGCATGTGATCGCCGAGACCGTAGACTACGCCAGCCTTGACGATTGTGTAGTCGAGGCCGGAGTTGCGCACGATCTCTTCGGCTTCCCATTTTGACTCGTGATACCGCGAACCGCAGTTTGCACGAGCGCGCAGGAAACTCATCAGTACGATCTTCTCGACACCGGCAGCCTTCGCGGCCTCGACAACATTTCGAGTCGCTTCGACGTGGACACGTCGATAGGTTTGATTGCCAATCTCGCGATTGATTCCGGCACAATGAGCAACGACCTTGCAACCGCGAAACAGCTCTCTCAGCACACTAACGTCCGAAAGATCCGTTGCGGCTGCTCGATCGTCGTCCGTGCGCGGATGTCTTGAGATCAAAACCAGTTCATGGCCTTCAGATTCGAGGCGATGAGTTAAATGTGTGCCGACAAACCCGCTTGCTCCAGTGATGGCGATTCGCATTTTCTTTCTCCTTACTAAGCGGCGTGCTGCTGCCACTCAGAGAATCTCGATCCGAGACATTGATGGTCCAGGTTTGGTGCTGCGACAATTGACTTGTTGCTGGTGATACTCAGGGATGGACCTGGGCTAAGCTTTGCCCCAAGTCGCGCAACCAGAAAAATTATCCACGCCAGCAGGAACGAACTGGAAATTGCGACATAGATAAATACTTTTTCATTGAATTCATGGAGGAACTCTCGTAAGGCGATAAGGCAGATCAATAAGATCGGAAAATTGATCAGGGCTCCAACAACAAACAGAACGATTTTCCGAGGTGATCTGAAAGTCAGGTAAGCACTGAACCAAAAATAGAAACCAGCAACGCTCAGGAACAAAATGACCAGTAGAACTTCACCGACGTTTCGTGACCGGCTAAATTCAGGAGCGAGGTAGAGTAACAAGAGCACCCATGCGGTGATACTCAAAAATCTCAATGGTAAGGCACCTAAGGTTGCCAGAACGCTCTTCGAACCGGATCTCTGATCGACCTCGCCGGTGGCCATGCTTCCGAAAGTGAATAGCTTCCATGGCTTCACTTGAGACCCAACCAACAGCGCTACCGGTATCCCCACGACCAGCGCCCAAATCAACCAGCCGCGAATAAACTCGGGATCAAAATTGGCTTGCCGGCCGGCAACGGCGACCGAGAGGCACGTGAGAATGATTGTCGCTGCAACTCTCGTCAGAGCTCGATACTGAATACCAATCAGATAGACCACCCCCCTCATGATCGTCGCCTTGATGATCCCGACGATTCCGCCGGTAAAAACGGCGAGAGACACGAGGTCGAGTGTCATCACGAAGTTTTCTTCTTTCCAAGCTAACGCGGCAATGTAAGCCGCCACGAATCCTCCCAGCACACCTCCCAACAACCCCTGCATGAGAAAGGTACCGGGAACTGTTCTTTCGAGTTGAAAGGCTACTTGTTTGCGGTACATGTGAACCTCGCAATCTCAGGCAGCATCGCCTGGACCTTCATCATCGTCGAGCGACTCAGCTGCATCACGCAGTTCGTCGACCAATCGCAATGCCTGTTTCCGAAGCGGACGCATGAACGGATTGCTCGCGAGATGGATCAACTTGTCGAGCAGCTCAACCGTGTGATCGATCAGCCGGTACGTGCGGCGGTGACTTCGCGATGAGTCGTGAATCCAAAACAACACGATGCCCATGCTGTAAACCCACAGCAGGTAAGGCAACTCCGCACGCAGATCTTTCGGAATGCGTGCGGTCGCACCGTCCAGCACCTTCTCGAAGAGTTGAATACTCTGCGTGCGCACCGGATCCGACTCGTCTCCAAACGGGTTGAGCGGACTCTTCGGATTGGCTGCCGTCTTGAAGAGCACGCCCGCAAACTGGTGATACGGTTTCATGGTGTCGATCTTTGTTCGCATCACAGTGAGCAGGCGTGCTTTCAATGTCTTGTCATGTTCGAGTGCCGGTAGTGCAGCCTCGATCTGACTGTCGTGCAGGCGTTGATAGAAGGCTTGAATCAGATATTCCTTCGAGCGGAAGTAGTAGTACGCGTTACCGAGCGACACGCCCGCCTTTTGTGCAATCGCACGCATCGTCGTTTCGTCGTACCCGCGCTCGCGAAACATCTCGAGGGCAGTTTCAAGGATCAACGCCCGGGTCTGCTCCCCCTTACCGGTTTTGTTCGACTTTTGACTCACTTGGGTTTTGCGCATCACTGTTAACGGGTCAACCGGTTTATTACCGGAACGCGACTGATTTGGTAACGGTTTTGAGAGATCATAGACACAACCTTTTTCGTGGTGGGCAGCAGTTCCGGTGCTGATAGTCGATACGCCCACTCGCGATAACGGACCAACGACCAGAGAACCATCAACCACGCCTTGGGACCAAAATAAACACCGCCGTCGTCGCCCACCACGGTCAGGTCCTGCTTCGTCAGGTCGTGATTGAGTTGCGGATAGCGCCGGCGTGCTTCATCCGAGGCACAGGCTACGAAGTTGAGCTCGACTATCTTCGCTTGTTCCTCGAGCCAATCGTGTGCGCGCCGGCACAACCCGCATTCAGGATCGTAAAGCACGGTTAGGAGCAACATGGCTTCAAGCCTCCTGCTGGACGGCGGTAAAACCGTCGGGAGCGACGGGTGGCGGCTGGTTGTGTTGGGTTGAGCGGCGGCGCATACGGCTAAAGATGAAGAGGTTGAAGAAGTGCATCCCGCCGAGGACGAGAAGCACCATGCCTACCTTCACGGACAGGGCTTCAATACTTTGCTCGGCGGACGTGACGGCATAGCCGAGCTTCAACGCGAGCGTCACATAGCCGAAGTTAATCAGGTAAAAGCCGACGACGAGTAGGTGATTGACCGAATCGGCGAGGGCTTCGTTGCCGTGGAAGACGTCCACGAGAAAGACACGTCCGTTTTTGTGTAGGGTGCGAGCGACCCAGATAGTCAGCGCGACGCTGACGGCCAGGTAAATCAGGTATGTGGTTATTCCGATTGTCATGGTCAGCCTCCTTAGCTGAATTTGAACACGTTCAACTAAGCGCAGAGTACGCCTGTCCGGGAAGGCTGTCAAGAACTTTTTTGAACGCGTTCAGAAACGCGGATTAGCGCGGATTATGAAGACGCAGATCCAGGACCGGAATCACGCGTCCGTGTAAATCCGTGGCGAGTGTGTTATCGTGCATTCGCAGCAAAATGTCCCCAAGGAGAAACTGATTGGCAGCAGAAGATCTGATTCCCGCACAAGGCACCATCATCGATAAACAGCCCAACGCCTTTTTCAAAGTCCAGCTAGACAATAGTGAGCACGTGGTTTTAGCCGCGATTTCCGGCAAGATGCGCAAGAATCGCATCCGGATTTTGGTTGGCGATCGCGTGAGTGTGGAAATGTCGCCCTACGACCTGACCCGCGGGCGAATTACTTACCGGTATAAGTAACCACTACACAAAAGGCACAAAAGATCCGACTACTTGAGCTCGAATGACTTGAGGTAGCTCACGAACGACTCGTTCCACTGGGCTACTGTCTTTTCTGGTCCGACGAGTTTCACGAAATAAGATCCGTTCGGCGTTTCTACAACCGCACCGCGCAAGCGATAGCCGGATTTGTTTAGAAACGTGCCGCTGCCCGGTGCTGTCTCCGCAACATACGTCCCTGACACGTCTACCGTCGTCACTTTCAATCCATTAGCTTCGAAGTGTTCTTCCTTTGAGTCTTTGGCCGCGTTGCCGTCCGCCTGCTTCATCTGGCCGACCCAGCGTTCGACGTTGGCCGCGGTTGATCCGCCCTGACCCTGGCCGAAGTAATAAACAACCAGCGACGCGTCGTCGGTGTCAGCCGCAGCTTTCGGCAATTTGTATTGCGCGACACGCATGCTGGAACTGCGTGGTTCCTCAACCCAGCCGGTAGGAACTGTGAACTTCAATTCGCTTTTCTGCGACACCGCGAGTGCCGGAAGACTCGCAGCGCACACTAACACGATGAGAATCGTTAATACTGGTCTTTGCATGGCGTTCATTTAAGCGCTGAAAAGGGTCTAATTGCAAAGGTTTGCCGTGACGGTGCCGTTAATGGCGTGGTAGTATGCCTTCATCATGCGGGCCGATGTCGTCTTAATACGACTTATATTTACAGCAATTTTAGTAGTGGCGGGATACAAGCTGGCACCCGTCCGCGATGACCCATGGCTTTCAGCCGCGGCCGGCGCATTGATCGCCATCTGTATCATTGTTTTTGAGCTACGAATTCGGCGCGCAACTCTCAAGACGCTGATTGGCGCCGCAGTCGGTTCGATACTCGGCATCATCGGTGCTTATCTGATCGGTTCACTGATCAGCCGTCAGGAATCGAGCGCACTTGAAGCGCCGATGAAGACCTTCCTGACCCTGTCCTTAACGTTCTTCATGGCGTACGTTGGGTTGATGGTCGGAGCTGCGAAAGGTGACTATCTCGACCTTTCAGCGCTCGGCGGAATCTTCAGTGACAAAGTAGCACGACGCGATATGAAGATACTCGACACGTCGGTGATCATCGACGGTCGCATCGCCGACGTGGCCGAAACCGGATTTCTGACTGGCTCGCTGATCATCCCACAATTCATCCTGCGTGAGTTGCAACAGGTCGCTGACTCGCCTGACTCGTCAAAACGACAGCGCGGCCGGCGTGGCCTCGACATGCTGAACCGTCTTCAGAACAACAGTTCGCTCGACATTCAAATCGTCGAAACTGATTTCCCTTCGGTGCGCGAAGTGGACCTGAAGCTGATCGAACTCGGCAAGCAACTCGACGCGGTAATCGTCACGAACGATTTCAACTTGAATAAGGTCTCCCAGTTGCGCGGAGTCAGTGTTCTCAATATTAACGAGTTGGCAAATGCGCTCAAGCCAGTCGTGCTCCCAGGCGAGGCGATGAGGGTTTTCATCCTGAAGGAAGGTAAGGAATACAATCAGGGCGTGGCCTATCTCGACGACGGCACGATGGTGGTGGTTGATAACGCACGCCGGCTAATCGGCAAGAACGCCGACATCGCAGTGACAAGCGTGTTGCAGACAACTGCCGGCAAGATGATCTTCGGCCGTCTCTGGGAAGAAGCTGAAAATGGCGGACACAGCGATATTCATCGCACCAATGGTGCTTCGCGGCGCCAGGCGCGTGATTCGCGAAATACTCCGGCGCCGGTGCGTATTTCGGAGAGCGAGCCGATCACCGAGAGCTAACTCCGCCATCACGAGCCACAAAGAAGCACAAAAGAAACTCAGGTTAATCATTAAGGCTTCTTGTGCATTTTCGTGGCACTAATTCCTAACTCTCTTTCATGAACATCGCGATTATTGCTGCCGCCGGCGCTGGCACCCGGATGGCGAGCGATCGGCCGAAGCAGTTTCTGCTTCTTGCCGGAATGCCGATAATCTTTCACACGCTCAAACCGTTCGAGCAGTGTGACAGTATCCATGAAGTGATCGTGGTCCTGCCCGCAGAAGAGTCTGCGGGTTTCCTTTCGCTGGCAGGCAAGTATGGAGTGCGGAAGGTGGCGCGCGTGGTTCCCGGCGGTGCGACACGAGCTGATTCGGTGAAGCGCGGTTTGCAGGCGATTCGATCGGCGACTGCTGAGATAGTTGCGATACACGATGGTGTTCGTCCGTTTGTAACCGTCGAGGAGATCGACGCGACGATTGCAGCCGCGCGTGTTGATGGCGCCGCGATTCTTGTGGCGCCGGTTACAGACACGATCAAGCAGGTTAATGATCAGCGAATCGTGCAAACCTTGGATCGTGGCGGACTGCGACGTGCTTTGACGCCCCAGTGTTTTCGGTATGACGTGCTGCGGCAGGCATATCAGGTCGCGGATGTTACGGACCCTTCGGTGACGGATGAAAGCGTGTTGCTTGAGAAGCTTGGCATTCCCGTGAGCATTGTTGAAGGAAGTCCGCGGAACATTAAAATAACAACAGTTGAAGACCTCGCCATTGCAGAGGCAAATCTTAGATGTTACGGATCGGAATAGGGACTGACACTCATAGGTTGGTTGAGGGGCGGGAATTAATTCTGGGTGGTGTGCACATCGCTTCCGACCGCGGCGCCGATGGACATTCAGATGCCGACGCGCTTACACACGCCATCGCGGATGCTATCCTCGGTGCGCTCTGCGAAGGCGATATCGGGGTTCATTTTCCGGATAAGGATCCACAGTGGAGTGGCGTCAGTAGTCTGGAATTGCTTTCGCGTGTAATGTGGTTGGCGCGTGAACGCAGTCTTCACGTGGTTAACGTGGACTCGACAATCTTGCTCGAAACGCCAAAACTTAGACCTTACGTCGACACCATGCGTGAGAACATAGCCGGTGTTTTGGGTATCGACGCTGCATGTGTGAGTGTGAAGGCGAAGACGGGCGAAGGAGTCGATGCGGTGGGGCAGGGGTTAGCTGTGACCGCTCAAGCCGCTGTGCTGATGGAGAGCAACTGAGGAACAAGCAGCTTGAGACCACAGGACGTCATTAGGAAAAAGCGAGACGGGCTGAGTCTATCGCGTGAAGAGATCGAATTCTTCATCGCAGGCGTAACCAGCGGCCGCATCGCCGACTACCAGGTCAGCGCGCTCCTGATGGCCATTTACCTCAACGGCATGGACCAGTCCGAGCAGCAGGCGCTTACGGAAGCGATGCTCAACTCCGGCAACATTCTCGACTTCTCAGACATTCCCAAACCAAAGGCAGACAAGCATTCGACTGGCGGCGTCGGCGATAAGACTTCGATCATCATCGCTCCACTCGTAGCTGCGTGTGGTGTTTGTGTGCCGATGATCTCCGGTCGCGGGTTGGGCCACACCGGCGGCACGCTCGATAAGCTGGAGTCTATTCCGGGATATCGAGTCGCTCTGAGTGCGACCGAGTTTAAACAGGTGTTGGACAAGGTCGGCTACGCGATGGCAGGGCAGACTGCTGAGCTCGCGCCGGCCGATAAGAAGATGTATGCGCTTCGCGATGCTACTTCGACAGTCGAAGCAATTCCGTTGATCGTCGCCTCAATCATCTCGAAGAAAGGCGCCGCCGGTCTTGATGCGATGATCATCGACGTAAAGGTCGGTAACGGCGCCTTCATGCGCGAAGAGGCGCGGGCGAGAGACCTGGCCCACGCGCTTGTGAGCACCGGAAATTCGTGCGGCATCAAAACGCGGGCTTTGTTGACCGACATGAACCAGCCACTCGGCGGTGCAGTCGGAAACTCTCTCGAAGTCGAAGAATGCATCAATATCCTGCGTGGTGAGGCAAACGCAGCTGCTCGTCCAACGCTCCATTTGTCGCTTGAGCTGTGCGCGCACATGCTCGTGCTGGCAAATGTCGACAAGACAATCGAGGCGGCTCACTCGCGTTTGGAGGACGTGCTTAACTCCGGCAAAGCCCTTGAATGTCTGCGCAGCAATATCGAGGCGCAGGGCGGGGATCCGCGCGTTTGCGACGCGCCGGGTAAGTTTCTGCCTTTGGTGAAAGAAACCGTTAAGGTAGAATCCCCGCGCTCAGGATTCATCACAACGATCGATACCACGGAGATCGGGCACGCAATCGCGGCAATCGGCGGCGGGCGCGTGCGCATCGAAGACAAAGTGGATCCCACGGTTGGTTTTACTTCCGAGTTGAAGTTGGGCGATCAGGTTCGGGCCGGCGAGGCGATTGGAATCGTCTACAGCGCCGATCCAGCGGCAGCGGCAGAAGCTGCGCATCGTATTCAATCGTCGTATCACATCGGAGAGCAACCGATCGCAGAACCGCCGAAGCTAGTGAAGGAAATTATTAACGAATGAAAGAAAAGATTTACTCGCGCAAAGGCGCAAAGGCGCAAAGCCTGCCGGACTCCAAGTACCGTTCTCTGCGTCTTCCTTTGCGCCTTTGCGCCTTTGCGCGACAAAACCTTCTCCTGATTTTGGTCGTCCTGATACCGTTGGCGCTCTCAGCTTGCGGCGGAACTTCGGCGGCTGAAGATAAATCGAAGATCAAGGTCGGAATCGTTTTCGATATCGGCGGAAAGGACGATCGATCCTTCAACGCCGCGGCCTGGGAAGGTGTGCAGCGGGCGGCGAAAGATCTTCCGATCATCTTGCGCGACATCGAACCCGGCACTCCGAACGCGATTGAGCCCGCGATGCGCGCGTTCGCCGAACGAAACTTCGATCTCATCATCGGCGTCGGCTTCGCGCAGGCCCCGATCATGGAGCAGGTCGCTAAGGATTATCCGAACATTCAGTTCGCGATCATCGACGGCGTGAGCCAACTGCCAAATGTCGCTTCACTCGTCTTCAAAGAACACGAAGGCTCGTACCTCGTCGGCATTCTTGCCGCGAAAGCCTCGAAAACCGGCACGATCGGTTTTCTCGGCGGTATGGACATCGGCCTCATTCATCGTTTCGCGAAGGGCTACGAAGAAGGCGCGAAATCGGTGAATCCGAACATCCGCGTGATTGAAAAGTACGTCGGCGTCACTGACAGCGCCTGGAACAATCCCGGTAAAGGTAAAGAACTGTCACTCGCGCAGATCGGTAACGGCGCTGACGTGATCTTTACGGCCGCCGGCAATTCCGGACTGGGTGCTTTCGATGCGGTTGAGCAACAGGGCAAACAGAACGGGCGCGCTACACATTTCGTCATCGGCGTAGACTCGAATCAAAACATGGTCAAGCCGGGCTTTGTGCTCACGAGCATGGTGAAGCGCGTCGACAACGCCGTCTACGACATCGTCAAAGACGTCGTCAATCATCGCTTCTCGCCGGGACTTCACGTTTTCGGCTTGGACAAAGACGGCGTGGGCTACGCGATGGACGAGTACAACAAAGACCTCGTTCCGGCGGAAGCAATCCAGGAAGCAGAAGAAGCCAAGAAAAAGATCATCGCAGGTGAGATTAAGGTCACGGACGCAATGGGATCCTAATTCTGTTGAGCTTTTGCCTTTTTGTGGCTGATGCTTGAACTCCGACAGATAACAAAACGGTTTGGCGATGTTCTCGCTAACGATCACGTTGATATTGTCGTCAAGCCGGGAACAATCCATGCCATCGTAGGTGAAAACGGCGCCGGGAAGTCGACGGCGATGCGTATCGCTTACGGCTTCTACACCGCGGACAGCGGTGAGATCCTCGTCGACGGCAAGGTACGCGATATCAAGTCGCCTCACGATGCGATCGCGCTCGGTATCGGCATGGTCCACCAGCACTTCATGCTGGTTGAGACGATGACTGTCGCCGAGAACATCATCCTCGGCGCCGAACCCGGAACTGAGTTCTCTCTCGATCTAAAAAGTGCTGCCGCACAAATCAGACAGCTCTCCGAAGAGTTCAAGCTCGCCGTAAATCCGAACGAGCCCGTGGAACATCTGTCAGTGGGCCAACAACAGCGTGTCGAGCTGTTGAAGGCGCTCTATCGTCACGCTCGTTTGTTGATTCTCGACGAGCCGACGGCAGTGCTGACGCCGTTGGAAGTGGAAGAGTTCTTCGTGATCCTGCGGCGCATGCGCGAGCAGGGCAAAACAGTAATCATCATCACTCACAAACTTTCTGAGGTGCTCGCGATCTCGGATGAGGTTACGGTGATGCGTGACGGCAAAGTTGTCGGGCGCGTGCAAACGAAGGACACGAACGCTGCCGAACTGGCGCGTTTGATGGTCGGCCGCGAGGTGTTACTGCGTGTGGAGAAATCCGATCCGAAGGTCGGACAGACGGAGCTGGAAGTCAAAAACCTTTCGGTGACGGATAGCGCCGGAGCGAAGCGTATCAACGACGTGTCGTTTGAAGTTCGTCGTGGTGAAATCGTCGGAATTGCCGGAGTCGAAGGCAACGGTCAAACGGAGCTGATCGAGACGCTCGCAGGGCTGACCGAACCCGCGCGTATCTCGGGTCACATCAACTTCGAAGGTAAAGATCTCAAGTCTCTCGGCGCGCGCGTGCGGCGTGAGCTCGGCATCGCACACATCCCGGAAGATCGTCACAGACGCGGACTCCTGCTCGACTTCAGTCTCGCTGAAAACTCAATTCTCGGAGTTCACTATCGTCCGCCAATCGCAGCTTTGGTAGGCGGAATCTTTCTTGACGAAAACGCCGTGCAACGACGCGCGACGGAGATCATTCAGGGCTTCGATGTTCGTCCACCAAACGCAGCGTTGCCGGCGCGTGCGCTTTCGGGTGGCAATCAACAGAAACTAATAATCGGTCGTGAGTATCACGTCGCTCCGAAGCTGCTGCTCGTGTCGCAACCGACGCGTGGCGTCGATATCGGTGCGATCGAGTTCATACATCGCCAGCTTGTAAGTTTGCGTGACAACGGTTGCGCGATCCTGTTGGTGTCGGCCGAGCTCGAGGAAGTTACCAGTCTTTCAGATCGTCTGCTGGTCATTCATGAAGGACGCATCGCGGGCGAAGTCGATCCCAAGCGGGCAACACTCGAAGAAATCGGCCTGTTAATGACCCGCGGACATTGAGATCCGTGTAATCCGTGGCTTAACTATTTTTGATATGCCAAAACTCGCGCGTGATCTACTGTTCCCACTCATCGCGGTGGTGACTGCCTTTATCATCGGCGGCATTCTCATTTTGCTTGTCGGCGACAATCCAATACAGGCATATCGCCTGCTGCTCGGCAGTGCTTTGTCGTGGCCCGATGGCATCGGTTACACACTCTTCCTCGCCACCCCACTGATCTTCACCGGTCTCGCTGTTCTGGTCGGCTTTCGTTGCGGACTGTTCAATATCGGCGCCGAAGGTCAGTTGTACGTGGCTGCGTTCGCGACTGCCTGGGTCGGAATCACTTTCGCAAACTTAACACCGTGGCTCCTGATCCCGTTCTGCTTCGCGGCGGCGATATTTTCAGGCGCATTTTGGGCTGCGATTCCGGGGGTGTTGAAAGCACGATTTGGCTCGCACGAAGTTATCAACACGATCATGTTGAACTTCATCGCCGTCGCGCTTGTCAGCTACTTCACCCAGTATCACTACAAAGCACCGGGCGATCCGATAATGCAGACAGTGACGATCGGCGAAGGCGCACACATCGCGCGGCTCGGCAAGTTTGTTCCGGGTTTTCCGGAACGCATTCCTTTGAATCTCGCTTTTCTGCTCGCGCTGCTGTGCTGCTTCCTGGTCTATCTGTTTTTATGGCGAACGAAATGGGGTTACGAAATCCGCGCCACCGGCAGTAATCCTTTCGCCGCAGAGTATGGCGGTATCTCAATTGGCAAACAGATCGTGCTGGCCATGGCGGTATCAGGCGCGCTTGCAGGTATGGTCGGTATCAATGAGGTGCTTGGCTATCGTTATCGTTATTACGATGGTTTCTCTGACAACTACGGTTTTACAGGCATCGCGGTGGCACTACTGGGTCGTAATCATCCAGTCGGTGTGATTCTCGCGGCACTGTTGTTTGCCGCGTTGCAACACGGCGGCATCTACGTCGACGGTTTTTCCGAGCACGTAACCAAGGACATCGTGCAGGTGCTCCAGGGCATCATCATCCTGTTTGTTGCGGCCGAACTCTTCTTCAAATGGATGTTGGGAAGAAAATCCGGTTTGCAAGGTCTGCGAGCGTAACTCATGAGAGATATCTTCACTCTTTCGCTCATTGCTTCGACGATTCGGCTCGCCACTCCACTCGTGTTTGCAGCGCTCGGTGGTCTGTTTTCCGAACGCTCGGGTGTAATCAATATCGCGCTTGAAGGAAAGATGCTCGCAGGCGCGTTCACTGCTGCTGCTGTGACTCATGCCGCTGAGAAGAGTCTGGGATTAGGAACAGCGAGTCCGTGGGTTGGTTTACTCGCAGGCATGATGGCAGGATTGCTCATCGCGGTGATCTATGCCGTTAGTTGCATCAAGTTCAAAGCCAACCAGGTGGTGAGTGGCGCTGCCATCAACATTCTGATGATCGGCATGCCGGGATTCCTGAGTGGCGCATTCTTTCTGTCGTCTGGCTCGACACCGCAAATTCCCAAGGATCATTTGTTACCACAGTCACCGGTAGTAATCGCGATCGCCGTCATCGTGCTCGTGGCCGTCATTTGGTACGTTCTTTACAACACGCCATTTGGTTTACGGCTCAGATCGGTTGGAGAGAATCCCGAGGCCGCGGACGCTGCCGGCGTGAGTGTGAGCAAGATTAGGTATTGGGGCGTGTTGCTGGCGGGTATGCTCGCGGGTATTGGAGGCGCGTATCTTTCGATCGGTCAATCGTCGTTGTTTACGCGAAACATGACTGCGGGTCGCGGTTTTATCGCGCTTGCGGCGCTGATCTTCGGAAAATGGAAACCTGTGCCGACGCTGTTTGCGTGCCTGTTGTTTGGTTTCACCGAAGCAGTTTCGATCCAGATGCAGGGCGTTATGAAGTTGCCGTCGGGTGAAGATATTCCGGTGCAGTTTATTCAGATGGTTCCTTACGTCTTGACCATTGTGGTGCTCGCGGGCTTTATTGGATCGTCCCGGCCACCGCGTGCCCTGGGAATACCCTATCAGAAAGAGAAATAGACGAGGGCGGGGAAATGGTTGAGCGAATGGCAGGCACAAGTCTTTACGAACGCGCTGAGCACGCGGCACGGATCATCAGGTCGCGCACGACAGTCGAGCCGCGCATTGCAGTCGTGCTCGGCAGCGGTCTCGGCGGTTTTGCTGATGACTTTGAAGATGCAGTTGGTATTCCGTACGAGGACATACCGGGTTTCGTGCGCTCGACGGCGCAGGGTCACGCGGGACGACTCGTAATCGGAAAAGTCGATGGCATTCCGGTGCTCGCGATGCAGGGCCGCGTGCATTACTACGAAGGTTACTCGCTCGAGGAAGTCACGTTTGCGATTCGCACGTTTGGTCTACTCGGCGTGAAAACTCTGGTGCTGACGAATGCAGCGGGCGGGATCAATGTGGCGCTGACGCAGGGCGCGTTGATGGTGATCAGCGATCACGTCAACCTGATGGGCGTCAATCCGCTGATTGGACCAAACGACGAACGATTTGGACCACGGTTTCCGGATATGTCGTCCGTCTATGCAGCCGAGTTGCAGGAGTTGGTGGTTGAAGAAGCGAGAGCGATTGGCGTCGAAGTGCGGCGCGGAATTTATGGCGCGTTGTCTGGACCAAGTTACGAGACGCCCGCTGAGATTCATCTGTTGCGAAATCTCGGTGCTGATGCAGTGGGGATGAGTACGGTGCCGGAGGCGATAGTTGCGCGTCACATGAGTCTCGAAGTCCTCGGCATCTCCTGCATCACCAACATGGCCGCGGGAATCAGCGACGAGCCGATCAATCACGAAGAAGTGATGGCCACCGGCGACCGCGTGCGCGCGACGTTTACCGAGCTGCTGCGCAGAGTCATCGGCGCAATTAATAGAAGAGTTTGAGCCGCGGATTATCCGCGGATAAATTACGGATTACTTTTGTGAGTATGATAATTGGTATTTCGGGTGGAACGGGCTCGGGAAAGACCACCGTCGCAAATCGTATTCTTGAATCGGTTAGTGCCAGCGAAGTAGTTTTCATCCAGCAAGACTCCTACTACCGCAACCTCACCGATCTGCCGCTCGATTACCGCGGTCTCGCGAACTTCGATCATCCGGACGCGCTCGACAACGAGCTGCTCGTGAACCACATCCGACGCTTGAAGGCCGGAGAAGCGATCGAGTTGCCGCTTTACGACTTTAAAACGCATTCACGCTTGAACGAAACGCGTACCGTCGAGCCGAAACCGATCGTGATCGTCGAAGGCATTCTGATCTTTGCCGATCCGCGTTTGCTCGAGCAGATGGATATCAAAGTGTTTGTCGACACGCCTGACGACATTCGTTTCATCCGCCGCCTGCGTCGCGACATCGCCGAGCGCGGACGCACCGCAGAATCTGTTATCGAACAATACCTGGCGAACGTCAGGCCCATGCACATGCAGTTTGTGGAGCCATCGAAACGCCATGCAGACGTAATCATTCCTGAAGGTGGTCATAATCTCGTAAGTATCGACTTGTTGAGTGGAAAAATTCGCGAGAGGCTGGCCAGTGTTTTATCAACTGTTGGAGGTCAACTTTGAGCGAAGATTTAGAGCCGTTGATTGAAGCGGCAAAGCAGGCGCGACTGCAATCAGTGGCGCCATTTTCCAATTTCCTTGTCGGTGCTGCCGTGCGCACTGAAAGCGGAAAAGTCTACACCGGTTGCAACGTCGAAAGCGCGAGTTACGGTTTGACTGTGTGCGCGGAGCGAGTGGCAATCTGGAAAGCACTGTCGGAAGGTGAACGCAATTTCACAGCGCTGGCGGTCGTTGCCGATACCGAGACTTTGACGCCGCCATGCGGCACATGCCGTCAGATTATCTGGGAGTTTGCGCGCGGCGCGACGATCGTATTCGCAAACCTTGAAGGCAAGAGCGAGGAGTTTCATATCGCCGATCTGCTGCCACGCGCCTTTGACGCCCGCTTTTTAAAGAACAAATGAATCCGTTCCTATCCGCGTTTATCTGTGTTTCACTAGTCGTGATGCCCACGCTCCCGAAGATTAGCAAAGAGCCGGTCGATCTTTTGGTCCTCGGCGGCACGATCGTTACGATGGACCAAACGCGTCGTGTCATCGAGGACGGTGGCATTGCTGTCTCTGGCGGCCGCATCGTCGCCGTCGGGCCACGTGCCGAGATCGAAGGTCGATACAGTTCGCGCCAACGCTTCAGCGCGACGGGCAAAGTCATCACGCCGGGGCTGATCAACGGTCACACGCATATTCCGATGGTCTTGTTTCGGGGTCTGGCAGACGATCTCGACCTGCAGGAGTGGTTGACGAAATACATTTTTCCGGCTGAAGCCAAGAACGTCACGGAAGAGTTTGTGCGTGTTGGCACGCGCCTCGGTCTGGCGGAGATGATTCGCGGTGGCACCACGACCTACTGCGATATGTATTACTTCGAAGACGCCATTGCGGATGAGACTGCAAAGGCAGGTGTTCGCGCTGTGCTCGGCGAAACAATCATCGATTTCCCGGTCGCCGACAACAAGACGAACGCTGAGGGCATGGCCTACGTCGAGAAGTTTGTGGCTCGCTGGAAGGGCCACGATCTAATTGTTGCAGCAATCGCGCCGCACGCCCCGTACACAGTTTCCGAAGAGCACCTCAAAGCAGTGCGCGCGTTTTCCGATCGCACCGGTGCGCCGATCGTGACGCACATCTCCGAAACCAAACGCGAACTCGACGACAGTGTTAACGCGAAAGGGGCAAGTCCGGTTGCGTATTTGGATCGGATCGGGTTTTTGAATTCACGGGTGATTGCAGCGCACATGGTTTGGCCGCAGGGAAGTGACATTGCGATTCTCAAGAGTCGCGGCGTCGGCGTTGTTCACAATCCGCAGTCGAACATGAAGCTGGCGTCGGGTGTCGCGCCGGTACCGAAGATGTTGACGGAAAAGGTTTTGGTCGGACTGGGAACAGATGGTGCGGCGTCGAACAACGATTTGAACATGTGGGAAGAAATGGACACGGTGGCGAAGTTGCACAAAGTGTTCAGCGGTGATCCGAAAGTGATTTCGGCGCAGGAAGCTTTCGAACTCGCCACGATTCGCGGCGCCGAGGCGCTCCATCTCGAAAAAGAAATCGGCTCACTCGAGACCGGCAAACGTGCCGACCTGCTGGTGATTGACCGGGACACGCTCAATCAAATTCCGCTCTACAACGTCTATTCCGATCTCGTCTACGCCACCAAAGCCTCGGACGTTGAGAGCGTCATCATCAACGGCCGCATCGTGATGCGCAATCGGCGTCTCTTAACCCTGAACGAAACCACGATCAAGGCCGACGCCCGCGCGTTTCGCGACAAAATCATCAAGAGCCTCACCACGTCCACCTCTCCGTAGCCATGGGACAGGATTCACAGAATTGGGATTAGAGAAACTCGGTTACAAAGTCTCAATGAAGTTTCGGACGGCAGAGCGAAACGAGTCAGCGTTTATTGCGGGATACTTGTACAATCCCTTCAGCGGTTACCTTTTCACGCATGATAATGCTCGCTCGAAGCTCACAAGCTTCCTGATCAATGCGTTGTATCTGGAGTGGGCTGAATCAGATTCGGAGATAGATAAGAGATCGTAGAGTCGATGTTCAGGATTGGAAGGCAAGCTCTCAGGCAAGTCGAGTCCAAGAGTGCGGAGTCTGGGGGCGCCAATCGCGACCAGCAGTGCCGGAATTGTCTCACGGCTGCTCTGCAAATCCTCGATTCCAGTTACGATAAGATCATTTGCCGGCAAGGAACTCATAGCTGCATTCTAACACTCCTCTATGGTAATGAGGGCTAGTCGGAGGTGTCCCCTCTTGCCTCATTGCCCCTAATCCGTACATAATGGGTTCTGTCAAATTGATAACAACTCTAAAGCGAGCATTAGGCTCGCTTTTGTATTTTCCAGGGAGTCAGCAGTTTGAGGTCTTTTTCTTTTCGTCCCTACATAAATGCAATCCTCCCGACAGTTTTAGTGCTACTTACAGCCGCAGTCGCTGTGGGCCAGTCGACTGGCTCTGGTGAAGACGCCGTAGATCCGCTCGCTCGCCGCATTGAACGCGCACGTGCGCTGGCGGCCGTGCACCAGCTTCAGGCCGCAGCTACCGAGTTGGAGAACATACGCGCTTCGGGCAGCGATGTAACCCTGCGCAATGTCGCCACACTCATGTTGCTCGGCATTTACCTCGAGGACGGGAACTACGGGCGTTCGCAGTCGTTGCTGGACGAGACCTTCGCGACTCGCGCTGCTCAAAAAGACGAATCGATTCGCACTTACTTTGCCGCCGCCGGTCAGACAGTCAACGGCATTCGTTCGCATCTCGCTCGTTATCGTAGTTACGGCATTAATCCCAGCGATGCAGACCTTCCGGCTGAAGCGAACACTGATCTGGAACGACTCCGTGGCTTGCTCGAACGCGTGATCGCGCAGGCACAGGAGATCTCGAAGGAACAGGGTCGAGCTTACGAATCGTTTGCGCTTCTGGAGGACGTGCTTGGCATTCGACTGTCACTCGCAAAGAATGACGACGATCGTGCGAAGTGGCAGACTGAGTATCTGACAGCGAGGGAGAAGATGGCCTCGTCGCAGTCGCCGTCTCTCGGCAGGTCGGCGGCACTTGATGCGGTCACAAACCGAATTCCGAATCCATTCGCGTCCAAGCCGGCCCCAGCGCCGGAGCCCAGTCCTGATACAACGGCACCCGCTGTAACGCCGTCTGCTTCTACAAGTACATCCGCAGCGGAGCCACAGATGGTCAGCGCGGGCTCGTTGAGTGGGCGTGAAACGAAGCGCGTAACACCGGCTTATCCACCGGCTGCCAAGTCCCACAATGTGACCGGTACCGTTCGCGTTTTTGCGATCGTGGACGAGAACGGAAAAATCTGGATCACTAACTCCGAAGGACCGACCATGCTCCGCACGGCCGCCGAAGCCGCTGCCAAAAACTGGATATTCCCGCCCTCAGTCTTCAACGGTAAACCCGTCCGGATCGTCGGCTATCTCGACTTCGAGTTCAAACTCTAGCCACGGATCACACGGATAAATAACGGATTGAGCCTTAAATCCGTCCCTGTCCGTAACATCCGCCGCTATACTTGACTTAAAAGTAAGGTATAGCCTAAACTGCTGGGAGCAATGAAGATCTCGGCTCAAGAAGAGTATGGCCTGCGATGCCTGTTGCAACTCGCTCGTGCGGAGACGATCGGCGAATCGCTGACGCTCTCGCAGCTTGCCCGACTGGAAGGCATCTCGACTGCGAACGCCGGCAAATTGATGTGGATTTTGAGCAAGGCGGGACTCGTTCAATCGACGCGCGGCACCAAGGGCGGTTATGCCCTGGCGCGGCCTGCTTCCGAGATTCACCTGAACCAAGTCATACGCGTTCTTGAAGGTGAACCGGCAGAATCTCATTGCAAGAGCTACGCAGGTGTTTTGGACGCATGTGTTCATACCGGCGACTGCGGTATTCGCCCGGTGATCGTCGAGTTGCACCAGATTGTCGACAACGCCCTCGGCGAAATCACGCTCTCGCAGTTGCTCGGAACGGAGGCGAATGTCGACGCCGCATTGCACCAGATTCAGGGAATTGGCCGGAAAGATACTCGGGTTTAAAAGGACAAATGAGTACAGCAGAACTTTTAAGTAAACAGGAATACAAATACGGCTTCGTAACCGATATCGAGTCGGATGTCATCCCGCGCGGCTTAACCGAAGACACCATTCGTCTCATCGTTGAGAAGAAGAACGAGCCGGAGTGGATGCTGGAGTTTCGGCTGAAGGCTTATCGCCACTGGCTGACGATGAAAGAGCCGAAGCATTGGCCCAATCTCAAGTATCCCGCACTTGATTACCAGAACATCATCTATTACAGCGCGCCGAAACAGAAGGTGACGAAGGCGAGTCTTGACGAAGTCGATCCGGAATTGCTGCGCACGTTCGAGAAGCTCGGCATTCCTTTAACCGAACAGAAGCAGTTGGCGGGTGTTGCGGTCGATGCAGTTTTCGACTCAGTCTCGGTGGCCACGACTTACAAAGAGAAGCTGAAGAAGCACGGCGTGATCTTCTGTTCATTCACAGAAGCGATCAGAGATTATCCGGAGCTGGTCAAGAACTACCTCGGCTCAGTTGTACCGACCAACGACAACTTCTTCGCGGCGTTGAATAGTGCGGTCTTCTCGGATGGAAGTTTCTGCTTCATTCCGAAAGGTGTTCGCTGTCCGATGGAGTTGTCGACTTACTTCCGCATCAACAATTCGGAGTCGGGACAGTTTGAGCGGACGCTCATCGTTGCCGAAGAAGGCTCGCACGTTTCGTATCTCGAAGGATGTACGGCGCCGAAGTTTGATAAGAACCAGCTTCATGCGGCTGTCGTTGAGCTCGTCGCACTTGACGACGCGCAGATCAAATATTCGACAGTCCAGAACTGGTACGCCGGCGATGAAGAGGGAGTTGGCGGTATTTACAACTTCGTCACCAAGCGCGGCAAGTGTGCCGGCCGAAACTCGAAGATTTCGTGGACACAGGTTGAGACCGGATCTGCGATTACCTGGAAGTATCCGTCCTGCATTCTTCAGGGCGACAACTCGATCGGCGAGTTCTACTCGGTAGCACTCACGAATCACGCGCAGCAGGCCGACACCGGCACCAAGATGATTCATCTCGGCAAAAATACGCGCTCGACGATCATCTCGAAGGGTATTGCCGCGGGTAAGTCGAACAACAGTTATCGCGGCCTCGTGAAAGTGATGCCGAAAGCGGAAGGCGCTCGCAACTACACTCAGTGTGACTCGATGCTAATCGGTTCGCAGTGCGGGGCAAACACGTTCCCGTACATCGAAGTGATGAACAACACTTCGAGCGTCGAGCATGAGGCGTCGACTTCAAAGATTAGTGAAGAACAGCTTTTCTACTTGCAGCAGCGCGGCATCTCGCAGGAAGACGCCGTGTCGCTGATCATTAACGGCTTCTGTAAGGACGTGTTCCTGCAGTTGCCGATGGAATTTGCTGTCGAAGCGCAAAGATTACTGGGTCTTAAATTGGAAGGTAGCGTAGGGTAAATGTTAGAGATTAGAAATTTGCATGCAGGGATTGATGGAAAAGAAATTCTCAAAGGCATCAACCTGAAGATAAATAAGGGCGAGATTCACGCCATCATGGGGCCAAACGGTTCCGGCAAATCCACCCTCGCGAAAGTCCTCGCCGGACATCCACAATACGAAGTCACCGCAGGTGAGGTCATTTACGAAGGACGCAATCTGCTCGAGATGGCGCCTGACGAGCGCGCGCGTGAAGGCGTGTTCATGGCGTTTCAGTATCCGATCGAAGTGCCTGGCGTTTCAAACGCACAGTTTCTTCGTCTTGCCTACAACGAGAAACGCAAACATCTCGGCGAGGAAGAGCTCGATCCACTCGAATTCAAGGATCTGCTGAAAGAGCGCGCGAAAGTCGTAGAGATGGAAGCGAGCTTCATGACTCGTTCCGTCAACGAAGGCTTCTCAGGTGGCGAGAAGAAGCGCAATGAGATTCTCCAGATGGCAGTTCTCGAGCCGAAGCTTTCCGTGCTGGACGAAACTGATTCCGGTTTGGACATCGACGCACTGCGCGTGGTTGCGAACGGCGTGAATCAGCTTCACACGCCAAACGACGCGATCATCGTCGTCACACACTATCAAAGACTTCTCAACTACATCGTTCCTGATTACGTCCATGTGCTGGCGCACGGCTTGATCGCTCGCGAAGGCGGCAAAGAACTGGCGCTTGAGCTCGAATCGAAGGGTTACGACTGGATCACGAAAGCCGATCAGAACGGAAAGGGAGCGGGCGCCCCGGCGAATTAAGCATGGTTACTGAACTCGTCAAGTCAGAAAACAGTTATCAGACGGCGTTTCGCACTGTCCGTGAATTGTCGCCCACCGTTGCGTGGCTGGAACTCGTGCGCAGCAGCGCGATGGATCGTTTCGAGCAGTTGGGTTTCCCTCCTGTATCGGACGAAGAATGGAAGTACACGAATCTCACTGCGCTCGCGAAGGAGAGTTTTGTTCCCGCGATTAGCAGCGGTGAGATCGCAGTTACCGACGTGACGCGGTTTGCATTTCCGGAAACGGCGAATGCGCATCTTGTGGTTGTGAATGGTTTCCTGCGTGAAGATCTTTCGGTAAAGGCGGGGCTCGAAGAAGTCGTCGCAATCGATCTCTTCAGCGCCGCTGCCGATGCGCGCTACAACAAGATCGTTCGCAAATACCTGGCGCGCAATGCCGGTTATCACAACAACGGCTTGACGGCGCTGAACACGGCATTTGTGCAATCGGGAGTGTTTGTCTGGATTCCGAAGAATGTGAAGCTCGACAGACCGTTGCAGGTAACGTTCCTTTCCGATGTCGAAAACAGTGCGAGTTTTCCGAGACTGTTGGTAGTGGCCGAAGAGAACAGCTCTGCGACGTTGATTGAGAGTTTTACGTCTCTCGGCGACGGAAAATATTTTACGAATGCGATTGCAGAGGTTGTGCTCAAAGATGGCTCGCAGCTCGAGCATTATCGTTTGCAGCGCGAGAGCCATAACGCTTTTCACGTCTCGACAACTTCAGCGGAGTTGGGCCATTCGAGCCGTTACGATACGACGTCGATAAATCTCGGCGCGCGGCTTTCGCGGCACGATATCTCGGTCGTGATGGATCACGAAGGCGCGGAGACGTCGGTCGACGGTTTGTATATGGTCGGCGCAAATCAGCATACCGATACGCATTCGGTCATCGATCACAAGCAGCCCCATTGCACCAGTCATCAGTTGTACAAAGGAATTCTCGACGACAACGGGCGGGCGGTCTTCAACGGAAAGGTTTTTGTTCGTGAAGGCGCGCAGAAGACTGACGCGATGCAGACGAACAAGAACCTGCTGCTGTCAGACAAGGCGCGCGTCGATACGAAGCCGCAACTGGAGATTTATGCGGATGATGTGAAATGCGCGCACGGTGCAGCGATCGGGCAGATCGATCCGGAGGAATTGTTTTACCTTGAGACGCGCGGCATTGATCCCGAACTGGGTCGAAACTTGCTGACTTACGGATTTGCCGAGGAAGTGATTGCGAGGATCAAGATCGATTCGATCCGATCGCAACTCGACGAGATTGTACTGCGCCAGTTGCACACGAGTTTAGAGGCCTAAGCAAAGAAGATTTCTTCCGCAAAGGCGCAAAGGCGCAACGCCTGCCGGGCTCCAACTTGATTTCGTTGCGACGTTGCGCCGTTGCGTGAGAAAACCGAATTGGAGTTTTAAGCCGTGAGTACTGAAATATTAGTTGACCCCGCTGTTTCGGACGCTTGGGACGTTGAGCGCATTCGCGCTGACTTCCCGGTGCTGCAACAGACCGTCAACGGCAAACCGCTGATCTATCTCGACAACTCGGCGTCATCTCAAGTACCGCAAGTCGTCATCGATCGCGGCAGTGTCTACCTCGAACAAGAGCACTCAAACATTCATCGCGGCGTTCATTACCTAAGCCAGAAAGCGACTACTGCTTACGAAGGCGCGCGCGAAAAAGTGAAGCGCTTCATCAACGCGCGCGACGTGCGCGAATGTATCTTCGTCCGCGGCGCTACCGAAGGCATCAATCTCGTGATGTACGGCTACGGTCGTAAGTTCATCGGCGAAGGTGACGAGATCATCATCTCCGCGATGGAGCATCACGCCAACATCGTTCCGTGGCAGATGCTGTGCGAAGAAAAAGGCGCGCGGCTGCGAGTGATCCCAATGAACGACGCGGGCGAGCTCTTGCTCGACGAGTACGACGGCCTTTTGAATGAGCGCACGAGACTCGTGGCTATAATGCATGTCTCCAACGCGCTCGGCACAATCAATCCTGTCAAAAATATGATTGCGCAGGCTCACAAATATGGTGTGCCGGTGCTGATCGACGGTGCACAGGCAGCTCCGCACATGCCGGTTGACGTGCAGGATCTCGATGCCGATTTCTACGTGTTCTCGGGTCACAAGATGTATGCGCCGACCGGCAGCGGCGTGATTTACGGCAAACTCGACATTCTCGAAACGATGAATCCGTTTCAGGGTGGCGGCGACATGATCAAGACAGTCACGTTTGAGAAGACGACTTACGCCGATCCGCCAAACCGGTTTGAAGCCGGCACCCCTGCTATCGCGTCGCAAATCGGTCTCGGCGCCGCCATCGATTATCTGAACACCATCGGACGCGATCGTGCTGCTGCTTACGAAGCCGAGTTACTGCGTTACGCGACTGAACGGGTTTCGGCAATCGAAGGTGTGCGTATTATCGGCACCGCCAAGAATAAGGCGAGTGTGTTGTCGTTTGTGATCGACGACATTCACCCGCACGATATCGGCACGATTCTGGACCAGGAAGGCATTGCGGTGCGCGCCGGTCATCACTGTGCGCAACCCGTGATGCAGCGTTTCAACGTGCCGGCGACTGCGCGGGCGTCGTTTTCCTTCTACAACACGAAGGAAGAAGTCGACGTGCTCGCGCGCACGATTGAACGTGTAATTGAGATTTTTAGTTGATATATGTCTGAACTAAGTGAACTTTACCAGCAGGTTATCCTGGACCATAACAAGAAGCCGCGAAACTTTCGCAAACTCGAAAACGCGAATCACACGGCTGAAGGCTACAACCCACTCTGCGGCGATCATCTGACGATTTATCTCGATCTCGAAAGCGGTCTCGTTAAGGAAGTTGGATTCGAAGGGTCGGGCTGTGCGATCTCGAAAGCATCGGCGAGCATGATGACGCAGGCTATCAAAGGCAAGAGCAAGGAACAGGCGGAGACACTCTTTCAGGAATTCCATTCGATGGTGACCGGTGAGCTCGACGAGGAAACAGACGAGAACAGTCTCGGCAATCTCAAGATCTTCGCCGGCGTCCGCGAGTTTCCCGTACGCGTCAAATGCGCCACCCTACCCTGGCACACCCTACACGCGGCACTCAACAAACAAGATCAAATCTCGACTGAATAAGGCCTTTTGTGCTTTTTTGTGGCTGGGGGCAAGTCAGGATTGGGTGTTTGCGACAGATCCAATCGAGCCGAATGGTTGAACCTGCCGCGCACCCAGTCCTGACTTAGTGGGATCCGCACGGGGACATCAATATCGCAAATTGGAGAGGGAATGCCGGTCGCAAAACGTTACCGGCAAGGGCTTGATGTATTGCTTGTACCAGAGCTTCTCAGGGCGGTCAATAAGGAAAAACGGAAACTGGTCAAGCTGACAAGCACTCGGTCACATAGCCACTTCCCATCGGTCTTTTTGCCGGAACTTTTGGGCGAAGCGGACGTCTAAACCAGACTAAAACGAGGAGCCAAATGATGACTAACCAGCCACCGACAACGTGGTCTGTTTTTGTCCTTTCGTTACTGCTTATCGTCAACTCGTCGACCCTCGCTCAGCGCGCGAGCAAAAAGCCTCCACCGGACGATCAGTTACCTGCATTCGCTACTTCACTCGTCATTTCGCTGGCCACCGAAGCTCGCAGCTTTACCGATCTGCCTTTGCGACCTCGCGTCATGGCCCGTGCTGCTGATGTGTTGTGGGACGTCGATAACGTCACCGCTCGAGCTCTGTTCAAGCGCGCCTGGGACGAAGCCGAAAAGGGTGACAAAGAAGACACGACCAAGTCGAAAGATAAGCCGCCGGCCATGGTCATTGCGATGCGAAAGATGAGTGGTCGCGATCTTCGTTTCGAAGTGTTGAATCTGATGGCGAAGCATGATCTCGCACTCTCCGAGGAGTACTTCGCAAAACTCAAAAGCCAGCAGGAGTCTGAAAAGGAAAGTTCGAAACAACCAGCGGCGCCCAATGACGATTGGTTTGTGCCGGAAGCAGTTTCCAAGCGACTACAGGTAGCTTCGAATCTGCTCAAGAATGGTCAGACAGAGAAGGCAATCGAGTTTGCAGCGCCTGTTCTCAACGAGGTCAATTCACACACGATCAATTTCCTGTCTGAATTGCGTTACAAGAATTCCGAGGTTGCCGATCGAACGTTTGCGATGCTTCTCGGTCGTGCGGAGGCGGACGTTGAGTCTGATGCCAATACTGTTTCGGGCTTGTCGTCGTACGTTTTCACGCCGGGATTCTACGTGACGTTTGAGCCAGGCGGCGGGTCGAGATGGACTCAGGGTGACGAATCGCCCAAGCCGCCGGAGAATTTCCCCTCGGCACTGCGTGGTAAGTTTTTTCAGGTAGGTGCAAGCATTCTGTTACGACCATTGCCGCAAACTGATTCCGAGGGGCGCAACATCAAGACGGCAGTAATCAAGCGATTGTTGCCGATATTTGATCAATACGTGCCCGACACAGCCGCGGGGTTGCGGGCGCAGTTAATCGAGCTTTCGCCTGGTCCATCGAGAGACGTTGCGGGTCAGAAGCGCTTCAGTGTGACTGAAGAAATCAGACCGCCAAGTGCTGACGAACTGCTCGAGCAAATGCAAAGCCGGATCGATCGTGCCAAAACCTCACGCGAGCGCGATGTGATCTATGCTGCGACGGCTGCGGCGCTGTTGGAAAATGGTGACGAGCGCGCGCGCGATATCGCCGACAAGATTGAAAATCCCGAGCGACGTTTGCAGATTCTGCAGCACATCGATTTTGAGTTTATTCAAACGGCGATCCGGAAGAAGCAGTCGGCAAAAGCGATTCGGCTGGTTCAGAGTGGGAAGTTGACGAACACGCAACGGGCCGCAGGATACATCGATGTGGCTCGACTGCTTCGCGACACTGATCGGCAACGATCGTTGGAGTTGCTGGAAGATGCGGTGCGAGAAGTTAATCGTGTTGAGAGCAACAAGCCGGATCGGGCTGTATTGCTGGTCGGAATCGCAAATCAGTTGATTGATGCGGATCGTGTGCGAGCCTGGGAGATTGTTGGCGAGGCAATCAAAGAGGCCAATCGGTTGGAAGATTACACGGGTGAGAACAACCTGACGTTTCCTCTCATGACCGGTAACGTCGTCGCGATGATTAGCATTGGTGGTGAGAATTACAGCATCTCGAAGATCTTTCGCGCGCTCGCGAAGGATGATCTGTATCGAGCGGTTGACGTGTCGAAGACGTTCAAATACGACACCCCACGCGCCGCCGTCACCCTCGCCATCGCCACCTCCATCCTCGAGAAGAAGTAGAACCGTTCACCGAACTGTTGGGGCGGCCCTCCGTGGCCGCCCCGTGTGGAATCAACCGGCCGGATACAAACGCAGGGGCGGCCACCGAGGGCCGCCCCTGCAGTACGTTCGGAGGTGCTTTGATTTACTTGAGTGAGATGTTTACGGCTCGTATCACACCGTCACCCATGTCGATCTGCAACTGGTACGTCCCAACGCCCAATCCCGATGTACTGAGATTAAAAACGTACTGCCCATTCTCAAACCGGAACAGGTTGCCAGTCGTGGCTGACGACGTCGACTCGACATCTACCGGATCGCCGACCACGTTGTTGTTGACCTGGTAAATGTTCAGCGTGATCACTGCGTCAGTAATCCCGGCACTCGCGCCCGTCAGTTGGAACTTGATCGGGAGCGTTCGTCCAGCCTTGTATGTTCCGCCGGCCTGCACTGGCGCCAGCAGTCCCGTCCACGTCCAGGCCACACCAACCGTGAACTGTCGTTCCGCCCAGAGATTCGGACTGCCGTTATCCGTCACCCTAACGGTCAGAGTGTAGATGTGTCCGCCCTGTGCGGCCGTCGGCGCCCAACTGAAAGCACCAGTTGAAGGATTGATCGATGCTCCGGCAGGAACCGAACCAGTCAAGCTGTAGGTCAGCGTTTGCGGCGGCTGATCGAGATCAGAACCCACCGCGGTAAAGCTCAACGTGCTGCCTACGTAGACTGTTTGATTCGCGATTGCGTTGAGTGTTGGCGCATCGTTTACGCCGTTGACTGTAACGTTAACTGTGCCGGTGGTGCACTTCGAATCAGGCGCACCATTGGTGGTCCCATCATCGCAGACCGTATATGTGAAGCTCGCCGGACCGTTGTAGTTCGCGGCCGGTGAGTAAGTAATGGTTCCGCTCGCCAGCGAAACAGTTCCGTGTGTGTTCGCAGTTGCCGACACGCTCGTAACTGTCAGCGCCTGGAGACTCTCGTTTGCGGGGCCAGCGCTGTCGTTCGTAGTCAGATCCGACGCTGCAAACTCGAGATTCGTGTCCTCATCAGTGTTCTTCGCATCGTCCGTTGCCGATGGCGTATCGTTAACGTCATGGACGGTAACGTTGACGGTGCCGGTGGTGCACTTCGAATCAGGCACACCATTGGTGTTTCCATCATCGCAGACCGTATAAGTGAAGCTCGCCGGACCGTTGTAGTTCGCGGCCGGTGAATAAGTAATGGTTCCGCTCGCCAGCGAAACGGTTCCGTGTGTGTCCGCAGTTGCCGACACGCTCGTAACTGTAAGCGACTGGAGATTCTCGTTTGCGGGGCCAGCGCTGTCGTTCGTAGCCAGCGTTGACGCCGTAATCAAGAGGTTCGTGTCCTCATCAGTGCTCGCCGTATCGTTCGTTGCCGTCGGCGCATCGTTTACGACGCTGACGGTGATGTTGACGGTGCCGGTGGTGCACTTCGAATCGGGCGCGCCATTGGTGGTGCCGTTATCGCAAACCTGATAGGTGAAACTCGCCGGACCGTTGTAGTTCGTGTCTGGTGAGTAAGTGATATTCCCGGCCGAAAGCGAAACGGTTCCGTGGGTGTCGCCAGTTGCCGACACACTCGTGACCGTAAGCACTTGCAGATTCTCATTCGCCGGACCGGCACTGTCGTTCGAGGTCAGATCCGACGCTGGAAACTCGAGGTTGGTATCTTCGTCAGTGCTCTTCGGGTCGTCGGTAGCCGACGGCGCATCGTTTACTTCCGTCGTTGTGATCGTGATCGTCGATACATTCGAGTCGCGCGATCCGTCGTTGGCTCTGAACGTTAAACTGTCGTTGCCGTTGAAATCGGGATCGGGTTGATAGGAACGATTCGCCCCGGATCCGGTTAACTGGCCGTGCGCCGGCGGAGTGACGATCGTGAAACTAAACGATGCACTCGGATTCGGACTCACAGCCGTCAGCGTGATCGACTTCGACGTGTCTTCGGCAGTTGTATGCGCTTGGCCTTCCGTTCCCGGAGGATTACTGCCGTCGATACCTGCTTCGATCGCGTTCTCGACTGCGTCGGGAACGTTCGCGAAGAAGTCGTAGCCGGTCAGTTGTTCCACCGCGTCAACCGTCGTCAGGTAATCGTGCCAATCATTGTTTCTGATGCCCTGAACGTTTGGCATGATCACCGCGATCGTCCTCGTGGCTGCCGTGACACGCGAGATGTCGTTGTCACCCTTCGGAATCACAAGCGCAACCTTCCAGGTGGACGAGGGAACAGTGACGTGACCATTAGCAATCGTGGTTGAAACACCACCGTTGCTGCCCGTGCCACCGATGCCCGCTGGACCAGAAACGATGTAAATCTCATTTGCTGGTAGCAGCGTGCGCAGGAAGCCTTCCAAGTCGGCCCATGGTCCCTGATTATTGTCAGGAGCCTGAGCCACCATGTTCGACATCAGGAATGTCGCCTGGTTGATCGGGGCAGAGGTTTCCTTATCGCGATCGGCGTTTGGTGTCATGTGACCGCGATCGAAACCGCTACCGGAGAAATCTGTCCCCAGCACGCGATACCACGTCGGTGGCACGGCCGGATCGGCTCTGAAGGTATCGACACGAGCCAGGCTGCCAATCCACTCATCCGTCAAGTGCCAACTCACCCAGTTTGGTCCGCCCTTGTCCCGGTTGTAAGAAATCGCAAACTCGGGTTTCTCCATCAGGTAATTATTCGGCTGGTTGAGATCAAAAACGGCGCCACTCGGATTACCGAATGTCAGGTGCACACTCGGCGGATACGGCGGCGCAGTGCCGGTTGCGACCGTGAATGTCGCAACGTAGTCCTGCGCGAGCGTATCGGTGTTTGGACCACTGTCGTCTGTATCAGTATCGTGAATCTGATCTTTGAGGATGGTGACGGTGCACTGCTCGCCGGCCAGGAAATTCACATTCGGGATGATGATGTAGACCTTGCCGCTGCCGGCGAAGGTAGCATCGTTATGATTTCCCGTCGTGGCGCAGTTGATGTTGAACCAGTTGCCCACTACATCGACAGGCTCGGTGAAGTTAATCGTAATATTCGCATCACGCGGCGCATTGAAGCCGTTGTTGCGAGGATCGCTACCAAACACCGAAGGACCAAGTTCAACGATTGGCGCCGTGCGCCGTGGACTGGGAACGCCGGTCTGGAAGTCGGTTGAATTGTTATCGAAGTCTTGCGCGCCGTTGTTCTTTCGGAATATTGCCAACGTCGCGCTCGGAGTCGGAGCATTCGCTGTTTCCGCGCAGGTTGCAGTTGTGCCGTAACCAACGAAATCAACGATGTGTGGGTCACCGGTTGGGCAAGCGCCTTCGAGAGCGTCAAAACTATTAACAAGGGCGACTTTACCTGCACCTGCGGCCATATTGATTTCGCCAAGGATGTTGGCAGCAGGCAATGGTGATCCGACCGCACCGCCTGATGCGAGTGAGATCAAATAGTATTCACCCGGAGCGATTGTGCCTCCGATTGGCTGCCTGGTGAATTCCCAGCTATCACCCGTGGCCGATGTGTATTGCAACGACCAGCCCGACAGGTCGAACGTCTGTCCGCTGGGGTTGTAAAGTTCGACGAAATCATTGGTGTAAATCGCATTGGTGTTACCGCCGCCCCCATACACCTGGCTGATCACGACGTGTGGTTGTTGGACAGTCAGAAGAATCGATGAGCTGGCGCTGCGGCCTTGTGCATCGTTAATCGAGACCGGCAGAGTCTTGAGTCCGGGTGTCGTAGCTCCATTCACCGTCGCGAGGAAAGTGAACGTGTTGCCAACACCCGAGAAAGCCTGTGCCGCTGAGCCGCCGATTGAAGACAGATCAGCCGTAACAGTTATTCCGGTGCTGGTCGGATCGCTCCCTGGTTGTACGACGACCTGAAGCGTTGAGCTGTCGCCCGGTTGCACGGCAACCGGATTAGCAGAACCGATACCGGAGAGAAGTGCGCAGTTGTTGGTTGCCGATGAACTATTGCGCGGACTTGGTGCGCCGATTGAGAAGTCGTTTAGGTTGTTGTCGGTGTCGAGACAGCCGCCGTTCTTTCTGATCGCGGCGGTCGTGTTTGTGAGAGCGGGTGTTGCTGCGCCTTCGAAGCAGTTGGCTCCGTCGTAGCCGACCATGTCGATGATGCCGGCACCACTCGGACACGCGCCTGATAGCGGTGTCGTGTTGCTGACCACCGCAGCCTTACCTGATGTCGCTCCCATTGTTGCTGTGCCGGTAGCATCGACTGTAGGAAGATCCACCGTGCCACCTGCACCGGTGGATTGCCCGATCAAGTAGTACTGGCCCGGTTGCAAAGTGAAATTCGTTAAAGCTGTGACGTTCCAGGTCGTGGCCGTTGCGGACGCGAACTGCACCGACCAGCCATTCAGGTTAATTGGTGCGCCGGTGTGATTGATGATCTCGATGAAGTCCTGCTTCAACGTCGCGCCGGCATTACCACCACCGCCATACAACTGAGTGATCACGACTGAACCTGCGACACCAGGAGTTGGAGTCGGCGTAGGTGTCGGAGTTGGAGTCGGTGTTGGCGTAGGGGTCGGCGTTGGTGTTGGAGTAGGTGTGGGAGTTGGCGTCGGAGTTGGCCCGGAACCACTCGCTGTTATTGAAAAGTCGTCGACCGCCAGGCCGTCGTCAGCACCAGAAGCATCTACGTCAGTCCATCTAATCCAAAAACTAGCACCTGCGGGAATACTCAGCCCAGTGATGTTGGAGTTGAGAAGAACACGATTGGTATTGCCGTCAATAGCACCGACTGTGCCGGTCGTGACTGGGGGGTTGAAATCAAGTGCATTAACATCAATCCAAGTACCGGTGGTCAGGCTGGTCGCGTCGGTACTGTACTGAAAATCCATTTTGTCGGCGATACTGCGGCCGGTCGCACCGAGTCGCCATTGCTCGCCAGCGTATGCAATGTTGAGTGAATTAATCGTTCCACCCGTGTTGTTGAGGAAGGTACCGCCAAGGATCGAGATGAGGGTTCCGCTGCGCACTTGCCCAAGCGCCCGATCGGCAGGCGCAGCAGTTGAACCAAAACTGTAGGTATCACCGGTACCGCTTGAACCGGTTCCCGCTGTATAGGTAGTGTTTGCATTCGTACTGGATTCTGAGAATCCCCAACCCGCAGGAGTGTTCGCGGCCAAGGTGCCCGTGCCTGTTGAAACCAGAGAATCAAAGTTTTGCGTGACCGGTGTTCCAAAACTGGCAATATTTACCGGCGTCGTTGTATCTGCCGATGCTGGCTGAAACTTCAGTAAAGTAAGCGAGCCCAATAGACCAGCAAGCGCAATTAAGATAAAAAGATTCCGTCGGGACCGTCCGAAGCGAGTGCGTTCTGAACGATGGCTTTGTAATATCTTTCGTTTCGACGCGGGGGCATTAAACCTAAACATGGATTCTCCTCTTTATGGGTGAAGTAGTATTGGCCAGAATCCGCAAAGATCATTCAGACCGATCGGATTACAAGTGCACAGGTAACGAAGACACGGTGATACGGTATCGAGGCAAGGGGGCTTTTTAGACGCATAAAATATCCTCACTGAGAAACTGAACTGATAATGCAAACACACTAAGGCGAGGAATACCGGAGGTACGCTTGAGGCCGGTAGGCAAATGTGCGTGCCTTTTATCAGTTCTGAATTTGCGGGTCAAGCTTGTGCGGCGGGTTGGAAGGGCTCCGGGTGATAATTTCTTGCGTTGTTAATCTGCGGTATAGAAGCTGGATTTTATTGCGGCAAAGTGAAGCGCAGGAATGTACCGGTATCACTGACCGCATAAAACTCGTTGTCCTTAACTTTGGTTAAGTAAAAAAACGTCTCGAATGTTTTCGAGCGATAGATAGATTGCCAACTCTTTCCGCCGTCGAACGAACGCAAGATGACCCCTGCATCTTTGAGACCACGCCTTGATTTCTCATCGACTCGACGGACGTTGAGACCAGAAGCTATCACGTCGTTTTCAGAGAGGAACACTGCATCAAGGATAGGCGTCCGGGTTATCTCGTAGCTGGTCCATTGGTCATGTTCGTCTACCAGCAAGCCTCCCCAGTACCCTTCGTCTCCCATTGCTCCAACAAGCACTCGGATTCTGGTCTTGGGGTCGAGCGCCAACTTATAGTAACCGGCGGATGAGTAAAACCCGTCTGTACGCTCATCTTTGAGAATCACAACTGTGTTCCACGACTTGCCATGATCTCTTGTGCTCATTACTCTTCCGCCCTCCGTTAACATGAGTATTGCGGAAGAAGTCAACTGAGCATAATCTGCGCGATCGTTTACTACACCCCAAGGGTTCTTGAAAGTGGCATTGGCTGGACCTGAAAAATTAATCCACTCCTTCCCGCCATTCGAGGTTCCTACCACAAATAACTCACCACGGTCTGGCCGATTGCCGAGGCCTCTGGAGCCAATGGCAAGACCTTCGTTCTCATTCAAAAATCGAACGTCCCTAATTTCGATTTCATCCTTAAAGCTGGCCTGTAAGTTCCATGTCCTGCCGCCATCGCTAGTGGACATGATTACGGATGAATTGCCGACGCCGTAATGATCTGCAAAGTCCTGTTTCAGTATGGCCAACCAGCCATTCGATTCATTTACAAAAAAGAACGCCATAAAGCGTGCATCTTTTTCGGGCTCTTGGGGCAACCGCTCCCAGGTCTTCCCGCCATCGATAGTTCTGTACAGAGAATACGGTGTCATTGCCCATCCATACGTGTCGTTAATAAACTGCGCTCGTCTAAATTGGAATGGAGGTCCTGGCTTTCCTTTGATCTGCGTTTCGCTTGCTTCGATTGGAGGAAGCGTGTCTTCGTTCAAAATCGCAGCCATGGGCCTGAGCACAGTTACGACTTCTTGTGGCTGTGGATTTGTTGTTGCGTAGTTTCCCCGTTGTAAGTGACACGTCATTAAGAAGCCGATAGCCAAGACTACTAATGTCAGCGCGAGATATCGCATGCGTTCTCCTTTGAACACCAACAAGATTTGGAATCGCGGTGTATGCTTCACAGTTTGTGGGTGTGTTGGCGCCAGCTTAAATTCGCAACAAGGCAAACTATGGAGATTTGCTAGGCGTGAGATGCATTTGCTTGTAATATTCACGGCCGACACAATTCTCCAGGGATGGCCCATCGTCATCGTGGTCGGGGTCAAGCCCTTCATCTTCCAACCGTCGCTTCCACATAGCCGGATGGTAAATATCTCTAATGGCACTTAGTGAAGCACCGAGTTCGTGTATCTGAACTCTGACATAGTTCATTTGAGTCTGGCCGAACAACTCGGGATAACGTAATTCTCCCGGTCTGGCTTTAGGATCCCCGTCTGGATAGGCATAATTCCAAAAAGGATGAAGTTTGTCTGTAGCTCCGCGCGCAGGACGCTGGATGATCGCGTTCCTGACAGCCGCCGGTGGGGTTGGATCATTCACGACATTGAACGTTGACCCTGATACAACATCTCGGATGCCTGAAATTCCGTTATATTGATCGTGGTTCTTAGACTGTAGATTTGGTCTCGTGGTCAATTTGAAGCTCGTCATCTCAAACTGCTCCCAAAGTGTAGGTATGCAAAATTTGAGTGCTGCGTAAAGTACGCTCCAATCAATAGGTTTTGACCCAAGAGCACCGGTTTTGTTTGTCCCGTTGTTGTCATAAACCGAGTATTCCTGTGTTCGTGACGTGCGCGAGCCCCGGCCCGTTCTTCTCCAGAAGGACCTTTCTAATTCCGGTACATAAAACTCTTTATAAATTCCGTCAAAGGAAGGATCCCATCCTAGAGGGGCTTCGTCTGTCCAAATATCAACTACACGCTTATTAAGACGCCCAACGAAAGTGAGCCTTTGAGCGCCTGCATCGTCGCGAATACGCGAACACCGGATCTCAAGCCCGTCCAGCATACACATCGCACCGTGACCCTCGATCGGTATCAGAGCCGCCACGGTTTTGTTGAGTTCATTGAGGAGGCCGTCCGGGTCACCGCTACCGTCTGCTGGAAATGGGTCCGAAGTCCCGACGTCGACACCACCAGGATCCATCGTGGTTGAGCCCATCCCGGTTCCACTAGCGAGCATCTTCACGCCGTCACCTGTGATGGGATCCATTGTTTCAAGCATGCTTTGGGGTGTACCCGCTTCTGCGGTGGTTTGCAGACCGAGACGTTCACCACCCGCGTACACATGACTCTTCGACCAGGTCCCATCGCCTTTATATTCCGAAATGGCACGGCCGCCGAGAACCGTGGAACGAAGCAGATAAGCTTCAGCCGTCGTCACGCTTCCCTGAACGAAGTTGTTGAGGTTTGAATTGCGTACGAGGGAGTAATGTATTTGTTGGTTGTCGCCGTCGAAAGTCTGGCTATTCACGAACCCCCACGTCATGATCCCGTCCGGGAGTTGATAAGTGCGCGTTTGCGTGCTGCCCACCTGCCGTCCGGCTGCGTCGTAAGTAAATCGCGTGGGGATGAACGGCGGGTCACTGGTAGCCGGCTCATTGCGCGAAAGCAGATTGCCGTTGGCGTCATAACTCCAGGCCGGATTTCGATTGGTAGTATCGAAATTGTCTTGGTCGTTAATCTGACGGCTCCAGAAACGACCCGAGTCCTGGCGCAGATTGTCCCACTGATCGTAGGCATACTCATGGCTGTACGGACCATCAGGCGTGCCGCCACTGGTGCCGTTCGCGAAGTTCCGCGCTTCCACACCCGAGTACGCATGCTGTAACCGTCCTGCGGCGTCATACGAGTAGGCGCGATCTTTGATCTCAGCTAAACCAGTTAGATCGTCCGCAAACTTAACTGAGCCGTCGTTGTGATACTGGTAAGACATTTGTGAGTTACCAAATGTGTAAGTCTTCGGTAAGAGTCGTTGGTTGTAAGTGAGGCTCAAAGTAGCACCCGCCTGCGACCTTGATTTCAGCGCTCCCCAGGCTCGGTATTGTGCGTCCGAAACGAACTGTGTCTGCACACCACTTGAGCCGGTGCCGCTGACCGAGGTTACACGTCCAAGCTTGTCCAGCGTTTCAGTAAAACTCGTCGCGGATCGCTGGTCGGTAACCTTCTTGAGAATGCCACTGAGATTGTATTCATAATTCAGGCGGAAAGCACCAGCATTTGGTAAACCAGCAAAGGTGCGCTCCTCCCAATCCATCTGCGAGAGTTGGTCGTAATGATAGCTCACCGTACCCGAGCCGTCTGACATGTAGGTGCGATTCCCGCGCGCGTCATACGTGAACGTGATGTTGGCGGTGGGCGCCACGTTGTTGTTTGCTGGAATACCGCTGGCATTGAAAGTCACGAGTGTGGGTAGACGTCGAGCGTTATACGTGAAGCTGGTAATCACTCCGCGCGCATCAATGACGCTTTGAAGACTGTCATCGACGTTGTAGTTCCACGTTGTGTGATCTGTGGAAATAGGATTGTTCGGGTCGATTTGTTGTTCAGGCAGGTGCTGCGTCTTCAATCTGCCAAAGCCGTCATAAGACGAGGTTGTCTCCTGGAACGTCGTGCTTGAGCTTGGTCCTGCAAACTGGCGGACAACTGTTACCAGGTCACGCGCGTTGTACGTCATAGTCGTAGCTGAATAAACTGTTCCGCCAGTCCCATTCGGCCCGGTTCCATCCCAATTCAGCGTCTCAGTCTTGACCGAGCGACCAAGCACATCCGCGTAGATCTTCTGCTGCCGCTTCTTGATGCTGCCGTCCGCTTGAATTGCGCCTTCGTCGGTGATGGTGACAACTTGGCCGCCCGCGCAGCCACAGCCGCTGTAGCTGTATTGTTTCGTAGTTGTTTCAGCAGGATTGCTCGTCATACTCGGATTGGTAGTCACGAGCGGACGGCTTTTCCAGTCGTACGTCTGTTCAGTGTAGATCCAACTAGACGCCGCATCATCGCCGGTGGTGCTCCATTGCAGTGGTGAACCGCTGGCACTTGTCTCAGCCGGGTTAGAGGCCTTGAACACTCGGCCCATCACGTCATAGATCGTCTTCTGTCCACTGAAGGTGTTGGTATTGTGATCCGCAGCCGTCGCAATCACGCGGCCGGCACCGTCGGTAAACCTGAAAGAATGCGCCTCACCAAGACCTTCCTGGATCGTGCTGTAAGTATCGACTCGCAACTCACCCGGGTCGTATTCAAAACGCGTGTAGGCGTTGTTCACGAGGTTGGTAACCTGCTGCAGGCGACCAAGAGGATCGAAAGTCCACGACTGTTCCGGGCCATTGAGATTTGGCGTCGTCGTGTTTGGTTGGGGACTTTGTGCTCGTGTGACGGCGCCGAAATCAAAGTTGTATTTCGACGTCGATGAATAGTTGTCCGGGTCGGTCACCATTGTGGGATAAGCAAGCGTATTGCGCGGTGTGCCGTCGGAGAATGCATCGACATAACCGATGCTAACCGTGTGAGACGCAGCATCGGTTGATGAAACCAACGATCCGGCTGCGTTGTACTTAGTGCTAGTCGTGGTGAAGACATTCGTGTTCGTCACGTCATAGCGTTTGACGCTCGAGAGATTCCCGCGGCCAGCGACGAATGCAGAATTATAGTTCGCGTCGTCATGCTGCACGGGCGCGTCACTGCCAGTGATCGAGTCGGTCTCGTCGTAGAAGTATGCAAATTTGGACATCAGAGTCCCGCCGCTGTCTACATCGCCGTCATAAAGCAGCTTGTCGCTCGCCAGGCCGAGAATATGCCGATTCGTATAGACGGTGCCCATGTTGTAAAGCGTACGTGTGCTGCGCAGGACCGTGGTTGCATTTGCTGCATACTCAAAAACATCTTTTGGTAGCTCGCAGCTCGTGCCGTTTGGAAGATCATGATGCTGATACACGATCCGGGTGCGTGCGCGATTTCCGTCCGGGTCATAAATATTCGTCTCAGTCACACGCGGATTCAACGGGTAGACGACCCCCGTATCGTCCTGCGTCCACGTGGTCATGACCTTTCGTTGCCACACGCCGCCACTGTATGTCACCACCAGGGCTGGCAGACCGCGACGCCACGCAGACGAGCCACCAGCGGTACCAACAAAGTAGATCTTATTCAACGTTCCATCCGGTGAGGTTACCTCCACGCGCTTGCCAGTCGCTGCCGTTCCATCGGGCATGGTCCATTGATCATCCGCGGGTGCAACGAAGCTCGTAACGGCATCCTCACTCGACGGCGTCGCGCCTGGATCGCCATTGGTATCGCCATTCCAGTACTTAGCCCAGTCACGCCGTTGCGTGAAGCGCGGACAGTCGCTTTGTGCCCCAGTGGCTAACAAAGGCGAACCCGGCAGGTTGTAAGCACGATAACTGAGCAAGTCGTTATTCGGCGCTGAGTTGCTCACTTTCCACACCTGGCCCCAATTCGTGTAGCTGAAGTCGGAATGCGAGCCGTCAGCAAGCGTTACTCTCGAAAGTGTTTTGACATTCGAATTGTTTGCAACACCGTACACAGCCAGCCCGGTGAAGTTGGTTTGAATAAACGTGTCCGCATAAGTGAAGACGGCCCAGTTGTGTGTCACCTGATTGGCTGAGCCCTGATTCCAAACCTGCGTGATCGAAGCAAGCAGGCCATTGGCATCGTAGTTAAACTTGATACTGCGCACCAGAGTGTCGACGACCGTGTCGATTCTGCCGAATGGCGTGTAGTTGATCGTGATGTAATTACCGTTCCGATCTTTGATTTGCGTGCAGTTGTATTCTGAATTCATCCATACATAACTCAACTTCGTTCCATCGCTGGCCACAACCGTCATCGTGGTGGTATCCAGCAATAGATGGGAAGAGTCGGCCGCTTCAAACAGTGCAGACGTACTGACCCGGCGCAGTTCCGTGCGGCTACCATCGGTACCGATCATCAGGAATGCGTCCTTGCCAACTTCAGAGTTGGTGTACATCGGCTGGATTACCGGAAAACCCAGACGAAATCCGGGGCTTGGGAAACCATGATCGTCGTCGAATGTGACGTAGTTGCCGTTGGTATTCTTCGTCCACACCAGTGAGTTGTACGACAGCCCCAACCCGAGATTCATTCCCGCCCGGCCCGGTAAACTCAACAATGGCAGGTTCCAGTTGTAATTCTGTGAGAGAGCATTCTCACCGCCGCCGCCGGTTTGATTTCGTGGATCAAGACGTGCCTCGGTCGCGCCGTTGATCGTTACCATCGCCGTGGCGCTCGCACGCAGTCCCGAGTTGTCCGTCACGGTCAGCGTTGCGGTGAACAAACCTGAAGTCTGATAGGTGTGAGTGGGATTAGCTGCGTTCGCTGAGGTGCTGTCACCGAAGTTCCAGTGGTAACTGCTGATAGTTCCATCCGGATCGAATGAGCCGCTGCTATTAAACGTGACTGCCTGTCCCAGTTGGGCAGAGTAAGGCCCACCTGCTACTGCAATCGGGACCTGTGCTCCACCGCCGCTTGTCGGCACATCTGTTGAATACGTGGCGCCACCCTGAAGCGTACCATTCGCGCCGCTTGCCGAACCGTCATTCGTAGTTTGTCCGTCGAACTTCCACAGGCCCTTCGTGCTCGACGTGTTCCCAAGATGAACGGCGGGCGTGAAGGTGCTGCTGTAAAGCGCAGCGTTCGAGATTCGCACTTCATCGATGCGACCGTTGAAATAATTGGGGAAATACAGAAACGAGCTCTTTCCGATTCGCAACCCCGTGGTGTTGTTGCCGGGCGTCATTGTCGCCGTCGCTGAGCCATTCAACACACCGTCGAGATAGACGCGCATCTGACTGCCATCGTAA
>DASWUM010000135.1:0-106555 GCA_036401595.1 Pyrinomonadaceae bacterium
TGGCCGCCCCTGCGTTATTTCCAGGTTACTTCTTCTTCAGGTAAACACGACTCACGGTGGCGTGGTACGTTCCGGCTTCGTCTTCTTCACCCTCCGTAACGACCTCGAGCAATCTGCCGGTGGGATCGGTAAACTCAAACAGACAGAACGCCGAACCAGTGCCGCTGCAACTCTCCAGCTCCCAGTAGCCGCGCTGCCAGAATATTGGACCATTGCCGCTCTGCACGTCCACACTCTCACCATGTATCGGCAATCTCTTATTTGGTAACCATCCTCCCTTGATCAGAACCCGGCGCGCGACGTCGTATGGTCTGCCGTAGATCTTGGGTATCGCCGGTTGGTCGGGGTTTGTTGGCGACGCAGTTGCGGCCGGAGTCGGAGACGACTTTGCCGGTGCATTGGCATTGAGGAGCGAAAGCGGATCTGTTCGCGATGGTTCCGGCGAAGATGTTGCTGCTACTTGAGTGCGACCGTTGTACGCGCTGAGTGCGATATACAATCCAATACCGGCGCCGGCGAGTATCAATACCAGCAAGACGATTATGATTTGATAGACGCGGTGATTGCTGCTCGCACGTTGCTGCGGTTGTCCGACGACCGTGGCTTCCGGATCGAAATCGGGCCCCAAATGAGTGCCACACTGCAAACAGAATGAGAGCGAGTCAGCGTAGCTACGATTGCATGTCGGGCATCGCTTCATCGTAGTCCTCCCGGCACATTCGGCTGAGTTTGGCGGAGATGGTAAACGGAAGGACAGGAAAAGAACAGTCTCGATGTCGGGTTTCTCGAACTAACGTCAACGGACTAGACTGTCATGCGAAACGGAACGTTTGGAGAAGTAGCGTTGATCAAAAAGGACCGTGCCATCAGTATCAGCAAGTACATGAGTTTGGTTCTACGTCACGATCCCGCCGCTGCGGGTGTGATGCTCGACGCGGAAGGATGGGTGTCGCTGCGGGAAGTATGCATGCGGACGGATTTCAGTTTATGTGTTCTGAAAACGGTGTCTGGTTAACGGAGCGAGTCCCGCCACAGTACATCTCAAAAGTCATCACCCGCTAAATACGAAAAGGCGGGATCGACAACTCGATCCCGCCCGTCGAAGTTTAGCTAGAGAGCGTTCTTAGTAACCTCTGTACCCGTCAGCGTAACCATTCTGGAAACCCTGTCGGAAATACTGCGCATATAGCTCTCTGCTACCGAAGCGCGAATTGTAGTCGGTATTCGCATTCCGATAATCTTCCTCGTCACGGAATTCATAACGCTCACCGCGACTCCGGTCCTTACGACCTTCCTTGATGCCTTCGTTGTAGCCGGCGTTCAAAGCGGTCTGACGAGCATTCGCAGAAATACCGTAACGATCACCGTAACGATCATCATTGCGCCAATCTCGATTACGACGACGCTGGTCGCGCTCATAATCACGTTGTCGTCTGATCTGATCGCGCTGCCACGACGGATATTGAGCCTGCGCTTCTGAACTCGCCATCATGCCGATACCAATTAGGAGAGAAAAAGCAAAAACAAATCCCATCACTCTTTTTGCTAGCAAGTTAGTTTTCATCACATTCTCCTTTGCCACGTTCATGCCCACCACTTTGCAAACACGGTGCCGTAAGCTCGAACAATGGCCCAAGTGTGAGAATTCGGTCTAATTGCTGGAAAAATAGTTGCAGCTTTGTTTCAACTGACTTGTGTTTAGACGCGCAGTAAACGATTTCGTTGGTACACATACGAGATCGAAGAAGCATTGAGTTGTAATGCGAACGTCGTGGATGCAATGTTAGCGAACGCAGCTACACCTTCAACGAACCACGGAACGCTCTAGCGGCGTAGTAGGATTCGGCGCCGTTGTGATAAAGGAAAATTTGGTTGTAACGTCGATCGCAGAAAAGGGCGCCGCCGAGTTTTCTGATCTCAGCAGGTGTTTGCACCCAACTCGACGTTTTCAGATCGAAGTTTCCCACTTGCTGCAACTCGCGATATTGCTGTTCATTCAAAAGTTCGACGCCCATTTCAGCCGCCATCGCAACCGCGCTGTGTGCGGGCTTATTTTCTTTCCTCGAGTCCAAAGCTTCCTGGTCGTAACAAATACTCCTGCGACCTTTAGGACTTTCGGTTGAGCAATCATAAAAAACGTATTCGCCCGTTTTCTTGTCAAGACCAACGACATCCGGTTCTCCGCCGGTTCGTTCCATTTCACTGAGTGACCACAGTTTTTCAGGATTAGCCTCCAGCTTCGCCTGGACCTTGGCCCAGTCGAGACCCTTGTGGCGGTTCATGTTTTTTTCAAAACGGGTTTTCAATGTGCTGAGTAATTCTTCACGTTGTTGTGCTGACAGCTTACTCTTATTGGCTTTAGGCATGTTGCTAATTACCTCTGTCGATCTTTTATTGGCGTGCAACGCAGATGTTTGCACAATCCAGGTTCTTTGTGAAACGAACCTGCGTAGGCTATCCTGCGCGAAGCGAAATGTCCGCGCCGACGATCGCACTCCTCAAATAAGGATGACTAAGCCATGAAGACTCTGATGGCAGCGATTGCTGTAATCCTGTTAGCCAATTCAGTCGCGCTCGCGCAATGGAAAAAAGACGGAAAGCCTGTCGAGGATGGTCCCGATCGAAAATCGTTTAACGGTTTCGCTGGGCACCTGATAGTTGCTAAAGATCCGAGAGCGGTCATCGAAGAGTGGAAGAAACCAGAAACGCCACGGATCAATCCCGCCAAAAGTGTGAAGCGCGGCGAGCAATTCGGCGCCTTTGTATTCTTCGCTAATTGCAAGGCCGATGCTCAGGGCGTGTGTAACGCCGAAGCAGACTATTTCGTCTATAAACCTGACGGCAGTTTGTATGTCGAGAGGAAGAACCAGCCTTTATGGAAGGACCCACCTCCACCTTCAGGAAACACTCAGTTGAGCCGCGCGATTCTCGCCATTCGCTTTGAAGAGAAAGATCTGGCGGGCGAGTATAAGATCAAGGCCAAAGTTTCAGACTTGAACGCAGACATCTCGTTTGAGCTGGAAACCAAAATTCGGCTGCAATGAAAGCCTCTCATGACTTTACTCCGAATTGTTTTTGTCGCCACCTTGATCACTTTCTCACCGGTGCGTGTTTTACCGCAGGCTGTCAAAGCACCGCAGTTCGAACTCAGGGATATCAATGGACGCATCGTGCGTTTGAGCAACTATCAAGGGAAGGTGGTCCTGATCAATTTTTGGGCTACTTGGTGTCCACCCTGCCGCGCAGAAATGCCGGAACTGGTCCGACTGCAACGCGTGCATCGCAAAGACGGTTTGCAAATCATTGGCATAACTTATCCGCCCGAACGCAAATCACCAGTCCGCGCGTTTGCCAGAAAGCTAAAAGTTAACTACCCTATTGTCCTCGGCACACGTGAGCTTAAAGCTCGGTTCAGTTCGGATGAGACGCTGCCTCTAACGGTAGTGATAAATCGGGACGGTCAAGTAAGCGACATAATCGGCGGCATACTTCTTCGCGAAGAATTCGACGAGAAGATCAAGCCGCTATTAATAAAGAAAGTAGAAGGAGGGTTACGAAGTGGGAAATCGAATCACTAAACTTGTTGTCAGTAGTGTTCTGGTCATGACGCTCGGCGTGATTACGGCCGCAGCCTTCACCAAGACTGTCACCATCAAGGTTGACGGAATGAAGTGCGCAAAGTGCTCTTCATCGGTAAGCAAGGCGCTCAAGGCGACCGAAGGCGTTCAGGAAGCAGAGGTAAGTTCCGAAAAGGGCGAAGCTGTAATCAAGTATGACGACCAGAAGGTTGACGAAGCCAAGCTGCGCGAAGTTATCAACAGCACTGGTTTCAAAGCAGTCGCAGCCCCCCAGCAGTGACGACTTCATAGTTCGATCTACTCGTAGATGTTTTCCGATCGGCGTGCCGTTAAGCGGCACGCCGATTCTATTTGGTCCTCATCAATTGTCGGAATTTTCTGGCGTTAGTATCCACTTGTAGCTTTTCTCTATCTGAGTTTCTTCGCAAAATCGTCCGCTATTTGAGCAGTCTCGTTTGGAACAACGGTTGCCAAACGGTGGGTAGCTCAAATTAAGAGGAGAGATTCTGTGATTAAGAAATATTTGACGTTAACACTTTCGATAATCATCACCGCCTTTAGTTTTGTTCTTCCTGCATCAGCGCAATCGCCTGCTGAGATTGAGAAGATCCGGGCAAGGGTTCGGACACTTTCAATGAGCAAAGACTCGCAAGTCCACGTCAAGTTCCGCGATCGGACCAAGGTCAAGGGCTTCATCGCATCAGTAGAACCGGTAACTTTCACTCTGAAAGATCCGAAGGACGGATCGTTACAGTCAATCGCTTACTCCGAGGTCGAGAGCGTGAATAAGGCAGAAGGCGTCTCTACGAAGACGTGGTTGATCATTGGTGGCGTGGCAGCAGGCGCAGTGACGACATTTCTGATCGTCAAACCCGCGATTTGCGATGGCGGCGCGCAAACTCGTGGGATCTGTTAACGACTGGTTTGGCTTTTCCTCTTTTGTGCTTTTTGTGCCTTTTGTGGCTAAAATCTTTTCGCGTTACGTCGTAGCTAAGCAAAATGTTGGATCACGCAGAACTGGATAAGATCGTCACCGCATGGACTGCCGCGGAGCAGGCGGAGCGCGGGTCACCCGAACATGAAGCGAACTGGTGGGCTGTTTCGGAAGTCATGGACTGGTCGCTCGATGGCGACGGTGATCGGCTGTGGCAATTCATTCTTGAAGCCTACAAACGTGATCTTTCTGACAAGGCGATTGGTGTCCTTGCGGCTGGTCCACTCGAGGATCTGCTTGCCAAACAAGGCGTGGCATTCATCGATCGCATCGAAGAGCTCGCGCGCAAAGATCCCAAATTCAACCACCTGCTGGGCGGCGTCTGGCGCAATTTCATGACCGACGAGGTCTGGCAACGCGTCCAATCGATTCGAAACCACGTTTGGTGATAACGCCTCCAAAATCCGTTGGGCCGGTGCGGCAGGAATAGCCACAAAAAGGCACAAGAAGCACATAAAAATTTTTAGCTTTTCCTCTTTTGTGCCTTTTTGTGGCTACTCTGAGGTTTTTATGAAAGTTTCCTCTCAGGAAAAATTCAGCGACGCCTAAATACTTACCCTCATCTTCTCCGTAGCATAGCTCCGTGTTCGAAACTCCACTAACCACCTAATAAAGGAGAAGTCCATGAGCAAACCAGCAACCACCGTTGACCTCGCAGCTTTCAAAAAACAATTGGCCGATTCACTCGAACGCGCCGCAAAATCGGCCGGACAAACAATCATTAAAGAATCGCTGTCCTGCGAAATTGGGCAGGGCTTACAAGTTGTGACCGCCTCTCTGCGCCGCGATGAATTGCCGACTGAGAAAGAGTTCACTGCCGGTGTCGACGTGTTTTACGCGTATGTTTCCATCGACGGTCAAAGCGCATTGCCGGCGGGCTATTACCGCATCCGTTTGGCCATTCCGGGATACGAAAAGAGTGGCGACGTCAAAGTCTCGTTCCTCGACGCCAAAGGAAAAAGCGTCCATTCGTTAACCGGTAAAGGCAGGCCGCGGCGCGCCAAGCCAAATACAGACGACAACATCGGAACCTTGCCGGTCGTAATGAGCTTTTGTGGCCGAAAGAAATGTTTCAACATCAAACGTAACGGCTTCCTCGATTGGGAGTGGGGCTGCACGGACCTGAACGGAAACACGATCAATTGCCTGGATCGCCAGCCCTGATCGATGATGGTAAGTGATTTGAAGCGACAAGATGCTATTTCATGTCAGTGAACAAGCAGGTATCGAGATATTTGAGCCTCGGTGGTCTGAAATCGCCGGCCGGGAAGTAGTTTGGGCCATTGATGAAGATCGCCTTTGCAACTATCTTGTCCCGCGTGAATGCCCGCGGGTGACTTATTACGCAGGTCCACAAACCGCAAGCGCTGATGTGGAGAGGTTTCTGGGGAAGAGCCGGGCAGTCATCGCCGTCGAGAGTGGGTGGTTCGAACAACTTCGAGATTCTCAGTTGTTCTGTTACCACCTGCCTCCCGACAGCTTCGAGTGTCTTGATGAATGCGCCGGCTACTTCGTCAGCAGCTTGTCCGTGGTCCCCGCGCGTGTTGAAGTGCTTAGCGATTTGATTGGTCACTTACTCGAGCGTGGCGTTGAACTACGTTTCGTTCCGAGTCTGTGGCCACTGCGCGATGCGGTCGTCGCCTCGACCTTGCAGTTCTCGATCATCCGCATGCGCAATGCGTTACCAAGAGAAGCGGCGCGGGCGGAGCAGAGATGACTATGACTCCAAAGCACCGAAAGAGATTTCTGCTGCTATTCGTGGTTCTCATCACTTTCTTAACGGTTGGACAGACTGTTCACGCCTGTGATTGTCCTGACGAAGACCGCTCCATACTCGGCAAGTTTGAGAGTTCGCGTTTCGTTGTAGTCAACCGGATTATTTCTGTGAACAAAGAGCCGGGCGTGCAAACTGTTTACCGCGGTACTGAAGAAATTCAGGAACCAATAATGAGGATCACGTCGGTCACTACGATCGTCGAAAAGGTTTACAAGGGAAATCTGAAGGTCGGCGATGAGATGATCTTCAAGCAGGGAGGTTACGAAGACTGTTTCGTGGAATTTGACCAGGACGAAGTTGGCGCTGAGTTCTTGTTTTATCTGAAACCGGGTGAAAAGAGGCCAAGACTCTGGACTGCAAACGAATGTGAGCGAACGAAACCCCTCCCCCACTATCAAACTAGACTCATCGAGGATGCCGCAGATGAGCTTTTGTATCTGGACAAGATGAACGAAGTGCGGGGTAAGACGAGGATCTCAGGCACCTTGATTTCCTACCAATGGACCATAGCCCGTGGCAATGCAGACTTTACCAGGGTGGTGGGCCGCAAAGTTCAAATCGTTGGCAACGGGAAAACTTACGAGGCAATAACAAACGAAGACGGCGTGTATGAGATCTATGACTTGCCAGTCGGAACTTACGAAATTAGACCGGAAGGCAAACAGGGCTGGAAGACTGATATGACCTCCGTTTTCGGAGGACTCACTACAGGCAGGTATAAACTCGGCGGGAGTGCTCTGGTTCCCTTGAAAGCGGGTCGACATGCGGAAGCGGATTTCAAGTTTCAAGTCGACAACCGTCTGAGTGGCAAGGTTCTTGATCGATCCGGGAGACCAATGCCAAGGGTTCATCTCCGTCTCTTGCCCACTCAACCGAATGTCTCGGAGTATTTCAAGCGTGATGCAAGCACGGATGCCGACGGGCGTTTTGAAATTGGGGAGATACCATTCGCGAGCTATGTTGTCGTCATTAACGATCAGGACAAGATCAGTTCGTATCAACCGTTTCGCAGGTTCTATTATCCTGATGTAACTGATCGTGAAAAGGCTCAAATAGTCACCATCGTTGAGGGTGTCACGGAGTATCCGCTCGATATTCATGTTCCAGCGGCAACGGAGTTCGTGACCGTCACTGGAAGGGTATTGACGGCAGACAATAAGCCGGTGGTTTATGCTCACGTTGTTTTTAACTCTGAGAAAACAGATCCGACGATCGAGGGTAGTGCTTTTGCGACGACTGATGAGCAGGGAAACTTCTCCCTGAACGTCTTGAAGGATTTGCAGGGAGAACTGTTTGCCGTTGCGACACTTGAGCCAAAAGAGTTCAAGAAGTGTCCCGCTCTATTGCGTGTAAATGACGAGATCAGTCTCAACAGAAAAACGGAAGCGATTCGAATTCAAGCTGACGGCCCCCAGGATGGTGTTGATTTCAGATTTGATTTTTCCAGTTGTAACCGGAAAAAGGTCGATGGGCGCCTGCTTAGGGTGGATTGACTACTACAGTTGCCTGAGACAAACGTGAGAATCACTGACAGACACTCCCACCACGTTCTGGGCTCAACTGGTTTCCTGATCGGTCTGCTGTTGCTGCTCTTGAACGACTTTGTTTTCAAGGCACAGTTTCATAACGGACTTACCGGTAAGCTCTCGGATTTTGCAGGGTTGTTTGTGTTTCCACTCTTCTGGACGGCGTTCTTCCCACGTAAGAAACTTCTCGTTTTTATCGCAACCGCCGTGTTATTTGTTTTTTGGAAATCAGTCTACTCGCAATTTTTGATTGAGGGATGGAATAGCTTACCGTTCTTTGGAATTCAGCGGACGGTTGATTACAGCGATCTCTGTGCATTGCTCATTCTTCCGCTCTCGTACCGCTACAGTAATACATCCTTTGGCGTGCGCGTTTCGCATAGATTCATTTACCTGATTGCGATTGTCTCAATCTTTGCCTTCACCGCTACGCAATTCAGCCACAAAGTTTCCTATAACAATCAATACCAGTTTCAAACTTCCAGAAAAGAGTTGCTTGAGCAGATCAGCCGGTTGCCGACTAATGAAGTGTCGGATGGCTTTTGGAAGGCAGATGAATTCGATGTTCATTTTGACTCGTGTAACGCTGACGCGAGGATAACGATTCAGGAACGAGAGAATCAGAGTGTTATCACTCTGAAGGAGATGAACTATCGTTGCCCCAGTGAAGCCAGGCAAGATGTGATGCGTGAGTATTTCGAGAAGGAGTTTATCGACAAGCTGCGTGAAGCGCCTGCGAGCAAGTCGCGGCAGATTCTATATGTTTGGGTGGCGTCGAAACCATAGGCGATTTACCGATGTGTTACGAAGATGTAGCCCAGTGGTATTCCGGCAATGCACGTCGCTGCGACGATCAGAATTGTGAGACTACGTTTTAGTACGGCCCGCAGGACCAGGATAATTCCGACGAGCAGTAGCACATAACTGCCGTCGTAGGCCACGTGGAGAACTTGATGGTTGAACTGCTGGATCCCTCTGAAGTTCTCGTCAATCGTTCCGACCAGGAAGATCAGTGTCGGAAACGGTGCGAATAACCGGTACACAGTCTCGATCGGATACCGGCGAGTCAGCACGCCAAAAGTGATGATGATTAGACAGCCAGTGAGCAATAGATGAGACATTTTTGCGCGTAGCTCACACGCTCAATCTCAACCGGTAGTTCGTTTATTTCGTTGCCCACCAGAAACGATTTCCCACTTTCCACCATTAGTAAGTAAAGGCCGTGGCTTCCCGGTCTAAATGCCTTACGAATGCCTGCAAGGAGTACCTCTATGCTCGATCAGGTGAAATTGAATCTTAGCGATCAGAATTCCAGCCTTTCTCAGGCTGCGGAAAAAGTTTTGAATGCTGAAAACAACGGCAACGGAGATTTGGCGCCGGCGCCGACCCCTCTTCAAGAACGCTACCGAGAGTTGCAGGAGGCGGAGGAGCTTTGCGGTGTGGCCTTGAGTGAGCGAACCGTTGCTCTTGCCTATGGCATCCCCATATTTTCGGTCTCGCTGGCATTCATTGCCGGCAAGACAACCGCGATCTTTCAATGGCTGAAGCTGGCAGATGCGCTGAGTTTCAAATTCCAGGTGCTTCTTTTATGGCTGCTTGCCGCGTTGATAGTCGTTCCGTTCTACTACTTTATTTTCGCGAAAAGGGTAGCGCGGGTGCTCGAGAAGCTGAGCAAAGCGGAAGAGTCGTATATCTCGGAGCGTCTCGCGACTTTGGACGGACGTAAACAGTACTTTCGCGAGGAAATCTTCAAACTTACCAGCAAAGCGTCGCGCGTATTTTTCGGCGACCAGAAAAGATTTAACGATGCATCAGAGTTTGCCGCAGAAGCTGTGCACGGTCTCGACGACGCGCAAAGCACCGCCGCGCTCAGCAGGGTACAGAGTTATCTAAACTCTCTGCGCGAACTGGTAAGTCGTGAAGAACGGGAACAGAAGGAAGAGCGATACTGGCAATATGCGGCGATCGCCATCATGGTCGTGTATGTGTTAGGGCTCGTGTTTGCAGCTCGGATTGATTTTGTCTCGCCGACTCCTCGATATCTCTTCGGCGTGCCGCAATCGGTCATCCTCTGGGGCGCAGCCGGAAGCCTCGCAGCGATTCTTTATCGGTTCTACACAGAGCAGGGACGAATCCGGTTTGCAACCGAATTCAGATGGCTCATTGCCAGGCCAATCATAGGAATCATCATGGGCGGAGTTGTCTATATCGCTCTCAACTCAGGGCTCGTGCTGCTGACGACTCCGAATTCGGCTCAGGCCACTGCCGGTGCGGCTGCGAGTGCGTCGGTGCACATACACTCGTTTTGGATCGTCGCTTTTCTGGCAGGCTTCAGCGACAAGTTCTATCTGGGCGTAATCGATCTGTTGGTCGCGCGGACAGTGAAGTCTGAAGAAGTGAACAAGAATACGGTCGTAACAAAGATAGAGCGGATCCCGAAGAGCCCAAAGCCACCCGAGATTGCGGACGCTGATGAAGTACCGACCGAGAAACACGAGTCAACTAATCTGGCGATTGCGAGCGCGACGCGTTAGAGATCTCCCTGGAGTGCGGTGACTTGTCACCGCTACCAACAAGTTGGCGCACTCCAAGGTGACGCACTGAGGCGACTAGGACGTAGATTCCTTAATAGAGAATCTTAACTCATCCAAGACTTTCAATTGAGGTTCGTTTGAACTCTGCTCGGAGCGGCGCACTGAAACATCGATCGAGAAGTTTGTTTGTGGACGTGAAGCAAATTGGCGGGCGGCCTTCCAGTGTGGTTCTCGCTTCAAGGCCGCGTTCGGATTTGCATTAATGACGGCGAGGAATTTGTTTATGGCTCTAAGCCTGCGAGAGTAGGTACAGAGATCCCGGGCTTCTTGTAACAATGCATTTGAAAACGTGATCAATTCTTCCGACTTCTCGTGGATGTGCCGATCACTGCCGGCGTCTTTGGACGGAGTCTTTTGACGTTCGTTTGTGCGCATGTTCTACCTTTAGTACCCTAAAACTACCTCAATAGGTTCGTGGCTTGGGTTGCAAAAACTCCGCTTGCACGATTGAGTAACACTCGCATACCACTGCCTCGAGCGCTTCTCGATTGACGATATGGAGTTGACCGCGGCGGTATTCGATTGCATTCATCTCCTGTAACAATCCCGCTGCCACGGTGACCCCGGACCGGCGAGCCCCAACTCTCGACGAGATCAATTCCTGAGTTAGTCGCAGATTCATGCCGCCAACTCGATCGTGAATCATCAATAGCCAGCAGCACAGCCGCTCAAGCAGTGTATGCCTGGTATTACAAATGCCACGTTGAGTGATTTGCGTGACCAGTGAACGGTAACAACTCAAAAACCTCTTGATCGCTGCCTCATTCTGAATGATTAGTTTGTCTAATTTATCCGCCTCAACCTGAATTGCTTCACCGCTGATCAATACCCAACTCCATTGTTTGCTGAAGCCACGGCCAAGAATCGCAGAGATCCCTACGAGCCCCTCGCAGCCGACCATCGAGGTTTCCAGAGTATTACCGTCCTCCATGATCGCAAGATTCGATACCACAGAGTTGAGTGGGAAATAGACGGACTCTATTTTGTCATCCTGCTCATAAAGAACCTGATTTGTTTTGAGCGAAACGATAGTTGAGTCGGTCAACAGGTCGGAAGCAAACTCGCAGCTATTCAACTCGCGAAGGAGATGGTTTGTTGAGGGCATGCCTGCCCTGACATGGTGCTGGGCGTCAGTCTGGATACGGTCAGCCTCTCTCTTCTCCCTTTGGTAAGTTTGAGCTACCTTGGAGCATTGTACGCACCTTGTCAGATAGTACAAGGTCAACTCGTCGAGTCCGGGTGTCTGAGGCGAGCCACAGGGTTTCGTCAGCGCTGGCATCGTAAAAAGGATTCTAGTCTCGTTGTATTTACTGATTCATGACGAAGTTGCAAATTTGAAACGCAAGCAGGGCGTGCAAGATGTGAGAGTGTTAAGCTCAACTTCGATTCGGCTAGGTCGTGTAAAGGCAAGAAGATTTACGGTGCAATTCAGTGAAAATAATCGGAGTGTGGTTGTCGAACAAATTATTGCGTTGCACCAGGGCGTCGAATATCAATTAATTCTGCACACGACCATCGCAAAGGTATCGAACGGATCGACAGGAGTTTGAGAAGGTAGTGGCAAGTTGGAAGTTCACGCGGTAGTTTTATCCACAGATTACACAGATTGATCAATAGAAATCGGTGTAATCTGTGGATAAGAACGTCAATTTTAAAGTGTAGCGATGAAAAGAGTCTTGATACTGATTCTCATCTCAACTGTCTCAGGCCATTTAGTACCTCGAATGGCCCAGGATCCCAACGATGCGGACGACAAGGTGTACGACGGGAAACAGGTCGATACAACTGTCAAAATAATATCAAAGCCCGAGCCTAAATATACGTTTGAAGCTTTGAAGCAGCATGTTGTCGGTGGGGTGAGATTGACGGCGGTGTTTACCGCCAAAGGTGAAGTCAGGAATGTCGAGGTGGTGAATGGATTACCAGCCGGCCTCACCGACAGTGCAATCGCAGTCGCGCGGGAGATAAAGTTTACTCCCGCAATGAAAGATGGTCGCCCCGTGTCACTGCGGATGCAGCTTGAGTATCGTTTCGAACTGTTCGACGTAATCATCCATGGCCAACGTTTCCCCAAGCTCTTCTACGACGAGCGCTGTCGCGACTACACCAACATAGCCCCCGAGAACATGGTGTTCTTTACGAGTGAGAAAGAAGCGAAGAAGGCGGGTTACAAGAAATCGAAGACGTGTCCATGAAATGCTTTGACCCAAGTGCGATTTCGATCTTTGGAGGGAAGAGCGCTTATGACTGTTTCCAAATAGAGCGCAGGCAGTCGGCGATGTGTTCGGCACCCTGGGAAGCGAAACTACCCAAGAGCGACGGTCGCCAGTAATTCTTGAAGTCGGTACACAGAAACTTTGCCTGACCGGGATCGATGCCGGCCACTTCAACCAGGAGTTTCTCGTCAATCTTTGAGATCACTGGCTGACGAGTTCGCAATTCCTTGATCACAGATTCATTCTTCGCCAAAAGAGTCGAGACGGCCCGCATCACCGCGTCAGCCTTTTCATTAAGGCCTCTCTCAAACGTGAGCTTATAAACGCGACTCACATATCTCTGAGCAAACCATTCCGCAAGCCCTTCCTCCAGAATCGTCAGCGTGCGACCAAAGGGTACGGGGCTGAGTACATGAATCGCTTCATGAGCGAGTTCCAATGACGCCGTCGACGGCTTCGTCCTGGATTCGCGAGAAAGATATATCCTGGCCATTCGCAAGGGCTGAACAATGAAACTCCGCGAAGTAGTACATTCTGTAATCCGAGGAATAGACAGTTGGTATGAGGTATCTCTTGGACCAAACAGAAGTTCAGCCTCTTTGAATATCCTCGACAACTCCTGCATCAATGTCTGTTCGTAAGAGCGATCGTTCCCAGACAGCAAATACTTTGCCTCTGCTTCGATCGCTAACAGCTCTTCCATGAAGGGTAGAACAGGCATGAACCTACTATATAACTAGCGAACAGTTATCGAAAGGCTCGTTGCTCCCGTAAACGTTTTCAGATCCAGTAGAACGCTGAAGGATCCTCGTTCATCAATTGCCGGAATAGCCACGCATAGAGTGCGGCGCCGGAATCACCGTTGGTGAAGAACACCAAAGCTGACTTCTTCGCCGGTTGTATCCAACAGAAGTTTTTGAAACCTGGACCATCGCCCCAGTGAAACAGCGACGGCGTCTTAAACGACCGATCGACTCCCCAGCCCGGCGCCCAGGCGATATCGCGGTTCACATCGACTCGTGCCTTGAAGTCATCTGATTGCGTTACTGTTTTCAAAACGTGCGCGAGAAACACAGCGTAATCTCCGACCGTCGTTTGAAGTGAGCCTGCCATATTCGGAGATAGCGCTACCGGTAGGAACGTTTGTTTGTTCTGCTGATACGCCGCAACGATCTGTTCGTAGGTAGCTGATGCTGGATTGAGATTGCTCTTTTGCAGAGTCTCATAATTGCGGCGTTCGTAAAAAGCGAGCGATCTCTCGAGTAAAGCGCCTTGACGATCGTGGCCCGATGCGGCCACGTTTTGGATCTCAGGTGACCAGGCAAAGGTGCTTTGCGTCATTAACAGAGGTTCGAGGACGGCAGTGCGCATGTATTCAGCAATCGGCCTCACGACGATCTTCTCCACGACACGTTGCAACAACACGAAGCCTTCGCCGCTGTATTGCCATCTGGTCCCGGGTTCAAAAGCTGACGCAAGCGGCAGATTCGGTTGAAAGCGCCAGTTAGCGAGTCCGGTGCTGTGCGTGAGAACGTGAAGTGTTGTGATCTTGCGAGCCGTTCCTTCGAGTCCGAGATCGAGGTAATCCTGTAGCGGTCGATTCCAATCCAGCTTTCCTTGTTTCGCGAGGTTGTAAACTGCCCACGCAAAGACCGGCTTTGTGTGAATTTGCTGGTTGCGCAAACCGCTGCACCAGCTAGAGTCGAAGTGGGCCACCAGCCCCGCTCGCTATGGCCCACTTCGCGCGACGAGTGCCGCAAGCTTATTGCTGCAATTGCGATAAGAAGTATGCCTGATCAAAGAACTCTCGGTCCGATTGGATTTTTCCGTTCTCGTTGACTTTAACAATGCCGATGCCGTCCACGAAGAAAACATTGCCGGTCTTGGTCTTGAAGCGTAACTCTCCACTTGATCGCGGTCTCTTGACCGCACACTGTGACGTCAAACGACTGGATTCTGATTTCATTCAAGATGGTCGGGAATGATTCGAGGTAAGCAATGATGGCTTGTGTTCCCTGTATCGGCGTAGTCCCGACCGGATCTTCGATCGTGCCGTCGGGAGCAAACATGTTTGCGGTGCCCTGAGCGTCGAACGCGGCGAACTTATTGAACATTTCCGTAACAATCGCTTCGACCTGTTCCGGAGGTAAGTTGTTGGTTGGAGCTGCTTCAACACGCGTGACGTTCGAAGCGATCAAAAACAGGAGCGCCATTGCGATCGCTGTCGTCCTTTTCACAAAACTTAGATTTCTCATTTTCTTCTCCTAATGGATATTTGCGTTGTTCCGAGGCGAACGTCGCCGTGCCATCGGGTGCGACGACGGCGATGACGCCAATGATTAGTGTTAAGAGAAGTTGCTGAACTATTGATCGTATTACTGCGGCGCGAATTTTTATTAATTCAAGTAAAGAGAGTGGACCGTGAAAGTGCGAAGAAACATTCTTTGAAACTCAGCGTACCAGTACTCACCAGCATTTCATTACACCCGACCCCGAAGGAGAAGAGATGGCTTCCAGATTCCTAACCACCATTGCGACGCTTCTTTTGTGCTTCTCGACTGTGTCCGTCTCAATGCCCGCCTACACAAGCATTCCAGCTTCCGATTGGCCGCAGTGGCGAGGGCCGGAACGTAACGGGATCTCGAAAGAGAGCGGTCTGCTCAAACAGTGGCCGGCGGGAGGCCCCAAACTGCTTTGGCAAATGAACGACATCGGTGACGGGTATTCGGGACCGTCGGTGGTGGGAACGCGGCTCTACCTGATGAGCAATCGCGGCATGGATAACGAGTTTGTCCAGGCCCTCTCAGTTCAGGATGGAAAAGTCATTTGGACCACGCGCGTCGGCAATGTCGGCAATCCGGATCAGAATCCGAAGTACCCGAAGGCCCGATCCACTCCGACAGTTGATGGAAATTTCATTTACGCCCTGGGCTCGGATGGTGACCTTGCCTGTCTCGAAACCAAAACTGGCAAGATTCGATGGCAGAAGAGCCTTCGAAAAGATTTCGGCGGACAGCCGCACGATTGGGCCTATGCGGAGTCGCCGTTAGTTGACGGTGATGTTGTGGTTGTCAGTCCCGGTGGCGCGGACGCCACTATCGTTGCGCTGAACAAGAAGACAGGCGCGCTCATCTGGAAATCGGCGGTTCCGGGTGGCGATCAGGCGGGTTATGCGTCGGCGGTCGTCGTGCAAGGTGGCGGTCGCAAGCAGTACGTGCAGTTTTTGAACAAGGGACTCGTGGGAGTTGATGCGAAGACCGGTGAGTTTCTGTGGCGCTACAAGGAAGTGGTCAAGGGACCCGCACAGGTTTTCACGCCGGTCGCACGAGATGGTTATGTGTATGCCGGAGCACTCGGCATCGGCGGCGGCCTCGTGCGTTTGAAGCCGGACGGCAAGGGAGTCGCGATGGAACAGGTCTACTTCGAACGTGGCCTGCCGAACGGTTTCGGCGGCGCGGTGCTCGTGGGTGATTATCTTTATGGCAGTGACCCGGCGGAGCAGAAGGTACTTGCTGTTGAGTTCGCTACGGGGAAGGTGATGTGGAAGGCTGACAGTCTCGGCCGATCTTCATCCACGTATGCTGATGGGCTTTTATATGTGCACGCGTGGAAAGGAGATGTCGGGTTGGTGGAGGCCACTCCTGAAGGTTACCGGGAAAAGGGTCGCTTCACTCCGCCGGATCAGCCGAAGCCTGCCAAAGGGGAGCCTTATGGAGACACAGCGTATGCACATCCGGTCATTTCAAACGGAGTACTTTACATCCGCGATTCCGGAACCTTGTGGGCGTATGATATTAAAGCTGCTCGTTAGTCATCGTCCGGTAATCTGGTTCAAGCTGAAGGAGGACATCTACTGTGAAAGTCTTTGTGATCGCGGGGATGATTTGTCTTGCGCTCGTCAGTATCGTCGTCAGCAAAACAGGCGCTAAGCAGGAATCAAAACAGAACCAGGAAACCACAGCTCCGATGATGATCTCGTTCTCGGAGCTGAAGTGGAAAGCATTACCCGAAAGACCCGGAATGCAATTCGCCGTTCTCTCGGGCGATCCAACGACGGGCGCCTACACACAGATGCGCAAGGTTCCTGCAGGAACTGACAATGCTCTTCACTCGCACAGCAGCGAGATTAAGAACGTTGTCATCAGCGGAGTCTGGTACACAGGAACGGACGTGGCAACAGCAAAAGATTTTGGACCTGGATCGGTCGTGCTGATGCCCGGTAACTGGGTACACGTGAGTGGCTGCCGCGCTGGAAGCGATTGTGTTCTTTATCAGGAAGGAAACGGCAAGTTCGACTTCAAACCGACGCAATCGAAGCCCTCCAACATGAACCCGTAATAGTCAGTGCTTCAGTGCAGGCTTTGCCTCAAAAGTTAGGAATGGGACTTGGACCGAGTCAGTACAGGGCGCCGTACTTGGATGGGGTCAGTACCGTCCGCGGTAGCGGATGGGTAATCGATCAGTACGCGAAACTCTCATTACATCCTAAATCCGATCGCTGACCCATCCGCTACCGCGGACGGTACTGACCCCATCCAAGTACAACTCCTTGTGCTAACCCGGTCCAGGAATGATCCCCGACTTTGTGGCAAAGCTCTCAATGCTGAGATAATTTTGGTTCTGAGACACCGCGCAAAATTGCTATACTGCCGTAGGCGTTGATCGTTCACGTCCGGCAAAACCACCAGAACGCCTACACAAGCCCACAAGCAGAATCCTGCTGGCGATTCAAACCTCTCCACACGTCGCAACCGTTTCCAACGCTTGAGATCGATATTAATTTGTTATGCGAGTAAACGACATGCTGTTAGCTCGAACGACGCTGCTCATCTTTTTGGTCGTCACGTTCTCTGCTTGTAATGATGTTTCCCGTGAACGACAGTCGAAGGCGCTAATGAACGAGGCCACGAAACTCATTCAACGGGATGGAGACGTTACGAAGCAGTTTGCTGATGAAGCAGCAGTTGCATTTACGCCGGAACAGCGAGCCCAGTTTCCTGCTAACCGCGATTTTCTCAAAACTCACGCTGCGAACATCATCAAGCTGCTTGACGAAAGCTCTAGTTTGAATAACAGAGCCGCTGCGAAGTACGAACAGGCGGCTGGCCTTTCAGTTAACGAGCGTCAGCATAAAGGAATGACCATGTTTGCCGATGGTTTCCGAAAGACAGTGGAAATAAATGAGATCGTTAAGGCCATGATGCAAACCATCTCAGACGAGAGAGTTGTGGACCAAAAGACTCTTAACGAAAGGTTTTCACAGTCGCGTGAACTGGTTGAGCAGAAGCGACGTGAACGAGACGAAAGCTTTGGAAATGCCAAGCAACTTATGGGTTTGTAGACGCTTGAACGCTGTGAATGTTCATCAAGTACATTTTTCTATTTGAATCATATAACAGTTGCCACGACAGTCGAGCGCGCCCAGTCACTTGATCGAGTTGAGTCAGCAGAAAGTCTCGCGCGTTTTGATTATTTGCTCCAGCCTCTGTCTCGTACCGTGCAAAGAAATTCAACGGCACCATTCCAACAAACACCGGCGTGTGACCAGCCTCGCTAACAGCCGCACAAAAAGCTTGCAGTAACATCATTCCGGTTCGCTTCTGCGGCGGTATCGTGATGACGGCATCGAGCACCGATTGATGAGCGGTCCAGACGCCGTCTTTGTTCTTAGCTGAGGCCCCAATGATGTGCAGCCGCTGCCCGTTTCGTTCCAAGCGAAACGTGCCAGGCCCGTCGAGGTTATAAGTGTCGAGGAGTTGTTGAATCACGAGGTCAGCGGCGGCCGGCTTTTGCGTCGCCGGCTCTACATCAAAGTCCATTGCCAGTTTCCCACCCCTGGGGACAAATACTTTAGGTGCTTGTCCGGGTTTGAATTTATCAAGGTCTCTCCGCACTGTCTCGGTAACATCAAGCAGGTCGCTATCGTGAGTGAAAGGTGGATCCTCGTAAGTAACAATCCAGCCGTACGACTTTTCGAGCATCTCGGCCGCGAGGGCCACTGGTCTCGGACCATTGACTGAGAGTCGAACCTTGTCAGGCTCGTGCGTGCTGCTCGCGGCGACAGGAGGTATGGCGACAACGACAAGAGCGACCATCAGCGAACAGAGCAGGAACAGAAGATAATTTCGCTGCCCTTGATTCTTAGCATGTTCGTACTTCCGCATGAGTTAACTCCTTCGGGACCATAACTCGTATTGTCAATTTCTGGACATCGCTCTAACGCGCTGTCGCCGCGATGGGATTGGAATGCTGGTGATTCTTCAGAAGGAGGGACTCGATTAAACGTTGCTTCGGCGACGCTCTCGGCGATCATCGCACGGCCATCGACAAAATCGGAATCCGCAGCCAGTACTGGTTCACTTTGAAGTACGCCGAAGGCGTTCGCTAATTTCAGCCCAGGGTTGGAGCACAGCGAGAACCCTGGGATCATCATGAGAAAAGCAACCAACCCTGAAAGGGTTCGCCTTGCCACGAACCCTTTCAGGGTTAATAGTTCCTTTTTATTTACTTCCCCAGGGTTCTCGCTGCGCGCTCGAACCCTGGGCTCGGGTTAGCGAACGCCTTCGGCGTTTGTCAAACTGAACCAGTACCCTGCAGCAAGATCTATTGCGGAATTAGCCAGTGTTGCGTAAAGATTACGGGAGTTGAGTACGAAGGCCGGGCACCGGCATGCGGCGCGAAAGACATTTGAGGATTGTCGACTTCCATGAGCGAGTTCAGATTTGAAAACACCTTGACGATAACGGAGTCGAAATATGCCGAGCTGTGGACCGCTCTACCTCCGCGCCGGTTGTTCGGAGTCATTAAGGTGATTCCACTGGCCGCGGTCGGCATCCTCCTCTTATTAACAAAGTACACGCTGCTGTTCGGAATACTTCTTTTGGGTTTGATTGTTGTGTTGTTCTTGCTTCCTGAAAAGATATTTCCCGTATTCTCACGAAGTATATTTCGCAAACATAAATATCTGCGAGACGCTAACACTTATGGGGTCAGCCAGGAGAGGCTTTGGATCAGGAGTCACAACATAGAAGCGAGCGTTTCATGGTCCATGCTCGTTACGTGGCGGGAGACAGCAGATTTGCTTGTACTATCTCCCTCGGGTATTCCACCTATTTATCTCTCCTTAGCTCGTCTGCGTGAAGAGGGGTTGTATGGCCGGGTAAGGGCGCTTGCTGCCAGCAACGCGCCGGAGTATGGAACGCGTCCTGACTGGTGAACTTTTACGGCTCAGATCGATGCGTACGAGATCAGCCGTCAATCCGAATCTTGCCGCGTGAACGCGTCAACGACGCTAATCCAAAAATAACAAAGCAACAGACAAACATGATGGCCCAATACTGTCTGAAGGGAATGCGGTTCATCAGCGCGATGCACAACGAGAGTTGATCCGTGGAGACGCTCAGATATGAGTAAAGCCACAATAAGGCACAAGAGCTGCTGAGCACGATGTTTGAGATCTCCTCGCAAAAAGAACTGGCAACTCTGCGCGAGATCATAGTAAAAGAACTGACACTTGATCTGCGAAGTTTCCGGCGACAGGCAGGAGAATGGGCATTGAGTACTTAATCGGCGTGCTTAGTTTTATGGGCACCCTCCTGCTCGTGATAGTGGGACTGCTGAACTTTTCTGTCTTTCGGAAACAACTGCGGATTGCCAAGGATCAAATCGATACTGCTGTGCGGCAATTGGAGATCGCTCAAAAGCAGCCTGATTTATTCCTAATCCAGCGCGCGGTCACTGAGACCTCAAACCATCTCCGGCTCTTCGTAGAACGACCAGCACTCCGACCATACTTTTATAGCGAAGCAGAGTGGCAGCCCGGAGATGAGGTCTCGTTAGACGAGATCAAAGCGATGGCAGAGCTGATTCTCAATAACTTCGCTTCGGCATTAATGCACGCAGCGGCTTTCCCGGAATACCCGGTTCGCGGCGTGGATCGAATCATTATGTTTCATCTCCGCCGTAGTTCCGCGCTCCGCGAGTTCCTGCTTGAAAACTTCGAGCGCTTCCCGTTCACCGGTTTGACGCTTCTGTGTCTCAAAAATGAGACGCGCGATCAGGTCGAGGCAGACCTTCATCAACTCCTGGAAGCACCCGATGTAGATAACGTAGAGGTCGAACGCCGCAAGGATCTTTTACAGCTCTTTCAGAGTAGCGAGACGCGTGAGCCGATTGAGTTCACGTCGTATAGCATGAAGAGACGGCGCTAGTCTTGCCATTCGAGTTATAAAGTAGCTGATTACCGCTTGGAAATTTCACTGAAATGAAAGAGCCTTGGGTTACTCTCCAAGGCTCTCGGTTAAGTTGGTAATTTGGTTTCGACCTATTTACCCTCTGCGATGCCGGCGTCGCCATTGCCGCTTTTTATGGTAGTGATAGACGGTGCCGGCGCCTGCTCCAGCGCCCGCGCCGATGAGCGCCCCTTTCTTACCGCCAATCAACGCCCCAGCACCCGCGCCTATGGCTGTACCGATACCGATGCGCTTTGCGGCCTTCTTTTTTCCAGCTTGAGGATTTCGATAACGTCTGCGTTGCCCTCCCGCAACCGGAAGTGACAACGCGAAAGAGAACACCAACAGTAGAGCCAACATCATTTGTAGCAAACGATTTCGCTTCATTATCAAACGCTCCTACTCAATTTCCTTCGACTCAGGGGCGTACGGGGTAACGACTTATAGAGTTATGCCACGTTTGCACTGAATTGTTAAGTCAGGTTGTGTTTGGGGTTTCAAACGGCTTTGCCCTAAAGTCAGGACGTTGTGCTTGGGCGGGGTCAGTACCGTCCGCGGTAGCGGATGGGTAAGACCATGAGAATCAAAAAGGTTGGGAATATTGCATGCTGATCGTTTACCCATCCGCTACCGCGGACGGTACTGACCCCGCCCAAGCACGATTCTGGACTTTTGAGGCTAAGCAGTTTCAAACTGAACTAAAATCCAGCAATGCATTTAACGGATGCGAAATGGTCGACGTTAGCCGGTGGTTATCGGCTGCCGTATGATCCGCGCCCTGAGATTTCGAAACTAGCTGCTAACCTTGACGATGCTAGTGCATGGGCAGAGTTGTGGGAGAATTTGCATCATCAAGGTGATGTCGGAGAGGCTTCGTACGCTGCCGTGACTGCGCTAGTTGACCTTTACTCCGATGACAATCTGCCAGACTGGAATCTCTTTAATTTGACTGCGACGATTGAGGTCGAGCGTCACCGCAAAGGAAATCCGCCGCTGCCCGAATGGCTAAGTGATGATTACCAATCAGCCTGGCTGAAGCTGGGCCAACTTGCGCTCAGCACACTACGAAAGACCGCCGATTCTGAGACTCTACAAACAGCATTGGCAGTACTTGCCATAGCACATGGCGACCTGAAACTGGGTGCATTGATCATTCATTTGGATAGTTCCGAATTGGATGAAATTCTTGAGCAATACCTGGCTTGGAATGAACTCTATGACGAAGGTGTTAGCTGATTCGCGAGTAACTATTCACATGGCGGCGAGCCTCGACGGCTTTATCGCTCGAAAGGATGGCCGCGTCGACTGGATGGAGACAGCAGACGAATTCACAGATGGTGATTCTCTGGATCCAAGCGATGTCGAGACTTTCCTCAAGACGATCGACTGCTACGTGATGGGATCGCGCACTTACGAGACTGCGTTAAATTTTGAAGCGAAGGGTTTCGGCTGGGCCTATGGTGACAAACCTACCTTCGTTCTCACCAGTCGCAATCTGCCGCGAACTCGCGAAACGGTCGAGTTCTACTCAGGCGATCTTTCACAGTTCGTGAATGAGCGGCTGCGGCCTGCGTTCGGCAGTATCTGGTTTGTAGGAGGTGGTGCCGTCGCCGGCGAATGTCTACGTCGTGGACTGGCCGACGAGATTCGTTATTCGATCCTGCCCATCCTGATCGGCGAGGGGATTACATTTTTCGAGCAACTCGGCAGAGACATCCCGCTCCATCTCGCAGAGGTCAAAGCGTACAAGAGTGGCATTGTAGAACTTCGTTACGAAGTCAGAGGAAATCACGGCGAGTCACACGACATCACCTAACACCAACATGCTTACTTGCAAACACGACAGCTCCGAGTTCGGATCGCCCGTATGCGAACACTTGCACATGGCTCAAGAACACAGGATCCCGTATCTGAAGTGGTATATCGGATCGGGATTGAAAGCGGAGCTCCTTTGTTTGACGTGCGTGGAGAAACGCGAGCAAGGATTCTCAGTCGACGTTGCCAGTGTTTGCCGGCAATGTTTTGAGCACATTACTACCAAAAATGCTTACGAGAAGGGGATCGGTGGTAAGCCCGAGATCAAAGTCAGACGTGAGCCATTCAACCCGACCCTGAAAACAACCTCACTACCGAAGTTGCTCGGTGAAGTTCTGGACATCGCTCCCATAAATCACAGTAGCGATTCTGTCTGGATGATACTCAATGCCGCGGGTGACATTTTCAGATTCAACGCAGACACAGGTGACTATGCTCAAGTAGCTCGTTCCAGCGTACCTGCCGAGCCCGAGCACGAGACATTCAGGAAGCCATTGCGACAGCGATTACACGTATCGAACCGAGGCGAGTTCATTGCGGTTGTTAACGACTACGGCCGTTACGGCCAGGTCGTGGATGTACGAACCGGCAAAGTTACACTAAACCTAGACGGTGGTGATTACGAACAACGAACGGTGCCGCTATCATTCGCATTTGCCGAAGCAGGCACACGCGTTATCGCCATTCATCGGACTGCGTGGAACCGCCTGGATTTCTCCGATCCCGCCAGTGGCCGCCTTCTCAGTGAGCGCGATGAAGTGAGTTACGGACCTGACAAGAAGATGCCTGAACATTACCTCGACTATTTCCATGGCGCCCTGCACGTCAACCAATCATCTACGCGGATTGTAGATGATGGTTGGATTTGGCATCCGGTTGGAATGCCGAAAACCTGGAGTCTCGATCGATGGTTCTCTGAAAACGTTTGGGAATCGGAAGACGGATTATCCAAGAAGGATATATGTGCGCGGAATTACTACTGGGATTGTTCCATGCGCTGGTTGGACGACACCAGGATTGTGATTGCCGGCATTGGTATTGACGACGCGCAGATGGTTGAGGGCGCTCGAGTTTTCGATGTAACCGGATCAGGGGTCGCGGACCCGGAATGGCGTTCAGATTTGAACTGGGCGCTGGAGGTCACCGCGTTTGCGGGTCCGGTTGGACAGTTTTTCACCGACGGAGTTTCTCTTTTCTCGTCGGACAAGTCCGGTCTATCGCGATGGTGTGTTGAAGACGGCGCACTAACCGGTCATCTTCCAGACTTTGAGCCAGCGTATCATCATCAAGGCGCGCGCGAGTTGGTACAACTAAGTGAGAGTGTCTTAACTCGGTTCGTTATTGAGTAACCACGATGAATAAATCAGCCTTACAGCCGCCAGCGATTCTCGTCTTAACCGGTGCGTCCGGGGCAGGTAAGACGACACTCGCACTCAAGTTAAACGAGCTGGCAATCCCGGGCGTTGAGGGAATCAACTGTGATCGCGTCAAAGTTGAAGTTGATGAGACAGGAGACTCTTCCGATCAGCAGGCAAACATACTTCGTTATTGGATCTCGCATTTCAGTCAACCGGAAACCGGAATTGAACTAGCCGCACTGGACACGCAAATACGTCCGCATGTTGCGCTCGAAGTATTGAGTCACGCAGCAGTTGAACATGCGCAGATTGTTTTGGTTGATTGCGAGCCGGCAAAACGAAATGAGCGTCTTCATCGTGAGCGTGGTCAGCCGGAACTTGCAAATCCGCAAATGGATTGTTGGGCAGCGTACTTGCGAGGTCAGGCAGATGCGTTGAAGTTATCAATCATAGACACGAGTGATGACCACGTGGACAAGAATCTGGTCGAGCTTGAATTGCTTGTGAGAGATTTGCTACTCCGATCACGAGCTGCTGCGATGAGGTAGCGAGTGATGATTGTCATATCTCCGAAAGCTCCGGCAGAGTCGATTGTTGCGTTCGTCAAAGGTTGGATGAGGTTGCTTGCTGAAGGTCGCGTTGAAGTGGCCTGCGCCTTACTCGACGAGCCAAATCGCTACGGCATCACGTGGACGCCTCGTTTGATACAGGAAACGGTAAACAGCACATTCAGTCCTGAGTCACGTTTTTACGAGACTCACCCCGAGGGCCCAATCTTCACGAACCCTTTTGAGCTTGAGGAACAATTAGAAATAGAGGTCGTGGAATTCGACGATAAACGCGGCTACGCCTTTGATTACGACGTGCCGTTAAATGGCGAATGGAGCGATTTAACCGCTCAGTTTGAGTTCCTCAAGAGATCAGACGGCTATGCCGTTGTCTTACACGACCTGCACGTGCTCTAAAGTATTTAATACGATTTTGGTTCGGCGACTGATCTGTAAAACCCAAGGCTGCTTTCCCGTTGATTGGAACGTAAACAATTCCGGCTCAGACACGTTTCTTCCATTCTCGGTCGTGCCTCGCGGCGTGTAACACTGCTGCGACAACAACCAACTTTTCCTGCTCAAGTAATTCGTAAATCACCCGATAAGGGAAGCTTTTAGGATAACGCCACCGGATGTTCTTGGACGGATGCCGGCGGCAGTGAATCAAAGGGTTTATTGTGAGTTCATTTAGAATGTCCAAAAATTCTTCCACAAATCTATCGCCAAGACCTTCGCTACGGCTGTCATACCAATCTCGATGATGTCGATTTCTGCTTCAGGCCGTGAGACAACCTGCCAGGTCATTACTTCGTTCGCGATCTGAGACGTTTCTCTAATACTTCCAAGGGCAAAGATGATGTGGGATCCAAATGGTGGGCTGCCAAGCGCGATTCGACGAGAGTTTCCTCTGTATCAGACAAAAGCGGATCGTCCAATTCGATTGCGCGCCGAATGAGAAGCTGACGTTCTTCAAACGTGAAATCCGGTAACGCCTCAAGAATTTGGGATAAGCTCATGGGCAGAGTTTAACGGCAACTTCTGTTCTTTTCAATAAGGAAAAGCGCGTTTTCTCAATCGTTTGTTGGTCCATTGGTAGTATTATTCTTTTTGAAGTGGATGACGAAGAATGCAGCAATGCATGTGATCTCGAGGCAACATGTCTGTCGCACTGATGCCGAACAAGCTCAAACACACTCTCACTTTATTAGCAATGCTCGTTGTGTTTTTCACGGGATGCGTTCGTAACAATCCGATTTTCAGAAAATTAGCCGAACGTGAAGATGCGAGACGCATCAAGTGGACCGATGAACAAATCGAAAAATCTCCCGAGCTTCAAGAGCTCGATCATCTTTGCACAAAAACAATTCCATTGTTCGCGGGCTTCGAGCTCAAGAGTAGGTTTGCTGGTCCAACTTCGAAAAAATTACTCACATATCACTACCATTCCTCCGCGCAGTTCGATCAAGTCAAATCGTTTTACATCGACTATTTTTCAAACAATGGTTGGTCTCTTACGCGACAGCATGAACACGGGTGGGGACCAGACCAGCTTGAATTCGCGAAACAGCCTTATCGCGTCATTCTTTCTCATCTCGGGTTGGGTGAATACGCATTCGATTGCATAAAAGCGTGATTGATTTTACGAGGACGATAAACATGATTTCTGCAGCGTCAAATATTGTTCGCATTGTCTCGGTGATGCTGTTTGTTCTTGTCACGAGTGCCACTTCCCAGACGATCGAAAAACAGACGCTTACACATCTTGAAAAGATACGGGCGATACGCGCTCGAATGTTTCATCGATTATCGGACGAAGACTTGAGCGATGTAGTTGGTACGAACTCTATTTTGAACGCGCTTTACTACCGAGAAAAATAGGTTTATCTACAGATTACACAGAGTCTATTAATCAATCTGTGTAATCTGTGGATACGAAAGCGGAAACCAGGGCGATATGGAGGCAGATACATGTGGCGACGTTTCCTGATCCACACGACATTAGTTATCACACTTGGTTCGTTTGTGAACGTCCTCGCGCAAGGAACATCTGATTCATCTCGCAACAGGCCGAACGTAGTTCTGATCATCATGGATGACATAGGCTATGGCGATATCGGCAGCTATGGCGCCCCCGACGCTCGAACCCCAAACATCGATCGCCTTGCGCGTGAGGGCATACGACTGACTAACGCCTATGCAAACGGTCCGAACTGCACGCCAACACGCGCCGCACTGATCACGGGCCGCTATCAGCAGCGAGTAGGTCTGGAGTGGCCGCTTGGGTCTGAGGAGCAAGCACGCGGTCTGCCTGTGACGGGCAGATCGTTACCGGCACTGCTCAAAGCGAACGGCTACGACACCGGTCTCATTGGCAAATGGCACCTTGGCTTCAAACCGGAATTTGGTCCAAATGCACACGGCTTCGATGAGTTTTTCGGATTCCTAAGCGGCGCCGTCGATTACTACTCACATCTGCGTGGTGATGGCACGCCGGATCTATTTGAGAACACCACGCCAGTCGAAGTCCCTAACTATCTAACAGATGAAATAACCCGACGCGCAGTGAAGTTTATCGATAGCCACGCAGCGAAGCCTTTCTTTGTCGAAGTAGCTTACAACGCGGTCCATTGGCCTTTTCAGCCGCCCAATCATAAACCGACTGATCCGCACGCGGTGCCCCGACCAAACGAAAAAGGGGACATGCGTCTTTACCAGGGACCAGACGACGCCGAACCCGCCTCGCGCCAGGATTACGTCCGCATGTTGGAGCGTGCGGACGATGGAGTTGGAGCGATTCTTGCCGAACTTGCTCGACGCGGACTAACAAAAAACACCTTGGTTATTTTCACCAACGATAATGGCGGCGAATGGCTCTCTCGTAATGCGCCATTCACTCATCGTAAGAGCACACTTTGGGAGGGGGGTATTCGGGTGCCGTTGCTGTTGCGTTGGCCCGGTCATTTACCAGCAGGAAAAACGTCAACACAGGTCGCTATAACAATGGACCTGACAGCATCGATCATAGCGATCACGCAAACTGGCACACCGTCTGAACAGAGTTTCGACGGCATCAACCTGATTCCGAGTCTCAGTGGCAAGTCTCGACCCATCGAACGAGAGTTGTTCTGGAGAATCGTGCGCCCCACTCTTCAGCAGAAGGCAGTCAGGTCAGGCCGCTGGAAACTCTTGATCGATAACAGAAGCTTTTTGCTCTTTGATTTAAGTACCGACTTGGCCGAGCGGCATGATTTAGCCGCCCAACATCCGGAGTTGGTCCGCAAACTGAAGCGAAGCATCGAGGAATGGGAAAAAAGCTTCAGCCCGAAACCCGTCGGCAACTAACTGACAATTGAAAAATCCTCTTTGCCGGGAAATCAGAACTTAGCGAGACTCCGTACGTACAGGCTTTCAGGAGGTAGCAGAGGATGTATTGTTCATCTTGCGGCGCGTCTCTGGTGCGAGGCTTAAGCTACTGTAATTTGTGTGGCGCAAAGTTGACCGGGGAACGAGGCGATATTGCGGTCAAATCCTCAGAGGTAAAACCCGAATCCCTTGTATGGGGCATGGTAGCGGTCCTGGTCTTCGGCTTTGTCGCCATTATGTTCCTAATGATGGCAATGAAAATGGTCGGCTTTGAAGTGGGACTGATTCTCGCTTTCACGATGCTGAGCTTCTCGCTAATGCTGCTGGTCGAAGGCGTGTTCATTTGGAAGTTATTGGGTCGCAAGCGTGGAACTAAAGAAACAGCCGATACTCTGCTATCAAACGAACAAACGACGAACGAGCTGTATGAGGCACAGGCGCGAGCGTTGCCGGAGCATGTGCCGAGCGTGACCGAGCATACGACTCGCGCGTTTGAACCGATCTACCGCGAGCAAAAGTTAAAATGAAGAACCAGCGCATTCACCTGAGGTAGTCAGACATGCGTTGGATTTGCAGGGCCTGACTTTCCGTTAGCGTGTACTCGTGTTCGTTGAGCTTAAGTTTGATTGTGCTGCCCGACGAAAGCTTCACAAACGCATCCCTGGGCATCTTGAGATACAAAAACTCACTATACATGCCCTTCGCTATTGGCGACGTTGAGAACTGTCCTTCGGTTCGATAGACAATCTTGTCATCTGAGAGAAAAACGAGTTTTGTGAGATTGGGAAACTTTGGTTTCTCAGAGAACGCGGCAAAATCCAGTCCGACTTCAGCGGGAGGCTTCGGCGTGGTTCTGTTGGCGTCTCCTGCAACTGAGAAATGTGGAAAGACGATCACGCCTTTTTCTGATGTTCCTTCGAGCACGATGGCAGCGCTCGAGATCTCAGTTTGATTTTGATTTGCCGAGTACCGAATGGAGGGTTGAGTCGGATCCAACGAGACGCTACGTGGATCACGCAGCGGCCGTGCTTCCTTGTCAAAGCCATAGACCTCGAGCATCTCAGAATAGTGAAAGACTACGAGACGAGTTGTGGCCCGCATAAACCCAACCCAGATCTCACTGACATTCTTAATAGAAGGATAATGCTGCTTGACAATATCAGCGGTTTCAAACGCCCGCTGCACACGTTCTTCCGTTGTCTTTTGGTTCAAGGGTGAGTTGATATACGCCACAGTAATACGCGTCTGATTCTCGAAGGTATTGACGTTTACATTTACATCCTGCTCACCAAACTTCTTTATGATTTCCCCGCGCACCTGTGTCAGGTCGCCGAGTGTCTTACCAAGATCTCTGGCGGTGGTACAGCCAGAAGCAAGCAGACAAATCGTCAGCACCAGACAGAGTGAATTTCTATATATGGTAGGCATTGTGAGTGAAGATCAATTGGCGGGTTCAGTGGTGCAAACATCAAACACCTGAGACTTGATCCACTGGATCCGCCGCAGCACTTAGTTTACCTTCACGGCACTAAGCGTTACAACCGTTAATACTCTCAGTCTCGGAGTCTAAGAATGAACAGCCCTTACAGAGCGATCATTTTGTTTTTACTTCTCGCCATCTCCGGTCAGCTTCTCCGAGGCGCAGACTGCGCGAGCCTTAATCATTTTGTGCTTGGTGTTTTGACAGATCTAACCTGTGAAGATGGAAACGAATCAGTTTCTCAGCACTCTTCTACCTGACCGACTGCCTAGCCTGATCGTCCTGGTCGGCTTCTGGATTCCACCGGCGGTAGCTGGCTGGGTCGCGGCAGATTTGTTTCGACGGAGCACGAAGCGTTATCGCGTTCCAATGACCTTATTGTTCTGGCGATCTTCGTGCTCGGTTATGCTGCCGCGTGGTTTTATTTCAACCTCGGCCGCATGCCGCCGTATATAACCGGAGCGTCGACCGATCCAACGTTAGCGCCGCCGGAGGCCGTCACCAATCTGGCGGTGTTTACGAGTGCGTTAGTGTTACCCGGCAGCGCGCTTGCTTGCGTGCTTGCATTTCGCGGCCATGAGTGGGTGCGAAAGCTGGCTGAAAACAAGAGAGTTCGCGAACGATGAAAAAACAGATTTCCTCTGACATGACCGTAGTTTGGAAATACATCTTTCCTGGTTTGTGGATCCCCTTTATGGGTATTGTTGTCGTTTTCGTTGGGTTTAAGGCAGCAACGGAACCTCGTTGGGGCATATATGTGCTGGCGTGGATCGCATTCTCTGGTTATCTCATTTGGTTTGCCAGACGGTTGAAGTATGTAAGCATCGATGACGATGTTCTTTATGTTTCGCAGGCTCGTAAGGAGATTAGAATACCGCTTACACACATCGTACATGTGAAAGAAAATTTTTGGGCGAACCCGAAGATAATTACGATAATACTGGACCAGCCCTCGGAGTTCGGAACGAAGATCGTATTCGTTCCGACATCTCTGTTATTTGCAGGTTTGCGCTCGCATCCGATAGTTAAGGAAATCAAACGTGCGGTCAAACGTCGTCGATCCGGGCTTTAGGGCTGGCGCAGAGATATTTGTCGGGAATCGCCAGCTTCAACAGCCCTGAGCAAGGCCGAGTTGTGAAACTTTATTTATCGTCATATCCCCGAACGTAAGTGGCTGCGCGATCCGTTATTAGAAATGCATGTTTATGCTACCTTCACCATCAACGAAGAAAATCGCGTCTCTCATAGCCGGCTGTCTGTTTCTTTTGAACTTTCAACCAGGCAGGGCTCAAACCTCCAGACATCAAAAGCACATTCCGGCGAAGAATCTTTTTATCGATCGCAAACTGTCGGGGCGGGTAACGCTCACTTCGGAATGGTTGGAATTGACACCCGCAGAGCCGCTCAAGATCGCACGCGACACACATGAACTCACTCTGTTTCCAGACCCGCCAATTCCTGATGGAGGCCCCACGGCTAAAATTGAGGCTGAATTAATAGGCTCAGACGGAATAACGTATCATTCCAGCCCTGGGATTTCGGAAACGCTGACCGGCGACCTAAAAATAACGTCGCGCAGTTTGGGCTTCAAAGATTTGCCTGACAACGTTACTTATACTAAGGTGCGCATCAAAAGCAGCACCCCATATCCCGTCAGCAAGATTCTTTGGCGTTGCTACAACTGGGGCGAGGTTCACCACTAGTTTTGTCGCATTGAGGGTGCAGGATTACTTTGCGTATTTTGCACAATATGCTTCCCACTGACGCAACCGCATTTATCTCGTGGTGAAGGAGGCACTAGATGCCGCACAAAACCTCGAAACTGCTTTTGTCCTTTGGGGCCACGATCGTCACGCTATTCACGCTGGCGGCGAACAGTAACGGGCAAGAGACCCTGCGGCCGTATGCGACTCCCATCCTGCACACGTTTCTTGACAGCGCGAATGTGTATCCGGAAAGCGTTACGGTGGATCAGTCGAGCGGAACTTTCTTTGTGGGTTCCGTGAAAGAGGGAACGATCTACATCGGCAAGGTCTCGAGGCCGAGCCTTGAAGTGTTCTCTCACGGCGGTGCGGATGGTCGCAGCATTGCGACCGGCATGTTCTTCGCCAACAACCGCCTCGTAGTAGCAGGGCGGCAGACCGGCCTGATCTTTGTCTACAACACGAAAACTGGTCGTCTCATTTCGAAGTTGGATAACGGTCTTCGCATCGGCCAGACTTTCCTCAACGACACTACCTTCGCACCAGATGGCAGTGCGTATGTGACTGACTCCATCAACCCGGTGCTCTACCGACTTGCACCAACCAGGAATGGGCAATATGAGCTCCAGGAGTTCTTGAAGTTCGACGGCACGCCGGTGACGTATGTGAACGCGCCCGGCGCTGAAGGGATCAATGTCAACGGTATTGTTGCGACGTCGGATGGCCGCTATCTCATCATCGGCAAGCGCAACGAGAACATGCTCTTTCGGATCGATCTCAAGTCGCGAGAGATTGTGCGTGTGAACATGCCGGCCGGAATGTTGAATACGCCCGACGGCCTGTTCCTGGAAGGAAACACGCTATACGTGACACAGAATTTGCCGAAGTCGATCGCGGTCGTAAAGCTATCACCTGATTTCTCACAGGCCGAACTCGAGCGCACCATCAATCACCCCACTTTCGCGTTCCCAACTTCGGTGGCTCGTTATAAGAACAGGCTATTAGTTGTAAGTTCTCAGTTTGATACTGCCGGAAGTCCGGCGGCCGTGTCAGGAACCCAGCCACCGGTATTGCCGTTTTGGGTGACCGAAATCAGAGACAGGATAGTGACCTCGATTCCGTTGGAGTTCATCTGGACAGATGACGAACAAGTTGAGGCCTTCCGCAAAAGATACCTCACCGCAACCGACATAATTGAAATGTTGAAGATTCATCCGGTGGAATTCATCGTTGCCGATCCGGGCGCTCCTTTGGAACGAATTCCTGTCGACAAGTGTTATGAATTTTGGGAGAGCCAGGTAAAGCGACATGGATATGTTGCTTCTGAATGGTCGGGGCGTAATGAAGTACCGATCGTGTTACTTGAAAAAATACATTGAGAATCCACTCTAGCCACAAAGGCACAAAGAGAAGATCTTTTTGTGCCTTTTGTGGCTAAAGAGATCGTCTAAGTTGCGATCCAGTCGGACCACTTCACCTCGAACCCTCCGGCCTTCTCTTCCTGAACGTACGCGAAAAACAGTTGCATGAACTGTACGCGGTCTTGTGAGAACGGATAGTCGAAAACCGTCAGATCCGAAGGTTCCTTCGAGAGGTCAATGCCACCGATACCATTTGGCTTAGGCCCCTGGCGGGTGAGTATGTCTTGAAGAGTAATACCAGGCACGTCGGCGTTGTGAATGATGTCGTGCATCGCCATAAACACAGTGGTACGACCATCGCCGGCTCGGCAGTGGAAATGGAGCCATGTACCGGGCTTCAAGCCCGCTTCGTAAGAAACGAACTGATCGACCTCATAATCGCGTGGCCGGCAGTGATCCGTGGTGGGCAGACGAAGGTATCCGACGCTTTGCGATTGCGTCAGCGCTTGCTCTGTTCTGGTCGTTGTAGTGGTCACCGTATTCTTAGTTGCAGTGCAAATCCCGTCTTCGGTTTTACTCTTCGACGTGATTGTGTAAACGGCCAGATTTTGAGCGTTGGAAACATCGACGAGCTTCTTGTTCTCGAATGTTGTGATGCTCGGGAGATCCTTGTCGACGTTGATCCAGTCGCGCTCAGCAAACCAACCGACGGCGATCTCAGTCTCACCATTGATAGCTGGGTCAACGGTTAAGAAACCATGGAACTCCTGGCGTAAGTCCACGATCACCAACGGAGTAGTCACAACTTTCTGGCTGATCATCGCTTGTAGCTGTGACAGGCTGTACTGCGCGCTGCCCGATGCAGTATTGCCCGCGATGTTTAGACTCTGCATGCTCCGAAAGTTCTGAGGGAGTGGCTGGGTAGAGATTGATTGTTGGGGCGCATCAAGCACTAAAGTGACGAGGCCCGCTGTAAACGTGGGATCGCATGGTGTGGGTGTAGGGGTTGTCATAATCTTCTCCTTCAGTTGGGGTCTAAGAGATGGAATCAGTGTCGCCGTACATGAGTAGTTGGAAGTCGCACTTCAGAAACGCCTGACCGTTCTCCCAACCGATTAGGAAGACGATGTCGAAGCGATTCGAAGGCCACTGTGTAAAAGGCAATTGGTTCTGCGGCACTCCGAAGTCGAGGGCCAGGTTTGGTATCTGACCGTGGTGCCAGGCGATCAGGATGATTTTTCCGCCGTAGGTATCTGGGTTATTCATGATCTCTGACACTAGAGCGGGGAGACCGTGCTGGTTGTCGTTGGGGTCGTTGGTGAAGTTCTGATTAATCGTGATGTTCGGGTTGTAATAAGATATCAACGCCTCGGCCAGCGGAGTGATGGTTTCGGCCGGACGGTTGCTGCCAGTGTTTGGTGGATCCTGCTGCGTTGCGAACAGGAAGTCGGGCGTTGGGAAACGCGATTGGCCGGCGTTGATTCCGCTCGACACGTATGTGCCAGTGAACTGATTCTTCGCGGCAGTGGCTACGTTGCAACTCAACTGTGCCCAGTTGGCAACCGGCATCTGCGCGTTTGGATCGGGGGTAAAAAGCGATGGCAGAGCAGCCGCACGGCCTGAGCCCAATGTCGCCAGATGCGGCCCGCCATTGTCGTCATTAGATGGATCGCCTGGCTTCTCACCGTGCCGGATGATCATCACTAAAGCTGGGGGATTGGTAACCATAGTCATTATCCTTTCTAAAATAGATATGCAGGCGCTTCATCTCATTGCTACTGACGTGCCGAAAGGTATATGGCCGAAAAGGCTGATCATTGTGCTCTTGTGCTTCTTGTGGCCTCTGACGGCATGTCATAATTGACACTCAAAACTGTCAAAGCTGACACTCATATCCGCGATGACGACAAATCCGAAATAGAGAGCATCGGAAATGAAACGAATTCTTTTGTTGTTGTTGGTCCAGGTTGTGTTCGTGGGCGGTGCTGTATGCCAGGAACCCGAATCGGGTATTGGCCCGGGACGTCCGGTTTTCCCGCAACGGTATTCGGATCAAGGCGATGAGTTTTCGGTGCTGCTTCCCTCGAGGCCTGTAGTGACCACCAGCAAGTTTTCTCGAGAAGATGGCAGAGAACGGACGAAACGCGTGTTCACAGTAACCGTGAATAACGTGGCTTACAGTGTCGAGGTCTTTGAGAACGTTAAACCCAGGCAGGAGCTTGAAGAGTTCATTGCCGAAGGCATTGCGAACTTCAAATATGATCCAGCTTCTGAACGGAAGTTGACTGTGGATGGTTTTCCGGGAAAGGAGTATTCATCGCAGACTCAGACTGCAACCACCGTGGTGCAGTTTTTGGCTACAGAAGATCGTCTGTTTCGATTTACCGCTACGGGACCGGTAGCAGCAGCACCCGTGATAAAGGATTTCTTTTCATCGATAGAATTGGGGGTGGATACAGAACAAATATATACAGGGAGAGACGTTGACGTAAAAGCGCGTCTGATGAAGGGGCCAAGACCGCCTTACACGAGCGATGCTCGGGATAATCGAATTGAAGGTACGGTAATTCTCAAGGCGGTTATGTCAAAAAACGGACACGTCGAAAATATCAGAGTGATTGTGGGTCTTCCTTACGGGTTGACCGAACAAGCTATCAAGGCCGCTCGACAGATCAAATTCGTACCTGCGATGAGGTATGGAAAGCCAGTTTCAATGTGGATGCAACTGGAGTACAACTTCTCGCTTTAGAAGTCGATCCGTTATTCACGCACCGGCAACTAACGCCTTGTCCGCGCCGGAGCCGTTACGAACGGCGATATGTTGCTCCGGAACTGGATAGCGGGCTTCTCCAAAAGTTTCCTTGATGACCCGGTTCGTATCGAAGTAAACCTGCCAGTAGTTCTCGTTGTGCGTGTATGGCCTTACTGCCAGCAGCGGCCCTGCAAGATTGAAGCTTAGGATCTCAACATCTGGCGCGGGTGTGGCCAGCACGTTCGGAATACCCGCGAGGCCGCTTTTCAATCGGGCAATTGCTTCCACGTGGTCAACGCTATGGTTGAGCTGTGCAGCCAGATCAACGCGTCTGAAGGGGTTCGTCGTAAAGTTTTGGATGTTGTCCGAAAATATCTTGTTGTTTGCCACATAAGTCCGCACGTTATCGAGCGTGTCGATAGCGGTCACCAACATTCCGACCTCCCTGACTGTCCCCAACACTCCGGCAGCTTGAATAAGATCGCCCTGCTTGAACGGTTTCAGGAACACTAAAAATACGCCGGCGGCAACGTTGGCCAGCAACCCTCCCCAGGCAGCTCCAATGGCCAATCCGATAGCAGCCATCAAGGCAGCGAACGTTGTGGTGGGAATGCCAAAATAGCCGAGGATCGAAACGATCAGGACCACCTTCAGCAAGATCGTCAAACCCGAGGCTAAGTACTGGGTAATAGTTGTATCGAGTTTCTGTCGCTCCATCGCTCTGGAGACAAGTTTGACTGCCAAGCCAATCAACCAGCGACCGACAAACCAGAGCACCAGGGCCAGTAGGACTTTCGTTACTGCGCTTACCGCCAGGGGGATCAACGAATTGAGATTTGCGGTTATGTTATTCATCTCTACCTCCAATTGAAGTAACGTGTGTTGAAGCGTGCAGGAGTTGGGGGGCCGAATTGTTTCACTGCGAATATTAATTTGCAAGATTCCGCGGTCAGAACTAAAAATTCCCGGAAATAAAATTTTTCTCGACGGCTTGTAGAATTCCGATCTGGCCGTTCGTCGTGTTGGTGAAGGCCGGACAAACAGTCCGGCTAAAAGATCATTTACAGGAGAAGACAATGCCGCAATATTTGGTTGCTGGTTACATACCGGATGATTTCGATCCGTCCCAGGTGGACGAAGCCGTGGGCCGCGAGATCCACGCGCTCAACAAAGAGATGATTGCTGCCGGCGTCAGGAAATTCGCTTGCGGCCTTGGGCCCGCGACGTCGCTGCGAGCGCAGAAAGATGGCGAAGTACTCGTCACCGACGGGCCATACCTCGAGGCCAAGGAACACATCGGTGGTTTTTGGATCTTGGAATGCGCTGACATGGACGAGGTGCTGGCGTGGGCGCGCAAAGGCGTTGCCGCCACTCAAGGGAAGGTCGAGGTGCGGGAGATCTTTTTCAATCCTTCACCCGACTAGAAACCAAGCTGATCAGTGTTTTTATCGGCGTTCATCAGCAGCTAAAGGATCGTTGTCCATCATGTAGGTCCAACAAACGGAAACCACGGAGAGTCAAAATGAGAACGCTCAAAATCATTGAACACATCTCGCTGGACGGCGTGATCCAACATTCTGCCGATGATGACGATTTCGCCTACAGCGATTGGACCGCGCCCTATCGGAGCCCTGAAGGTAGAGATGCAGTCCTGGCCGCGCATGGTGAGAACTTCGATCTGCTACTTGGCCGTCGCACCTATGATGCCTGGTCGACCTTCTGGCCGAAGGCGCCGAGCAGTCCTATGTCTGACGCTCTCAACGCCGCGACGAAATACATTGTGACTCACCGGCCGGAAAGTCTTGAATGGGGACCGTTCGAGGGCCTTGGGCCGAACATTGTCGAGGACATTCGCCGCATCAAGTCGCACGACGGTCCTGACCTGATCCTCTCGGGCAGTTCAACGCTGACGTCGACGCTGCTCGAACACGGTCTTGCCGATGAGGTTTTGCTGCTCGTCTATCCAGTCCTGTTGGGTACGGGAAAGCGCTTCTTCGCAGAGGGGACTCCGCCCCGCGCATTCGAGCTCGCCAGCACGAAAGCTTTCTCCTCAGGCATCGTTATGAATTCCTACAAAGCCGCTGGTCCTTTGAAGAACCAATCATAAGGAGCAGCGCAATGCGTTTCATGATGATGGTGATCTGCGAGTCGGCCGCGACAAATGCTGCTCCCACGGCGGAAGCGTTGGCGAAGGTAGCGGAGTACAACAAGGCGCTGCAGAAAGCCGGCGTCCTGCTCGCGCTCGACGGCCTGTTTCCTTCCTCTACCGGAACACGTATCTCGTACGTAGACGGCAAGCCGACCGTGACAGACGGCCCATTTGCCGAGACGAAAGAAGTCATCAATGGTTACTGGATCGTCCAGGTTCGTTCGCGCGAAGAGGCCATTGAATGGGCCAAGCGTGTTCCGATGTCCAACAACGAGGTGATCGAAGTTCGCCAGCTTCACGAAATGGCCGACTACCCCGAGGACGTTCAAAAAGTAGCCGAAGGCTTCGAACACCGGAACGTCGTACACTAGATTGCATGAGCGATGTAGCTAAGACGATTGAGGCCGTGTGGAAGATCGAGTCGACACGCCTCATCGCCGCGATTGCTCGCGTCACACACGATGTCGGTATTGCCGAAGAGCTGGCGCAGGATGCGCTCGTGACTGCACTCGAAGTTTGGCCCGAGGAAGGTATCCCTGACAATCCCGGCGCATGGCTGATGACCGCAGCGAAGCGGCGCGCGATCGATTCCTTGCGGCGCGGCCGCATGCTCCTGCAAAAGCATGAAACGATTGCCCGCGAGTTGGAGTGGCAACAGCAGCAGCTCGGAGACGCTTTGGAGCAGTCGCTGGATCAGGTGATCGATGACGACGTGCTGCGGCTCATCTTCACTGCGTGCCATCCCGTGCTTGCACTGGAAGGACGCATCGCGCTCACGTTGCGCCTGATCGGCGGCCTCACCACGGCGGAGATCGCGCGTGCGTTTCTGGTGCCGGAGAAGACGCTGGGCCAACGGATCTCTCGCGCCAAGAAGACGCTCTCGGAGGCACACGTTCCGTTTGAGACGCCGAGTGGGGACGAGTTGCGTCGCAGGATTGAGTCTGTGCTCATGGTGGTCTACCTGATTTTCAATGAGGGCTACACCGCAACCTCAGGCGACGAGTGGATGAGGTCGACTCTCTCTGACGAGGCGCTACGTCTCGGGCGCATGCTGGCCCAACTCCTCCCCGGAGAATCCGAAGTCCACGCACTTCTCGCACTCATGGAACTGCAGTCATCGCGTAACGCAGCGCGCCGAGGCAAAAACGGCGAGGCTGTCTTGTTGCCGGATCAGGATCGCTCCTTGTGGGACTACGCGCAGATCCAGCGAGGAATGACCGCGCTCGAACAAGCGCAAAGATTAGGTGGCGGCGCGAAACCCTACGCGTTGCAGGCTGCGATTGCCGCATGTCACATGCGCGCACGCACCGCTGAAGAGACAGACTGGGACCGCATTGTTGTTCTTTACGATGCCTTGTTACGAATCAATCCATCTCCAATCGTGGCACTCAATCGCGCAGTCGCCCTCGGCATGGTCCAAGGCCCAGCCGCAGGACTCGACGCACTCGACGCGGCCGCCGCCCTTGCCGGTGACTCTGCGCAAGCCGGCTACCATCTCTTTCCCAGCGTTCGCGGAGACCTGCTGATGAAACTGGGCCGGTTCACCGAGGCACGTGAAGAAATCCAACGCGCCCTCACAATGACAAAGAACCTCCGCGAACAGGAACTGCTGGCGAACAGGTTGAAGCAGTTGGAGAAGGCGACGCTCTCTTGATAGGTTCGGTTCTCATTCCAAAGCTATGTAATAGCTTCACCCGTTTGTGGCTCATAGAACCCGAGTTCTGTCGCCTTTGCCAGTTCTAACGCATCCTCTCGCGCTTTCTCGATGGCTGCATCAACATGGTCCGAATAGGCAATTCCGAATGCCACTTCGCCCTTGAAGACTGACACTTGAAGGCCCCACTTGGAGTCCGGAAAGTCGAACTCAGTTTCATCGTCCGTAATATATCCCTTGGACTTCAGTCCTTCCCGACTGACGCGCAATTTGTCATCGGAAATAGGGTCGGCATTTCTCCAATCACCAAGGTCCTCATCCAGAGCCCATTGAAGAAATCGTTTCTCGTATAGGTAGATATCGTAGCTCATCGTTATCGAATCAGAATTGCGGTCTTTGAAAAAGATTATGCTTTCGAGCGGATCGGTTGCATATATTATGGTCGAGCTATGGGTGAGGGAAAACGCAAACTTGCCGAACAGAGTTGTAGAAACGCTTCAGCCCGGTATTCGCAAGCGCAGTTTAGCTGTCCCTTTTTGGACCCTCGGCGAAAACGGAACTCTTGATAAGTAATTGCCACTTTTCGCGCAGTCAAACCTGCCGCATGATTGCCTAATTAACTCATAGGAGCTTTGGGCATTTGCATTATCATCTCTCCCATGCTGATTAGAACTCAAACATGTTCTGACCGTCTTTGGGATGGAAGACTGCTAACAAAACCTTGAAACGTCGCAACACAAAAAAGCAACTGCGCCGTCTTGAACCTGAGCTCGCACGTGTGGTGACGAAATACCTTCATGCGAGCCAAAGAGTGCATCATGGTGTTTTGGCAACCCATGAAAATGAAATCGAGCGGATTCTGTCTTATCTGGTGGATTGTCACCTGCGACTCGATCGTTCATGGCCCAACCGCGAGCGATGGTTTGACGGTTTGGAAACGTTTGTCTGGAAGAAATCCACTCCGATTCTCTCAGGGAAGTGTGAATTATGGTGGGGCCATCTTGCTAATATGGCAGGCGCTGAGGTCAAGGAGAGCATTGCTGCGTAATGCTAAACACCGGAAAGCAAAAGAAATTCATTTATCGGATCGTTGTCGGAACTGATGATGACAATAGATGCTTTTCAAATTTGTAGGAGACCCCCAGTGCGCACCAATTTCGTTCTGATTGATTCAGAAAATGTGAAGCCGGAGTACATTGAAACACTCAAGCATGAGCATTTTCGGGTTGTTATATTTGTCGGAGCGAATGTGAAGCGGCTCGACCTACCGATAGTCAAGGCGGTTCAGTCGCTTGGTTCAAATGGTAGCTATGTCCAGATCGATGGCCATGGACCTAGCGCCCTCGACTTCCACATTGCTTTTTACATAGGGAAGTTATCCGTGGCCCATCCGGACGCATACTTCCATATCATCTCGAAAGACAAGGGCTTCGACCCTTTAATAAGACATCTCAGGGATCAGAAGATCTTTTGTTCCCGCTCCGAATCTATATTGGAGATTCCGTTAGTTAGATCGACGCAGGAGCTATCGCCGAAGCAGCGGGCCGCAGATTTTTACCAGAAGCGCATCGCATCAACCAAAGGTCGACCGACCACGTTTACGACCTTGCAACGAGCAATCCATTCGTACTTCCACAAGCTGCTCTCGGAGGATGATGTCGTCGCCGTGCTGGATGCGCTTACCGCAGCCGGTCACGTTGTGATTAATGGAAAAAAGGTGGCGTACCCGAACCGCGGCTAACGCGCTCAAAGCGATCCGGGCTTTTAAGTGCCGCGGAAAGTATTCGAAGTAGCACTCTAATTCTGACAGCAGATAAGAGTTTGACGTCCGAAAGTGTCTCAAGTCGGAACCGGATTTTTCCTGGCCAAAATCTTGTTAATAAGTTTCTGCTTCTCGTTTTCAACCCTCCCGCGATTTATTGGAACTCAAACATCCCTTACACCGTGAACGCTGTGTCCGTCGAGAAGAGAAGTACCGACGCCAGATGAACCTATTTGAATTGTCCACATTGTTATCCCCACTTGGTGGGGCCATTGGAGTCGCTCTCGCCGTCGATTGTACTGTTCCATCAGCGACTGGCTGGTTGTGGTTGGGGATTCCTATCGGTCTGGTATTTGGCTTTGGCTTCTATTATTGCTTGCTGCGCCTGGTGGTTGGGAAACACGACGAAATCTCAAATTTGCCCGGATGGCGCTTGGCCGCAATGTTGGGTGTCCCGGTCGTAGCGCCGCACCTGACCGCGGCGTTGATGTTTATTCTGATGAAAACCATTTTGGACGTAGCCGCATAAACTAGTTGTCATCGAGTTGTTTGTAAACCACTCCGAGTCGTCTCACCACGGATAACTGCTGAAGTACATCGGTGCTGTCGATGAACTGATCGATCGAGCCGACATTTGGTGTAATGCTCTTCACCCTGGGATCTCGGATCGCTTCTCTTATACAACTCGCAAATGCGTCGCCATGTATTACCAAATAGGGCCTGCCGTAATACTTCGTAACCTTGATCGGTAGTGGCTTGGTGATTTTCAAAGCGTTGTGCCGCCTGGCTACGATTGAATATGCCTGGCCCAGTTTCCGTTCTCTCGTTTTCCAAGTTTTTGCGAGTAATACATTCCGCAGGACTGGGGTCAGTTCGTTGCTGATCTCCAGTTTGCCGAACGCGCTTCCAAGCCATTTGCTGTACGGCGCATAGTGCCTCTCCATCAAGAATGCGAGCTTCATAATTTCACGAACCAGCCGGGCCGCAACTACCTGAGAACCGAGCTCATCGCCGACGTCACCGGTCCGGCCAACGAACGCTTCCTCCTGGGAAATTTTTGTCCACTGAGAAGCCAGTAGATATAGCCAGACGTCTCTGGGATAAAACTCAAGCTTTCTTCGGATCTTTCGAAGTTCACCCAATCCATCATGGTAAACCTTGCCGCTTACGAGTTCTAAAAGCCTCTGCTGCGGAAAGGTTAGCCAGTCGGTCACTTCGATTTTCTTTGACGGATCAAATTTCAAGCGCGCTTCGAGGAATGACTTCAACGTAAATATTTGGACCATGTGGTTGACGGGACGCAGCGTATTCTTGACGGCATGCCTGACGCCATTTGGCTCGGGCTCACTGAAGCTGGTGGAGTAACCCATGAACTCAAAAGGCAGGTTATTGGATAAGCTTTGGCTAATTTTGTGTTTGAGTTTGGAATAACCTTGAGGAGTCAAGAATAGAAGCAGGCGTGGTCCCCAATGATGATCGCGAGACATTGCGGTATCAAATTCCAGCACTTCCGAACCCCACCCGATCAAAGCAGCGGAGTAGCGCAGGTTTGGGAATTCTTCGTTTAAGATTGGCCTCACCCCGTTTTGGTAGAAGAGTTCACAGAGCTTTAGGCCAGTTATGAATTTGGGCATCTTAAGTATCGTTACTGACGCATAATTGTAGTCTTCACTCAGAATCGCATACGCGTAATCAAAGTGGTAGGTTCTTCGTCGGGCGTTCTAACTCGAGCTAAGAACGTTGTTAAATCATATTCACATCCTGGGTGCATCAGGCAGTGGGACTACAACACTTGCCTCAGCACTTGCCGCTAAACACGGCCACACACATTTGGACACGGATAACTTCTACTGGATTCGAACTGATCCCCCATTCGTTGAAAAGCGCACGATCGAACAACGCCTCGAGCTATTAAGAGAGGCAATGCAAAGATCGAATTCCTGGGTACTCTCCGGTTCGCTTGCTGGCTGGGGCGATCCACTCATTCCAGAGTTTGAGCTGGTAGTTTTTCTCATCGTGCCCACTGAAGTGCGGATGCAACGACTGCGTGCTCGTGAGATTCAGCGCTATGGGCACCTGGCAAACACCGAGTTCCTTGAATGGGCCAATAGGTACGAAACCGGTGGCTTTGAGATGAGAAGCCGAAAGACACACGAGGCGTGGTTGGAAAATCTTCAAACGCCGATCCTGAGGTTGGAAGGCGAGCGACCAGTTGATGAACTAGTTGCACAAGTTGAACGATTTTCCGTTTGAGTTGAAGCGCAATATCTTTTTGAGATTCCGGACGCGGGATTGCTAAGGAGTCCCTGCCGGAATGGACGCCGGAAGGTAGAGCGCCGCGAGGCCATATAAGATCGAAAACCGATCGACATCGTCAAGATTCATAAGGAAGATGATCGTCAACCGATCGTCCACGAACCGTGCGAATTCTGATCGAAATCCCGGCATCCCGCCTCCATGATGTACGAGTTTGCGATGTCTGAACGATCCGATCTCCCAACCGAAGCCGTAAGCATACGAGGAGCCGTCGTTGAGTGTCGCCGGAGTCCACATCTGCTGACGAGTAGAGTCAGTTAGAATTCTGTCGGTGTAGAGTATTGCGTCCCACTTCGCCAGATCCAGAACTGAGGAGAAGAACGCGCCGCTCGGACGCAGGGCGGGCCAGTCTTTGGCGTCGATCAGTTTGTCGTTGTGGACATATCCTTGAGCCAGGTTGGGCAGACTCACTTTTGTGTTCGTTGGATAGGTCGTCTGCATGCCCGCAGGCTTGAAGACCATCTCGCTCAGATATTCAATCCATGGACGTCCGGACACCTTGCGGATGATCTCGGCCAGCGCAAAGTAGCCGAGATTGCTATATTCTCCATTGATTCCCGGAGCGAACCGCAGCGGTAGTGGATAGGCGGACTTAATGACGTCGGCATCACTTTGGATCTTAAAAGGATCGAAGCCGGGAGCCTCGCGAACAAGGCCTGAAGTGTGGGTCAGGAGATGCCGCACTGTAATTGCTTTCCACGTCGCCGGTGTTCCTTCAAGATATTTGCTGACGGGATCATCAAGAGCGATCCGACCTTCCTGGACTAGCAGCATGATCCCGGTGGCGATAAATTGCTTGCTGACCGACGCGATTTTGTAAACCGTCTCCGGTGTGGCCGCTGTGTTGGATTTGATATTCGCGACGCCATAACCGGCCGCCTTAATAATCTTGCCGTCCTTGACGATGGCTAATGAGAGGCCCGGAATTTTCTGCCTCTTTAACTCGGCGGTGACGAAGTCGTCCGTTTTGTCGGCCCGTGCAAGGACGGGCGCTATGAGGAGTAACAGCACAAGAAAAAAACAGAGGATGCGTCTACTCGGCATAAAGACTCTCCTGTCGATTTGTCATTCTCGAATTGCTGTCTCGCTGCATTTTACTTAAGAGGCCATTATCCGTGAGCATACACAGGGCGCAAGCTTTCAACGACTCGTAAACAACATTCATTCCCGAAAGGAGTGTTGCATGAAAAGCAAAGCCAATATCGGCGGTCATCCGATCCACCCGATGCTAATTCCATTTCCGCTTGCTCTTTGGACCACGTCGTTTGCAGTCGATGTCCTTTTCTATTTTCTCCGGCATCCGACGCTGCTCGTAATTGCCAAGTTCCTGATTGCAGCAGGCTGCTTGGGCGCGATCGCAGCGGCGATCCCAGGCATCATCGATTGGCTGGGAATCAAAAATGGCGACGCGAAGAGAGTCGCAAACTGGCACGCGCGTCTCAACGTTACTGCGCTTGTGGTGTTTGCGATTAGTCTGTTACTGCGAACGGGCAGATACAGTGAGCTCGTGGGCCGCAAACTCACGCTTCCGTTTCTGCTTTCGCTGGCCGGCGTGATTCTGATCTTGATCTCGGGTTGGCTCGGTGGTGAGCTCGTTTTCCGCTATGGAAGCGGACAGATCGAGAACAACGAGAAGATCTAAGCGTCTCGGTGAAACGAACGGCAATAAATAGTTTTAGCGTCCCAAAGATTCGAACCGAACATCCCTAACCTGGTTCGTGGCATCTTGGTTGCAGGGTTACGTGTGCAGAGTTATTGAGATTTATCCACCGGAGGACCTGGCATTTGAAGTATCTCGTTATCAGTTTCATCCTTATGTGTTTGCTGTTTTGCGGGGAAAGCCCTGCCCAATCAATCCAGCGAACCGAGGAGCATCGGGCAACAAACGCAGAAGAAAAGGAAGCCCGAGATCTTGCGATAAAGTTCACCATCGATTTTGCCGAGACTCAGGACCTCACCCCAATCATCAACGACTCGTACTTTAGGGACTTCGTGGAACGCTACAAAGGTTTTAAAACCAAAACACTCAACGACAAGCATGTTGACCTCTACTTCGCCCCCGGACTTGAGTACAGCTCTCAATTACTAACCACAGCAGATTCTACAGACTGGAAGGACTTCTATGTCGCCGCGAACAATTTTCTAATATTAGGGTACATCTCAGGTCTCAAAAAATCTTCTGATGAGACTCAGGACATCAAGGCTACAGATCTTTATCCGTCTGAAGTCATAGAATTGCTGCATACCAATCCAACTCTTGCGAATATGATCGAACGGAAGGAATCTGGTAAGTCTGTTGGGACGGTTGGGGAAATGAAGGCGGCCACGGCCACGCTGTCGCAAGCCGTAGCAATGATCCGCGAAAAAAATAAGGGCCGTCCGCTAATTACCAAAAAAGATGAACTAACTGAGGTAATGATGCACGACGAGGTTTTTAAGCCACGGGTTGAGGTTTTGGATGAGAACTACTTCGGCTTTCCAAAGAACACGCGAATCCTAATTATTAACACAGCGATTGGATTGCGCTTGATGCTCGCTCAAGATACTGACCGGCTGAGAATATTCTGGACCGACATAGTCTCGAATTAGTTTGAACGCCGGCCTTCGAATGAAAACGTACTGAGAGCACTCTTGGCGAATAGCATAGCCGTCTAGTTTGCGGCACCAGTTCCTGACACTCCCGGCTTAAGCATTCCGTGCATCCCGATCCAACGCACAAAGGCTTCGAACCAACCCGTGCTCGTCGTTTCCTTCGGATACATCCCGAAGCCATGGCCACCCTGTTCATAAAGATGAAATTCGACGGGGTGCTTCGATGCCTTCCAGCTATCGATGAGACCATAGCCACCGTTCGCGAAGAAAGGATCGTCGGCAGCAAGGGCGATGAACAGAGGCGGCGCGTCGGCCGGAACCGTCAGCGGCGCGAGAGGACCGTAGATGTTGCCGATGAAGGCTGGCTTCGCATCCTCGCCGGCGAGCGTGGTTGCCATTGTTAGCATCGCGCCGGCGGAAAAGCCAACCATGCCGATCCGTTGAGGATCGACGTGCCACTCGGCAGAACGTTTGCGGATCAGTGCAAACGCAGCGCGAGCGTCGGCGATCTGCGGTGCGAGACCGGCGATCGCCTTCTCAGGGTCAGGGCGCGGCGGCCGCGCCGTTCCCGAAAACATTTCCCGCATGGACTGCTCGAATCCTGCCATGTCCGCGGGGGTCTGGTTCAAGCGATACTTAAGAACGAACGCGGCGACCCCCTTTTCCGCGAGGGCACGCGCGACATTCCAGCCTTCATTTTCCATGGACAAGGTGCGAAAACCGCCACCGGGAGCGACGACGACAGCCGCACCGCTTGCCTTGGCAGGATCCGGCAGAAAGGGTGTCAACGTCGCAATAGTTACATTGCGCGCAAACCGACTGCCGTACTGGGTATGCCAGGACTCCGGGTTCTTCGCACCGGGTAGCGGACCGGTCCCGATTTCGATCGCGTTTGGCTGGGAAGGCGTAGCGATAGGAGTCATCTTGTCGTTCTGCGCCTGAGCCGGCACGCCGATCACGGCGATGAACGCAAGTGCAGCGACCATCAAACTAGAAGTGGATAACTTCGCGAACGACCGCTTCGTCCAGAGATTCGACACTTGCCTCATGCCGCCTTTTCCTCCAACCGGGTTTGATTCGCAGTCAAGCGATACTGCCCTACAGATCTAGCCCCTGTCACGCGAAAATGTCGCGCCGACGTTTAAAAGCGGGTTAGATTCAGCGATCATGGTCCTAATGTTTCTAACGGCCAATTTATTGCTTCTGTCGTGAGATTATTGCGGGCAACTCTCATTTCGGACAGGAACGCCGTTGATTTTCGTTAACCTTGCGAGGGAATATTTCTTGCTCGTTCCTGCGGTATGAGTGCTGGAAAATATCGAATCCTTCAAGTGCTCAGCGCTTCGGTCATTCTTGGCGCTGAGATGCTTCTCGCATTTATTCTCATTTGGTTAATTGAGGGACATGGCATCATAGCCTGCGGAAGAGGGATCTTCGATAATGCGACCTGGTATGTAGATGTAGTGCTCCTAATAGGAATACCATTAGGCGTGATAGCTGGAAGTGGGGTGTTGTTTCTTTGGTGCTCATCGAGACGCTTATGAGTGGAGCGACCAATCACAAATGGACCAATACCATCGTATGCTGGCCTCAGTTCTTTTGAGTCTTTCCATATTGGCTTCCATTCCTGTGAATGGATCGCACCAGGAAAATCATCAGAAGCTCTCGGCGACCGAGGAGCAGGAAGTCCGGGAATTCGCCAGACGATTAGAGGTTCGCGTTGAAAAAACGCACGATCTCAGTCCCTACCTCAATAATCCACCCGCAAGCAACCTTTTCTACAGAGCCATCACGGATGATTCTGTCGGAATCGTTGATAAGGACGTAGTCTCCAAAGTAGGTAGCTATCAATTGCGGCAGTTCTATATCGCGCTGTGGAACATGGCCTACATGAGCGAGTCATATATTTACGGCAGGTTCCTATTGCAGAAAACGTCCGTGAGAGATCTGTTGCCTCAACAGCAGTACCCAGCCCACGTCGTCAGGTTCATGAAACGAAATTCAACGATCAAGAGATGGTGGAAAAACGTTGATTCGTCAGATTCAGAAGAGCGCGTTACCACGGTGGTTGAATTCTATTCGCTGTTGAATACCTACAACGAGGCCGCCACTCTGATGCGAGCATATTTTAGAAGGCACCCACCTGAAAGCACGGCAACTTATAAGCAGAACCTCACGTATCTTGGTCCTTTTCTGAATGAAATTGCCGTGGATACTTGCGACAGCGAACAGGAGTGCGCAGGCTTGCCTCTGCGAACGCAAACCATAAGAGTAAATCTTCCGGTAATGCATTTGGTCTTGGTGCGGCTAAATGGTCGGCTTCAAGTTCTGCTCGTTGGCCTTCATAATGATTAGCGATCGCGTTGCCGTGCGCTCTTCGTTCAAATCGCTGAGTGGCGTCCCGTAAGGGAATCGAACCCGTGACTCCGCGTGGGATTGCGATTGACGCTTAGCGTCGCCAAAAACACGCCGAGTTGGAGTCACGCAGTCATAGGCAGCAGTCCGGTTTCTCCCTATTCAGGATCGTTTGGGTTGTTGAATAGCGCGCTTAGCTTGATGCTTCCGTGCCCGAACTGCGGAAAGTTGAAGGCGCTACGATTGCCCGGGTCGAGGTTCGAGGCTGTGTCGTCTGGAGGAAAAATCACCAGCGAGTTTAGAAATGAGATGATGCGTTCCTGTTGTTCGGGTGCGAGTCCTGCAAAAGCGTTACGAGCTGCCTGAGCCTCACCACCATGACGCAAAATGACTTCTCTCAAATTAATGCTGCGTCCGTCGTGGCCATACGGTGCAGTTGAGCCGACTCCCCAGAGTGGCATTGTCAGAAATTCTGTCCTGGTTGTGCCGTCGAAGTTTCGTTCGTAAAAGTTAGGTCCAAGGTTGTGACGCTTGAGATCAGTAAAGATGTTTTGGACCAGGAATGGTCGCAGTCCAGGTTGTTTCAGTGTTGGGAACCCAAGATGATCGTCCACAGTATCGAACAGGGGACTCGCGGTCGCAAAGAGGTTATTGAAAATACCGCGCTCCTGATCAAATACGGTTTCAACGTCGGCGACGCGGCGATCGCGGTTGATTTGGAGGTTGGGAATATGGCAGCCGGCACAGCCCGATTTAACAAACAGTCGCTCGCCGTGTTCGGTCTGGGGTGTTTGCTGGTAGAGTGCCGGCTTGAAATAGTTGAGCAGGTAAAACTCCATGAAGTCGACGAGGCTGGGGGGGAGTTCATTCGTGATTCCATCTTGATCCGGATCGGCGGACGCGGCATCGGTTGGAGGCGCCTCGATCTGATCAGTTGAGCCATTCAGTTGCATACCGGAACGCGTGGTGATGCTGGCGCCATTGTGAGCTCGCATCAGATCCGGGTCGACTGACTGCAAACCCATTTCCTCATTGAACGCACCAATCGCAGATTCGCGAATCGAAATCTTTGCGCCATGAGCGAAAAATGGACGGACCCGCAAATCAGGGTTGACGCCACGCACTTGCGACGTGTCGATCAGACCATCGTCGCGAACAACGATGATGCCGAATTCGATACCTTTGCTTACGAGTAGCTTGCTGCTACTGCGATTCGTGCGGCGCCATTCGGTGATGGCTTGCGATCGTATCAAACGCAGATCAGCGGTGATCTCGTCGGCCAGCATTTCTTTCAAGCCGATTCCAAACAGGTGTGGTGCATCGCGGCTATCTGGCCTCGTCACTACGTCGCCGCCCACGCCTGCTGAGCCTCTTGGCCGCCCGTGACATCCGGCGCAACTGTCGCTGACACCGGCTCCCAACGATAGATTATTGTTAATGTCCCCGGTGCCATCATTTGCCAATGGGCCTTGTCCCTGGCTACGCAAGAACTTCCTTTGGAAGAGTTGACGCCCGCGGCGAATCGCACGAAACGGATCGCGAGCAATAATAAAAGACGAAGAATCAGGTGTGGACCAATCTCCGGTTCCGTTGCCGATCTGCTCTGTCAGGGATTTCGCAATTCCGAAATTGGCGACATTGGGGTTTTGTGTGCGGTCATTCAGTTGGGCAAAAGTTGTACGTTGACGAATAACTGCGATTGCGCATAAGGCAGTGATTAAGAGAATTGTTATTAATTTTATGTGTTTCATTCGGGGTGGATACCTTCCGTGGAGGTGGTGTGCAGTGGAGGCCTGTTGATAGAATTCCCTCTCAAATTTCTCGTTTTCTGTCCATGGGCTAAAGCCTATAAATCCGGCCCTGAAAAGTCCTTAGGAGTTCAAAAGAAAGTTATTAGGAAGTTCAAAGGACATCATGTCTTCAAAACGCGGGCAGATTCTTCAATTCAAAGACTTCACCGTTGATACTGGTGAACGGGTCCTACTGCGCGATGGAATGCCCGTAGCGTTGGCGCCGAAGGTTTTTGAGACGCTTCTCGTCCTGGTTGAGAACCATGGCCGGATTGTCCTCAAAGAAGACTTGATGAAGCGTCTTTGGCCCGACACATTTGTCGAAGAGGCGAACCTCACCTTTAACATTCAGCAACTCCGGAAGTCGCTGGGGGATAACGCCCGCGACCCGATTTACATTCAAACGATTGCGCGGCGCGGTTACCGCTTTATTGCCGCGGTGGAGTCGCTCTCGAGCGGTAACAACGAAGTTCAAACGGCGGAGCCTCTTGTCGAGAGAATCGACGAAACGCGTGCCGCTCTCGCTGCCAAACACGTCTCCACACCTCCACCCGTTACGTTGCCGCTGATACGCACCAGGCCAATTCTTATTCTGACCGTAATCAGCGTGGTCGTGACGGCTCTCGCGCTAATTTCGTGGGGAGTTGGAAACCGCGGCAAGCGCTTAACAGAAAATCGCGAAGGCAACGGCAAGGCAGTTTCGCCCAGGGCTTTGAAGCTGGAAAGATTAACGGCAAATGGTCAAAGCCAATACGTCGCTATTTCGCAAGATGGAAAGTACGTCGCTTATACGCGTGGCTCGAGAGACGCGCTTGGTATCTGGGTGCGACAACTGGCGACCAACACAAACATAGAGATCGTGCACGCGGATCGAATCGCCGGATTGATGTTTGCAAACAGCGGTGAGTCGCTTTACTTCGTCAAGGGTGATCCGAGCGCGCTCTACCGAGTTTCGTTATTGGGGGGCGTACCGACAAAGATACTCGATGGTCTCGAAGGCAAGTTTTCAATTTCTGCCGATGACAGTCAGATTGCTTTTATTCGGGAAGTTATCAACCGGGATGGACAAAGAGAATATTCATTACTGGTTGCAAACTCTGACGGCAGCAACGAGCGCACTTTGATGGTGAGTGCGCATCCAGACAAGTTGGACGTACCGCTATGGTCTCCGGATGCCAAATCGATCATCTGCGCTTATGGAAACTCATCCGCAGGCGGACAGGAGGTGAGTCTCGTAGCCGTTGATATCAACGGTGGCGCCAAAAAGGATTTATCGTCGTCTCGATTCTTCCTGATTAAAAAGATGGGCTGGTTACGTGACAAGACTGGATTAATTCTGTCGGCAAGAAAGAATCCCGGCGACTCGAATCAACTGTTTCGCGTCTCTTATCCAGGTATGGAGATTAGCCAGATCACCGAAGGATTGATTTCATATTCGGATCTCAGCATAGCCGGCAACGCCGATAATGCCGCCGCCTCACAGTCAATCCGTGAATCGCACATTTGGGTTGGTTCCAGCCGTGATCTTCAAAGTCTGAAAAGGATAACTCCGGCCCTGGACAATTTTTGTTGGACGCCAGGCGGACAACTTGTCTATTCGTCAACGGCAAGCGGCAATACAGACATCTGGATTATGCAGCCGGACGGTACTGAACAAAGACAACTGACCGTTAACGCCGGCGTCAATGGTTCACCGGCCGTAACTTCCGACAATCGCTACATTGTATTTGTTTCGAATCGCAGTGGCTCATTTCAAGTCTGGCGCATGAACATCGACGGGTTGAACCAAACACAACTCACCAATGGTTCCGCTAAAACCAATCCAACAATCACACCTGATGGTAAATGGGTTCTTTTCAACTCAACCGATAATTGGCACTTGTGGAAAGTTTCCGTTGACGGTGGCGAGCCATCCCAACTTACCGACTTTGTCGCCAGTACACCCGAAGTTTCTCCTGACGGAAAACTGATCGCCTGCATCGGCCGAAACGAATTAAAACGCCGGCTCTTGATTTTGCCGATTGACGGTGGACCTGCTGTTAAGGAAATGGATTTCTTTGGCTGGATCTCCAGGATACAGTGGATGGACCATGGCCAGACGGTGATTTATGCAGGTGAGCGTAATGGACGGAGAGCGATCATAAAGCAATCGCTGAACGGTAGTTTAAGCGAGGAGCCGTTGAACCTGGATGCTGATGAACTCTTTGACTTTGGTTATTCCCCTGATGGCCAATCATTCGCGCTCAATCGCGGCGCCTGGTTGAACGACCTGGTCCTGATAAGCGGCCTCAATGAGTATTAGAATCCTTCACGATCGCGCAATAACAGTCAGCAACCTTTCAGCGAAGGCTTGATAAAGAGCCCCTCGCCTGCGCTGCACTCCCGAACAAAATAGAGATCACTTCTCAGAGTTGAACTGACAAGCGAGTTCCTCTTAGTTTGAGTTCGGCTTGGAGATCGTTCCCGTGTAACTTCCCCTGGCGGTACTGGCGCATAGGTCGAATTGCGTTTCGATTGTCCCACTCCCCGTGGCATTGGCGAACGCACCGGCGCCACCGGTTACGGTGTAAGTACCAGTGGAAGTGACCACACACTTGTCTTTCGAACGCTCAAAGCGCCCGTTGACGGAAAGGAACACACTGTCCTTCCCGTTGGCCCCGACGATGACTGCGGTGGAACCAAAGTTCCCCTGATTATCCTGGATGCGCGTCAACGGTCCGGTGAAGTCTCCCAGATGCGTCGCTTTGCCCGAAGTACCGAAGTTGACCTGCGTCAGCCCACCAGGCAGGTGCGTCACACCCGTGATCACGGCCGTACCGGTGACGGTGAACGCCACCTGCTCGTCTTTGGTTTGGGCGAACGCGATGCTGGCTCCGTAGATAACCAATATCGTCGCGCCTAAAATCAGCTTTGAAAATTTGTGAGTGAAGTTAGTCATAACAAATCTCCTTTGTGGAAGGTCGTGGGTTGCGAGGCGTTGAAACTAAATCAGCATGAGGAAACGGCAGGTACAGCATAAGACAAAAGATCACATGTTGAGGAAGTTCGATTAAGGCGACTACACGTTTCCCAGCTTGTTAAGCGGAGAAGACACTATGTCAACCATAGTGACCTGTCAACAGAAGTTTTTCTGAATTTTTGTAGTCTCGGCAGTTGCATGCATCCTGTAAAATGATCAATCTCAACGACAGACCGCAGGAGGTTTCGACAATGAAGTCGTCGTACGTACTTGTCAGGTTGTCCCTAAGCATTGCATGTCTTCTCCTATATAGCGCCGTGGTTTTCGCACAAGATCCGGAGTTGGTGCGGCATTTTGATTACGACGCGAAGGCGCCGCTGGACCTGAAGATCATTAGTTCGCAAAAACGCGGCGATGTGACTGTTTACGACATAACCTACGCCAGTCCGAAAGGTGGCGTCGTGCCTGCGTACCTCATCGTGCCCTCGAAAGGTAAAGGGCCATTTGCGGCGGTGGTGTGGGGTCACTGGTACTGGACCAACTCGGAAATGAGAAACCGGAAACAGTTTCTCGACGAGGCTATCGCGCTCGCGTCCACGGGAGTTGTTTCACTTTTGACGGACGGCCCGATTGCGCGACCGGGATATGTTACTGACCAGAATCCGTTGTCCGAAAAACGGGCCGCTGAAAAGGTGCAGCAAGTGATTGATATGCGACGGGGAGTTGATCTTCTATTGACTCGCAAAGATGTCGACCCAAAACGGCTCGCTTTCGTCGGTCACAGTTACAACGCTTCCGTTGGCGCGACGCTGAGCGGCGTGGACCACAGATTCAAGGCATTTGTTTTGATGGCGGGATCCATCTCGGACGACGTGATTCGGAAGACTGGCGGCTTCGAGCAGTTCCGCCAACAAGTGGGACCGGAGAAGTTCGACGCTTACATGGCGAGTCACGTCTATCTCGATGAAGGGAAGTTTGTTTCGCATGCGGCACCGGCGACTGTTTTTCTGCAATACGCGACGCAAGAGCCTTTCCTGACGCCTGACGTCGCGCGTGAGTTTGAGAAGGTCGTGAGCGAGCCCAAACGCTTTAAGCTGTACGACGCGCCACACGCATTGAACGCCGCAGCTCGCCGTGACCGCATCGCGTTTTTGACGGAGCAGTTGAAATTGAAACCGCTGCGGGCGCAGGTCATCGACGCGATTCCGGATTTATTTCAACCACAACGACCGAATTGAGTTCAAAAAACGAAAATCAGCCAAAAGAATGTCTGAAGAAAAATTCATTGGATACATCCAAGAGCCGGACGTCCATGATGGCGTCATTGTGAAAGCAACGTACAAGAGTGGTTTTCTGCGCTCCGTTTTTTATCAGCGCGTTGTCCTGGTTGTGGTGCTAACTGAAGAAAAGCGGTTGTTTGTAATTCGGTTTGGCAGAGTGCGTTCGGCGAGCATTATAACCGTAGATGGGATGATACTTTACTCACTAAGTGAAATGTACGCGACCCCGCCGTTAAGAAAATTTGTATTTGTCGACTGGGAAGAGGAGAGTAACCGTCGCTGCGAAGTTGTGGCGCGAGAGATAGAGAGTACTGAAATGACAGAGGACTTCGTTGGTAAAGAGGCGATCGAGCGCCTCCGCAACCTCTTTCCCAATCAGCATTAACTGCCTAACACTATTGGTCGCTTGAGTTGGCAAGTGTCTCGTGCCCTGATTGGAATCCTGCGGAAGTTAGGTCTCAAAATGATTGGCTACACTACAAAGATTCTCGAGACTTTCAAGTTTACTCCCGGCGGCTGGCAGGGACAGAAGGTTGGAATCTTTTTGGTTAGTCCTGAGGGTGAAGAGCAAATCGGCGAATACACGCGAAACTACGGCGTGTTCTACAACACCTTTTTTCCATTTAAGAAAGACGACAAAGATTATGCTCTGTACTCGCCTCACTATACCGCGACAAGAGTCATGGAGCTTCCGTCCTGTAAAGATATTGGTGGTGAAGAGCCTCATGCGGGAGGGTTTTGTCCCGTTGATTTCTACGTGCCGTCTTACATATTGAGGGAGTATAAATCCCCGGATGGGAGAACTGAGGTGTCTCCGTGTAATGAGCCGGATGAGGAGACGATGCGAGACTCAGCTTACTACAGAGTCATTTCGCCGCGGCTCTATTACCCGTTCGGTTTTGTGGCTGGTTGTGTTTGGGGCGACGATAGTTCGTGGAAGGTAGCGTATTTGGATTTGTCGGCAATTGAGAAAGGCGAGATCCGGAGCGATCATAGATTTGGGTATATCGAGATGCCTTATGGGATTAGTTTGAAACAAGCTATTGATTTGCGCGACTATGGCTACGACGATTCGGAGCCCTACTCGTACACGGCGCTAATCGCGATCAGAAAGAGATTTGATTTACGCGATGGGAAAATCGTGGAGTAGTTGCCTCCTATTGAATGACTGATTTCACTTTGAGATATGTTTCACTCTGAGGGAAGTAGAGTCACTGACTACGGACCATGTGAGTGTTGCGGCGACTCGAGTAGACTTGCGGCTGGCATGGTGCGTTTGAATGATGAGCCCTATGCTCTTTATCAAGTGCACTGGACGGCTAATCAGATCTTCAAGCATGGCGCGGACTTCTATCTTATCCTCGGAGAGTTTGGTGAAGGTACGACCGCGGCCGACAAGTTTGCCATCGCGCTACATTTCTTTATCGACTCTGATCGATTCGGATTCATGGTAGTTGACGCCGACAAGACCCAGATTTCGTCGCACCCACTTGTCGGCCGTGCTTTGCCCCGTGCAGATGTGATCAATACACCGTTGGCAGAAGAAGTATTTGAACTCGTCGATGCGATATGGCTTGACGATGAGAATATTGCTGAAGTCAGAGAATCAATCAATCCGCCGTCAGCTTGAACGCGACTTAGTTATTCGAGCACCGTAACTACCGAAAAAAAGGAACTACGCTTGCGAGCAACGATGCCATTCTATCTCCTGCTGGTTGTAATGATTTTGTCGTGTGGTTTGCCTGCACAAACGAGGAAGGCCCCATTACGGCCGTCAGAGTTAATTGAGAACGCCAATAGATATTTGAACCAATCTGTCGACCTCGAAATTCTCGAACCGTTGTATGGTCCATCCAAGCCGGAAGACCTTGCCAGGGCCGAATACGGCCAGGTTGAAGTTCGCATCCCGGAAGGAATGAGCGGAACTCTTTCGCTGGTGCCGGCAGCTTTCAAGGCAACTGATCCAAACCGCTACCGGAACAAGTTTGACCGCGTAATCGAATCTCCTGTCAGGGTTAAAGGTGAGTTGTTGAGCGATGATGAGATGTCCAAGGCTACACATCGACCGGTCTACGTGGTTCGTGTGTTCTCGATGGATCCAATTGTGATGGGACCACCGCAGAAAATTGCTTCGCTGGATGTCATCAAAAAAGATCCTGCTCAATGGGACCGCAAGCAAATCTTATACGAGGGAATTTATCAAACTGGATTCGAGGTGTCGGTGTTGGACGAGATGTGGCTCGATACTGCACCTAACACGAAGATCATCAAATCCGGCAGCGTAGGCTCGCAGGCAAACCGAGTTCGAGTCACAGGAATTCTTTTCGCGCGCCCGGGAGCGCACTACGGGCATTTGGGTGGGTACAGATTCCAGCTAACGGCCTCAAAAATAGAATACCTGGACGTTGTTCGCTGAGTTTCGAGGCTTACCGTTGATTGTGGGAAATTGAGTTTGAAGCGATCAGCCGCTCGCATCGCCTTCCAATTGCTGAAGCAGTTCGCGAGCTTTCAAATGACCCAAACGCGCAGCTTTCGTGAGAAATCTCTTTGCCTCGTCGTCTCGATCCCAGTAAAACAAATGTTTCCCCAGGTAATAGTTGGCCCATTGGTTTGTGGGCTCGAGTTCAACGGCCCTCCGCAAATGCCATTCGGCGGTTGAACTGTCTGTTCTCTCACATGCGAGAAAGTCGCCATAGAGCCAATAAGGCATAGCGTTAGTCGGCCATAGTTCCAGCAATCGGCGAAGCTGCTCTTCAGCAAGTTCGAGCTTTCGAAGTTTCAATAACGCATTGGCCAGGTACGCCATGGACCATCCGTCGTTAGGATCGTGATCAAGGGCGTTTCTTAAACAGCTTACCGCCTCCTTTGCTCGATTCTTCTGTCCGGCCAACAACGCTCCCAGCTCGGCATAGGCTAGTGCGTATTTCGGATCGATTTCGATGGCTCGTCTGAGGTGCTTCTCCGCAAGAGCGAAATTGCCTTCCTTTTTATAGTTGTAACCGAGATTGTAGTGAGCTTCGGAGTAATCAGGATCGACCTTGAGAGCATTTCGAAGACATTCTTCCGCCTCATCGTGTCGTGCTAGACGATCAAGTGCCGAACCGAGTAACAGCCAGGTCCATGGTTCTTGCTTGATAGCCAGTGACTGCCGGTAGAACCGTTCGGCTGATGTCCACCGACCGAGTTCAGCATAGCCTCGCGCAATCAGGCAATAGGCTTGATCAGCCTGCGGCTGTCGTTTTGTGACTTGATGCCCAACACGAATTGCCTGCTTCCATTTACCTAACGTCGAAAACAGTATTGCCAACCTCATTAGTGGCAGGGGATTCTCAGGGACGAGGAGCGAAGTCTGTTCGTAGAGCCGAATTGCTGTATCGGAATCGCCAGCTTCTTCAGCCTGGATGGCCGCCTCAAATACTTCCTGTGCTTTCTCCATTTTCAACAATCAAAGTTGATCGATATCGATTACGTCCGCGGTTTGTTGTTTATGGGTGAAACATCCACTTTCGTTTCGAGTTTGCTGCGGATAAACTTTGCGTCAAGATATCGCTTGTCTTAGAAGTTGCTGTTCAATGGTGGAACAAGCACTTCCCCTAACACTTCGGAGGTTTATCCATGCCGAACAAAATCAGCGTCACGAGAATTCTTCTCAAAAACAGCCTTCTTGTTGTCACTCTCCTTCTGCCAGTCGCTGTCATGGCGCAAGCCACCACAACTCAATCAGCGGGTGACTCAAACGTGAGGCCTCCCGTAACGAAGGCGGATTTACAAATCATAAAGCGAGCGCGCGAGATACTCGATTCCCCCGCGAAATGGAATCGGGCTGATAATCGCGAATGTCCAGCGGAAGCTAAGACCTTCAGCTTATATTGTGCCCTGCAAAGAGCAACAATCGAAGTGAGCGGCAAGGCTGAACATCGTAGCGCTGCTCAACAGGAAGCGCGTTTCGTTATCGATGAAATCGCGGCAGACCGCAACTACGAACACCGCTTGATGAATTACAACAATGACCCGACAACCACATTTGCTGATATTCAAGAAGTGTTTCGCATTACTGAAAGCCTCATTGCACTGAGGCTGAAAGTGAAGACGAGTAATTAGCTTTTTGGCGTTCTAAAGCATTCTGAATTGGAAACGCATTATCTGCTGGGTAAACGCAATCGAAATTTGCGGCAAAGTCTCGCCTGATTAGTTAAGGAGCTCATCCCCCTCCCATTCCCTCTGGACAGCAACGCCCTGACTGAACGTCCTTCAAGTGTTCTTGCAGGAATCTGATCGCGTCGGCATCGCCGTTACGTTTGGCACGCTCCAACGAGGTTGTAGCAGCATCGAGTTGGAGGTCTTTCAGTGACATGGTCCGGCGAGATTCCCACCACTCTCCGACATTATCGGCGGTGAGGATGTAGTGGCTCCTGAACGCCTTGGGCCAATTGCCTTCGACTTCGGACTGTAGAATCTCAAAGCAAGCTTCGCCAATTGTCGGTTGCCAGGGAGGACAAGGGGTTGATTCCGGCGCACACAGTATGGCGCGGAGGCTGAAGTGTTCGACAGAGGCGGGTGTTTTGTCGCTCAGATGCTTGATCAGAGCGGGGAAGGCCTGGGTCTTTGCATCACTCAATACCAAGATAGCCGTTTTTACCGTTTGCGGATCTTTGCCCTCGGTTAAGTCTTGAATGGCTCGTTCATATTCCGGTGCGATCGCAGATACATTGCTGGAAGAAAGTCGCGTGTCAGAATTCCGGCACGCGGAGAATACTGTGAGCAGTAAGGGGATGACGGAAAGAGCGATTAGCGGTTTCATTATCAACTCCAGAAGAGTCGTCACCACGATATCACATCGCGTCCTCAGGACTGGTGTATACGGTTCGGAGGTTATAGCCCCTTAACAGCCGCTTAATCGTTAAATTCTTATTTCCGGTCTGGTGTTCTGCAAGAAGGACGTTTTGTATCGTTCTCTCAGGGTAACTTTCGACACGAGGAAAAAAGCCATGGCACGATTCACCAGCAGACTCGACAACATTCGCGTTGCATCTCCCTGCAGCGCTGATTGGGACAGTATGTTTGGCAACGAGCGAGTACGTTTATGTGCGCAGTGCCACCTTAACGTCTATAACCTTTCGGAAATGTCGCGAGTTGAAGCAGACCGGCTGATTAATCAAGCTGAAGGACGCTTGTGTGTTCGTTTTTACCGGAGACGAGACGGATCAATCATTACTCAAAATTGTCCGGTTGGACTACGTGCGATCAAGCGGAGACTGACGCGCGTGGCGACGGCTGTTGCGTCCTTTGTATTAAGTCTTATGGCTGGAGTCGGCTTTTATCGTTTTGCAGAAAAGCTCGAGTTGTTTCAGCCTCAAGTGATGGGTGCTATTGCTGTGGAGGATAAAGGTCAACTCCTTCCGCCCAATGTCGGAGGCGGGATGGTCGTTAGTCCTTCACCGGAGGAGCTTGTTATGGGTAAATTGGTTCCGATGCAGGCACGCCCAACGTCAGTTCGCAAATCAAGCAACACTGATAAGGATTTGTGAAGCGTAATACAGTCGTTTGACGTATTGGCGTCCCAAAGCACACAACCGAGAGTAAAACCTGCGGATGTTATAGCTTGCGAATAAAACTCGTCTCCCAAAAACTCTTCACCCTCTGCGTCAGCGTGCTCTTCATTGTTGTATCTGTTGTTGTCTCTAACGCACAGAATACGACAAAGGGAAATGGGCGCGGCTATCGCGGCCCAGTACTGAGCGTAAGTACCTATACAGTTCATTACAATGTTGAGAATGGTCGACTCCGACGCGGCCGGCGACGCATCGATTCGATTGAACGCTTTACTTCCGATGGGCACCTCCATGAAGAGAAATATTTTACGGCCGGAGGATCGATTCTGTGGGAATACAGGCACGCTTTTGATTCAAACGGCCGTCTCATTGAAAGTGTTGGGACTCGCAGCAAGTTTGTTTATCTACCTGAAAGAAAGGTTTATGAATACGATTCAACGGGAAGTCTGATTGCGGAAAACGGATATAACCTCAAAGGACAGCTCGTGAATAAGAGCGAATTTGGCTACGACAAAGCGGGTCGCAAAATTCAATGGACCTCGATGAGTTATCATCCGGAAGAGAACCTTGAACCGCACCGCTGGACATACAGTTACTATGACAGCGGACTTGTCAAAGAGGAATGCGCATTTTCCAACAAGGACGGTTCGGGGTTTCTGCCGACAGATTCTCTTGGTGGGCCGCACAGAAAACTCTTCTTATACAATGGACAAAACAAACCGGCAGTCGTCTTGCAGTTCAAAGCGAACGGAGAGTTTGCAGGACTTGAGTCAACTCGATATGACAGAAGAGGAAACGAACTTGAGGAAGTGCGATATGGCTCCGATGGCACTCTGAAAGATAAAACGAAATATGTTTATCGCTTCGATTCCTTTGGAAACCCGATTGTCCAAGAGACCTACGAATGGGATGAAGGTCACCGATCTTATCAACTAAACGAAGTGAGCTACCTCATCATTCAATACAGAAAATAAAACTTCGAAAAGCTCTTTTCCAATGTTTCAAATTCGTGAACTATTGAGAAGTGGTGGCTTTCTTGATTAGTTGAGCCATCTGATCGAGCTCCTCTCGCGGAACTAACGGCAGCTTTCTGGCGGTAAAAATCACTCGGCCATTTTCAATGTCCGCCATTCTTCCTGACGTAATATCGTTTTCATGGTGCTGGGGTACGATGACCACATGGGCATGGGGAACCCCGTAGCCATGGACGACCAGGCCCATCCGTTCGGGACGGACTACCTCGCGCACGGCTTTGAGCAGCGAATGCGTTTTTCTATAAATCCTCAAAGCTAGTGCATCGGGGATGTCAGAGAAGTGATCGATATGCTGTTTCGGGATCACGAGCACTTGACCCTGCCGCACTGGTTGAATATCCATAAGGGCTAGTATTTCCTCGTCCTCATAGACCTTGCTCGACTCAAGTTGTCCGGCTACGATCTTGCAAAAGATACAGCTTGTCATTTGTTCCATTTTACCAGACGCACATACCTGTTAAGGGTCAAGCTTGATCCTGCCTGACTCGAAAGCTGTTCCTACTCCCGAAGTTGATTGGAACCCAGTAAGATAGTCAGTTAATGAGCGAGAGCACTCAATACCGCTTTCGGGTTACGCAATCTGATGATGTAGAGGTTACCTCTGAGGGTGAGATCGTCGAGCTTCAACTCCGTTCAGTTTCGCCGCTACCAGTCATAGTGTCTCCGAAAGAGTGGATTGCCACGGATCGCAGTGGTCAGACCCGTTCAGTGCGACGCACGCGCCGATTTCCGGTTCCTCAGTTTGTGATCGCGAAGGGATCGGAAACGCTCGCGACTATCCAGTGCACACATCTGTTGCGGACACGGTATGTGATCAGCTTGACTGGTGGCGCGACCTGGGTATTTCGCATACCGCTTTTCCGAGCGTACCACTCGGGTTCTTCCATTCAAGGTCACTCACTCTTCGTGAAGGAGTGGCGCAAAAACCTTTGGGATCTCTTTGTTGATGTAGATCAGAGCTCACTGGAGATGCTCACTGCAATCGCCTGCATCTTCCTGGCTCGATGGCGATCCACCTGAGCTTTAGCCTTCTCGGATGAACGCTCCAAAACCCGGTGAAGATGTATGGATCCTAATAACAGAGATCATTTATGGATGAATCGGGGTGAGCTCAAACTTGCTGACTTCAGAATGCATGCGAGAATCCAGCCCAGTTATTACATCTTGAAGGTCATATTGTGTGTAATAGGAGCTGGGGTATTTTTTATAGCTTCTATTAGCTTGTATCCGGTTATCCTCTACGGACTGATTAGTACCCTCAAGTCAAGTTCCTATGTTGTACCCATATTCCTAATTCTGATGTTTATCCTTGGTATAAAGCTCATTAGGCATCGCCTCGTTATCATATTGAGGGTCGCAAAAAAATTGCTATATAGACCACAAAGGGCCTTTAAGGATCCGCGGCCACCAGTATTACTACTGCGCCCATTTTATGTTGATCCTATAATGCACGAATCCACAGTGACTCTAAAAACCTCTGAGGAACGTCTGATCTCAGCCTTAAGGAGGATAGGACCTGTAGTCGCCGTGGGATCCCCGGATGATAAAAGCCAACCATTAGGGGCACTTAGACTGTATTTCAGGGATGACGAGTGGCGGGAAAGAGTTGAATCATTGATAAGTATCTCGGAAGTGGTGATTGTCCAAGCGAGTTATAGTTCAGAGTTGGCGTGGGAGATAGAAAGGTGTTTCAAGCTGCTCGATCCTTCACAACTGTACTTCAGCTTTGTTCATACGCATCTGAATAGCGAGAGCTCCTCATTCTTGAACCTGGGTAGGGTTTCTTCGAGGGACAGCGACTACGGAACATTTCTGCTGATGATGAACCGATTAATTCAAGATAAAAGAATCCCACCGATGAATCTTCCGACTGAAATCACAGGTGGCGTTCTGATGTCGTTTGATGCTACGTGGACGCCCGTTCTGAACTAAGCTCGTGCTTACAACGGCTACCTCGACGCATAGCGTCTTCCAATGCGCCCATCTCGCCCACCAGACGTTAAGCTCCTAGCCACAAATTGCGGTCGTCGTAAAATAAGATTCTCAACGGGGATGTTCGCGAGTTTCGCAGAGCGCTAGATCGATGAGTTTTGTTATCAAGTCTTTAGATGACCAACCCCAATTCCGGCTAGGTCCTGCACCCTAGGCGAGGCATATATTATTCCCGGTAGCAACCATCCGCTAACGTAGGGCATCGGCACCAAGACTGCGAGTTTAGCGGTCGACACGTCTTCATTCATATCGGCGCATGCGATTTGCTCCGAACGTGAGAAGCGCAGGAATTGTGAAACGCTTCGAATTTACAACTGAGGAAGAAATAATGGAACGAGGATTGACCTACTTTTTGGCAAGCGATTGTTGTCGCCTCTCGTTGGGAATGACAAACAATTACAATTCGGACGAAGAAAGGAGGGAGTTGTGCCTATACCGCTAATCTGGGGATTAACTGTGGCTTTCGGTCTTCTTGCTTGGGGTGTTTTCGCCGCGCAATACATTTGGCCGCGGATAAGCAAACGGGAACGCGCCGACGCACTTAAGCCGCTGCTCGTGCTCCATGGGTTCAGGTACATCGGTCTCGCAGTTTTGATCCCTGGGGTCGTGTCTTCACAATTGGCCACCACTATATTCGCTCGCGACCTCGCCTACGGTGACTTGGCAGCTGCGACCTTGGCCCTCGTCGCGCTTGCCGCTCTCAGGACCAGGTTGGGCGGACCTCTGGTCTGGATTTTCAACGTCCTTGGCAGTGCCGACCTGCTGAATGCGTTTTACCAGGGTGGCCGCATTTCGCTTCCGGATACGCCGGGGTTACTAGGAGCAGCTTATTTCATCCCAATCTTCGGCGTCCCTCTCCTTCTAGTCACCCATGTGCTTGTGTTCAGATTGCTGATTAGGAAACAGGACCCAACGTCCGCTCGTGTTGTGCGCAGTGCAGGTTAACGGGATCGGATGATTGTCACCCTTGCTTATCGGCACGGATTTAAAACCGCAAGAACTTAGGCGAAGCGCGCAACCGATGATTCTCAAATTTACGGTATTAACATTTGTTTTGTCCTTGCGATGCCTCGATGTCTCTGCTCAAGCTACGCTCGACTCGACTCTCGAAAACCAACTGCGGAAGATGTATTCTGACGACGACGGCGAAGTTCGATACTTTCCCAAGTTGTTCGACCTGAACGGAGACAGGACGCCCGAAGTAATGGTGCATGTAGTCGGGCCGGACGTGTGTGGCACTGGTGGATGTGAGACACACATTTTCGCCAAGCGCGGTAAAAGCTACAGGCTAATCTCAACGATTAACTTGACTCATCCGTTGGTGGTTGCGGCGCTGGATCGTTCGCATGGGTGGCGAAACTTAATTGTCTTCGTGGCGGGCGGTGGTATCATACCGGGTTATTACGCTGAGTTGCGGTTCAACGGAAAAACATATCCCGATAACCCAACGCTCAAACCGGCGAGAAGGATATCCGGTAAACCGCGCGGCACGGTTCTTATTAAAGATTTTAGACTGTACACAGAAGGCAAACCACTCATCCCACGATGAAACGAATCGATGGATGTCCGATCAGATTGCCGAACACCAAGTCCTCCACATGATTATGTGTAAGATTTTGTTCGCCTGCTAAACCTCTCAAGTGATTTGGCAAGAAACTCTGAAAGCTGGGCGCGAAGACTCGCGAGAAAAGATAATAGCAACCTGCTCTAAAGATCTGCTTCGTCGCATGATCCCAGACTCCCGACGAAGATGAGATTACTAATCGTAGTTGATACGAGTTGGTGGAAATCTGAAGTGCTCACGGCACCCCATAGAAAGGACAGATAATCATGTCGCGATTTACTCCCACATTCTCAAGCCCATTGTTCAGCGCAGCGATTCGAGTCGTAACGCTGGCACTATTTCTCGTTGTCTTCGGACCCACCGCCGCGCTCGCTCAAAAAGGTTACGTGACGAATTCTGGCAGCAACACCGTCTCAGTAATCGATACCTCCACGAACATGGTGACCGCTACCGTACCGGTCGGATCAAGCCCGACAGGAGTGGCCGTCACGCCGAATGGATCCTTCGTCTACGTAGTGAATTTTCAGGGCAATTCTGTTTCGGTGATAGACACTGCAAACAATACGGTCGTTACCACTATTCCGGTGGGACAAGGTCCAACGCTGGTAGCGATCACACCGAACGGGGCCTTCGCATACGTGACGAATGAGTTTAACGCCTCGGTCTCAGTTATCGACACAGCAACAAACACGGTAGTCGCAACTGTACCGGTCGGAGTGTTTCCATTTGGAATAGCCATCACTCCGAGCGGGGCCTTTGCGTATGTCGCGAATTTATTGAGTGCCAGTGTATCGGTGATAGACACGACGGCCAACACTGTGGTCGCCACCATACCCGCAGGGACTGGTCCGTTTGATATAGCGATCACTCCGAACGGGGCTTTTGCCTACCTGACGCATGGATTTGGCGGCGGCATCACGGTGATAGATACAGCAACGAATACAGTCAGTGCGACCATACTTCTTCAGGGCCCTGCTGGAATAGACATCACTCCGAGTGGCGCCTTCGCCTACGTAGCGAGTACTTCTTTCGGATCTGTCTCGGTAATCAACACGGCAACTAACACTGTCACAACTACTGTACCGGTCTTAGCCGGCCCACTAGATGTAGCAATAACTGCGAATGGGTCCTTTGCCTACGTAACGAACCAAGCTAGCAACGGCGTCTCAGTGATCGACACGGCCACTAACACTGTAACTACCAATATTCCAGTCGGCGCAAGCCCCCGGTTTATAGCTCTCGAGAAGACGCAATCACCCCAGGATCAGATCGCGGCGCTGATTGCTCAGGTCGAAGCACTGATCGCAGGCGGTACACTCACGCAGAATCAGGGTGACGGCTTGATCAACAAGCTCAACCAGGTCATTGCCAAGCTCGACGCCAATCAAACAGGCGCGGCCTGCAACCAGTTGAGCTCATTCATCAATCAGGTCCAGGGTGTTATCAACAGCGGCACCCTCACTCAAGCACAGGGGGAATCGCTGATCAATGCAGCTAACGCCATAAAGCCAAGTCTCGGTTGTTAACTTCTTTGCCACGAAAAGCACAAAGGCTGGATTGCTGCATTGAGTCTTGGAGGTACAAACACATGGGTGACGACCCGAAACTCTTCTGGCTCTACGAATTTCAGTCATCACCCATTCACTTTTCATGTTGCTTTCAGAGAGCACCAACTAAGGTTTTCAGCCATCTTGCTGGGGAAATGAGTGGAATTTTACTCTCTGAGTTGATTGGAATCAGTGCCGAAGTTGGAGACAACAGCTTTTTTAGAAGCGTTTATTTCTTGGACGAAAGTTCAATCGGATGTTGTGGGAGTGGCGCTGGTGGGCTCGCATGCCCGTGATGCCGCTACTGAAGAATCAGACGTTGATTTAGTGATTTTGACTGTTGACGTTCCAAAATACCTACAAAGCCAAGAGTGGCTGTCGCTGTTTGGCAAAGTTGAAGAATCAACGGTTGAAAATTGGGGACAGCTCACGTCGATACGCGCCTTTTACGAAGATGCCTATGAAATTGAATACGGTTTCTCTGCGCCGAATTGGGCGGACGTTCCCATTGATTCTGGAACTCGCCGTGTAGTTAGCAACGGAATGAAGATTTTGTACGATCCGACAGGCGTTTTGGAGGCTTTGCAGAAAGCAGTTGTTATTTGAGAAATGGATAGCTTTGCGTCCCAAAGCATTCCGAGTTGGAACCGCATTATCACCTGGTTAAAAGAAATGGAAACTCTGCAGGAAGAATCTGCGGGGATCGTGCAAAAACCTGTAAATGCTGTGGTCTTTTACTTGCCCTACCATCTCACTGTATGTCTGGTTGTCGAGCGTGAGTAAAATGAAACTACACAAATTTAGTATTGTCATTCTTGCCGTTTTCACTGTCTCGGTGAATTCGTGCTCTAAAAGGAGCACGATCAAATTAGTGTCCAATTCCGCGCCGCCGACTTTCGATATTACAGGCGGAGGAGAACTGGACTGGATTTGGTTTCAGGGTCCTTACCAAAACCCGCATGAACCTGGTCCTGAAATAAAAAAAGGTTCCGATCCCAAAGAGATCATTCTGTGGAAGATTAGTCCTCCTGGTCATAGATTTATTCCGATGAAGGAAGTTACCAAAATAATCTACGGGCAATTACCTGAAGGTTGGGAACAAGACATACCGCGAGACGGTTCGCCTCCTGCTTTGCTTGATGGTTACGTCTATTATGTCGGTGTGGTGCCAGCACGAGGTGGAGGTACCGAGATGTGCGTATTTCTCAAGGACGGCCAAGTGCAGCCCTTCCAGCAGAATGAGGAGGACGTGGTTTGCGGACGAAAGAAGTAGGATGAACCAGCATCAAGAGTGCGACACTTTGTAAAAGTCATAGCCTACCAAGCTCCATTAGGAATACCTGTTTGATTGGTCAAAGGAATCGTTATTCGACCCTTAAAATGGATTCGTGGCTATTTTTATTGGCCGACTCCGTCGAGAAGACGCGTACAGATTACTAATGGCGTTACTACGGCGCGATTCGAATTGTGCCTGTATTACTCGTTCTCGTGTGCGCACGGATCGAGACCGTCCAGGTACCTGGCGCCAGATTGTCCGGCAGCCTTACTACCACTTGCGTCAAATCAGAATTCGCCACCCCACGTACGTCTTGTGCCTGTACATCGAAGCTCTGACTATTGCTCCCTGTGAACCGAACGACGACGGCTGCCGACGGCTCGCCAGGATCCAAATGCAGATTCCGTGCGAATAGCGTCACCCGCGTGTTCCGATCGGGTCCAGTCGGGAACCAGTCTGGAATCACGCTTGGGATCGGATCTCTAACCAAACGAAGCGAATCCAGAACCGCCGCCTGATCCGGAGTTGGACCAGACTCTTCAAGCACCAACTCGAGTACGTCGTCATTAACGATCAAGCCAAAGACCTGAGCAACCGCGGGAAACGCTCCTGTAGTATTCGTGAGTTGCACGCGGAATTGTTCGTCCGCCTCTGCACTGGTGTCGCCGCAAATCTTGATCGGGATCGTAAGCGTCGTGGAGCCGGGAGTGAACGAGAATGTGCCGGTGCGGCTTTCGTAATCAACCCCCTGAGTACCACAACTCGCGCCGCCGAATGCGCTGAGGTTACCGGTCGCGTAGTTACCAGTGACCGAGCGACCTGTCGCCGCCGAAAGACTGATCGTAAATACTGCGTCTGTGGTGGCGCCGGCGTTGCCCTCAACGACAGAGACATTGTTGATCGTTAGCTGTGGTGTTGTGGCGTGATCCAGCACTGTCACGAAAACGGTACTGGGCGCACCCACCCTTTCAGGATTCGTGTTGTTGCGCAACGCCACGGTAAAGCTTTCACTGGTTTCCGTCGTTGCATCATCGAGGATTGGGATTTGAATGGTCTTGCTTGTCTCACCAGCACTGAAATTCAACGTACCTGAAGTGGCGGTGTAATCTTGCCCTGCGATCGCGGTACCGTCGGTAGTCGAATAATCAACACTCAGATTACCTACAGTGCCACCCGTGCGCTGAGCTGTCAGTGTCACCGTCCCGACGTCTTCGATTAACTGAATTGAACTCACTGTGAATTGCACACTGCCATTCGCTGTGTTTGGGTCCGCCGCCGAGAACTCGGACGTGTTTCCATTAGGATCAGTCGCTGTTGCCGTGATGATTCGGCCGGGAGCTAAAGCAACTGGGAACGTCACATTGATCGTGGCGTTTCCGTTGCCGTTAGTGGTGACCTGCGTGGTGCCGACGAACCGCGCTCCTTCTCCATTTCCGGAAGGATCCACTGCCGCACTCGAATAGAAATCAACGTCAAAAGTAGTGATCGGCAGAGAGCTCAAACTTCCCTGAATGGTCGTGCTATTACTCGTGGATAACACTGTCGTGACAACGGGAAAGTTCTGACGGGTATTTGGGCCAACATCGGCATCGAGATTGTCATTGGCGGTGACACCATCTGCGCCAAGATCAATTCCCAAACCGTTATTAGAGAAAATGGAATTGCCGCGGATAACGATCCCCGTGCCGTTGGTGAGTGAGATTCCGGGCCCACCGTTGTAGGCGATCGTGTTGGCGGCTTCAGTTTGCGTGCCGCCGATCGTGTTATTCACTGCGCCGGTAACCACAATGCCCTGCTGCAAATTTGGCACTGGACCAGTTCCCGCTGCGTTAGTTCCGATGAAATTCCCCTGGATGACATTTCCTGCCAATCCGCCTGAGAAACCCTGGATCACAATGCCCGCCGCATTTCCCGAAATGAGGTTTCCGGCACCCGCAACGAGGCCGCCGATTATATTGTTGTTACTAAGGATACTGATTCCGTTGGAAGGGTTGCTGAGCGAACGAGTGCCGGTGACGTCTGTGCCGATATAATTACCCCGCACAGTCGCCGCTGTACCGGAACCGTTGATACCAAGGGCGACGTTTCCAAAACTGCCGTTTGCAGAGATGATGTTACGTGCCTCAGGCACAGTGCCGCCGATTAATGCACCGTCACCAGCGGTCACACCATTGCCACTGTTACCCAAAGCCTGAGTGCCTGTGATGTCTGTTCCGATGTAATTTCCCTGCACCTTACCACCCGCACCACGGATAAAAACACCATCGTTATTTCCTGAGATGACGTTCCTCGCGCCAGGTGTGACACCACCGATCATCATGTTCTCGCCAATGGCCTGGATTGCTCTGGTGCTGTTGGGAATCTTTTTTGTGCCGGTGATATCTGTTCCGATCAAGTTACCTTGAATCGTGGTGCCGGGACTTTGAGTAGATACTCCAAATTGATTACCCGAGATGAGGTTACCTGCGCCAGTCGCTGTGCCGCCGATGAGGTTGTTCGTAGATGTTAAGCCTGAGATCGTTACTCCGCCGGGTTGGGAAAGCTGTGCAGTTCCGGCTGCATTAGTGCCTATGAAATTTCCTTGAATAACGTTGCTACTGCCGGCAATATCAACTGCATTGGCTGCATTTCCGGAGATGACGTTGCGTGTGGCAGCGCTCGTCCCTCCGATCACGTTGTTAGATGAGTTGGTAAGTACAATGCCTCGGTTATTTTGTCGCTGCGTAGTCCCGTCTGCGTCGACCCCGAGGTAATTCCCCTGGATCAGGTTATTGTCGCAGCCGTTCAACAGGATCCCCGCGCCATTGCGGAAGTTACCGATGGCCAGGCCACGCACTGTGCTGCCGCCGGCTTTGATGGCCAAGCCATTACCGGCGAAGTCAGTTACTGCCAAGCCATCGATCTCGACTAGCGGGGTGCCAGCGTATCCTGGTTGAGTCGTCGCATCGATAACCACCGGGTCCGTAATCTCCGGCAGTGCATTCAACAGAGTAATCGTTTTCACTCCTGATCCGGGAATGTTGAAGACGATCGTGTCTTTACCAATAGTGGCATTCGCGTTAACGATGGCGTCGCGCAACGATCCGGCGCCGTGATTGTTAGCGTTCGTCACCACAAAACTCTGTCGGGTGGCGGCGAAGTTTGCGGTTTGGTTTGCAGTAAGGGCGTTGAAGGCTTGACTGGTTGGACCAAAATTGAAACCGAGTAACGAAGGAGTAACGGTGTAGTTACCACCATCGGCGAGTTCAAATGAATAGTTTCCGTTGCTATCGGTAGTTCTTAACCCTGGCTGAGAACCGCTAAGCGTCACCGTGACGCCGGGCAACGCAACGCCGTTTTCTGTTACCTGGCCACTGATCGTGTGGAATGGTGCATTGGTCGCCGTGGCCGTGAAGTTCAAAACCTGATCGCTGTTCAAATTGTTGAAGGTCTGGCTCACCGGCGCCATCGTGAAATGAGGTTTACTCGCACTTACCGTGAAAGTGCCACCCTGGCGCAGTCGTGAGAATTGGTAAGAGCCATCGTTCTCAGTTAATACTGACAGCAGTGACGTCCCATCATTGAGAATGATCTCAGCGCCACCCACGGGTAAGCCACCTCCGTCCAAAACCTGGCCGCTGATGAGGTGAGACATCGTCAGCTTCGAAATGAATACGTCACTCTGTCCACGATTGAAGGGTTGGAATGCATTAGGACTAACAGGAAAGCCAGGGGCGGTAGTCGTTCCTGTGATGTAAGCATCACCGGAAGCGTCGAGCGCTATTCCATTGCTTTGAGCGGTGACGTTGAAGATATTCTGGGAATTAAAAGCACCGCCAATAAAGGTCGAATATATCAAGGCACTGCCGGCTGGATTGACTTTGGTGACAAATCCTTCGATACCGCCAACCGTCACGGACGCGAGATACAACGTAGAAGGTCTCAACGGATCAATCGCAAGCACCACTGCATGGGGCGTGTTGAGTCCCTTGTTTACCTGAATCCATGTTTGTCCGTTGTCAGTGCTCTTGAAAAGACCTTCGGGAGGTGAGTTGAATTGAGTTGTCACCAGGTAAAGCGTTGACGAACTTACGGGATCGAAAACAATCTTCCCTATCTTGGGAGAAAAGGGCGACCAGCTATTACCGCCATCGGTACTCTTAAAAATGCCCTGGTCAGTGCCGGCGTAGACCACTCCCGCTGTATGCGGACTGACGGCGAAGGAGCGGGCGAATGAAATTGATCCGAGAGGTTGCCACGTTCCGCCGGAATTGGTGCTTTTGAAAACTGTTCCCGGAGTCGTTCCGTCTCCTACATAGAGGGTCGAAGGGCTGAGCGGATCGATAGTCAATGCCATCGGACCCGAAGGCGGCGAAGTTCCCGCCACTGCCCAACTATCTGCTCCATTCGTGGTCCTGTAGATCCGACTCATCCCAGTACAACAGCCCTCGAAAGCCACGTATAGAATATTGGGTGTAACCGGATCGATGACGAGACTATTAATCGCACTGTTAATTAGTCCGGTGCTGCGGAGGTTCCAGGTAGCGCCGCCATCGGTCGTTTTATAGACGCCGCTGCTGCCGAAAGTAGATGACGTCGCGTAAAGCGTGGAAGGAGTCACCGGATCCATGACCAGTAAACCCACGCCTCCGCTCGGGAGACCGTTGTTCCTCGCGGACCACGTTCTGCCACCGTTGGTGCTTTTGAAAACGCCGGCTGCCGTTGCCGCGTAAAGTGTTGAAGTGTTTGTCGGGTGAATAGCCAACGCCGAAGCCCCAGGGGAAGGAAAACTGACAGAGGTAAATACCGCACCTCCCAAACCATAATTGTCGTTGCTCCAGGTCGCGGCGCCATCGACGCTTTTGTACAGGCCGCTTCGGGTGCGCAGGGCGCCGGCTACCAGTGGGAAATTGAGAGACTCGGTAGCTCCTGTTACGTAGGCGTTGTTTGCTGAGTCAACCGCGATGCTGCGACCCGTGTCGGCTGCTCCTCCTCCCAGACAGGTGGAGTAAGCCAGAGTTGACCCGTCACTGCTGAGTTTAGTGACGAAAGCGTCAAGGCCGGTGCACGCTTGAATCGGATTGATGGTTGGGAAATTCGTCGACTCAGCGCTACCTGTAACGTAAGCGTTGCCGGAAGAATCCGCAGCGATTCCGAAACCAGTATCCGCACCATTCGCACCACCAAGATAAGTCGAATAAATCAGTGAGCCGTCAGGTGTGAGTTTAGAAACGAACGCGTCGAAAGCTCCAGCGCGGATCGGTTGAATCGCATTTGCAATCGGAAAGTCGGCGGAAGCGGTTCTTCCCGTTACGTAAATATTCGCGGAACTATCCGTGGCAACGCCATACGCGACATCGCACTCGCCGCCGCCTAGATACGTCGAAAAGGTGTACGACGGAACAGAGGGATTCAACTTCGTCACGAACCCTGTTGTGCAGTTGCCATTGAAAGTCACGTTCGAGCGGATGGCATTCGCAAAAGGAAAGTTCAAAGAGGTGGTCGAACCCACGACCGTGATGTTTCCGCTTGCGTCGACTGCAATGCCGTTCCCACTCTCCTGCTTACTTCCTCCGATGAGAGTCGAAAACAACAAGCCGGAACCCGACGGATTCAGCTTCGTCACAAAGGCATCGGAGAAACCACTCCCAGTCCCCGCCGCGTATAGAACCGAAGCATTATTCGGATCCTTGACGAGACTGAGAACAGCCGTGGTCCATAAACCGGTATCGGTGTTTGTCCAGCTACTTCCTCCGTTTGTGGTTTTGATAACCCCGCGGCTGTTTATCGCCGCGTACACGGCAGAAGAGGTCGCAACCATTGCGTTGACTCCCGCGTTCGGCACACCATTCGTCAGCGGACCCCACGAAGTCCCACCATTAGTACTTTGATTGATTCCACCTGCTGCAGGTGTGGAACCATGGCCCGTATAAATCGTCGCAGGATTGGCAGGGTCGATAACGATGGCGCTCACATTTGTCGGATCACTCCCGCCCATCCCGTTATTCGCCGCGGTCCAGACTCCACCGCCGTTTATCGACTTAAATAGACCATCGCTGAAGGTGCCGGCGTAGAGCGTTAACGGCGTTGTTGGATCAATGGCGAGAGAACGAACACTGGGAGTGCCGGGAATGCCAAAGTTGTTTTGTAGTATCCAGGTGCTGCCGCTGTTCGTAGTCTTGAGCACACCATTGGCCGAACCCAGGTACATTGTTGAAGGCGTCGAAGGATCGAACACGATCGAGAATATAGATGAGCCGCCGCCTGTATTGACGCTGGTCCAATTGCTGCCGTTGTCGGTGCTCTTGAATAGCCCGAATTGGCCGATATAAATGACTGAAGCGTTCGCTGGATCCACGGCCAGCGCGTTGGTAAAGGTAAAACTCGTCAAGCCGGTGGTCTGAATTTTGGTCCAGGTGGTTCCGCCGTTAGTGCTGCGATAGAACCCGTTCGAGGTTGTCGCGTAGATTGTGTTTGGCGCGCTGGGAGCGACCGCGAGCGCAGACACGCTGCCAGCCAGGCCGGAATTTTGATTGTTCCAGTGTGCCGCCGCATCAGTGGTCTTAAAGAAAGGGCTGGTTGTTTTTAAGCCATTAACGATGGGAAAGTCGGACGCGGACGTGGTCCCGGTTACGTGAGCATTGCCGGATGAGTCCACCGCGATGCCTAGTCCATCCGTGATGCCATCAATACCGTTGAGATACGTCGAGTAGATCAGCGAACTCCCGGTCGCATCGAGTTTTGTAATGAATGCGCCGCTACGAGTAGAGGTGGACTTGAAGGCTCCGGACGTAGTTGGAAACGTCGTTCCGTCGGTGGTGCCAGTGACGTATGCGCTCCCTTGAGAATCGACGGCGATCCCGAAAGCAGTCTCGTTGCTGCCGGATCCGAGCAGCGTTGAGTATGAGAGTACAGGATCGATTACGAGCGGCTTGCTCGAGTCGAATCGCTGGAGCTTGAATCTGATTTCGTTTCCGTTAATGACATAGGTGCCTTTAACTTCGCGGCGACTCCCATTCTCGTCGAGCTGGTAGATCAAGGGCCTGTTCAAAACTACGTCACCGTGCTTTAACCGAAGCAGTAGTTTCCCCGTCTTGTCGAGACGAATCTGGTCCGCGCCCTCGACGCTGAATCTGATGAGTTTCGGATTTGCGCCGGCACCCACAACGAAGTCGTACTCGAGCTCTCGCTGTTGGCCGTAATAGACCATGTCGATTCCAGGATACACGTCCTTGAAAAACGCTTTTCGATAAGTCGGAATGTTGCGTCGCCACTTCGCCGGATCGTTGCCGATGAAGTAATTCACTTTGCCGGGTAGCTCGTCTTGTCCTGCTACCTGCGGCGAGGAACTGGCGCCGAGCATTTTCAAGCGCAACACCGTACCTTCGCGCACGTTTTCATGAGTGTTCGTCCGAGAGAGGTCTTTGAGCTTGTCTTCCTGTTGGTCCCTCGGCTTATGCACTCTGAGAACCGTCTCGTTGGCAGTGAGAAAGAGATCGTAACCAGCGCCATGGGACATGAACTTCACTACTTCATCCAACTGGCCCTTATTGATCTCAAAGCTGAGCGGCAACTGACCAAAGTTTCTGTTGATTCTGGTTTTGTCTGATGCGTTAAGCGGATCGGCTGAGGCCATTGAGGAATCGTTGCGTTCGTCTTTGTGCGCACCAACCAGAATCACGCCTATGGAAATCGCAAGCAGGCAGACAAACCCAAGCGTGAGCACAATTCGATTGATGCGCGGGAAGGGGTAAATATGTAAATTCATGGTGAAGCTGAGACCTAACTATTCAGCAAACAGTTTCGAAAATGGACGGTATCGAATATCGAGTTGAACGTCAGGACCTGGGCTAAGGGCTGGGCGTCATTTTCGCTGTACCGAAGAAAGATGTCAACGAAGAAGAAATTGGACGGTGGGACGTTTTCTGGCCTCCGTAGCGAGGGTGGCGATGAAGGAATCTTTGGGTGAGATAAGGAACACGTTCGCGATCAAAGCCGAGGTCAGCGACTTGCAGGCAGAGACGTTCGCGTTCATCGAGCAAAAAACGATGTATGGCGGCAAGTCCATTGCCACGGGCGACCAGATCTTTGTCTTCGCCAGCGAAAACAACGCCGGTCCCGGTCTAATCGCCAGTGGCATCGTCACCTCGGCTGAGGTGATTCCAAAGAGAGTCGGTATCGTCAGGCAAACGCCACGCGTAAGTATCAGTGTAATGCGCACCGCACTTGCGAAGCGCCGCCTTGGGCGAACCGAGTTGAAACTCTTCTCTGATTGGAAGGACCGTCGACCCGAAACTGAGCTCAACTTCAAGTTTTATCGTCAAGCAACGAACAAGATCGTGGGCATCTCCGATGAAGCCGCTGCATTCTTGCGCGGCTTCTTTTAGCATGTTGAATGGCAGGTATCCGAAGTCAACGTCGGAGAAGCAAACTGAGGTGGAAGCCAAATAATAGATAAAGCATTCATGTTGAACCGACAATTGATACGAAGAGGCGCCGTAAGTGCAATACCTCTGTTGGGACTATTACTGGGTGTTCTAATTTTTCAGAACTCGCGCTGCTCAGCGCCTAATGAAAATGATCCCCATGTAGTGGAACTAAAGAAACTTGCGGGCGAAACGCCGGTTTACGAAAGATTTCAGAAAACTGGCGAGAAGGTGGTTGTAAAATCAACTTTAATCTATTACTTCGTCTACTATCGGGGCACGGCTAAGTTTCCTGAAGTCAGGGTATTTTACGATCGCGCTCTCCGAGAAAAAGGCTGGACACCACCTCAGCCAGATCCAGGCTCGGCGCTCACCGCCACCTATCGTCGGGGGGATTACGAAATTTCGGTTGAGCAAAGCGACCGTGAAACTGATCACTTCGATCTGGTCTTCAAGTGGGATCCTGAATAAACATAATGGTTGCATCCCGAAGGGCCAGCTTCAAATTATGACGCGTCAAAATGCGAGCACAACGACGAATCGTTGCGGTTTCTAACCTGAATAATCTGATCACCGGACCTCGATCAATCGATTGTCGTCAATGAGGAGTTGAACGACAAAAGACCAACGCGGTTCCAGCCATTCGAGAAGGGCACGGTTCGTAGCGTTTCCGACTCGAAGCCAGACGATTACCGGCCCAACGGCTGTTCGTGCGGTCCGTTCGGCAAAGTCCTCGTCTTTTGTGACGATGATGGCGTCGACGCCAAGCGCGTGATTCCAGATCATGGAATCTTCGGCACCGGCCAGACCGACGTCACTGACGTGTTGGGCTGAGTGTCCTTGGTCGGCCAGCCACCGAGCCAATCCGGGAGGCAGTTGAGCATCGACCAGGAAATTCACTACGAGACCATGACCACCGCGTGATCGATCTGGGCGGCGGCGTATTCGAGAGACGCTCGAATATCCTCAGGTTCAAGGTAAGGAAAATCGGCCAGTATCTCTTCTTCCGAAGCACCGCCGGCGAGCATGTCAAGAACGTCTTTGACGCGGATTCGCATCCCGCGAATGCACGGCCGGCCACCACACTGACGCGGGTTTGAGGTGATCCGATTTATCAGTTCGGTACTCATTGGTGCAGATTTTAACACAGATATAAAGACTTCGGCTTCGACCGTCGCTACGCGATGAAATTTCAAGCAGGTATTACTTTGGCGTCCCAAAGCATTTTGAGTTGGAACCGGATTGTTCCTTGGCTAAAGGAACTGGATCTACTTAGAAAGGCCAGTTACCTGCCGATAAAAGAGGGGTTTCCTTTACGGCTAACGGCAGGTCTCTAATCATCCCAAGGTTGATCGGAACCGAAGCACGTGCGAGGACGACCGCAATTCCTTGTTAAATCCAGTGTGCCTTTAGGTGAACAATTGCTGAAGGTAAGTGGCCGCATCAACCGGCAGGATTCCCTCTTTTAGGTATTCATCGACAAAATCAACGCGTTCTTTTGTTGGCGTGTCCAAAAACGCCCGAAGTTCCTTAAGAAATCGGATCCAGTATATATTCGGGAAATTACCGCCGATTGCATACGCCTTATCGATCTTCTTTAGTGGAGCACCAAGATACTTTAGGTCCGCGAGATACTTCGCTATAACATAAAACTCCATGTTTGCGAAAAGATGGTCTCGATCATCAGCTGAAAGTTGTTGAGAGACTGCGTCCGTGTTCAGAATTTCTGCGTTAAGTACCGACTGTCTCAATTCAAACCCTGGCATGAAAGATGTATCTGCCTTGCAGGCGTTCCAAAGTCCTGGGATGTTATGTCCAAGGCATATTGCCTCATCGACCGAACCTGATAATTTTGCGTATGAGGCCTTCAAGTGCAGCTCGACAACGTGACCAATCGCAAATAGCTTCACGAAAATGAACCTTTGTGGTGGAAGTGCATAGGTTATGAGCCATTCGTCAGCGCTTTGCAAAAAACAGTTCCAGTTGTAAGACATTTTCTTAAACTCCGCTTTGGTTCACTTACGTCCATTGTAACTAGGATGTCGGGCAGTAGGTCTGCAAGATTAGCCCTTGCGCAAGCCGTTTTGTCCTTTAGCTTACTCCCGGGTAATTGCAATCTGGCGAGTTGCTATGACCCGGGCATCTCCAGTGATCCGATATTGTCTACTGATTCGTTGCTCAAACACTGAGTAGCAGTCCAGAATGAGTTTGCCCTCGATCGGTCCTAGACCCGTGACGTCGAGCTGAACCCAAAAAGTCTCGTGTTCGAGAACAGTCGGAATATTTTCGCCATTTCTTCGTCCAGACCCACTAATGCGCAGGGGTTGTTCATTCGCACTCTCAATCCTGGCAGTTATTTTGCGAGCTGGTCCCAAACCAATGTTGGTAAAATCGACATCCATCAAGCTGACTTGGACTCCCTTAAGACTAACTCGATTAGTTATCTCCCACTCGGGAGCACGAGAATATAGTCGTTCTCGCTCTGCTTGCCGAATCATGCGAGCTGCTTGGTATACAGCAATTATTGTGAGTATCGCAGCTATGATCTGAGCTAAACCCGCGACACCTTGCCATACCGGTTCAGATAAAAACGACCTTAACCACCCCATAAACGTTTTATACACCTTATCCGCTCTTCATATCTAATCGCTGCCTGATTGGTCGAAGTTCGCCACAAAAAACGCGCGTGCGCGCGAGTAATGTGAAAACTTCAATCTGCAATTTTTCAACGAGATAATTCCCGTAACAGTAGGTGAGTTTCGAGTGGCGAAGAAATTTTATCCTTCAATCGATATCGGTGGGGTGGTGGAGTTTTATATCTCGCGTCGATGGATGGCTCGATTTGATGTAGGTGACACGGTGATACGTTATGGCGAACTCCCCGCCGAGGGGTTCTCATTGAGAAATCAGATCGTTAGACGACCACCGGAGACGCACCATAATCTCCAGGTCACTTCGGGAATAGGGTTTCGGTTTTAGTGATTTGCTACGAAGGAGCTGATTAAAGGTTTTCATTCGGAACCGGATTGGCCCACAACTTCGTAGTGAACGACCTTTGGCTCAAACTCTAACAGAAAGTCGGAATCCTCAGGATAGTACTTCGCCCGCTCGACATCTTCACCGGCAAAGCCACGGATAGCTTCCAAACTGTCCCAGAAAGTTAACGTTATGAAATGTGTTATATCTCCCTCCTGACGTTCGAGTATGTGAACGCTTTGGTTTCCGGGTACGGATTGGTAATCAGGTATTGCGCGACTGTTTGTAAACTCACGATATGCCTTCGCCTTGTTCGTCGGAACACGACCATGCCACATTCTGACTATCATTTTGACCTCTTCATTCATTAAGTTCGACGAAACCAGAAACGCAAAAGCGCAGAAGGAATCCGCGAACCACCCGTACACTGTTCAGATCTACCCTGTATAATCCTGCTATGAATAAACGAGCAAGAAAAAGATTGAAGGAAGCGATCGAAAAGAAAAACCTAGAACGCCAAAAAATGCTTAAGGAGCAAAGTTCAACCTCTTCGCAGACTAAAGAGAGACGTGGCTTTACAGTGAAACCCGAGAAGAAGCGTGGTTAACTAAATGAACGTTATCGCTGAACGCGAGCGGTAGTGGCCGATGGCGCTCACACCACCCGAGTGGTGCCATGATCTATTTCGGCTCTTGCAACAACGCCATCTCACGGAGTTTGTACTTCTGAACTTTACCCGAGACGGTCATCGGGAATTGATCGGTCATGCGCCAGTACCGCGGCACTTTGTAGTGCGCGATCTGGCCCCGGCAGTAGTCAGTTAGCTCGTCGGCCGTCGTCGTTTGACCCGGCTTGAGGATGACCCAGGCCATCACTTCTTCGCCGTACATCTCGTCCGGAACTCCGATGACCTGAACGTCTTGAATCTGTGGATGGCCATAGAGGAACTCTTCGATCTCCCTCGGATAGACGTTCTCGCCCCCTCGAATGATCATGTCCTTCGAGCGGCCGACGATAGTCACGTAACCCTCCATATCCATGGTCGCCAAGTCGCCAGTGTGCATCCAGCGGGCGGAGTCGACGGCTTGGGCGGTCGCTACGGGATCCTCCCAGTAGCCGAGCATCACGTTATAACCCCGGGAGAGTAACTCGCCCGGTTCGCCGCGCGGCACTACCGCACCGCTCCCAGGGTTGATGATCTTGCACTCCACGTGAGGGTGGACGCGGCCGACCGTGCTGACCTGCTTTTCAATCGAGTCAGCCGTCATGGTCTGGAAGGAAACGGGTGACGTCTCCGTCATCCCGTAGCAGATCGTGATCTCTTCCATGCCCATTTTCGTACGGACCTGTTTCATCACGTCGACCGGGCACGGAGAACCCGCCATGATACCTGTCCGCAGCGACGAAAGGTCATAGCCGTCGAAGTCAGGGAGGCCGAGTTCGGCGATGAACATTGTCGGCACACCGTGGAGGGCGCTACAGCGTTCAGCCGTCACCGCCTCCAGCGTCTTGCGAGGGTCAAACACCTCGGCGGGTAGGACCATTGTGGCACCCTGCGTCACACACGCGAGATTGCCCAGGACCATCCCGAAGCAGTGATAAAAAGGAACGGGGATGCAGAGGCGGTCCCGCTCGGTGAAGCGCATCCGCTGGCCGATGAAAAATCCGTTGTTGAGGATCGAGTGGTGCGAAAGCGTGGCGCCCTTCGGCAGACCCGTTGTTCCAGACGTGTATTGAATGTTGATGGGGTCGTCGAAGTTAAGCGATCGCTGTCGCGTGGCCAGCAGATCAGGCGAGACTTCATGGGCCATAGCCATCACCTGCTCCCAGGTGTTGGCTCCGCTCACGCTCTGTTGGCCAAGTGTGATCACCGTACGCAGTTGCGGCAGCCGTGTGGCGGAAAGCCGTCCCGGGGCGCTGTCGTCGAGCTCGGGACAGATCTCGCGCAACAGCTCGGTGAAGTTCGTAGTCTTGAATGGTGGCGCGACGATTAACGCGCGGCATCCTGACTGCCGTAGCGCGTATTCCAGTTCATGCACTCGGTAGGCGGGGTTGACGTTGACGAGGATGGCGCCAATCTTGGCGGTGGCGAACTGCGTGATGACCCACTCCGCATAGTTCGGCGACCAGATGCCGACACGCTCACCCTTCTCGATGCCACAGGCCATCAGCCCCCGCGCCAAAAGATCGCAGGCCGCCTGAAGTTGACGGTAAGTCAAGCGCAAACCCTGATGGCACGAGACTAGCGCCTCGTTATCCGGAACCTTCTCAGTGACACGGTCGAAAAGATCGCCGATCGTTTCGCCAATGAGCGGCACCTCACACGCACCATGAACATAAGATAGGCTTTTGCCCGAGAGATGCTTCATTGGTGAGACCAACGGCGAGAACCGATGCTCATTTCAACAATACGCGTGCGGGTGTGCCGGTCTGGGCGTTGGATGCTACCCAGATCATTAGCTCGCCGGGTTCAATTAGGTACTTAGTATCGCTCTGCCAAATGGCCAGCTCATCACGACCAATCGTGAACTCGACGCGTTGCGATTCGCCTGGGCCGAGCGCGAGACGTCGAAAGTTTTTCAGTTGGCGGACCGGACGCGCTACGCTCGTACCGCGCAGGCCGACGTAAAGTTGAGCCACTTCCTCACCCGCACGCGCGCCAGTGTTCTTCACTTCCGCGGCGACTCGGATCTGAGCCCGACCAGTATTTAGCTCCGCTACGCTTGCCTGTTGCACGTTTACCTGCGGCGCGGAGTATTCGAAGCTGGTGTATGTAAGGCCGAAGCCAAACGGATACAGAGGTGTGTTTTGTTCGTCGATGTAGCGCGATTTGAACTTTTCACCCCCATTCGCGGGTGGCCGCGTTAGATCCAAACCCACAGCCGGCCGTCCCGTGTTGAGCATGCTGTGATAGATAGGAACCTGCCCAAGACTTCTCGGAAACGTAACGGTCAACCGGCCCACCGGAGCAGCTTCACCAAATAGAACACGTTCCAGTGCTGGCCCAGCCTGAACTCCCGGCGACCATGCTTCGAGAATTGAATGTACGCGTGAGGCAACCGGAGTAAGTGCAAGGGGGCGACCAGTGAATAGCACGAGCGCGGTGGGTTTGCCGGTCGCCGTCACACGTTCGAGCAGTTGTTGCTGGTTGCCGGGAAGATCGATGAAAGCGCGCGACGCCGCTTCTCCGTTCATCCACGAGGCGTCTTCGCCGAGAGCGAGCAACACTACATCTGCCTGAGCGGCGGCCTCAACAGCCTGAGCAAACCCGGAATCCGAAGTGCCACGTATGTCGGTTCCTTTAGCGTAAACAAGCGTGAACCCCTCGCGCTTAGCACGCGATTCGAGAGCAGAGCGTAGAGTGACCACATCCTCGTGTTTTCCTTTTGCGCTCCAGGTACCGAGCATGTCCTGTTGGCTGTCCGCTAGTGGTCCTATCAAGGCGACGGTGCGTGTGCCGGAACGAATTGGCAGAACCGGACCAGCAACGCCATTAGCTGGCTCGTTCTTCAACAGCACGAAGCTCTTCTCGGCTGCTTCGCGCGCTGCCGCAACGTTAGCGGCCGGCAGTGTTGTGATCGCGTTCTGTTCATCGACATAAGGTTTGTCAAAAAGTCCCAGGGCGAACTTCACGCGCAAGATACGTCTGACTGCTTCGTCGATCGCGGTCTGTGACACTTGTCCGGCTTTGACGGCGTCAGGCAGATGCCGGAGATAGGCATTGCTCTCCATGTCCATGTCGACGCCGGCAAGAAAGCCTTTTCGGGCGGCAGTCGCTAAATCGTTGGCGATGCCGTGCGGAATCAACTCACCGACCGAGCCCCAATCGCTAACAACAAATCCGCGGAAGTCCCACTCATGGCGTAACACCTGGTTGAGAGTAAATTGATTAGCCGAGGCTGGCATTCCGTTTATCGAATTGAACGCCGACATGAGCGTCGCTACTCCCTCGTCAACGGCGGCGTGGAACGGAGTCAGATACACTTCGCGCAACTGGCGCTCAGACATGTCAACCGAGTTGTAGTCGCGACCGGCTTCAGCAGCGCCGTAAGCAACGTAGTGCTTGGCGCACGCTGCCATGGACTGAGGACCCATTGCCTCGCCTTGATAACCACGCACGTATGAGCGAGCCATGATGGATCCAAGATAAGGATCTTCTCCCGCTCCTTCTGTAATCCGTCCCCAGCGCGGATCGCGCGCGATATCCACCATCGGAGAGAACGTCCAACGTATGCCTGCTGAAGTTGCTTCTTGTGCCGCAATGCGTGAAACCCGCTCGACAAGGTTTGCATCCCACGTGGAGGCGAGAGCAAGCGGAACAGGGAAGATCGTGCGGTAGCCGTGAATTACGTCGAGCCCGAAGATGATGGGAATCTTTAGCCGCGATTCTTCCATGGCTATCCGCTGTAAGCGGTTACTAAGAACCGGGTCAGTAACGTTGAGAAACGAACCGATTTCACCACGTTTAATTGAGTCCTCAACACTGCTGCGGCCGGTGGCTGGTCCAGTAGGCTGTCCGTATGAATATTGATTCAGTTGACCTACTTTCTCCTCAAGAGTCATCTGCTTTAGCAGAGTCTCAATTCTTTTTTCGATGTTCGGATCATTCTGCCATTGTTTCCGCGATTGGGCGGGGGCGAGTTGTGTAGACGCAATGGACCACACCAGAACAAATACAAGTTCGGGTAGGAACTTCCTCATGAAGCATTCCTTCTCTGCTCAAGATTAGTTACAGCGGTTCGTATTACTCTAAATGATTTTCGGAGTTTTGTATTGTTCGATGGCTGCCTCGCAAAGTAATCCTTGAAATTGCTTTGTTCTTAAGCGCGGATAAGGTTGATTGTTTGTTGCCGCGAAGTGGTTTCTAAGCGCTTTTTAAACGTGAATGAATGAAGCAGACCGTCCCAAAGCATTCTTCCGTTCAAGGCCGCTCACTCTACGCGATGGCGTGGCGCGAAAACAATTGGGATCTCTTGGTTGATGTGGATCAGTTCTCACTGGAGTTGCTCACTGCAATCGCCGGCATCTTCCTGGTTCGATGGCAATCCACCTGTTTGTATTGCATTAAGTAATTGGAGAATCTGATCTCTTTACCTCATCCGGGCATAGGTCGCAATCGCCACCAAACGTTCTTTTTCGTTGGGAGGTTTGAAATACAGCTCGAATACGTGCCTGTCAGCAGATTCAATCTTGATGACAGTTTTTTGACTTATGTTCTTACCGGCATAACTCTCGCCGAGGACACCTTGATCCGTAAATTCGCCGCTCATTACGATGTCTTCATTTAACCTGGCACTATTTCGCGCTCCTTTGCATGTCATCATGTTTGTATTGAGAGCGTCGACAGTGTTCCATTCGTAACGGCGGTCCATCGTTGAGTAACTGAGGATGCCCAATCGATAATACGGATTTCCGGCAACCGACCCGCGCGTCACATCTTGCAAATGCTTATTGCCTGATTCACTGATCCACTCGCGGTGGCAGGTTAGTCCTTTTGCTATAAGGGGTTTTTCAACTGAGCCGCCGGCTATATAGAACGTCATCTCAACTGTCCAATCGCCGACGAGAGAGTCGAGACGTTTGTGCATTTCGGTCAGTCTTCCATTACGGACCATTGCGGGTTCGTTAGTGTTTTCCTGAGTTGCGGCCCCTGTGGAAGCGAGTGTTGCAACAAGAATGAGTGACAGAAGTCGCGGCGCACGTGAACTCATAACTTTCCTCCCGTCTCCTCAGTTTCACACAGAGTTTTAGATAAGACTATCATGTTGACCAGTGTAAATACTGGGTACAAATCACGAGTACACTTCCAAAGTCGCAGGAACTTGTATGCGTCTCATTTCCAATGAAGAAGACTTTGCTCTCGTCTTGGCGGAGGAACATTCAATTCTCTTTTTCTACGTCGACTGGTCAGTTTATGCGGTTCAGGGTCGTCAGATTGTCGAGAAACTCGAGTCAACGTTCCATGAAGACTTGAATGTATCATGTTGGATTGCGGACGTTAGCGATATCGATTCCTCCCCAGCTCTTGTCGGAGAATGGCTCAAGAAGCAAGATCAAGAGGATCTTAAAATGTTCAATCCCGCGATTTGTGGTAATGGATCAGTGGCGTGGCTAGCTCAAGGTGTAGTAATAGATTTCGTGCAGAGTGTCACACATTACCAGCTTCACGAGTTGCAAAATCGGACCAGGGAAGTATTCAACACCGCGTAACATAAGTTTCTTTTTCCGGACGGCTCCATTACTCGAACCGGCCGCGTTTGTGCGGCTCCTTCAATCTGAGGTGGTAAATAGTATGAACTGCCAAGATCTCGATTGAGCTTATATGAAATTAATAGCAATCACGTTCCTGGTTCTAATGGTCCTAACGCCTTGTTTGGAACAAGACCAGACGACGGTTCCCTCTGATTTCGCAACGCTTCAAAAACTGAGTATTGAAGAACTTCGATTAAAGACTGAAGCGCACAAAAAAGCATGGGGACTGGACAAGATTCTCAGGTGGGATTTTAACCAGGGTTCGGGCCAACTTGAATTCTCACTTCCTGATGGTATGAAAGCTGTAAGTCCCGCGCAGATCATTGGGACCTACAACACTGAGGATCACACTTGGTTGTGGGCTTGGGCCAACTCATCTATCGAAGTAAAGTTGCAGGCGGATGCGCGCAAGTTACTAAAGTACGGTGAAGAGCATCACATCGATCGACTGACCAAACGCAAGTGGGTTGGTACTGAAGAAGACGCCTGGGCAATGGCTGCGCTGGCGGTGAAGTTATGTGGAAAACAAGGAGCTTATCGAGGTCCTGCAGGGGTTACAAAAGTGTTCATGGTTTTTGGTGAAGTAACTGTGACCAGGAAATGATACCGCAATGCAGGCTGAGGATTTCCAGGGCTTTGGCGTGCCAAAGCATTCCGACTTGGAACCGGATTGTTTCTTGGTTAAGGGAAATGGAAAACCTTCGTTTAGGAGTCGTTTAGATTAGGGTTTCAGCCATCTTGCTAAGGGAAAATGAACCGAATTCACTCTGTGTGTTGAATCAGTGACGAAGTTGGGGACAACAACTTTTTTAGGGCCGTTTGTTTCTTGGATGAAAGTTCAAGCGGATGTTGTGGGAGTGGCGCTCGTGGGCTCGCATGCCCGTGAAGCCGCTACTGAAGAATCAGACGTTGATTTGGTGATTTTGACTGTTGACGTTACAAAATACCTGCAAAGCCAAGAGTGGCTGTCGCTGTTTGGCAAAGTTGAAGAATCAAGAGTTGAAAATTGGGGACGGCTCACGTCGATACGCGCCTTTTACGAAGATGCCTATGAAATTGAATACGGTTTCTCTGCGCCGAATTGGGCGGACGTTCCCATTGATTCTGGAACTCGCCGTGTAGTTAGCAACGGAATGAAGATTTTGTATGATCCGACAGGCGTTTTGGAGGCTTTGCAGAAAGCAGTTGTTATTTGAGAAATGGATAGCTTTGGCGTCGCGTACGGGAATCGAACCCGTGTAGCCGTCGTGAAAGAGAAGCGATTTACAGGAATTCAATTGAAACCTGCGGCATGGATAGCACTGCAAGGTACCCAAACGTACTCTAAGGACTCGTTATTGGACGCTTAATGGACTCGCGTCACGGTCTCTGCCATCGGAGTGGTCTGAATCGTGCTGGGCCATTCATTGACGTCTGTTGGCATCTAAAGTGTGGATTAGACGAACTGAATCTCTGCGCAGCCAACTGGAGACCCTTCCACTAATCTACACTTCTGCTTCGCACAGGATCGAGAAACTTTTGGCAACGTAGTTGGCCGGCAAGTTAAGCCTTGGCGTGTTGAGTTCAGCAACAGTAGAATTACAAAAAATGACAACTCAACGCGCTGCCCTGCTTCTAGCAGTTATCATATGCACTTCCCAATTTCCGCTCGCAACACCTGTCAGGCCAGCCAGTATTGATAAAGTTGTTCAAAAGTCAGCTCAAAAATTCATGAGCGACAAGCACAGTGTTGGTCTATCCGTCGGAGTCTTCAAGGACAATAAAGTTTATACGTATAATTTCGGCGAGGTTGAAAAGAGCAGCGGCGAACGTCCGACCGAACACTCGATCTACGAGATAGCTTCGATTACAAAAACATTTACGGGCGTTTTGCTCGCTCAAGCTGTCGTCGAAAAGAAGGTACGGCTGGAGGACGACATCCGTACTTATCTGGTTGGTAGTTATCCCAATTTAGAGTTTAAAGGACAACCAATCAGACTCGTTCACCTCATAAACCATACTTCCAGATTGCCCTTTGTCTTACCCGATCGACCCGAACTGTTCCAGAATCCAGATCCTCTCGAGCTTCCAAAGATTCTGACGAAAATCGAAAGCACTTATACGAGAGCTGATTTCTACGAAGATCTACATAAGGTGAAATTGGACAAAGTACCGGGCACGGAATTTAGGTATTCAAATGCTGCCGCGCAGTTGTTAGGGTACATTTTGGAAGGTATCTATGGCTTGCCTTACGAACAACTCGTAATACAGAAGATCGCAAAGCCTCTGCGAATGCGCGAAACGAAAATTAGGTTATCTCAGGCTGAAAACAAACGTCTAGCAAAAGGACACTACGAGAATGGCAGCATCGCTCTTCCTGCCACTCCGCAAACGCAAGCTGCCGGCGGCTTGCGTTCCTCTGTGTCCGATATGCTGAAGTACATGAAATTTCACCTGAACGAGAATAATGAAGTGATTAGGTTATCCCATAAAACGAGCTGGGGAGAATTAAAATACTATGCGTCAGGCTTGAACTGGCAGATGGTCAAGACGGCACAGGGACATCGAAAGATATGGCAGAGTGGTGGAAGCTTTGGTTTTTCCAGTTACTGCGCGGTCTTCCCCGATTTGAATGTGGGAATTGTCTTACTGTCGAATGAAGCTGACCAGAACTCGCAAGGGCGTTTGAATACGATGGCGGACGAAATTTTGGCGGGAATTACTCTCAGCGGCGCTAGCACCCCGCAATGACCGGCCTCTCCGAATTAATTTCAGAGCCTTCTCAAGCAAGTTTGATGCTCCTTTACTGAAATTGCTAACCGCTGAAGTATCTGACAACAAAAACGAACCGCTGATTTCTCAGCGGCTTCATTGCCACCAGCAGAAAAATTATTCTCTGCGACCTCAACATAGTCACCTGCGTTTGCGGCAAGGTTCGTACTAGAGAAACGCATGCTTGAGTAATGCGAAACGTTTCCTTGTCTACTCGAACGGGATTGGAGAAACCCCCAACATTGGCGACCTTGCTGGATTTGCGGGAAACCGCGCAATCCTAAATTCCCCCAGCCTCGGAAATACGACTTCAAGGTTTCAGATGAAGCGGCAAGCGGGTCTGTGGCACTTGTGTTCGCTGGAACTGGGACCGACGTACCTCTCGGCGGTTCATGTCTTAGGTCGGTCACTTCCTACCGAAGATCACCCATCCAAGCAGCGCGCCGAGACCAAGGGTAATAAGAGTTGGAATCCACAACCAACTGAATCCACCGTTTATCCATCCATGTCCCATCCGGTGCCCGCCAATTCCTCCTTGTCCCATCATCCCGCCACCCATCCCGGTCATTGCGAAGCCGCCGAAGATCAGAAAGAGCACCACCACGACGACAAACGCGATGAGCAGAGGTGTCTTGCTCGTTTCATACATGACTTAAGTCTCCTTTGTGTTTACATCTTCTTCATGTCCATCTTTTTCTTCGCCGCTTGGCTTCCACCATGCATCTTCGACATCATCCCCAGATGTTTGAGCAGAGCATCCGTGTCTGCCAGAACCTGTTTATTGTCTGGAGTGCCCCGTACGTCGGTCTCGAGCGCACTAACCTGGTCCTTCAAAGTAGCGCGGTCTTTTTCCATCTTGTCCATCATCATCTGCATCTTCGCTTTCATCTCAGCGCTCATTCCCTGCATGTGTTGTTGATGGATGGCTTCAATTGCATCGAGGTTATGTCTTAGCTCGGCAACAGCAGAGCGTGCGAATTCAACGTCCAAAGCTTCCGGCTTCATGGCTTGAGCACGGAGTGCCCTGGCGAAATCAGACATACTCTTCATGTGGGCTGTCATCAACATGTGGTGCGGCGATTTCATCATCATCGACATTTCCGCACTCATGCCCGGCATGGTGGCCTTCTTTGGTCCGCTTGGGGTGTGCTTGTGCTGTGCCCGTGCTGCGGACGGAATTACCAGAACCAGCGCGATGGCAGTAGCTAGCATCAATACAGGTATGTTCACTTTCATATCGTTATCTTCTCCACTGAGTGGTGACTGGACTCGGTAGTCAAGGCTACCCGGTATTTGCAAGCCCTCGATTCTCTCCCACTTCGGATTTGGCGTCTGTCGTCTAACACAGAGCAAGCTTTGTACCCACAGACTACTTTCTATTTCCCTTCTTTCCTTTTTGAAAATAGACATGATTGCGTGCCCTCGCGAAGTATCCCCGCCGCAGCTGTGGAATTCTTCGCAGAGTCGGGGATTCTTGCGATGAATCCTTGTGAAGAAGCTCAAATTTGCAGGCGAAAGCCACAGACTTGGGGCGGCATGTTCATTGCTTCCATATACGACAGATCCCTCTGGGACTTAGCGTTTACCCGTAGCTTGACAACAATTGCGAGTGTTCACGAGTGGCCCATTGAATATGAAAAAGCGTCTTCCAGCTTTGTTCCTTGTGCTCGTGCTGGTTGGCGGCGCGTTTGCTGGTGCTCCGCTGCACTTCGGTGAGAGCGAATGCAACATGGCCGGCATGATGGACATGGATTGCTGCAAACCCGCGCTCCTGCAAAAAGAAACTTCCAAAGTTGCCAACGCAAGATTGTATTGGACATTGATTTGTGCGCAGAACGGGACGACTTCGCCGCCTAATTTTATTCGCGTTACGTCGCCTTCGGCGACGCGAACGCCTTTACATCCCGCGATTGCTCAGCCGCTAAGGCAGTCATCATTTGTGTTCCACCACATCAACCGCTTGCATGGTCCACCGAATTCAGGGCCCACTTATCTTCGCAATCTCGCCCTTCTGATCTGATCCAATACCGTAGTGTGTCCGGCTGTTGACGCGATCTCTATCGATCGCGGCTTAGGTCTGGGCAAACGTGTATTCAATCGGAGTGTCCCAAGATGTGACAATCGAGCCTGGGTACGAATGGTTCGGACTAAACCGCAACCATTTTGATTCACTTTGAAATTGGGAGGACCTATGAAGAGATCGTTGATCGCTATTACGGTATTGGCCGCAGTGGTTGTTCTGCTCGCATCTGCCTGCGGCTCTAAGCCAAGTACCGACGCTGGCGTGCAAACCGGCAAAGTAATCAAGGCCGTGCCGCTGGGAAATCTTACAGCTACGCTTTCGAATGATAGTGGCGCGTTGAAGCATGGCAATCAGGAGCTACTGCTTACCTTCACTGATGCTTCAGGCAAGCCAGTCGATGTCGGTGCCATCTCGTTAAGTTTCCACATGCCGCAGATGGGGAGCATGGCTGCCATGACTAATTCTGTGACATTCACCACCACCAACACGCCCGGAGTCTATCGGGGCAAAGTGGATGTCGAAGTCGGTGGGGAATGGCAAGGACAGCTTGCATATGAAGGGCCGGCGGGCACGGAGAAGACAACGTTCAGCGTGACAGCTCAATGATACATCGACTCACTGAACTGAGCCTGCGGAATCGTGGCTTGGTGATCGCGGCCTATCTTGGCCTGGCGGCTTGGGGCTATTGGGCTCTGCTGCGCACTCCGATCGATGCGATCCCGGACCTATCTGAGAACCAAGTGATTGTGTTTACGGATTGGACTGGTCGCTCGCCACAGGAAGTCGAAGATCAAGTCACCTATCCGCTAGTGACGAACCTGCAAGGTTTGCCGGGCGTTCGCGTTGTGCGCGCAAGTTCGGCGTTTGGATTTTCGATGATCAATGTGATCTTCGAAGACAAAGTCGATCTTTATTGGGCGCGAACACGGGTTCTGGAACGCCTGAGTCTAGTCACTGCGGAACTTCCGCAAGGCGTTACTCCTACGCTTGGTCCTGACGCTACCGGTGTCGGACAGATCTTCTGGTACACACTTGAGAGTGATCAGGTGAGCTTGCGCGATTTGCGCACGTTGCAGGATTGGTTTGTACGTTATCAGTTGAATTCAGTGCCGGGTGTAGCCGAGGTCGCCAGCGTCGGTGGTTACGTGCAGCAGTACCAAGTTGAGGTGGATCCAAACAAACTGCGTTCGTATGCGCTACCGCTGTCAATGGTGATCGAAGCAGTCGAGCGCTCAAACAATAACGTGGGCGGTAATGTTGTAGAACAGGCAGGCCAATGGTCAGTAGTACGCGGCGTCGGACTGATTCAATCAACAGCCGACATTGAGAACATCGTTTTGACCGCCCAGAACGGCATTCCGATCTACGTTAAGAACGTCGCCACGGTGAAACTCGGCGATGCGTTTCGTGTGGGTGCGCTGGATAAGAATGGCAAAGAAGCTGTTGGTGGGGTGGTCATCGCGCGTTACAGCGTCAACACGTTGGAGGTTATCGATGCGGTTAAGCAAAAAATCGCAGCGATACAGAGTGGTTTACCCAACGGCGTGCAGGTCGTTCCGTTTTACGATCGCACACAACTCATTAATCGAGCAACGCACACACTGAAGCGCGCACTGATTGAAGAACTGATCCTCGTTACGCTGGCCCACATACTCTTCCTGGCGCATTTCCGGTCGATTCTGATTGTTACCATTCCGCTGCCGCTCGCAGTGCTCATGGCGTTTCTGTTCATGTATTACATGGGCATGAGCTCGAACCTGATGTCGCTCTCGGGTATTGCGATTGCGATCGGGGTCTTAGTCGATGCCGGGATCGTTGTGACAGAGAATGCAATCCGATTCATCGAACAACGCAGGGTTGATCCGAAAGATAGGCCATTGATCTGGCAGACGGTTTTGGAGTCCACGCGCTTGGTAGGGCGTCCAATCTTCTTTTCGATGGCGATTATTATCCTGGCGTTTATTCCCGTGTTCTCTCTTACGGGCGAAGAGGGAAAACTCTTTCATCCGCTCGCATTCACCAAGACGTTTGCAATGGTGGGGGCGACGATAATTGCAGTCACGCTAGTGCCGGTGCTTAGCACGTTGCTTTTGCGGGGCAAGTTTCACGCGGAGCAGGCGAATCCCGTAATGCGTGCTTTGCACTTCATCTATCGTCCTGTATTGCGCTTTGCACTGACTCATCGCTTGTTAACAGTTGCCTTTGCCGTATTGCTTTTCAGCGGCGCAATCTTTCTCGCTACTGGAATCGGCAAAGAGTTCATGCCGCCGTTGAACGAGGGCGACTTGATGTTCATGCCCGTAACCGATCCGGCAATTTCAATCAATGAAGCAATCAGGATCACGGGCAGGCAGGATGAAATCCTCAAGAGCGTCCCGGAAGTTGAATGGGCGGTGGGGAAAGCTGGTCGAGCGGAAACGTCAACCGATCCATCTCCGACAAATATGACGGAGACAGTAGTTCACTTGAAGCCGACCGAACAATGGCGACCGGGCTTGACACGTGAATCGCTAATCGCCGAACTCGACGAGAAGCTGCGCATGCCTGGCGTCACGAACATTTGGACCCAGCCGATCAAGAATCGTATCGACATGCTCTCGACCGGTATTCGTTCACAAGTTGGCATAAAGATTTTTGGGAATGACTTGAAGAGTCTCGAGGAACTCTCGCGGCGGGTAGCTGATGTTGTTCGCAATGTGCCCGGCGCGAAGGACGTTTACCCCGAACAGATTAGCGGAGCTCCCTACATCGATCTTCATATCAATCGTGTTGCTGCTGCTCGGTATGGCATTGATGAGCGAGTAATAAATGACGCCATTGAGAAGGGCATTGGGGAGACGAATCTTTCGGTGACGATAGAAGGCCGACGGCGCTTTCCCGTACGCGTTCGTTATGCGCCGGAGTTTCGTGGCAGCGTACATGCTATCGGCGAGATACCCGTAACTACATCAACCAGTGCGCCCATTCCCCTGTCGCAGCTTGCTGAGATCACCGAAGTACACGGGCCGACGATGATCTCAAGCGAGAACGGCCTACTACGGGGCACGGTGCTACTGAACGTGCGCGGGCGCGATGTGGGCAGCTTTGTGGATGAGGCGAAGAAAATTATCGCGCGTCAAATAGAAATGCCGGCCGGCTACTACATTGAATGGAGCGGCGAATACGAAAACCAGCAGCGCGCGCGAAGCCGTTTGCTTCTCGTGGTTCCGATGGTGCTGATTGTGATCTTTGGTTTGCTCTACATCACGTATCACTCAGCGCTCGAAGCCGCGCATGTACTGATGGCAGTGCCTTTCGCTCTAACGGGTGGCATTTATCTACTTTGGTTTCTGAACTACAACTTCTCCGTCGCAGTTTGGGTTGGATTTATTGCCTTGTTTGGCACTGCGGTACAGACGGCGGTAGTAATGGTCATCTATCTGGAAGAAGCTGTTGCGCGCAAACGCCGCGAGGTTGGTGCACTAACGCGGTCAACATTGCTGGAGGCCGTGACTGAAGGAGCATTGCTGCGCCTGCGGCCGAAAGTTATGACCGTGTCGACAGTAGTGGCGTCACTATTGCCGATCATGTGGAGCACGAGTGCAGGGGCAGAAGTTATGAAGCCGTTAGCTACGCCAGTGCTCGGCGGAATGATTTCCAGCCTGCTGCATGTGCTGATCGTGACGCCGGTCATCTTCTTCTGGTTGCGTGAGCGAGAGTTGAAGAAAGAACAAGGTCGGAATCACAAATCAGCTGCAGTGATTGTGGCGCCGATTATTATGGCAGCTCTTTTGCTACCCACCACCAGAGTTTCAGCGCAGACTGTCCCGCAAATCGAAATCAATCAAAGTAAGCCGCAGTCATCGCGCTATCTTGATCAAACAAATGGCATGACGGCTGACGAAGCAGTAGCCTACGCCCTGGCGCACAATGGCGAGCTTGAGGCCGCGCGCAAAGAGCTCGACGCCGCTAAGGCGATGGTCAAACAGGCGAGACTGCGTGCAAACCCTAAACTCGATATCGAAGGGACCCGCCAAATTCCTCCGGGCAAAGACAACAGCGTGATGGCCGGCGCAATGTTGCCGCTGGAGCTTGGCGGTAGACGCCTCCTGCGGATCGCTGTTGCAGAGCATGAGGTTGAGGTTCGCGGGCGCGAACTTGAAAATAGCGAACGCTTGCTTGCGAGCGAAGTACGTATGAAGTTTGGAGAAGCACTCTCTGAAGCTCTAAAACTTTCATTTACGGATGAACTCGTTGCAACCAATCAACAAAGTTTCAATTTGATTGCTGCCAGAGTGGTCGAGGGCGCGACACCGCCGTTGGAACAGAATATGGCTCTGGTTGAATTGAACCGTTTGCGCTCGTTACGGGAAAGCGCTGAAGGCAAGGTCGAAATATCAATACTCGAGCTAAGAAATCTAATGGGCATGTCCCCGGAACAAGCGCTGCGCCTCCGCGGTGACTTTAGCGGGATGGTGGATCATTTACCACCAGTGGCCGAAGTGACCGAACGAGCATTGCACCAGCGTCCTGACTTGCAGGCATTTCGTGCTGCCGAAACTTTGGCTGAGGCACGCATCGAACAAGCACGCGCTGAAGGTCGACTCGATGCCAGTGTCACTGCGGGTTATGAGCGGATGAATTCGAGCTTTCCAGTGTTTGGAGTAAACGAACAGGGTCAGTTGCTGCCGGTTCAAGACGTGTTTCATTTCTTGAAGTTCGGTATCTCACTGGATCTGCCGGTTCGGAACAAGAACCAGGGCGCAATCGAGGCTGCCGTAGCGCAATCACAAGCGACCAAGTCTCGTCGTGAGTTTGCGGAATTGACAGTGCGTCGCGAAGTCGCTTCGGCCTATGCGCTATATGATCGAGCAGTACGAGCGGAAGAAATATTTCGTCTCGGTGCTCGCGATCCTGCGAAGGCAAATCTCGAGGTTGTGAGACAAACTTATGAGCTTGGTTCAAAGACTTTGATTGATTATATCGGCGAACAGCGCCGTTTCATTGAACTGGAAAACGATTTCATTGATGCACAACTTGCTGTTTACAACGCGCGCGTCGAGATCGGGCGCGCTGCCGCTTCACCGGAGTTCATAAAACGATGAATCAGGATCCTGACGAAACTAACAGCGGGCCGTCTGGCGCAGATCAAACCGTGGTAGCAAAGCCGGTAACGAAAAATTCCCGGCGGCTGGCACCGGTAATCATAGTTAGTGCAATCGTGCTGGTCTTGATCGTTGGTATCTCAGCGTTGCTCTTTTGGCCAAGGCAAGCCGGAAAACCAGTCCCGGCTCCACGATCTGTCTCATTCGAACAAACTCCGAATCAACAACCTGCGATAGCCGGCGAACAAAAGTTAACTCTCACGCCTGAGCAACTGCGAAGCGCGGGCTTGAAAATCGAAACCGTTGGGGAACAGCCAACATCCGAAGCGTTAGGACAAATGGCAACCGGTGTTGTCCAGGCGAATACTTATAAAGAGACTCCGGTGGTGTCACTCGTAAGTGGAATTGTCAGAGCAGTTAATGCCGAACTCGGACAAAACGTGAAACGTGGACAAACCCTTGCGGTCGTGTTCAGTAATGACCTCGCTGACGCTCAGTCGCGCTATCTAACGGCCGTAGCCACTCTCGATGAACATCATCGTCATCATTTGCGCACCGTTAAGCTGGTAGAAATCGGAGCGGCAAGTCGACAAGAACTTGAAACAGCGACGTCGCAATATCAAGAGGCCGAATCGAATCTTGCCAGTCTGCGTCAGAAATTACTATTGCTTGGTATGTCGGCCCAACGCATTAATGGGTTGAACTCTACTTCACAGATTAGTTCTGAAGTATCACTGCCATCTCCATCCTCCGGTACGGTCACCAGCCGTACCGCGAATCCCGGCGAAGTCATCGAAGCCAATAAAGAGCTGATGCGCGTGACGGATCTGTCTACTGTGTGGGTTGTGGCCCAGGTTTACGAAAAGGACCTGGCGACTATTCGAGTCGGTAGCGGCGCTAACATCACGTCCGACGCCTATGCAGGCCGTATCTTTCGCGGTCGCGTCGCCTATGTAGATCCGAAAATTGACACCGCCACTCGCACGGCACAGACGCGTATCGAGCTGGCAAATCCAAGCCAAGTGTTCAAGATAGGCATGTACGTCTACGTCGCCTTTGCCACTCAGGGCGCCGCGGAAAAGACGATGCCGGTGGTTCCTAAGGATGCCGTACAAGCCATTGGCAACGAGCAGTATGTTTTCGCCGCCACGGACAAACCCAATGAATTTCTCCTACGACAAGTTAAGCTCGCACCGGAGAGCAATGGGTTCTATCCGGTTATAGAGGGTTTGGGTACGAGGGAGCGAATTGTCACTCAAGGAAGCTTTCTTCTTCGAGCAGAGTGGCTAAAGCAACATCCCACTCCGTGAAGGTACCACTTTGTCAGTGGCTGGATCTGTGGTAACGAGATGGAATGAAATCGATTCCGGGAAGCTTCAACCTCGCGCCGCTTTCCGAAAGTCGTCCACAAGAAACGTCCATTAAGAAAAGATGGATGTTCGACGTGAGCGAAAATCTCAAAATTGCTAAGGGAATGTGGCGTCCCGTACGGGAATCGAACCCGTGTCGCCGCCGTGAAAGGGCGGTGTCCTAGGCCGCTAGACGAACGGGACGCATGATGATGAGAGGATTGTACGCTAGCGCAAGCGCGTTAAGTTAGCGTATTGGATTTGGGGCTGTCAAATGAGCAGGTCTTAATCCACAGATTACACAGATTTTATAAAACTATCTGTGTAATCTGTGGATAAAGACCTATAATGCCCTTCGCGGTTCTGAACCGTCCATTCCGCTTGAGCGCCAGGAGATTATGATGTCGAGCCCCCGTTTAATAACCCTGTCTGCAGTCCTCTTAATAGTCACGAGCGGAAGCGCCGCGCTGGCGCAACACGATGGGGGCGGCGTCACCGGCGGCGGCATGATCGGAGGCAGCACTGGTCGTCCTGTCACCAAGCCGGCTACCAAACCCGCCACGACAACAAAACCGCCAGTCAAGAAACCAACTACACCCGTAAAGCGGCCGAACGTTACAACAACCACAACCGCCGACACGTATTACCAGCAAGGCGAAACGCTCTATAGCGCAAAACAATATCGCGAAGCACTCGACAAATATCTGCAAGCCGTCGAGATCAACCCGTCGATGACGTCCGCGCTTTATCGCATCGGCTGGATCTACAACGACCTCGAAGACTACAGCGCTGCCGTCGATCCGCTGAAGCGAGTAGTCGCTGCTCAACCCAACAACGCAGCCGCGAATTTCGAGTTGGGTTACGCGTATAAGAAACTCGAGCAGTACGCCGACGCCCTCGCTACCTTCAATCAAACGATCCGGATCAAACCCGACTACGCTGGAGCGTACTACGAAATCGGTTGGATTCTGAACGAGCAAAAGAACTACAACGAAGCAATCAAGAGTTTGCAGCGCGCACTTTCATACCGCTCAACCTATCCCGAGGCGCATAACGAGCTCGGTTACGCACTGAGAAATCTCGGGCGTAACTCGGAAGCCATCCAGTCGTATCAGGAAGCAATTCGTCAAAAGCCTGACATGGGCCTCGCACATCTCGGACTCGCCGACGTCTATTACTACAACACCAAGCAGTACGCGGAAGCGGCGCGAGAATACACCGAGGGCTTGAGACTCCGGCCCAACAACGCCACCGCGCAATACAATCTCGGCTGGTGTTACAACGATCTTCAGCGCTACAGCGAAGCCGCCGACGAACTGCGCAAAGCGATTCAGTTGCGACCCAACTATCCCGAAGCGCACAACGAACTCGGCTATGCACTTCATCAAATGCGTCGATACATGGAAGCAATCCAGCAGTATCAGATCGCGATCCAGCAAAAGACTGATTACGCGTCAGCGCACTACAACCTCGGAATGTCGTTCCTGGCGATGAACAATCGCAACGGCGCATTGCAGCAATACCGGATTCTGCAACGCATCGACAGCGCGCGTGCGACAAAGCTCTTCAACGAGATCAGGTAAGCATCCAAAATACGAGGCGTCTCATCACAATTCCCGAATATTAGTCTCCTCCGCAGCGTCACCTTTTCACTGGTTTCGGTAACAAAGCAATAGAGAGCTCCCCGCGCCGTGCAAACACGACGTTTGCCGGCATCACCGTTTCGACTTCTTCTGTAAGCGAACTTCCGAATTGATCTATTTCGGACACCGAGCCCGCGTCCGCCGCTGGAAGTGTGCTTGCAGGCACAATGAGGTTCTGCGATGAATATTGCTCACTCTACTGATCGACCATCCCACGTATATCAACCCACGATAATTGAGAGTCGACCACTGATCAGCCGGCTCGCAATTCAGCTTGCATTCTTCAAAGGAGAGATCAAACGAGGTTGGCCCGAGTTTAAGAAAAATCCTGTTGCGTTCGTGAAAGCAATGACACACGAGCTGCTACGTGGATTACGTTCGTCTCCAAACGCAATACCCGCGACGATCGCCGCAGTCGCTGCAGTCGCTTTTGTAATCGTCGTGGTCATGATGGTTGACAAGACGAGGCGAGTCACTGACGAGGCGATGATTGCAGAGAAACAGGAAGTCGTTTTCATGGATCTCACCAGCCCGCCCGCGTCGAAAGACAATTCGATCGGTCTTAATGGACCAGGCCGAGTCGGTTTTCAGGATAAATCCGGGGAAGGGTCGGGACCGACACGCAAGCTCGCGCAAGGAGGCGGTAGTGGAGGCGATCGCACACCGCTGCCACCGCAAACAGGAAAGTTGCCGCCACCTTCAGATATTCAAGCCGCGATTCCAACTGCGCCTCCGATTCACACTCAATCGCTTCCGGTTGCCGGAATGGATATAGATCCTGCGCTCTCGAAAGATCTCAAGGCGCCTGTGTTTGGAGATCCGCGATCGACGTCGACGGCGGAGTCCAAAGGTCCTGGCGAAGGTGAGGGAATGGGGACAAACAAAGGACTGGGAATCGGCGACGGATCCGGCGATGGATATGGACGCGGCAAAGACGGAAACATCGGCGATGGACCAAAACAGCCTGGTTGTTGCGGCGACGGTGGCGGCTTGGGCAATGGACCGCATCATCCGTATCGGGTTGCTGAGGTTGAACAAAGGGCGCGACTGTTATCAAAACCTGAGCCACAGTACACGGAAGAGGCACGCAGGAATCAGGTGACCGGCACAGTTGTGCTACGCGTAGTCTTTTCGAGTTCTGGTGACGTGACCCAAATACGCGCGTTGCATACGCTTCCGTTTGGTTTGACGGAGCGCGCCATTGCTGCTGCACGGCAAATCCAGTTTGTTCCGGCAGTGAAAGGCGGACAACCGGTCTCAGTTGCGATGCAGCTTGAGTACAACTTCAACTTGTATTGATCCACAGATTACACAGATGCAAGTGTGAACGCCCTGCGCGTTCTATCCCCAACACATTCGGGAACCGATACGAACTTTTGGGGTTCTAACACTGTCGAAACTGCACTTCGGAGGACACCATGCAGATATCGCTCCTTCCTAAATCGTTGCTGATACTCACACTCGGCACTTTGGCTCTGCCACTCGCATTGTTCTTCTATCCACAAACCAACGTCAACGCGCAAGTTGGCTACACCTCAGGCGCGCTGACTGTCGTGGATTCGTCAGGCAAAGCGCAATCTATGTGTCCTTTGAAACACACTGACGTGAAGGCTGAGATTAGCGGTTTCATCTCTCGAGTCGTTGTGACGCAACACTTTGAGAATCCTTTCAAAGAAAAGATCGAAGCGGTTTACACGTTCCCGCTGCCACAAAATGCCGCAGTTGACGACATGACGATGATTGTGGGTGAGCGAACGATACGCGGGAAGATTTTGCCGCGCGAAGAAGCGCAGGCGGTTTACGACGCGGCGAAATCGAGTGGCAAAGTGGCGAGTCTACTCGACCAGGAACGTCCAAACATCTTTACGCAGTCAGTAGCAAATATTCTTCCGGGCGAGCAGATCAAGATTACGATCAGCTACGTCGAGACGTTGCAGTACGTTGATGGCGCGTATGAATTTGTGTTTCCGATGGTTGTTGGCCCACGTTACGTGCCCGGTGCGCAGACGGGACAAAGGCAAGGCAACGGCTTTGCTTCCGACACCGATCGCGTTCCCGACGCATCGCGCATTACTCCCAACACGCCGCCACCTGCAATGAGAAGCGGCCACGATATCTCGCTCGACGTAACGCTTGACGCCGGGTTGATCGTCGACGAAATCAACTCAAAAACACACGAGGTCGACATTCAACGCACCGACTCTCACAGCGCGCGTCTTCATCTGCGCGACGGCGCGACGATTCCCAATAAAGACTTTGTGCTTCGTTACGACGTCGCCGGGCGCGCAATCCAGGATGCGTTGTTAACGCATCGCTCCGAAAAGGGTGGCTACTTCACGTTGATTCTTCAGCCACCGGATCGCATTACCGCAGAAGACGTGCGGCCGAAAGAGCTCGTCTTCGTGCTCGACACGTCAGGCTCGATGCAGGGATTTCCGATCGAAAAGGCGAAAGAGACGATGAAGCTCGCGCTCGATGGTCTCCATCCGTCTGACACGTTCAACCTCATCACGTTTGCCGGCGACACGCAGATACTCTTTCCCAATCCTGTACCGGCAACGAAAGCGAATCTGAACAAGGCACAGGCATTTCTCAACTCACGTTCAGGTTCAGGCGGCACCGAGATGATGACCGCTATCAAGGCGGCGCTCGAACAATCCGACGATCAGTCGCACATTCGCATTGTGTGTTTTATGACCGATGGTTATGTCGGCAACGACATGGAGATCATTTCGGAAGTGCAGAAGCATCCGAATGCACGAGTGTTTTCATTTGGCATTGGCGGTTCAGTGAACCGTTTCTTACTCGACAAGATGGCCGAAGCGGGACGCGGCGAAGTTGAGTATGTCGCCTTGAATGACGATGGCTCGGCAGCCGCACGCCGTTTTCACGAGCGAGTGCGGAATCCATTGCTGACGGACATCTCGATCGATTGGAATAATCTGCCGGTCGCAGATGTCTATCCACAACGTGTTCCGGATCTTTTTAGTGCGAAGCCCTTGATCCTGACGGGCAGGTTTACTTCTGCCGGGCGTGGAACGATTCGTTTGAAAGGCAAGATGGCCGGGAGCGATTTCGTACGCGAGATTCCGGTTGAGTTGCCGGAGACGATGGCACTGCATGATGTGCTGGCGCCACTCTGGGCACGGGCGCGAGTCGATAACTTGATGAACGAGGACTTCGCAGGCTTGCAGTCGGGCAACATGCGTCCTGATCTGAAAGACACGATTACGCAGCTCGGGATCGAGTATCGGTTGATGACGCAGTTTACTTCGTTCGTTGCGGTGGAAGAGATGATCGTGACTGATGGTGGACAACCGCGCCGAATTGATGTGCCGGTGGAAGTGCCAGAGGGTACGAAAGCCGAAATGTCTTACGACTCGTCCCCTACTGCTTTTGCGAAAGCGCCGCAGACGAGCATTAGTTACATGAGAAGCGCCAGGGTAATGCGGCCGTCGGGAACTCTTAGGGGCGGAGCGGGAGGCGGCGGAGCAGGACCAGGTCAAGCAGGAAACATAGGAACTGGAACTGGAACTGGAACAGGACAGGGAGTTGGCGCGGTGATGAGTCCGACTCCAACGCCGGACCTGAAAGTCTCGGAGCGAGGGAGACAAATCGGCGAACTGCAATTGAAGCTGCACCGCTCGTTACTCGCAGTAGTCGCAAAGTTGGACAAGAAAGAAGCGCTGACAAGCGCCGATGAAGGTGGTTTCATTCGCAACGGCAAAGCTGAGGTGCAAGTTTGGCTTTCAGATAAATCACCGGCATCGTTGGCGAAACTGAAAGAGCTCGGCTTCGAAGTAGTGTTCGACGCGAAATCTGGGAGACTGATCATCGGGCGGCTACCGGTTGAAAAGATTGAGGCGCTCGCGCGGTTGAGTTTTGTGACGTACGTTTCGCCACAAGTCTCGAAATGAAGTTCGCCACAGATGGACACGGATCAATGACGGATAATCCGTAATCAATCCGTGTCCATCTGTGGCCTAAGCTGGTAAGATTCGACGGTCGGTCGCGTTCACTCGCGACCGGCCTTTTAATTTTCATGGCCATCGTAATGAAATTTGGCGGGACGTCAGTCGCCGACGCCGCCGCATTTGAGAACGTCGCACGAATCGTCGCGTCGGAACACAAGGCTGCGCCGGTAGTTGTGGTCTCTGCGATGAGCGGCGTGACCGACAGTCTACTCAACGCAACTAGCATTGCTGCAAGTGGAGACGCTGACCAGGCATTCGCGTCGCTCGAAAATGTTTTCAAACGACATGACGCTGCTGCGCACGAATTGCTTTCGAATCCGAGACGAGAAGAATTTCTGAAACAGTTGCGTGAGGCTGCGGATCAGCTTGCCGAACTGCTCAGACAGTTTGCAGAGCGGCCTGACGAGCGCAAAGTACTGCAGGACGCGGTAGTTTCGTGCGGAGAAATTCTTTCCAGCACTTTGCTGGCGGCGACTTTGAATCAACGTGATGTCGAGGCGCGTCAGGTTGATGCGCGCCGTTGCATCATCACAGACGACGAGCATACCGCTGCGGCGCCGTTGATGATTGAATCCACGACTGCTACGCAAAATGAGTTGCGTCCAGTGATCGAAGACAGAATCGTTCCTGTTCTCGGTGGCTTTATCGGATCAACAAAGCAGGGGGTTACAACGACGCTCGGCCGTGGTGGTTCGGACTACACCGCGGCGTTGATTGGAGCATTGATTGGTGCGAGTGAAATCCAGATCTGGACTGACGTCACGGGTGTTTTGACTGCCGATCCGCGCGTCGTCCCTCACGCGCATACTGTCGAGAGCCTCTCTTACGGTGAAGCCGCCGAGCTTTCGTATTTTGGCGCCAAAGTCCTGCATCCCAAGACCATTCACCCGGCCATTGTGAGCGCCATTCCCGTTCGTATTTGCAACTCGCGCATGCCTGAAGAACAGGGAACTGTCGTTGGGCCATTGGGCATAACAACAGCGCGAACGATCAAGGCAATCGCGCACAAGACCGGCGTCACGGTTGTTCAGATTACTTCGCTGCGAATGCTTGGCGCATACGGTTTTTTACGCGCGCTGTTTGAGGTTTTCGACAAGCATCGCACGGTCGTCGATGTGGTTACGACGTCGGAAGTCAGCGTGTCGCTTTCACTTGATGAAGCAAGCGCGTTGCCCGCCATCGTTGAAGAGCTGGAACAACTCGGTACGGTGAAGGTTGAAAAGAATCAGGCAATCATCTGTGTTGTCGGCGAGGGATTGAGAGGCACTCCGGGTGTTGCCGCGCGAGCATTCAGCACGATCACAGACATTAATGTATCGTTGATCTCACAGGGCGCTTCGAGTATCAATTTTACTTTCGTGGTCGGCGAGGAACGAGTGAAGGAAGTGGTCACCAGACTACACGAAGAATTCTTCGGGCCACAAAAAGGCACATAAGTCATAAAAAGAAGAATGAATGTTTTTGAGTTAACCAGGGAGTTGATTGATATTCCGTCAGTGACTGGGGATGAGCTGGTGGTGGGTCAGTATCTTTCAACATATCTCGAAGGGTTGGGATATCGCGTTGAGAAACAGGAGATCGCGGCGGATCGATTTAATGTGCTCGCGACGACTGAAGCGCCGCCGCGTGTTGTGTTCTCGACGCATCTGGATACCGTGCCGCCGTTCATCGCGTCGAGTGAGGATGACGAGTTTATTTATGGCCGTGGATCGTGTGATGCGAAGGGAATTATGGCGGCGCAGATCTTTGCCGCGGAACGTTTGCGCGCTGTAGGTGTGAATGATCTTGGGCTGCTCTTTACGGTTGACGAAGAGCTCAGCAGTCATGGCGCGCAACTCGCCAACAAGCATCCGCTGGCGCACGAGTGTCAGTTCCTGATAAATGGCGAACCGACTGATAGTCGTCTGGCAACCGGCACGAAGGGATCGGTGCGCGTCTTCATCACGACTGAAGGACGCGCCGCGCATTCAGCATATCCGGAAGCAGGTGAGTCGGCGATCGAGAAGCTGCTTGATATTCTTCAGGACATTCGGAATTGTCATTGGCCCGAAGACAGTTTCTTTGGCACGACGACGTGCAACATCGGAGTGATCAGTGGTGGCACGCGACCGAACGTGATTCCCGATCATGCACGCGCGGAATTGCAAATTCGGCTCGGGATCGATATAGAGCACGTCAAAAGAGTTCTTGAAGATGCCGTTGGGACGCGCGGGCAACTTGAGTATGCATCGGCGCACAATCCGGTGCGACTGGTTTCTGTTCCCGGCTTCGATGAATGTGTGGTGCGGTTCACGACTGATGTGCCGTACTTGTCGCAGTGGGGGAAGCCGCTGTTACTTGGGCCAGGATCGATTCTCGACGCACACACGGAGCATGAGAAGATTTCGAAACGCGAGCTTGAAGATGCGATTGAGCTGTACGTGAAGTTGGCGAAGAAGTTATAGCCACGGATGAACGCGGATGAAGATTGCGCTGATTGGGTTTGGGGTGATGGGGCAGCTAGTTGCCGCTGAGGCGCGTAAGGCGGGCGACGAGGTTGGGGGTGTGTTTACGAGTAAAGAAGAGGCGTTAGCGGAGAAGCTTGAGCAACATGATGTAGCGATTGATTTCTCGGTTGGTGAGGCTGTACTGAAAAATGTTGAAGCGTGCGCGCGTGCGAAGGTGGCTTTAGTTGAAGGTACGACGGGTTGGAAGCAACACGAGTCCGAAGCGCGACAGATTGTTGCCGAGCATTCAGGTGCGATGGTCTATGGCGCAAACTTCTCGATCGGCGTGAATGTTTTCTATCGGATCGTGAAGCATGCTGCGTCGCTCTTTGCCGCCGTCGACGGATATTCGCCGTTCATTGAAGAATCGCATCACAATCGCAAACGCGATGCGCCTTCAGGCACGGCTTTGAAACTGCGCGACCTGATGTCGGAACACCTTGACGCCGACATCCCGACGTCGTCGACGCGCGCAGGTTACATTCCGGGAACACATCGAGTCGGTTTCGACTCGGAAGCAGATCAGATTTTGTTAACTCACACCGCGCGTTCGCGTCAGGGTTTTGCGAGCGGCGCGCTCCTGGCCGCGCATTGGATCGCCGGTCGATCAGGAGTGTTTGAGTTCGGCGAGGTGATGGAGGAAATTCTTAATCGGAGGTCACCATGACATTACAACTCGACTGGCTTCGTGGATGTGCTACGGCTCTCGTGACACCTTTTGCCGCCGGCGGCGCGGTCGATGAGAAATGTTTGCGCTCGCTTGTTGAATATCAGATCGCGGGTGGAGTCCGAATACTCGTTCCGTGTGGCACCACCGGTGAAAGCGTCACGATGACTGAAGAGGAAAATAGCCTCGTCATCCGCACGACCGTCGAGCTGTGTCGCGGGCGCGCGAAGGTGATTGCCGGAACGGGCAGCAATTCGACGGCAGTCACGATTCGACGTTCGGAGGCTGCGCGTGAGCTGGGCGTCGATGGCGTGCTGACCGTTGCTCCTTATTACAACAAACCGACACAGGAAGGTTTGTACGCGCACTTCCGCGCGATTGCAGAGGCGGTCGACGGTCTGCCGGTTGTGATCTACAACGTGCCGGGACGCACGTCGTCCAATATTTCTGCCGAGACAACGCTGCGACTCGCACGTGATGTTGAAAACATCGTGGCCGTTAAAGAAGCTTCCGGTAATCTCTCGCAGATCATGGAAATCCTGCGTGGGCGGCCCGAAGGCTTCCGAGTGATTTCAGGCGACGATTCGCTCACGCTCGCTTTGATCGCGCTCGGAGGCGAGGGCTTGATCTCGGTGGCGTCAAACGAGATTCCGGGAATGATGTCGCGACTCAACGATCTCGCACTCGCCGGTCAGTGGGATGAAGCACGCGCACTGCATTACCGGCTGCTGCCGTTGATGGAAGGCAACTTCATTGAATCGAGTCCTGGTCCAGTCAAAGCCGCGATGGCGTTGATGGGTTTGCTGGAAGAGAATCTTCGTCTGCCGCTTGTGCCGGTGCAGGAAAAGACCCGCAATCGCATGCGTGAACTGTTGAGCGAACTCGGGCTACTGAAGGGAACGTCGCATGCCGTTGCGTGAACAGATCGAGGCGCTCGCGGCGCGTGAAAGCAAGGAGTTTTCCCGCGAAGACAGAGCTGTTTTTGACGAGTTTAAGCAGGCGCTCAATCGTGGTGAAGTGCGTGCGGCTGAAAAGAGCGCGGATGGAAAGTGGATCGTAAACTCCTGGGTGAAGCAGGGAATCCTGCTCGGCTTTCGCATGGGCGCAACTGTCGATGTGTCCACCGGCGAGAGCTTCAAATTTTTCGATAAAGATACCTATCCGAGTCGACCGACGACGATCGAAGACAACGTTCGTATCGTTCCCGGTGGGTCGACAATCCGCGATGGCGTTTACATCGCGCCCGGTGTTGTGTGCATGCCGCCGATGTTTGTAAACGCGGGCGCGTATGTCGATGAGGGCACGATGATCGACAGTCATGCGCTCGTTGGTTCGTGTGCGCAGATTGGCAAGGGAGTTCACATTTCTGCGGCTGCGCAGATTGGAGGGGTGCTCGAGCCTGTCGGCGCGGTGCCGGTGATCATTGAGGATGATGTGCTGGTTGGTGGAAACTGTGGAGTTTACGAAGGCGCAGTCGTGCGCGAGCGTGCGGTGCTGGCGTCGGGAACCATTTTGACTGGCTCGACACCGGTTTACGATCTTGTGCGCGGTGAGATCTATCAGCGAACGGCGGATGGACCACTCGAGATTCCCCCCGGTGCAGTTGTTGTTCCTGGTTCGCGTTCGGTGACCAGTGAACGTGGACGCAACTGGGGCCTCTCGCTCTACGCGGCAATTATCGTTAAGTATCGCGACGAAAAGACCGACACCGCAGTGCGACTCGAAGATTACCTACGCTAAGCTCTTTTGACCCGATCGCACGTACTGTAGGGGCGGCCCTCCGTGGCCGCCCTTGGTTGAGCCCACAATATTCGGAAAACAAGGATC
>DASWUM010000136.1:0-3114 GCA_036401595.1 Pyrinomonadaceae bacterium
CTTGCGTGTATCAATTCACGCAATGCTGAACCAAGGGCGGCCACGGAGGGCCGCCCCTACAGTACGTTCCGAGGCACATAATAAATTGGCTCCTATCTTATCTCAGAAAATGGCGCTTGTAGGGAACCATTTGGCGAGTTAACGTTTGGCATTCGTTTATTCATTCTGACATTCTCGCTTCTATTCACATGCGCGGAGGCAGCGGCGCAGAGGAGCCCACTTGCTCGGGGCGGCGGTCCACACCAGTCATGCTTACCAACTGGCGTCTGTCTCGATCCGGCGGGGCAATCTTTCGACGTCGGCAACATGCCGCTCGCGGCCGTGTCTTCGCCGGAAGGCGATCGACTCGTGCTTTCACTAAATGGTTGGCGGCAACAGGGAATTCAGATCGTCGACGCCAAGACAGGCGCAATCCTGCAAACGATTTCGCAGCCGAGCGCATTCTTTGGACTCACCTTCTCGCACAATGGACAAACGCTCTACGTCTCAGGTGGCAATGAAGACGTCGTATTTCGTTATGCATGGCGCGAAGGAACAGCAACGCTCATCGACAAGATCGTGCTCGCTCAAAAGGAGCCGAAGAAAGACGGCACGCGCTTTCCCTCCGGACTTGCTGTCTCTCCTGACGACAAATACTTGTTCGTTGCAGAAAACCTCGGCGACTCGCTCGCCGTAGTCGATCTGGAAAACAATCGTGTAGTCCAACGTTTGCGGACTGAGAATTACCCTTACGCCGTTGCGGTTTCACATGCGGGCGAAGTCTTTGTCTCGGCGTGGGGCGGCAACACGGTCTCAGTCTTCACGCCACACGGAAAAAGCGAGCTTAGAGAGCGTGGCAGAATAAAAGTGGGACGACATCCGTCGGCGCTGTTGCTGAATCAAAGTGATTCCAGACTGTTTGTCGCCTCCGCAACCACGAGCACCATCGCTGTAGTAGATACAAAGACGCTGCGTGTTTTGACGACGCTTCGCGATCCACCACCGGCTGGTCCGAGTCAGGGCAGCACGCCGAATGCTCTGGCGCTTTCGTCCAACGAACTCGAGCTGTACGTCGCAGAGGCTGACAACAACGCGGTCGCGATCTTCAGACTTTCGCGAGCGACTTCGGGAGTGGCGAAAGCGCGCGGCGTAGACCGTCTGATCGGAAGAATTCCGGTGGGTTGGTATCCGGCCGCGCTGGTGCTGAACAGAGATTCGTTGTTTGTTGTGAACGGAAAGGGACGAGGCACCAGGTCCAACCCGCAATTTCCAACACCGGACGTCGAACTCGCCGACGGCAGCACTGCATACACGCTTGGCCAGTTGAATGGCACGATCACCAAACTCTCCGCGGAGCTGAAGCCGTCTGCGATGCCGGCGCTTACTCGCCGCGTCACACGTGCAAACAACTGGGACAATCCACAAAAGCGTAATCGTGCGTATCCTCCATTCAAACACGTAATCTACATCATCAAAGAGAATCGCACTTACGATCAGGTCTTTGGCGACCTACCTCAGGGTGACGGCGACGAGTCGCTGGTGTTTTTCCCGCGTGCGGTTTCACCGAACCATCACGCCCTCGCGGAACGATTCGGTCTGTACGATCGCTTCTTCTGTAACGCCGAAGTGAGCTCGCAGGGACACGTCTGGAGCACGGGAGCGTATGTCACAGACTACGGCGAGAAGACGATCCCCTCGCTATATTCGGATCGTCGCTCACCAAACGATCGTGACGACATCGATGAGCCTGCGGGTGGATACGTTTGGGACGCAGCGATCAGGAAGGGCATCACGTTGCGGAACTACGGCGAGTTTGGAGAGCCGATCCCAAACGAAGACAAGCAGGTACCGGTTCGCTATCGAGCCATCAAGCCCGCGCTCGATCGTTTCACGTCGCGCGAGTATCCAGCCTACAATTTGGCTATCCAGGATCAACGCCGCGCCGACGTGTGGCTCAAAGAGTTTGAGGAGTTTGTGCGGCTTGGTAATTTGCCGGCGTTGCAGATCATGCATCTTCCGGGCGACCACACCGGCGGCGGGCGTCCGGGCCAGCCGACGCCGAAGGCGTACATGGCCGACAACGACCTCGCGTTGGGACGCCTCGTCGACGCGGTTTCGCATTCGTCTTACTGGAAGGACACAGTATTTTTTGTTTTGGAAGACGATGCACAGGACGGACCGGATCATGTCGATTCGCATCGTTCGGTGTTGATCGTGATCTCTGCTTATAACCGCAGCGGAGTGATTCGGCGGTTTGTGAATACGACCGACGTGCTTGCGACTGTCGAAGAGATACTCGGGCTTGGTAAGCTGTCGAAGTTTGATCATTATGGACGTTCGTTGCGCGAGATATTCACGGCGGAGCCTGACTTGACTCCATACGTAGCGCTGAAGTCGGAACAACCGCTTAACGAATTGAACCCGGCCAAGAGCGCGACGGCCCAGGCGTCGCTCGAGTTGGACCTCGATCGAGTTGATGCGGCTGATGAGGACGCGTTCAATCGCGTTCTGTGGACGCTGCTCAAGGGCAGTCAGCAGTATCCGGGTGTGAAGCGAATGTCGTCGCTCGAAGTGGTGAGAGCGCATTGAGATGAACGTGGAGATTCGGTTGGCATCGGCGGCTGAGGTCGCAACACTCGCGCGGCTCCGGTATGAGTTGCGTTCGTCTTCGCAGCAGGCTGTTGAGGATGAGCGGGCGTTTCTTGGGCGCTGCGAGCCTTGGATGCGCGAGCGAGTGGGGAGTGGTGGTGCCTGGCAGTGCTGGATTGCTGAACGCGAGACGCACGTGATCGGAGCGGTTTGGGCGCAGCTCGTCGAGAAGATTCCGAATCCGACAGCAGAACCGGAGAGTTATGTGTATCTCACCAGTTTTTACGTTCGCGAAGAGTATCGTGGGAAGGGAATTGGATCGCAATTGTTAGCGGCAGTCGTGGAGTGGAGTCGCAGCAAGAACGCGCAAATGATCATTCTTTGGCCAACCGAAGAAAGCAAACGCTTCTACCTCCGTCACGGCTTTTCATTCCCCAACGACCTGATGATCAAAAGGACATAAGATCACTCCGAACGTACTGTAGGGGCGGCCCTCCGTGGCCGCCCTCGGTTCGGTAATACTCGATTTGGCACACGCAAGATTCG
>DASWUM010000137.1:0-13242 GCA_036401595.1 Pyrinomonadaceae bacterium
TGCGCGTTTCGAATCAGGCCCGAGCAAAGCCAAGGGCGGCCACGGAGGGCCGCCCCTACAGTACGTTCCGCGGATCAATATCTATTAGAGTGGTCCGATGAGTGAATATAGACCGGCGAGGCTGTCTATTTTCTCCTCTAACTCGTCGAGTTTTCTGGGCGCGTAATAATAATTGACCACTTGCTTCTTTTTGCCGTTGAGACAGATCGATGTTGTAGTGGTCGGCTGATCAGTAACGCTCCTGCCATTCTCGTCAGTTTCATATCTATCCTGCAACGACCAGTAATCGATGCGCTCAAATTCCTTGATCAAAGCAGCAATTCGCTCCTCCGAGATCTTGAAACGTTGCGTCCCTTCCGTTTTGACGAAGCGTTTACCGACGTAAACAACCGTGCCATCAGCGTAGATCTCCGCGGAATAAACCGGGCAATCTCCAAAACAAGCACTTCTGTCGATTGTGATTAGTGGTTCACCTTCACACGATTTTTGCTGGGCTTCAACTCTCGGAATCAGACAAAGAAGCAACAAACAACATGCTGAAGTAATTAGTCGCGGGTAGTAACGCATTTGTCTGGCTGAGATGAAAGCACGCCCGCAGCCAGTTGCCAACGCGCTACGCCTTGCGACGAATCGAGTAAAGCTTGTGTTCGGTTCTGATCAATAGGCGCTCGCCGACCAGAGCCGGAGACGCCTGAGTGAAGTCGTCCAGTTGATTTATGTGTGACAACTTGAACTCATCGCCGGTGTTGACGACAAACGTCTGGCCTTCCTCGCTAAGACAGAACAGTTTGCCGTTGTATGCCCAGGGCGAAGTCGTGAAGGCAGTTGCGGCCGGATCGATCCTCGTCTTGTAAGTTTGTTTTCCAGTCTTGGCGTCGAAGCGATTAAGGATACCGGTTTCTGTCAGCGTGTAGATGTTGCCCTGATAAGCGAGTGCCGATGGCAGGTACGTTCCACCGCGCGGCTGCGACCACACGATGTAAGTATTTGACGTTTCACCTGTCTTCAGAGAAATGTCACCCGCGGCGCCGGGACGAATTGCATACAGCGCTCGACCGCGTCCGCCATTGATGTACAGTAAACCTTCGTAAGCAAACGGCGTCGGCACCGGCGTGCCCGACAGTCCTTTCAGTCGCCACAGCTCTTTACCCGCCATGTCGTAACTGACGACGACTTCTGGTCCAACGGCGACAATCTCAGTTCGTTCCGGATGCTTCCAAACAAATGGTGTGGCCCAACCTGAGCGTTGCACGGGTTGTGTCGAGCCGCCGAGATCGCGATCGGTGCGCCAAACTTGCTTGCCGGTTTTTTTGTCAAAGGCCGCGATGTACTGCTGTTTCTGATTGTCATTCAGGACAACGACGAGATTTCCGGCGAGTGCCGGTGAACTGCCTGCTCCGAGATCGAGGTAGATCGGGAGTGGGTCGATCGGCGTGTTCCAGACTGCCTTTCCTTTCAGGTCGAAGGCATACAGGCCGAGGTTCGTCACGTAGACGTAGATAAACTTCCCGTCGGTCACCGGAGTTTCGGAGACAAAAGAATTCTTGCGATGCCGCCCGCTTGGCGGTTGGCCTTTGTGAAACTCGGTGGTCCATTCAACCTTGCCGCTCTTCAAGTCGAGGCAGTAGAGGTTGTAGTGGACGTTCACCTCGTTTGGCATTTCAATGTCGCGCTCGGTCAGGCGCTTAATTATCTCCTGCATCGAGAGCCCTTGCTTCTCCAGTTCAGCAGCATATTCGTTGCTGTATTCAGTGCCGGTCTGCGGTGGCTTCGACTTGCCCTCAGTTATCACTGAGGTCAGATAAACTTTGCCACCGGTGACGATCGGTGACGACCAGCCACGGCCAGGGATCTCCTGCGACCACTCCACGTTCTCCGTCTGCGACCAGCGCTCCGCGAGGCGCACGTGTGTGCCTACCGGATTTGATTCAGGCCCACGAAATTGCGGCCATGCAAGATTCTGTGCGTTAACTGACGTCGCGAACAGAGCGCACAGCAGGAGCAGGTTGATGGTAATGGTGCGATTGCGTTGTGGTTTGGGAGAAGTTGTACACATGATTTTTTTTGAATTTTTCTGCTGAATTTTGTAGCAAGATCAGGAAATCGAACGTCGCGGATACTACGCACGAGCGGCAAGACTTGTTTCCTAATCTGCGTAGTCTGTGGATGCGTTTTTAGTTTAGCGGGAGATCGACGACGAGAGTTGTAGCTTTGATCTTCTCCTGATCCAAAAACTTGAGCTTCTTGATCTCGGTTATCGCACGATCTGCGTCGTCAAGCGTGATTTTGCCCTGACCCTTCCACATGCCGGCTTCGATGCCGATGCGAAAGAAGTATCTTTGTCCCGGACCCATATCGATCGCATAACCTTTCTTGTTGTCGGTCATGCGAATCATGTGTTTCCCTGACTTCACTCTGATTGCGAAGTAACGACCGTTGTCCATCCGTGCCAGCTCAGTTTCGTCGATGAACACGGACGGTTCGAGCGCACTGCCCACGATCTTCTTCGGCCGGTAAATAAAAACGATAGAGTCCGCGGCGCTCGCTCCGCTTGTCGCCGGATCCTTTGCCACTGCAACCAGGGTTGAACCCTCGAGTCGAAAATGTTTCTCCTCGGCGATATAGACGGTAATCGGCGTGCCGGGAGCAACCTTCGCTTCGCCGCCTTTCTTGAACAGGAAGACCGGACTGATGAACGACAGCACCATCGTACTCGTCTGGTTGTCTTCACCTTCTTTGCCTTTGGCGGCTCGCAGTTTCAGAAACTGGCCGTCAACCGTTTTGGTCGACTCAACCTGGATGGCGAGTTTCCCTGACTTGCCCATGTAGCCGCTCTTCTCAGCGTTGACCACGCTGCCGACGGCTTCGGTTCCGGTGCGCACGACGACTTGACCATTGATCACAACGTCTTCAACGACGGTGAAACCAACTGGGTCGTTTGGCTTGGCATTCTTGCTGGTGATCTCGGCGGTGGTGATGACTTTGACGGCGGTGCCTTCGGAGACGACGATTTCGTCCTGACCAGATACACGGGCTGTTGCGATGAAGGAGGCGAGTAGAACAGACAGTGTGGTAGCAACGATTCGAGCGCTACGTGAATACATGGGAGCTCCTAAATAACGTGGTGCGCAGGATACTACCATAGGAGGTAAATCAGATCTCGCGTGACGGCGCACCGGCACACGAAAAACGGCGTCTCCACTCGCCCTTTTTCATCGCGTCGTTACGCCGTCGCGTGAGATCATTCATTTCACGCCGACTGCAGGGGGTGAGAATTGGCGAAAAATCCGGGAGAGCCCGCGGGTATGGGGGCGGCGAGGGCTCTCCTCCGGTTCGCAGCGGGGTCAAGCAAGCAGTGTGGTCGTCGCTGCGAATTCTTCTATCTATTAATGCGAGGATTCCCGATCAAAACCACCATGACCTTCAAAAGAATTTTTCGCCCCACAAAACCACAGCCCAAATCCGTTTCCCGATCCGCGTTATCCGTGACCGTGCTATAGTGCCGCCAAACCTATGTCCCTGCGTAAAAACACCCCCTTGCTTGTTGCGCTTATTCTCTTTCTTTCGGCTGCTTGTCTGGGCCAGGAAGCTTACGAAAACAAGATTGACGAATACCTGCGCACCCAGATGCAGGCCCAGCAAATACCCGGCGTGGCCCTGGCTGTAGTTAAGGACGGAAAGATCGTGCTGGCCCGCGGTTATGGCCTGGCCAATGTCGAGCTTCAGGTTCCCGTTAAGCCCGATACGATCTTCCAGTCGGGGTCGACGGGCAAGCAGTTCACGGCAACGGCCGTGATGATGCTGATGGAAGAAGGGAAGTTGAGTCTTGACGACAAGATCTCAAAATACCTGCCCGAAGCGCCCGAGTCGTGGAGCGGCATTACGATCCGGCATCTCTTAACGCACACAAGTGGGATGGGGGATTATCCCTCCGATTTCGATATGCGGCGTGACTACACCGAGGACGACCTTTTTAAGATGGTCAAAGGGGTTCCGCTCGCATTTCAGCCCGGTGAAAAGTGGAGCTATAGCAACCTCGGATACGTCACGCTTGGCATTTTGATTCACAAAGTCAGTGGCAAGTTCTACGGAGACTTTCTACAGGAGCGAATCTTCAAGCCTCTGGACATGTCGACGGCGCGCATTATCAGTGAAGCCGACATCGTTCCGAACCGCGCCGCCGGTTACCGTATCGCGAACGGCCAGCTCAAGAATCAGGATTGGGTTTCACCTTCACTGAACACTACAGCGGATGGCGCTCTGTATTTCACCGTCTACGATATGGCGAAATGGGATGCGGCACTCTACACCGAGAAGCTGCTCAAGCGATCGTCACTCGAGCAGATGTGGACGAAGATGAAGCTGAACGACGGCAAGGCGGTTGGCTATGGTTTTGGTTGGGGACTGGCTGAGGTTCGCGGGCATCGGGTTATCGAACATGGTGGTTCATGGCAAGGCTTCAAATCACAAATCTCGCGTTATGTTGATGACAAGCTGACCATAATTGTTTTCGCGAATCAGGCGCGTGCAAATCCAACTAAGTTTGCACACGACATCGCCGCGATTATCAATCCTGAACTGACTGCCAATGCGAATGCGAACTAAACTAATCTTATCGCTAGTGCCGATTTTTGTTCTTTACTTCACCGGTCCGCTGACTGCCGGCTTGCTCGGAATCGGAGATCGTGAGGGCCCACGGATCTATCCGGTGGAGTATCACAGGGAGCTATACAAGATTACCTACGAGATGAGCCATGGTGAGAAAGCTCGCATGCCGATAAATGCGGGCGAGACAGAGCGCCCGCTCTTTTATGGATTACCACGAACGCGCCGTTGACATCCTTTAATTTTTTGGATACCTGAAGCAACTCAAACTCGCCTCACTGAATCTCTAAACCCAAAGAACAAGGCGTCAGAAAACAAGCTCCCCGCTCACAAACTGAAGTTCAAAAACAATTAGGAGACAGTGATGAAAGTCTTTCGTTTCGAGAAGATTCTCGTCTTGGTGTTGCTCTGTTTGTGTTCTTGGACGACTGTTTTGGCGCAGGCAAGTGCATCGGCCGCATCCGTTTCGCGCAGCCGCGCTATCGTTAATGCTGGTCCAAGCGCACCGGCGCCCTCAACCACCACCTATTATCCTTCCTCAACCTACAACCCGACTTACACACCGGCACCGCCTGTTTTCAGGATACCTGAGGAAATAGTAGTCGAAGAGTTTGTTAACTATCACAAGCACCGGCTGCCGTTGCCGAAATGGGGCCAGGCCGTTGCGATGGACACACGCTGGGGCAACAGCGAGTTCTCGCGTTCACAACGCGAGGCAGTGCTGCAAATTGGTCTTACTACCGCAGAGGTAAATGAGCGAACTGATCTGCGCCCACTCAATCTCGTTTTCGTAATCGATAAGAGCGGTTCGATGGACGAGAGCGACAAGATGTCGCGCGTGAAAGAGGGCTTGCGCATGATGATCGGCAAGCTACGACCCGACGACATCGTTTCGATTGTCGCGTTCGACACGAGGGCCCAGGTTCTATATGAAGCGCAACCCATCGGCGACGGCAACGGGTTGAGGTACGCCATCGGCTGTCTTAGGCCGGAAGGTGGCACCAATCTCCACAGCGGGTTGATGCTCGGCTATTCGGAAGCGCGCAGGCATTTCCGTCCCGGCGCAACGAATCGTGTGATCCTCTTGACCGACGGGATCGCAAATGTCGGCGTTACTGATCCGTCGCGGATTGCTGCTGAATCGGCCGAGTGCAATGGGCGAGGGATCGATCTCTCGACGATTGGTGTCGGACTCGATCTGAATAACGATCTGCTCCGCCGGTTAGCGCAATCGGGGCGCGGGCTCTATCACTTCATTTCTGACTACACAGACATCAACAAGGTGTTCGTCAATGAAGTGCAGAGTCTCGTGTCTTCTGTCGCCAAGAATGTTGACGTCCGGATCGAATATGGATCAGGTCTGCGTTTGGAAAAGATTTATGGATATCAGCCGAGTTACGCGAACGGTGTTGTGTCATTCACTCTTGATGACATGAACAACGGGCTGACTCAGGTGATACTCGCGAAGTTCCGCACCGACTCGGGGAAGGGATCGGCGCCGGTGAAAGTGCGGCTTTCGTATTATGACGTGAAGCGAAAGTGTGCGGTCGAGGAGGTGCAAGAGCTTCGACTCGCGCCTGCGGAGAGTGATTCATGCGACGTGCTTGCTGACGTGGAGGTCAAGAAGAACTACACGATCGCCGAGCTTGCCGACTCGCTTTATGCGATGGCCGGTCTCGCGCGTAGTGGAAACTACTCGCAGGCGCAAAACGTGCTCGATGCTTCGGTGTCGACTGCGTATCGCCGTTATCCGAATATGGAAGACACGGATATTCGCTTCATCCTCGACATCGTCGAAGGCTACCGGCGCGATCTGAAGGTCTACAATGAATACTCCCGCAAGCATGATTGCGGCAGTTGCCGGTAGGTTTTTTACGGGCGGCCGTTCGCGGTCGCCCGTCTTGTTATAGAATGGCCGCTCTCATGCGAATACCTCTCGCTTCCATCGCGGTCTTATTTGTCCTGACGGTGAGCAGCACGGCTTGGGCCTGTGACTGCGGCATTAGTTCACCGGATAAGAGCTTTCGAGATGCAGACGTGGTTTTTGAAGGCATCGTCGATCGTAAAATCCCGACTTCTTCCGGGACCACTTACACCTTTCAGGTAATGACTTCGCTTAAGGGGGTACCCGCCAGCGAATTTACTCTTGAGCAAGGATCCTCCAATTGTGATCCGACTTTTTTGCAATCCACAATTTATCGTGTGTACGTGCATCGCCGTGACGGAAAACTATTTAGTAGCGAATGTTTTGGGAATCAAGTTCTCGGCGTTTTCCAACAGAAGAATTTTCAACAGAAGAAGGAGGACGCCGAATGGCGCCTCACGACTTCTCTGGAGTTTATACTTTTTCTGTTCGTGGGAATCAGCCTGACCGCTGTAGGGATCTGGCTCTGGGATAGAAGGAAGCCGTGATCACCCGAAGCAATCATAGCCGCGGATTAGACGGATCTTTAACGGATAGTTACTTGAAGCCCCATTTCTTTAGCGCCTTATCTTTGCGACAAACTGACAACGGTTTCGCGCGCGCGCTTTCGATCTCGATAACTTGCTTTGTCGAGTGGTCGACGCGCACCTTGAGGCAGGCGCAGCCATAGCCGTAATGCACGTTAGTTACAACCCACTGCTTCGGTGAGAACTCCGGCCAGTCTCCTTCCGCCTGATGCCCACCCTGAACCCCGATGGCCCACTCCCCATCGCGATCGTGTAGCGAGGCGTTCGCCGGCGTGGGATTGCTGAACCATCCGCAGCGCATTTCTGATTTCTCGCTCTGCGGCTGCGCCGTTGAACTCGGATACGCGCTGACCACAGTCATCGCGAGCAATAAGAAAGCGAGCAAGAATCTATACTTTTGGGGGTTTGACATAGGTCGGCATTATAACAGGCCGTGTTGCACCAGAGACTTGTTTTTCTCGGCTCATCGCGGTGCTTTTAACGCATGTCCTGATACCAGCGCTGCAGTACGTAGAACGCTTTTTTCTTCTCGCCACGATCGGAGATGAGGCCTTTGCGGTTCCAGAAGTCCTGGATGTTGGGCAAAGGGCGGCGGGGGGAGCGGAAGTCGGTTAGGATCCAGGGGGAGGTGCCGCGGAGGAAGGGGATTTTTTTGAGCATTGCGATTTGGTGTTGGTAGATGCTCTCCTGGTATTCCTCGGTCCAACGTGTCGCCGAATCACCGTGATGACCGAAGAGCGCGTCACCGCCGAATTCACTCATTACGAGTGGCTTGTCATACTTCGATTTCCATTCCAGTCCGTTAGCTTTCTGAGGTAGACCATCGTACCAGCCGACATATTCATTGCAGCCGAGCACGTCCAGGAACTCGCCTAACGGATCGTCAATCATCTGTGTTGTCGGATTGGTGTAGTGACGCTCCATTGCGGCCGAGAGCAGGCGTGTCGGATCTTGATGGCGAGCCAGACTGACTAAATCTTTGAGGAACGTGAGGCGTGCGTCGCTGAGCGGCGTCTCGTTAGCAACGGACCAGATCACAACCGCGGCTCGGTTCTTGTCACGTGCGATCATCTCCTGCAGTTGGTTGCGCGCGTTCTTGAGTGTTTCCGGATTCTCCCACTGGATGGTCCAGTAGACAGGGATCTCGGACCAGACCATGATGCCCATCCGATCAGCTTCGCGAACCATGAATTCGTTGTGCGGATAGTGAGCGAGACGGACAAAGTTGGCCCCGAGCTCTTTGGCCCAAGTGAGCAGTGTCACCGCATCTTCGCGACTGTAAGCACGTCCGCCGCGTAGCGGAGCTTCCTCGTGAATGCAAACACCGCGTAAGAACACAGGTCGCCCATTCAAGAGAATGTCAGCGCCGCGCGTTTCAATACTGCGGAAACCAACTTGCTCTCGCACCTGGTCGGTCTCCGCTTCAATAAGCACGTCGTAAAGCTTCGGACTATCGGGAGACCACAACTTCAGATCCGCGGTGAAATCAACCACCGCCATCCCGCTTGCATTCGTGGTGAACGAGCGACTAACGCCGGCTTCGGGAAGACGAATCGCGATCTTCTGATTGAGCTTCTCGCCACTCAACTTCACCCAGCCAGTTACACGATTACGCGAGCCGCGCTGAAGCTGGACCATGTAGTCATTCACAAACGTCGACGGCGTTTCAATGATCTTTACTTCGCGTGTGAGCCCGCCATAGTTCCACCAGTCAGTCATCAACGTCGGCACAGCATCACGCCGGCGCTTGTTATCAACCTTGACGATGAGGAAATTGTCCGTGTCTTTGACCCGGTTTGTGATCTCGAAGTTAAACGGCGTGAACCCGCCTTCATGCTGGCCAATCTTCTCGCCGTTGAGATAGACATCTGCGAAGTAATTCGCACCGCCAAGGTAAACAAAGACGCGCGTGCTCGGCTTGCGCTGGTAATCGAAAGACTTCTTGTACCAAACAGTGCCTTCGTAAAAGAACAACTGATCCGATTGCGTGTTCCAGTCGCCCGGAACCTTCAACGTGCCGGACTTGTCGAAGTCATACTCGATCAACTCGCTCTTCGACTTCGGCTTCGCATTCTTGAAGTAGCCGTTGTCGCTTGGCTGATAACGATAGTTGTAGTAGCCCGACTCGTAAGGGTCGACAATCACTTGCCACTGACCGTTGAGACTAACTGTCTTCCGTCCCTCGGTGTTAACAATCAGCCCAGTTTCCTGCGCTCGCACGCACGGCACCAGCACCAGCAGCGATAAAAGTATGAGTGATTTCATGTGGACCACAGTTTACCGCAAATCTTCGTTCATCTGTGGCCTAAACCTGCCCGGCTTTATATACTCTCACCGCTCCGGCGACGTCAGGAGCGAATGGCCTTCAGGTATTGTTGCCACTCAATGCGAATGTGGCTTGACAAAGCCCATCTGAAAATTCGTTCTCCACATCGGCGTCGCTTCGGAGCCTCCGAACTTGCTTGCAGAGCAGAAACTCATGGCCACAAAAGAACGAGACATCATCATCAAAGACACACACCGCGGCCTCTGGTACGAAGACGGTGTGCTCATCAGGATCGTCGAAGGCGGCAGATACAAATTTCCTCGTCTCAAGTTTTACGAACGCCTCGTACCGGAACCGTGGCGCAAGCGACTGCCTAAAATCGAAATCGACATCGTCGACATGCGCGAACGCGATTTGACGATCAAGGGCCAGGAGATCTTGACAGCCGACAAGGTAGCGATTCGCGTCAGTATCATCGTTCAATTCAAGGTAACAAATCCGGAAGCAGCGCTGCACAAAGTGGAGAGTTACAGTGAACGGATTTACAGCGACGTTCAGCTCGCCGCCAGACGTTCTCTGGCGACGATGACACTTGAAGAAATTCTGACCAACCGCAACAAGCTAAGTGGAGAGATCCTGCAAGACGTAAAAGAAACAGCGTCGACGTATGGCGTGGCGATTGTGCGTGCAGACGTTAAGGACCTCATCTTTCCCGGCAACTTGCAGGAAATCATGAATCGAGTCCTTGCCGCTGAGCGAATGAGCCAGGTGCAGTTAGTCGAGGCTCGCACGAAAGCTGAGACCCAAAAACTCGAGGCACAATCGCGTCTCGAAACTGAACGACTCGAGGCCGAAGCGAATGCGGCGTCGCAGAGACTGTCGGCTGAGACTCAAGCGGAGAGCCAGCGAATTCAGACTGAGGCTGACATTCTCGCACTGCGTGAACGTGCGCAGGCAGCCGAGGCTTACACGTCACATCCGGCGTTGTTGCGGTTGAGAGAGTTGGATACGCTGCGCGAGTTGGCGCGAACGGCAAATGCTCGTATCTATATCGGGTTCGATAAGCACATGCAGTCGCCCGTTAACGGCGACAAAGAATAGCCACGGATGACGCAGATAAAATCCGGATTCAATCCGCGTTTATCTGTGGCTAAATATTTACCAGCGGTAGCGAGCGGTAGCGTTTTCCTGTTAATCTCGCGAGGGCGTTGACTACGGCCGGGGAGATTACAGGCACCGGTGGTTCACCGCAGCCGGTCGGTGCTTCGGCGCTTGGGACGATGTGAACGTCGACTGCCATAGGAGCGTCGACGATGTAGGGCGGAACGTAGCCATCGAAATTTCGCTGTTCCACGATTCCATCCTTCAAGGTGATCGCGCCTTTGGCCATTAACTGCGTCAGACCAAAGCCGACGCCGGCCTGAAACTGGCTCTCGATCGTCAGCGGATTCACTGCCACACCACAATCGACTGCCAGCGTCGCGCGATGAATCCTCGGCCGTTTGTTATCAATCGACACATCGACCGCGCACGCGACACCAGTTCCGAAACACTCATGGGCCGCAACGCCAAGCGCATGTCCTTTTGGCAGACGATTGCGCCAAGACGCCGTTTGTTTGTCGAGCAGCTCCAACGTCGAGTGCAGTTTCTTGGCGTCAGGCTTCAGAAGTTTGTGACGGTAAGCAATCGGGTCCATGCGCGCACGCGCCGCGAGCTCATCGATCAGCGTCTCCATCACATACGCATTGTGAGTGTGTCCAACCGAACGCCACCACAGCACCGGCACATTCACCTTGGGATGATGAACTGAAACGTGCAGGTTCGTGATGTTGTATGGCGTGTCTGCCGTTCCTTCGGTCGCGGTTTCATCGACGCCGTTCTTTACCAACATCGCTTCGAAAGGCGTGCCCGCAAGCAGCGACTGGCCCACAATCACATGACGCCAGGCGATCGGAAATCCGTCTGGTCCAACACCGATTTCGACGCGATGATAATGCATCGGTCGATAGTAACCGCCGCGCACGTCGTCTTCGCGCGACCAGACAAGCTTGACCGGTGTTCCTTTGAAACGCTTGGCAATCAATGCCGCTTCACGTTGCACATGCGAGTCGATGACCGCGCGTCGACCGAATCCGCCGCCGGCCATCTCCGTGTGAAACAAAACCTTCTCTACCTTCAGTCCGAGTTCTTCAGCTACGGCAGCCTGATCCGCGGTTTGAAACTGCGAGCCGGCCCACACCTCCGCGCGGTCGCCGTCAAATCTGACTGTCGTGTTGAGCGGCTCCATCGGCGAGTGCGCCAGAAAAGGAAACTCATACTCGGCAACGAAACGATTTGTTGCCGCGACCTTGTCGATCGCGTTCTGATCGCCGCGCGTAGCTGCAACGAGGCCCGGGGTGCTGCCCAGCTGTTTGTACCTCGTCCATAACTCGGCACTGTCTGGTTTTTCGACGCCGGAAAAATCCCATTCGATGTTGAGAAGACCGCGTGCCTGTTTTGCAGGCCAGTACTTGTCCGCAACGACTGCGACTCCCGTTCCCTTGGCCAGCCGAATCTCGAAGATATCGCGCACGCCTTCAACGCGACGTGCTTCGCCGTCACTGATTTTCTTCACGCGTGCACCGAAGACGGGCGGATGAGCCACGACGGCGACTTTCATTCCCGGCAGATCGAGATCGAGACCAAATTTCAGCGACCCATCACATTTCGCACGACTGTCGAGTCGTTTGACTTGTTTGCCGATGAGCCGGAACTCCGACGGATTCTTCAAACGAACAGTCGCAGGCACAGGCCTTCGTGCTGCGTCACCCGCCAGTTCTGCATAAGTGGCGGACTGGCCGTTTGGTCCATGGACGACGCTCGCCTCAGTGCGGCACTTGTCCGGCGTAGTTTTCCAACGGTCTGCGGCCGCGGCAACGAGCATTGCACGCGTCTTCCCACCGAGTTCACGATACTGCTGATACGAATGTGCGATCGAACCTGAACCGCCAACCATCTGGATTCCAAAAAGCGGATCTTTGTAGACGTCGGCTGCGGGCGCGAGCTCGCCGATGACGTTGTTCCAGTCAGCATCCAGCTCCTCTGCCAGCACCATCGGCAACGCAGTCTGCACTCCCTGACCAAACTCGAGACGGTTAACCTGGATTGCGATCTTTCCGTCGGGCCTGATGTTGACGAATGCATCCGGTGGATAAACCTTTGCCGGCTGCTGCGGCAAACCCCCTACTTCCTGTGCGAGCGAAGCCGGATCGAGATACAACGACACCAGCAAACCACCTGCCGCTGCAAAAGAGACGCGCATGAAACCGCGCCGGTTGAAATCGAACTTAGTCGCTGGTCGGGCCATCACGCACCTCCTTTGTTTATTTGCGCCGCGGCAGTTTTGATAGCCGCGCGAATGCGTGGATAGGTGCCACAACGGCAGAGGTTTCCACCCATCGACTCTTCGATGTTCTGTTCCGTGGGCCGCGAGGTGCTCTTGAGAAGGGCACAGGCGGACATGATCTGTCCGCTCTGGCAGTAGCCGCATTGCACGACATCCTGAGCGACCCATGCGTCCTGGACCGCGCGTCCTACCGGGTCGTTGCCAACACCTTCGATCGTGATAATCGGACGTTCGCCGATGTGTGAGATCGGCACGATGCACGAACGCGTCGCCACACCGCCCACATGGACCGTACAGGCGCCGCACGCGCTGATGCCGCAACCAAACTTTGTTCCCGTCATCTTTAGATCTTCACGCAACACCCAGAGCAGTGGTGTTGAAGGATCGACGTTCACTTCTCGTCGCTCTCCGTTTACGGTTATCTGAAAACTCGCCATTGTTTGAACTCCTATAGCCGTTAAGAAACATCTATTCCTTCGGAACGTACTGTAGGGGCGGCCCTCCGTGGCCGCCCCTGCGCGGAACTCAATCGAGG
>DASWUM010000138.1:0-24935 GCA_036401595.1 Pyrinomonadaceae bacterium
AGCGTCAGATTCACATTAAAGCTTTCGTCGGGCTCAAAACCAGTGTCGCCGTTCACAGTGATTGTAAGCGGCAGGGAAGTCTGTCCTGGCGAAAAGCTCAATGTGCCACTGGCGGCAACGTAGTCGCTGCCGGCCGTCGCAGTGTTGTCCGCGGTTGCATAATTTAGGGTGATTGTTTGGAAGCTGGGATTCGAGAGCGATACAGTGAAGGCCGCGTTACTCGAGCCATTGTTTCCCTCTGCGAGCGACGAGTTGTTGATAAAGATTGTCGGTTCGGCGTCATCGTTGTTGATAGTGCCTATCCCAAGATTGTCGCTGATCGTCGCGTTTGTCGGAGTTGTGAGATTGACGAAGAACGTCTCTGTCGGCTCAAACGTGATGTCAGAGTTGACGGTGATGGTGATTGGAGTCGAAAGCGCACCGGGCGTGATTGTTGCCGTCCCGGTGGCGGCGACAAAGTCAGTGCCTGAAGTTGCCGTGTTACCCGCTGTGGCATAGTTGACGGTGACAGTTTGTGAACTTGCCGCCGATAGTGAAACCGTGAAGGTCGCGGTTGTAGTACCAGTGACACCTTCCACCACGCTCGTATCGTTGATCGAGATCGAAGGCTGCCCATCGTCGTTCAGAATTGTACCGACACCCTGAGCATCGCCGATTGTTGCGTTAACAGAACCGGTAATGTTGACGTTGAAAGTTTCGTTAGCCTCGAAGGCGGTATCGCCGTTGATCGTGATGCTGACCGGTTGCGATTGTTGACCGGGGGCAAACGACAATGTGCCACTCGCTGCCACGTAGTCGGTGCCTGCTGACGCGGAGCTATTCGCGGTGGCGTAATTCACCGTCACAGTCTGGGAACTTGCGGGCGACAGGAGGACGTTGAAAGTCGCCACCGAAGTGCCGGCATTGCCTTCTGCGATCGTGAGATCGTTTATCGCGAGGGTTGGCCCACCATTGTATTGCACGCGAAATACGGCGCTCGATCCGCGGGCCAGGTAATACAGGCTACCGTCACTCGCCACCTGAATATCAACTGGCAAGCTGATGTTGGTAAAAGCATCGACTGCCTGATCCGTTGCCGGTGGAAAGAGTGGATCGATCGTCTTGATCCAGCCGGCACAGAAGTCAGCAAAGAAATACTTGCCGATGTACTGGGCGGGAAATGTTTGTGTCGATGGATTGTAGAAGGCGCCGCCAGTGATCGCGCAGGGAGCAGCCACGGCCGATGAATACTGGTAGATCGGAGTTGTCATTCCGGCCGTACCGCATGTGCCTTCACACGTGGGCCAACCATAGTTTGCTCCGGCAACGCCCACGTTGATCTCTTCCCACGTATTTTGTCCGACGTCGTTGATATGCATCCGGCCCGTGCCTGGCTGAAACGTGAACGTAAACGGATTGCGCAAGCCAACGGCCCAGATGGCGCGATTGAGTCCCGCCGGCGAGCCGATGATGTTTGGAAACGCCGTTGGATTATCTGCGGGAATGGTCCCGTCGGAGTTGATGCGCAGAATCTTTCCCAATCTGTTTGCCAGCAATTGTGAGTTTGAAGGAACCGCGTTCTCACCGGTCGCGATGTAGAGTTTTCCATCTGGTCCAAAATGGATGGCGCCGCCGTTGTGATTCGTGGCGCTGAGATTTTCGAGATCGAGAAGAATGACCTCACTACCTGCTACGGCCACGTCTTCGTTCCCGCTAGTGGCAGTGAAACGACTGACGCGATTGTGAATCGCGGGAGTGGTGGCGGTGTAATAGACGTAGACAAAGCGATTGGTTGCGTAGTTCGGATCGAAGGCAACACCTAAAAGTCCACGTTCGCCGCTCGCGTTGACAGGCAAAGTAACAAACGGCGTGGGCAACACGACGCCGCCCTTAATAACACGCAACTCGCCGGTTTGTTGACACACGAAGATTCGTCCGTCCGGGTGAAGAGCCATTGCTGTTGTATTTGAAAGACCGTTTCCCGTGAACGCAGTCTCAGTGAAGCCCGACGGCAAAACAGCTTTCGGATCGTTGTTATCGTCAGTTTTCAAACCCGTGAAATTCGCGCCGAGCAAAAAGAGTGATATCGCAGCGCTCACGATAGTCTTCAACATCAATTTCTATATCTCCGTTTTCGCAGATTAACAACGACAACGGCTGTCGGGGGCCGCGGCAAGGATCAACTGGGCCTTTTGTGGGCGAGAGGCTTTAGATTATAGATGTTCTTACGATGCGCAGGCTAGAATTTTGTGAGTCGCCTCAGGTGCCGCCGACGGGCAAGACCGCATTCAAAACTGCTCCGTTGGCCTCAGTATTTCTACCTGGAACGGAGAAGTGAAGTCTGGCGTTCGTTTCGGTGGTACAAATGACTCATCGTGAAATATGAACGTCAGTCTCACTGTGAAACCTCCAGTGCCAGAACCCGGTGCCTCAAATACCCAACCGCCTGCAGCGATTCTTGAGATATCGCGCAGTATCTCTGGTCCACCGATCACTTCAGCGTGCGACACTTTGCCTTCTGCGTTGACGTCAACATCAACTAACACTGTGCCAGAAATTCTCTTTGCCGCAGCAAGGGGTGGATAATGCGGTCTTGGTGCTTTGACAACAACGGGAAACGCTTTTTGCGCGCAGAAGGCTGTTTGAAAGTTGACTGATGTGATTAGCACCGCGACGACGAGAAATATTTTACTTCGCAAAGACACCTCCAGGAATTAGAGAGCATCCGGACCAGCGAGTTGTTCGATGCGCTATGGACAATCAGCGATTGTGCGTTGTTTGGCGATCGTAAACTTCATGGGTAATGACGTCACGGCGTCATGCGATAGGATTCCTTTAGACCGCCACTTCTGTTGTATCGCGTCGGCCAATTCCTGCGAACCGAGCCAGGTTGGAATGGTCACCTGCAAGTAGTGGTCGCCCGATTCGACAGCACCCTGAACGTGGGCTAAGTCGTCTCGCGTTACGAACACACGAGTACTGGTACGAGTTTCAAACGTGGTGTTTGGCTGCAGGACAACAAACAATTTCCGTAACGACGAAGCTTCAACTGTCGTCCAGGGCCGATCGGAATACCACGACAAGTGACTGTTCACTTCCGGCGAGCTGTCAGCCGTTTTTCGAACGATGATTTGAGAGACATCAGTGCTGCCCTTGTAAAGGATCAACGGAGACGTTCCGGTGTTGCGGTAAACTAAACGAAGCTTTAGCAACACGCCATCCAAGTCAGCATCGCCGGTGCAATAACGTTGCCCAACGAGCTCAGTTGTCAGTTGGGGGTTAGTGTCGCTTGTCGTTTGTGCGCGTCCGGAAAAAGACATCAGCGATCCAGACACCGCCATCATCAACAACGCACGAATCATGGTTTTTGAACGCATCGAGATTGGGTGTTGGCCCGTCGTTTCACTAATCTCTTGTCCATGGCATTTGTGATGTGTTGGACCACTTAGGTTGCCTGACACTATTCGAGGCCACGCAGGATGGCTCGCTCGACCGCGCACACACCATCGTGGTCTCTGAGCGCGAACGGCTGATGATGTGCGACTTCCGGCTGCGCAATCATACGTGGCCCGACACCACGATGCGGCCATGTCGCGCGGTGGACGAGAAAGGGATGACAGATGAACACGTCACCTGCATTACCGGTCGCTCGTGCACGCGGGCGCTGGAAAGTCGATGACGGGAGTTCCTTCACTGCATCGCCGAAAAACACGCCGCGCTCGCCGTACGGTGCGAGAATGCGCGGGATATCCAGATGAGATCCTACGATGATCTCTGTCGGCGCATCATCGTTGCCGACATCAGAGAATAGGAACAGTGCCAGCAGCCCGCGGTAACGACTATGCACATTCACCCAGTACTGCCCATCCACCTCGTAGCTGCCATCAATATGCCAGCCGGCGTCTCCGGGATCTGTCGTACTGGGGAAACGAATCGGAATCGTGCCACCGACTCCCTGACGCTGAACCCAACTACCGGGCCCAAGAAGCGCGTCGTACATTCGCCAAAGCGCCGGCGACGTGCCGGCGGCCGTGAACGCAGGGCTGTCCGGACAAGGAATGCGGACGACGGGATTGGCCCATGTGCTGGGATCGTTTGTGTCGACAGAATGCGCGCGAAGCTCGTCTTCGATCACAGTGCGGCATTCACGAACAACGTCCGGCGCGACCGCACCGCGCACAACGAGAAACCCGTCCGCTATGAAGTTATTGATGAGGGTCTCCATCTCACTCACGCTGCCACACTCGAACTGTGTGTATATCTTGATCTGAATAAATTTGGGAAGCGATTTTATATCTTCGTTTCCCGCTTGCATAAAACGAGCGACTCCACAACTAAGCCGCTCATGCGATCTCTTCCTGCCCCCTTAGATCACGAATTACATCGCAAAAAAGTTGAGGCCACCGCATGGGTGGCCTCTTCTGGTTTGATAACGGACAAGCGCTCCCCATAGTGGGTAATCTTATCTAAGGATGGCCTGTAACTATAGCATTCACTTTTTTAGACAATTCGTCGTACTCCCGCATGGATTGTTCGTCACTGATGGATGCGGACACACCGCCTGCTAACTCTGGACCTTCTTTTTCCAAACTTGTGTTGGTCACTAATCTGATTAGCAATTTCTTTAGCCTGCCGTGCTGCCCCTCGAGAATGACTTCTTCTCTTGAGTTGATAGTTGAAACAGACACCACGCGGAACTTCTGTCGTAACAGATCCTCTTTAAATGAATTAATGCGCTGATTGCCTTGGTCCAGTTGAGCCTGCGTGGCAGCGTCAAAGGTCATCGTCGAATCCATGCTGCTAATGGGGTATCGATTTCGAGGGGAACAATTGAGTGCGAGCAGGGTAAGGAAAGTGAGTACGAGTAGTCTCTTCATGGCACCAACCTCGGGAAGCGTGAGAACGCCGCGCTTATACCACCGATGGCGCCCCAACCTCAAGGCGATGTAGCTGCCTTGTTCCAGCGAAACTACTCGAACGTAGATCGTGTAACTGGGTTAGGATCCATCATCGCCAAGCACAGATTCCTTATCCGCTTTCTGCTTCGCGCGGCGATTGGCCGTTACATCCACCCGTAGCAAGTCCGCGAGCGCATGGTAATGATCTGAGAATTCATCAAACCCACGACTTGCAAAGTTGGCCCGCTCAGGCGACTGGGGCTTGTTTGCCGCTCTATTGAGATAGCGCTCCATTGCCCGCAGATGCTGTTGCACTTCATCCGGCTTGGAGAACAGCACACAACTGTTGTTCTTATGCTGCTCCAACAGCAACTGGCGTTCGTTCAGATGCGTCACATCGTCAGTGCTTAGCGAGCCTGAAGCTTGGAGTCTCCTTCGCACTAACTTCACGTCGAGGTAAGCGCGATTGATTTCATTAAAAGTGTCAAGCTTCAACTTGCCTCTGTCGCGACGAAACTGCAGAGCGTCCTTGAAAGACTCGAGGACAGCAGATGTCACGATTCCAAAAACCGCAATGAGTCCCATTTGGAGAAGGGCGCGAACCCACTCCTGCTGGAACTGCAGTGGACCTGGTCGCAGGCTAAGTGCGAGTGCCCCGGAGATACCGACCAATGCGACGATAGCCAGGACAGAAATCTCTATTCGCAAGGATTTCATCTGACCTCCTCGACCCTTAAGTAGGAAATGACGTTGATGAAGCCTAACTGTGTGCTGGTCCAAGCGAGTTTGCGAAGTCCGCATGGGCTCGTGGGAGGCAGCCTTGTAACGCGCGGAAGATATTCCTGTTCACGGTGGATGTCAACGTTTCTGCGATCTTTGCTGTCTTGATTAGCTTTGAGCGGCTTGGACTTGCTTAAGAAACACAACATCCTCCTGCCCCTCGAAAGGTACGACGCCACACTCCATAAAAAATCTGCCAAGCCTCTAGAATCTACGAAACGTTTTTGTCAGATATTCCATTAACGAGTAAAGCTCTTACTCTTTTCTGCTGACAAGGAGAATCACGATGCCCCCTACGACGCTTCCTTACCGCTGAAAAAATTGACCGAACCAATTCGCTGATCGACTTCACCGACCTCGCATTACCTAAACCATCTCTCACCACTTGGAGGGAAAAGATATGAATCATCAGGGCGCTCTAGCAATAGTTCTTGTGTGCATGATCCTGGTCCTTTTTCTGGGCCAAGGATGCGACGGGCCGATACCGATTTCCGATGGATTTTTCTCTGCGATTGTCAGAGCAGATGGGAAAATTCAAACAAACTTCTCCACCGACGGACTGAATTGGGGAGAAGGATTTGTCCATAATGACGTAGGAGCGATCGACAAGGGAGTCGGCATTGCGACCAATAAAGCCGGAGTAATGGTGTTCCTCACCTTTTTTGCTAGGGACCAGGCCGGCCGTACTAAGCTGTTCGTTCGCATAGGCTTGGGAAATAGCTGGGAATCACACTCAGCGACTCAGATAAGTGTAAATGCGGCATCAGCACCGGCGATTTGCCGTATTGATGACCGATTTTTCTTCATAGCCTGGAACAACGGCGGCGGGGGTATTTCAACTTCATTACTCGATAGCGAGAGTTTAGGTAACAGCAACGCCTTTAGACTCCTGGGAGATATCAACGACAGCCTCGCTTCTCAAATCGAAGGCACCCCTTCTGTTACGGCTGTAGATAACAAAATCCTGCTGGTTTGGAGAACGAGAAAACCCGATAACTCGTTCGACTACGCCTCAAACCTGAGTACTCTTAATGCTGCCAATTCCAATGTTAGTTTTGGCGCCTCTTCACGATTAAATGTATCTACCACACGAGGTACCCTGACGGGCTTTCCGCAGGTCAGCAGCACTAGTGGCGTATTTGCTCTTTCAATATCTTATGTTAGATCAATTGGAGGAGAGCAAGAGTTGCGGAGGTTTGCTTACTTCAACTCCAATGATGGAAGTAGTTGGTCAGACTTTTGCGAAAGCGAAAATGCGGTTAATGCACATCTCAGGCCGCATGCAATTACCCTTAACAGAATTGGCCAAGTCACCCAATTAGTGTCCGGGAATGGCGCGGATGTTGATGGGCAAATAATGCGGAATTGCGGTGAATCGAAAGAATGGAGTGACAGTTCCGCCTTTAGCAACAACGGAGCAAGCCTCATGCAGCCCGCGATTGTATTTAGGAGAGGTAACCAGCCCTAGACATCAAGTCACCACTTGTGGCAAAGAGAAAGGCCGCCGGAACTACTTCCGACGGCCTTCGTCAAATCGTGACTTCCCACAGTGGACAATCTTCGCAACTTGTTTTTGACGCCAACGACGGAAGTGCACAGTTTCTTCAACACATGCATTCTGTATTGGCCCGTATCTGCCAAACCTGAGCCAAGTCTGGTTTGCTTTATCGTTTTAGTTGAACACTTGGATTATTGAGAGTATAGTTCGCCCGTCACACGACAATATATTTCACACGTCAGCCCAGCCGGCATGCCTCCAGTGTCGGACGTAATCCCCTCCCACCAACAAGCTCAAGAAAGGAGCACTTCAATGATTAAGGTTCATCGCATTATTACAGGCGCAGCTCTGCTGGCTGTGTGTGGGTTCATGATGATTGTCTGGGCTCACGGCAGTCCTGCGCCCCCACTGACGCCAGCGAGTATGGATTCGGTAAAAGCCGTTCAACTTCGCTTCACCTTCGCGAGTGGTGACTCGGCCAACGTGACCCAAGTTGAAGGCGGCACAATTGAGGTGGAAAAGGATGGGAAAAAGCTGACAATTACTCCTTACATGCGCGACCATGGTCAGGTCGAGTTGCGCGTATTTCAAGCGGTTCAGCGCGAAGGAAAGGAGATGATGGAAGCGGTAGATACCCTGCTGGTTGATAAGAACTTGACGAAACTCAACCGAGGCAATCTGCCGTTTAGCGTGCAGGTCCTCGACGCTCAAAAGATGCTGCCTGCCGCTGGTCCCCCCAGGACGTGTTGCGCCACGACTTGTGCCGGGACGGTGGTCTGCGGCGTATGCGTCTGCACGGACTGCGGCCGTTGCGGACCCAACTGGTGTGACTGCGCGATCCCCTAACAGGAAGTTAGGAACAAAAACAAAACGGCACTTCGATCATTTCGAAGTGCCGTTTTGCTAAGGATGGTGCTCCCCACACTGGACAGTCTTCGCAACTTCTTGTTGGCGGAATGCTCGCCATCGGCTTTAGGGGTGAGTCCCCCCTTAGCCGATGGTCAGTGAGTTCAAACCAGAACCGGTCCCCGCCATGCAGGAAGAGCTAGAGGTCGCCGTTAGGGACTAGCGTAGGGCCGGATTGGATGGCGGTTCTGACTATGTTCGTGCTCGCGCAGGAGTTTTCAAGATTGAGGATCCAAACATGGTTCTTATTGTCAGTTGTGGGCAGGGCCGACACGAGCTCGCCAGGTCTGGGGAAGATCGTGAGACTCGGTTGAACCACCCCGCCGGTCGTCTTCCAACTATAGAGACCAGATGGGCAGCCGAGTGCAGTATAGGCCACAAACGTTTTGACATTATTCGCTCTCACGATGAGTGGCGAGAAGTGGCCCTGATTAGAAGTGATTCCGACCGGCAGATAGAAGGGGTCCGACAGACTGATTTGATCGCTGATGTTACCACCCACAATTTGCGCCGCGAAATTAGAAAGATTTCCCGAAGGACTCTGCGAGAGTTGGAACGGTGTGTAGGTTCCCGCGTTGAGCCGAAAGACTTTGATATTGCCCATGCCGGTCAAGGGGTTGAAGACCGTATTGTCGTAGACGATCAGATCCACCAGGGACTGCGAGCCGTCAAGCCGTCTTAGCCCGAGGAGAATGCCGTTAATTAGCGTGCCGGTGAGGCCGCCCGTAGCCCCGTTGATGGCTTTAATCACCGGATTGCCTGTCATGGCGTCCGACTCGGTGACCATGATCTCGGGGATGCCGTCGGCGTTCACATCGGCGATGCCATCGAGCGGGACACCGATGGGATAGCCCGCAGGATTGTTGTTCGTAACCATATAGTTGGAGTCGGCCCGCGGTAGCCATCTCTGCCATATGTACCGGATGTGGGTATTATCGTTCTGCGCTGATGCGGAGAGGTCGTATGCTTCATAGACCGCACCGGGGATGTTGCCGATAATATTGTTGGCATCGGCGGCCAATATCAACTCGAGGTCGCCGTCACCGTTGACATCGGCGAACGCAAATAACCCGTACCGACGGCCCGATAATGTATTCGTTGAACCCACGGGTATGTCCTTCCCCGTGTCGTAGTTGATGAAGTTCGCGGCTGGGTCTACGAACTGCCGGTAATAAAGCTTCTGCCCGTTTTGGTTAAAGGCCATCAGGCGCGATTTAGCAATGACGATGATCTCGTTTCCGCCCGAGTTGTCGATGTTGCCGACCGCGATTCCTGGGAAGGTAAGGGTTTCGGTGCCGGCAGAATTCGGCGGCACTATGTTCTGCGCGACCTGATTGCCCCAAGCGTCGATGAAGTAGACGGAAGCGGGCCCTACATAGTTAGGGAACGTGTTGGGGACGAAGACGATCCGCTTCTGACCATTTGCGGGAAGCACATCGTAAATCTTCACCTGCTGCGGCCCGAGCGTGGTCGCCGCTGGCGTATTCCACTTCGCTCTCAGCGTGCAGTTGCCGTTGTAAATCCAGAGTGCGGGGAAGTCCGTCGAGCCGTTCCCGCTGTAGCTGCCGATGATCTCCGCATTGCCGTCGCCGTCCAAATCCACCACGTCGACCAGGTCTTGAATCGGCTGTGACGGGTCGGGCGCGATGGCACATAGGAAAGTGCCGCCTGGTGCGTAAGCGGTGATTGTGGACGGGCTGCCGGAATTCTTTTGGCGGAAGATGTAATCGACCCTACCTGGAACAGGATCGCTGATGAGGTGAGCGGCTCTCACGCCCCGCGGCCTTTGGGCCAACTGCGTGTCGGCGCGCACAACGCGCGGAGCATGGAAAGAGAGGCCTATGACTATAAGACCCACGACCAGTGTCACGGCAGCTTGGCGCATTAAGTGGTACTTGCCACCGAGAGAGCCGGAAACGTTTTTGCTTTGCGTTCGCATACAAATCTCCTTTCAATGGTGAGTAATAGGTCTAGGTGATTAAATTTGGCTGAGTAATCACCAAGATGTAGAGGCGATGACATGAATTTAATAACGGGGAGGTAGAGCTGAGTTCAGCATGGTTGCCGTAGTTAATTCTCGGTACTTTCAATTGCTACGCTTGCGGTTCAGCATTTAGAATGCCCCGCGTAGCAGGCTTCCTGGCTTAGAATTTGGCAGCAGGTTAAGCTTCGTCTGAAAGTACGCGAGGTGGTCTCCGACAGTCCTCAACAGAGGCTCATTTCTACATCAACTAATTCTCACCGTCGTGAAAAGCGAGTCATACGTATTCGGCCCTTTTAGCTTGAACGCAAAGGAGCGTCTGCTTTTGCGTGAAGGGACTACCGTTCAACTCAAGCCGAAAGTTTTCGATCTCTTACTTAAGCTGATCACAAATGCGGGTCACGTTCTTTTGAAAGAAGAACTGATGAGGGAGGTTTGGGCTGGTAGCATTGTGGAAGAACACAATCTCACCGTCAGTATTTCACTGCTGCGCATCGCTCTGAGCGACAATCATCGCCATCCAAGTTATATCGAGACTGTTGCAAGGCGAGGCTATCGATTTGTGGCGCCTGTCAGATTGCTTTCGAAGGAAGCTGCTGTCACCTACAAAGTGACCAGTGACCTTACCAGCAACGTACTAAGTAAGCGATTCACAAAAACAAATTCTCTGGCAGTTCTGCCTTTTAACAACATCAACGCGCAGGCGAGGCATCAATATCTGGGTGTGGGTCTGGCAGATGCTTTGATCACGAGATTGAGCCGGCTACCGCACATTACTGTGCGACCGACAAGCGCGGTTTTAAACTTGGCCAGAAAAGTGCCGTTAAACGTTGGTCGTCAGCTCAAAGTTGAGAGCATACTGGATGGAAGTATTCAGAAGTGGTCCAAACATATTCGTATAACTGCGCAGCATGTCCGTGTGCGCGACGGTGTCATTCTTTGGGCTGCTAAATTTGACGAGGAGTTTACCAACCTCTTCGCGGTGGAAGATTCAATCTCCGAACAGGTCGCGACCGCGTTGAGTGCCGGCTCAACTGACGGACAACGAGGACACCTCAACAAGAGAAACACTGTCAGCACCGATGCTTACCATGCTTACTTGAAAGGCCGCTACTTTTTGAACAAGCGTTCGACGGAAGGCTTTGCTAAGTGCATTAAGTACTTCAAACTTGCTATCGAATTGGATCCGAACTACGCGCTCGCCTATGCCGGGCTAGCGACATGCTACAACCTGCTGGGGGGCTACATCCTCACACCCCCGCGAGAAGCAGCGCGCAAAGCCAGAGCCGCAGCCCTTCAGGCACTTAAGCTTGATAACGAACTTACCGAAGTCCACACGGTTATCGGTCACATAAAAATGCGTTGCGATTGGGATTGGACCGGCGCGGAAGAGTCCCTCAAGCTGGCGATCATGATGAATCCAAACTCAGCCCATGCTCACCAGATCTATTCGCTGTTTCTAAGGACAACCGGGCGACTTCAAGAAGCAATGAGTGAGATCCAACGAGCGCGGGAACTTGATCCCATTTCCCTGGCAATCAATGCTTCTCTGGGAGGACTTCTCTACCTCGCTCGCCGGTATGATGAAGCGGTCAAACAACTTCAAAGCACGATCGAGATGGCTGGCGATTTTGCCATCGCTCATTTTTTTCTCGGCTTTACTTATATCCAGCAAGGGCTCGTCGATATCGCCATCGCAGAATATAGAAAGGTGATTGAGTTGATGGGGGAGAACGCGGAGTCAACAGCGTTCCTGGGACATGCTTTCGCAAGATCTGGTCGAATTGCCGAGGCCCAGGATCTACTTAGCAAACTTCAGCACGATGCCAAAGTAAAACATATATCGCCTTACCTTATAGCTGTGATAAACGCAGCGCTCGGCAACGTTGATGATGCCTTCGCATGTTTGGAAAGAGGGTTCGAAGAGCAGGATGAAGAGTTGGCGCTGATCAAGATGGATCCGATGTTAGACCCGTTGCGCTGCGACCGCCGATTTGACATATTGCTTCAGCGAATCGGACTGACATAAGCATATTCCGTCGACTACAACGTTTGTCGGAATGGTTCCCCACAGTGGACAATCTTCGCAACGTGTTTCTGACGCGAACGATCTGCAACCGGTTGTTAGCCTGTGGCCGGTCGGCCGCCGCCGATGATGTAGCCATCCAGATCCTCGACATAGAAGCCCTTCGTGCCCCACTCGGTCGCCGTGATCAGCTTGATGATCGTCACGCCATTGGCGAATGTTTCTCGCGGAATAGGCTAACGCCCGAATTAACCGGCGCGGGAAACAACGCCGAAACCATTCAAGTTAACGACGAAAGGCAGGCTAACTCCGTGTCCGGAAGAATGAGTTGTTAAGCGCGGCCGCAGAATATAAGTCATGGTCTCCGCCGGCCCTGTTGCAGCTGCGAAAGCGGCTAACGGGATGGAGACGACAACCACAACAAAAGCACGCTAACAGTCAGGAAGCGGCGCCCGAGACTTAACTCTTGATCCTGATGGTGCCGAGATTGCTCTCCTGGCCGCGCGCTTTTACTTTGATGGTACACGTGCCGGGCGCGAGGGCGTCAGGCAAACGAAAGACTAGCTGCGCAAAGTTGGAGCTGATTACGGGCCTGACGTCTTCCGCCGGAAGATTGTAAGCTTCGTTATTACTCCCGGTCAGATTAACTATGACGGAGGACGCGGTTTCGCCTTGTACTAATTGCAGATTAGTTACAAGCAGAACTACCCTCGTGTTTTTGTCAGGACCCTGATTGAGCAGGTTGAGGGTGTTGACGACCGGAAACGGGTCTCTGAAAAATAGCGTCGCATCTAATGCGATTGCTTGCTGGGCGCCTGGTTCCGATCCATCCAACATCAGCTGGGGCGGGGGCAGCGTCTGGCCGCCAATCGTAGGCCTTAATACGAACAGTCCCTGTTCTATTCCGCCGACGATAACTATCCCGCTCGGGAAGAACGGGAAGTTGCTCCACGCGCCGCTGAACTGAGCCGCATCATCTACGGGGTAAACGTCGAAAAACGCCAACTCACTCAAGCCGGCCACCCCGACATTAGTAATGTCCAGAATACGCAGGCCGCTTCGGTAATTTGCCTGGTAGGCGCGGCTGCCGCGTATGTAGAGATTGTGGTCGATGGCCGAGCTCTGGCCGCTGTAGACGCCCATCATAGATGGGGCATCCAGGTCGGCGACATTCCAAATGTAAGTGGTGGACTTTACGCCCGTATTTTTTTCGTCAAGCTCGTCGTCGAGTAAGAAGTGTTTGTGGTCTTCAGTCAGCCACCCCTGGTGCGTGTAGCCCACGCCTGCGTACGTCGTGCGGGATAGCTGCTTTGGCTCACTCTTGTTTGTTACGTCTACGATCGTCAACGTGTCCTCGTTAGAATTAAAGCAGACCTCATGTCCCTGATATTCCAAGTCAGGCCCGCGATAAATGACGCATTGCGTTTCATGAGTATAGCCGTCCTGGCCGACGCAACCAGCGAAGACCGGAGCCCCCGGGTTTCGTATGTCCACCACGTGCAGCCCGCCCGCGCAAGTGTCCTTGCTGCCAGCGGCGTAGGCAAAACCCGTCTTTTCATTTACGGCTAGAGTGTGGGCCCGCCGGAAGCCGGCGTAATGAGCGTTTTCCGTGAAGGCGACCGGCGGTGCTGCCACGTTCCGCAGGCGCGTCAGGTCAAACACTTGCATCCCGTGATTGTCGGCTTCGCTCACGATGAAAGCGTGGTCGGCATACACCTTAATACTGCGCCACACGGAGTCGACGCTGTGCGGCGGTAGATTCCCTAAATAAGCAGGTTGTTCCGGGTTACTGATATCGACGAAGGAGGTGCCGTTGGAGCGCCCGACGATGGCATATTCCTTGCCCGTGAGAGGATCTGTCCATCCCCACACGTCGTTGACTGACCCTCCGCCTATGTCACTCAAGGGAAGGAAAGACGCCAGGTCGACGTTGTGGCAAGGGAACGTTCCGGCCAACCCTCCGACACAAGCGGTCTTGCCCATAGCAACCAAGGGTTGACCATTGGGCTGTCCGTTGGGTCCGCCTCCGATTGGAGGACCTTCATCGTGTACGGCTCGGACACTGAAAAACAAGCCGACCGCGAGAAGGACCAGGCACGCCCAAATACCGACGCGAAGTTTTTTAGAGGTCAGTGAAAACATTTTAGAACTGCTCACTCCAGGAAGCGTAACAAGGGGATCTCCGGGGAGTCTAAGATCAGGCGCGAGTGGCTGTCAAAAAAAGGCCCGGCGAGGAAGGAGGTAATCACATCGGAAGCCCGGAAACTTAGTTTCTCGACTTCACCCAAAACAAGCGCCTAACTATGTGTATCTTGATCCGGATAAAATCGGGAGTCAATTCGGGGCAGCAGGCGCTAGAGAAGATTCAATTCGAGGGCACGATCGCGCAAAAACTTAAGGCCATCTCGCGGGTGGCCTCTTGTTCGACTACTAAGAAATAATTCTCGCCACACCGGACAATCTTCGCAACTTCTTTTTGACGGCAACGGCAGAAATGCTCAGTTTCTTCCAACAAGTGACATCGGTGTAAATGGATGAATGCGACGCGTGCGGCGAGTCCGCTGCATGCCGATGTTATATGGCGTCCGCACTACCACTCGCTATAAGGCGTGCCTCCCGACGACTTGGCTGAGGACGAGCTATGTACGTCCACGACGCCTTTAGGGCCTTTAGCCAGCTTAGGATCTTCCCCGATTGTGACCTTCCAGTCCCGCTTCTCCGTCATGGGGTCCTCCGGGATCGAGCGTAAGTAGCCAGCACTCGCCAAGTCTTCGAGCGACTGAGGAAGAGCGCCCTTATCGTTGGCGTACTCCTTTATCATGCCGCGCATGACTCTCAGGTCTTCCCGCAACACCGCCTCTTTCGCTGCCGAAACCGTTTTTGTCATACGCGGAATGCACGCGCCGCAAGCGCCGGTGAAACAGACCAGGGCAACCAGAGTAGGTAACAGGGATAGACGGTGAGACGTATTATTCATAAGCCCTTCTTCGGCAAAAGTCGTATGCCCATCAGCAGCGGTATAACTATGTGTATCTTGATCTGGATAGAATCGGGAAGCAACTTGTCCTATTCTTCTCGCCCATGCCCCGTTAAGACCTTGCATCAGAGTCACGCAGACTCCGCAGTTAGGACTCGAACCTACACTCCCTTTATCCGCGTCTCACTACTATGAGAACGGAGACGCAAGTACGTTAATAACGCGCTAGCTTGGTCCAGACACTCGATTCGCCTTGACGACGAACCATTTCGGTGACCATGAGATAGGCTTCGGCGTAGAGCGTGCGCATTTCTTCTTGTGTTCGCGGGTGCTGGAGACGCTGCTCCAGTTCAGCTTCGGTAAGCCGGCTCTTCATTGCGTAACGCGAGATTGCCTGTCCCTCAGCCGCCAGATAAAGCGCGAAGCCTTCTTCCAACCAGCGCGGTGCGCGCTTGTTGCTGACGGAATCGATCATGATGTGCGCTAATTCGTGTCGGAGAGTAGTGAAGAGAACACCGCGTTGCTTCAGAATCGCCACGGGTTGCAAATCGATCTGATTGCCGCGGGTTGCGGCGGCGGCCCACCACGGTTGGCCCGTGCGCGAGGTGAAGTCGCCGGTGCTTCCGTTTAGTCGGATTTCGAGTCGTGGGATATTAACCGCAGTGGATGCGGATGAAATGCGACGCAGATAATCGTTGCGCGTTGATTCCAGTGTATTCAGAATCTGGTTAACGATGCGGCGATCGACATCGGCAGGATACGCGAGGCGAAAGTTCTCGGAAGAGATCGTTAGCAGTCGCAAACTGTCGGTGGCTGTCGAAGGATGGAACTCACTATAACTGAACGTGCCCGGTAAAACGTCCGCCTTCGATTCCACCTTCTTGACGTCTTTCTTCACAACTGTCCCAGGGAAATATTTCTCGAGGATCTTTTCATAGCTCGCGCCACGCTCAGCCATCACATGCGCGCCTTCCTGGCACAGGCCGAGTCCATGTCCGAAACCACTGCCACGGAAAATGTAGTTCGATCCGGAACGAACAACTTCGAATCGCGAACTCTTCAAAACATTCCAACCGAGGATCCGTCCCACGATAATCTTGAAATCCCAGCCGCGAACAGTTTTGTGATGCTCACCGTCGAGCGTGATGAATTCCGCACGGCCAGTTTCGTCGCGCTTACTGACCAGAACCTGGTCCAGCCGGTTGCCGACATTGGTGCGCGAATCAGTTTGCAGGGCTCGGAGCAGATCGGCACGGCTAATGGTATCGGTCCACTTCGCGTGAGGACCGGCATCGCAGTATTCATCGCGCACGCCGCGGAGATAGAACTCGGGAGTCACTCCCCAGAGATCCCGGATGTTGGCAGTTTCACCACCACAGGACGCGCCGAAGTACGCGTCGATCGGTTGGGCATGGTCGTCGACCAACACGTAGCCTTCGGTAGCCCGAACGGCGGCAGAAATTCGACCGTCAAGAGAAGAGCTTGCGGGATCTCTTACGACAAACCGCTGACAGTGTGTGGTCGAACAAAAGTCGTAGCCTTGTGTTGCATGGCGGCTGATGTTCTTCAGCGCGTACGTACGAATCGTGATCGCGAGTGCCTTCAATGCTTCAGGCTCAGATTCAACTGTGCCTTCAGCGCGCAGCACTCCGGCGACGTAGTCTTCGAGTGAAAGTGTTTGCGTTACGTTCTCGCGCACCAGATGAACTTTGATGAGTGACGCGGCCTCCGAGGAGGGCGGCGCTACATCACTTGAGGTTTTCGAAACAGTGGATGTGTCCGCGCCTCCGTTTCTAATCTCATTTGCGTATGCTTCGAAAATCGGCCGCGCTAGTTTTGCGGCATCCGATCCGTGCGCACGCGGCGCAAGAACCAGCACCGCCAAATCGATTCGCGATGAATCTAATTCGCCGCTGCTCTGAAACGGGCCCGCGAATCCAACAAACCAGCCGTTATTGCGAAAACCTGTTGCAGGCATCGCGGTGCCGGTCTTGCCAATGATTGTTAATGGGAGCGAATCGAGTCGTGCTGCGCGCGCTGTTCCGTAGTTGATTGCGCCACGCATGCCCTCGACGATGATGGCGCGATGTTGTGAAGCGATGCTGATGTTGGATCGCTCGACGGCTTGAAAATTATTTCCCGAAGCCACCTGCGGTTTGAATAAATGCCCGCCATTTACCAGCGCGGCGTAGGCTGTCAGCAATTGAATGGGAGTGACCTGGATGTGATTGCTTTCACCGACGGCTGCCCGCTCGAGACAATCCGATTCGTCAGCGCTGTTAGGGTCGGCGCTGCGCACACGCGCGTTGTTTCCGATCTCGCACGGACGCACGACGCCGCTAAGTTCATCGTCCGAGATCCCCGTCGGCTGACCAAAATCGAACTCGCGTAGCGTCGACACTAACCTATCTCTGCCAAGTCGCTGCCCGGCGGCGGCGAAATAGTAGTTACACGAGTAGGCGATCGCTTGCGACGGCGAAAACGGTGGCAGGTGATCCGCATGTACGCAGGCGAGCGAAAAATTCAACCCCGTGAAGCGACCGGGACAGACAGTGCGCGAGCTTTCATCGATCAAATTGGATCGCAGCGCGGCTAACGCCGTGAAAGGCTTCATAGCCGAGCCGGGCATTAACGCCTGCGCATAGGCCATTTGTGGATTGACGATCGCGCGGACACGACCTGTTCGCGCATCCATGACGATGATTGTTCCATCGCGGTTCGCGAGCGCTGAGTTGGCCGCTTCCTGAAGCGCGGCATCGATTTCTGCTTCGTTTCTATTAGAAGGGTCGTTGGACCAGTTGAGTGCAATCCGTTTGGTTGGGAACGCGAAAAGTATGAGTAACAAAATCGCCGCACCGGCAAACGAAATGAGCATCGCGTGCCCGCGGTTCACGCGGTTAATCTGCCCAACTCCTGGCCCAGGAAATCTCATAACTCTCTAACGAACTGAGTCTCAGGCGGCCGACTCAGTCGGCAGCGCGACATTCGGCGCCGATTCCTCGGCAGGTAACGCAGGCACAGTTCTCGCGAGGGCCGTCAACGTCGCTGTCCAACCAATCAGGCTGAATAGGAATGCCAGCAGCAGGCGCAGACTGAAAACCGCGAACTCCGTTTTGTTGCCGCCAAAAGTAAACGTCGGTACCAACGCGACGTACGGCAACACAAAGAAAACGAGCAGGCCGAGCCCGTAAGTAAAAACAGACGGTGACGAAAAGCCGCGCGCGAGCGCCGATCCGATTCGTTTGAAAAAGGATTTCACGCCATCGCTGAAAAGCGCGTGAAGCTCACCACCGGCTACCGCAATCCAGACGTGAATTGCCGCGAGCGGCAACGCCACACCCAACAGCACAAAACGCAGCGTGGTAAAAAATAGACTGGGCCAATGAAGCGGCGGTGTTGCTGCTGGAGTTTGTGGTGCTGGCGGACCCGCCACGTTGACCGGCGGCAGTGCTACCACGGGAGCCGGATAACGAGCCGAGATTTTGTTGAGCAGGTAATAGAGCAGCCACACAATCAGCAGCACCGGAATCGTCACCGCCAGAAACTTCACGGCATCAATCAGGATTACACGCCAGCGGAATTTCTGGTCCAAGGCGCGATTGATGATCGAACTCTGCAGGAGGAAGAATCCAAGCGGAATCAGAATCATCAGCGCGTAGGTAATGAACACTTGCACGACCGTCGCCTCGCGTATCGAGATAAAGAGGTAACACGCGACGAGCAGAACCGCGTAGATGATCGCAAAGATCAGTAGCGCGCCGAAGTTTGCGATCGTCGTCGCGAGGGTGCTGAACCAAAGTTTCAGAGTAGTCATAATCGTCTCACGTTTCTTATCCACAGATTGCACAGATTAGTTTGTGGATGAAGAACCTCACTGTTTATCCAAAATCCTCAAGCGGTCATTGGCCGTATTCGCCTGCACGGTCGGCTGATACATCAGCTCCGCGCGGGCGGGTGCGACCTTGAATTCGCCGGGCACCTCGACACGCATCGCATACTGCAAAGTCGCGTCGCCGTCAAAGTAATTCAGGAAGATCGCCGTGCGGTTGTCGCGGAACTCACGATTGCTGTACCAGTCGGACCAATTGCCAAGCGAGTAATTGAGATAAATCCCGCTCACACGCGCGACTTGCTCTGCGCCGGCGGGAATCGGATCTTCGATCATTACATACTGCGCGCGTGGGCCAGTGAGCCGCAGCCTGACGACAATCATGTCGCCCGAACGCAGCTCGCCGCTCAGCGGTTCAACCTTCCAACTTGCCTTTTCGTTCTCGTCTTCAGAAACACGCAGTCGCAGATACTCACGCGTGATCTTCAATCCGCCCGCCGATTGCGCCGCTACGTTCTCGTCGGCGGTAAAATATTCAAGCGCGCTCGAAACGTACAAAGCACCGTTGCCGTGTTTCACGATGCGGATTTGGTTTGATGGACCAATCTCGCCGCCCTTCTTCCAAATCGTCACCGTGTCTCCGTTCGTGGCTTCAGTGGCTCCAATGTGTTGGCCCCCAACCTTGATCCCATTCAAATAAACCTCGAACGAGTAGTCGGGCGACAGTTCTTTGCTGACTTTCAGGTAATCACTGAGCCCGTAGATCGCGAACGCAGTCTCCTTTGTTGACCGCCAGTAGTAGCCGTTTGTTCGGTTATGGACCAACCAGCGCGCGGCTTTGGGCAGCAGAGACGAATCGGGTTTGATCTGCGACAGGGCCTTCAGCGAAAGCGACGTCGCTTCGGCGTCGAGATAAACGTCCCGGCCGTAGTCGTTCACACGCGCCGTTTGCCAGTGCGCCTCAAACTCGTCCTTTTGCGCCGAGCTTTCGATCAGGTTCGCGACTTCCTGCGCACGTCCGTCTTTGCGTTCCTGCAAAGCCAGCGCCAGTAGCGCGCGCCCGTATGCCCCGAGGTTGTTGCGCTTGCCGTACAACTCGTCAAGATAGCGTGCATCGCCCTCGCCGCTTTCGGTGAACGCGTAAATCATGTAAGCACGCGTTTCGTCGTCGATTGGATTTCCGTTATCGTTCTTGCCGGCGTCGAGCAGTGACGACAGTTTTTGCCGTCCCTGTGATTGCCGCCAGTCGTCGACTTGATAACCGGCACGCCTCGCCATCGTTAGACCATCCACGACGTAAGCCGTCATAAACGGATCGCTCTTGTCGTCTTTCCACCAACCCCAACCGCCGTCGCCGTGCTGATACGCATACAGCCGATCCAGACCTTTTCGAACTTTGTTATCGAGATCGTTCGACGCGCGAATCTTTGCGGTCGGAATATCTTTCAATGTCTGGGCCACTACGATGTTCGGCAGGAAGCTGGACATCGTCTGTTCAGTGCAGCCGTAAGGAAAACTCGTCAGGTAATCAAGCGCGCCAAACAATGAACCGGCGATCGACGGTGACACTTCAATCCGCAGCGCTCGGGCCTGCGTGTCCGCACGTCCCGGCACATCGAGATTAAAAGTTTGATCCGCGTCGTTTTGCGTGACGGTGGTAGTGTTGCCGGCTGTCCGTCTTAGACCGTGTGGCACGATGTCCATCGTCATCTCGACGGCGTCGGACTCGGTGTCGGTGAGCGCTTTCGCGAGCAACGTTAGTCTCCCGGTCGTATTCGCCTGAACGCGCCAGTCAACGCGATGCTCGCCGTTCGGACGAATCGTCACGGTTGAGTCAGGCGCATCGAGTAACTGCGCGCCGTTTAATTCCAACGAAATCTTGGTGGACTTGTCGCTCTTCAGGAAGTTGTGCACGACGCCTGAGATAGTGACCGTGTCGCCTTCCGTCAAAAAGCGCGGCATCTCCAAACGCATGATCACGTCTTTGCGCGCAATGGTTTTCTGGACGGCTGAACCGACGCGCGTGTCTGCTGTCACGCCACGAGCTGTTGCTCGCCACGTTGTCAGGTTGTCGGGCAGCTTAAAGCTCACAGTCGCTTTGCCATCGCCGCCCGTTACTACATCAGGTTGCCAAAACGCGGTGTCTTTGAATTCCTTGCGAACAGTGGTTTCGGCGTAAGAACTATCGTTCTTGAAATCGGCAAGTTGATAAGCCGATCTGTTCTTCGCTAGATCCGTGGCCTTTTCACCACCGTAACCGGTGAACGTGTAATGAATCGCAAGACTCGTTTGTACTTCGTTGTAGCGCCGGCCATAGAAATCGCGCTTGATGTTGCTGGCCGATTCAGGCGCAATGCTGTAAATCGCTTCGTCAACAATTCCGAGGCTGACTTCCGTGTTTGCTGCCGGTGAGCCGTCGTCGTTGCGGGCCACAATCGTATATGACGCGACGTCGCGAGGCTTAAACTCGCTCTTGTTCGGAACGATGTCGAGTTTCAACATCTTGTCGCGCGCCGGCACGCCGATAATTTGACTCTGGTTGTACATGTCGCTGTTCTTAACGAACGACACGTCGAGGTAAACGTTAGGCGCGTACTTCCTATCGATCGGAACGTCGATCACGATGCTGCGACCGGTGGCGTCGATCTGGCGCGCGCTCAGAACTTCTGACAATTCCGTAGTCACCAGCAAGTGCGCTTGATCCACCGGCAACATTGCCAGCACGTGCGCGGTTTCGCCCGGCTTGTACGACTTCTTGTCGGGAACAAGCTTGATCGACTTCTCGTCGTAATCCTGATAGGAAAAATCCGCCCACTGGCCCTTCTTGTCGGGAGCCCAGAACGAGCCGCCCCGATTCACAACCTCTTTGCCATTTTCAGTAACGATTGTTTTGACGTAGATGCTGCCGGGCGAGGGCACTGTGAAATCGTAAGTTGCGTTGCCCTCACTGTCCGTGTTTACTTCACCCGTTCCTAACTCGCGTTCGTGAAGGATGTAATCGACAACCTCATACTTGTAGCCGTTATTCTCTTCCCAGTGGCTAACCCGCTCCCACTTCTGTTCGATGAACTTCAGCGTGACTTTTTCGGAGACAGGTTTACCGGCGTAATCCGCGGTCTTCACGCGAAACGTAGCGGCGTCACCCTGGTAATAAAGATAGCGTTCCGGATATGCGTCGGCGACAGACTTCCCGCGCGTGCCGATGAATGAAGCAGCACCCTGCATCTCTCGGCGTGAAGCGTCGGTCACCTGTGCTTCCAACCGATACGAGTAGTCCCATTCTTCTTTCGGATCAGGCGCAGGCACTTCGAAGTCGACATACGCATCGCCTTTGGCATTCAGCGTGGCGTCGCCTTCGGTTACCAGGTCGTTGCCGTAGTAGCCGGAATCTTGTTCGTCGTCACCTTCATTACCTGGGCCAGCCGCGTCGTCGAATTCGTCCTCATCGTTGCCCCACCACCAGTGGTAATAGCGTTGTTTGTAGACGTAGTAGTGCACCTCGGCATTTGTGACCGGTGCGCCGAAAAAGTAATTCGCGTTGATCGTAAAGCGAACGTTCTCGCCGACGGCTGCGAATTGTTGAGGCGTCTTGACGGTGACTTTGAACTCGGGTTTCTTGTATTCCTGAACCTCAAAATATCCGCTCGCGCTGGCTTCGCCAATTTTCGCGGTGATGTTGTAGCTGCCGAGCGGCGCTTCGTCACCCATGTCTAACTGGCCGCTGAACGTGCCACGATCCGAAAGCGGCAGTTCCTTTTCAAAAACCTTACCGTTGTTTGGATCTTCGATCGTAACGTTGACGGTTTTGCTGTCGATCAGTTTGTAGCCGTTTGAGGTCCATTGGCGCAGGATTCCTTTAAAGTAGACTGACTGCGCAGGGCGGTAGATGGGACGGTCGGTGTAAATATAGCTGGTCACGTCTTCGCCGGTGAGCACGTCGTCTTCGCCACCGTAGCCGCCGAAGTAAAACGAGTCGACGTCGGAGATTACGAAGTCGTCGCGTTCGCGAGCCATGATCAGAAACGGCTTGGCCTGTGGTTCCTCCGGGTTGACGTCTTCCGCCGGTGTTTCCGGTTGCTCCGGAACCTTCACCTCCGTTTTGAAGATACCGAGTTTGTCAGTTTTACCTGTGGCCAACGTGTTTTTGGCGTTCGTGACTTCGACTGAGACGCCTTCGTGTGGCGCGCCTGACTTGCGGTCCACGATGTAAACCATGACCTGACCATGACGGTTCGTCTTTTCGATCATCGTGAGGTTAGTCACGATTGCGATCGAATACGCGCGCATCGATTCGTTAACGCCTTCAATCAGGTAAACACCCGGCTCCAGCTTGCCGAGAGGAATCATTCGGCTGTCGTATTCGTTTTCCAGTGCGGGCAACTTCTCGCGCCAGTCTTTCACCTTCTGATCCGGATTCAACAACGGCACGCGCGCATAGTCAGCGACGTTCAATGGAGTGCGCTCAGCGGGTGGCTCTTTGCGAAATTTTTGATTGAAAGTCTCGCGATGATCTTTCTGCAGGTGATTGCGGACATATTCTTTGACTGCTCCGAAGAGCGAAGTCTTCAGGCTATGCGTACGCTCGAGCAGTGACGGACGCGTACCGTAACCCTGCGCGATTTCCGCTTTCTCTTTCTCGCCTATCTCGTGTGGATCTTCGAGCTGCTTGAAAAACTTGTTGGGGTCTTTGACGCGATAGACGCGGAAATCCAGGTAATCGATGTTTTGATAGCTGGTCCACAGCCGCGCCGATTCGTTTGGCGAGTAAGAACGATTTGTCGTCAGCGAAAAGTACGGTTTGTTGACCGGGACGGTCCGAGGCTTCTCCTCCGCTGCCGGCTGTGTTGGCGGCGGCGTAGTGCGCGCGCGGATGACGTTGAAGCCAAATACCGACGCGACGAGCGCGAGATAGATGATGCCGGTCGCAAGTAAGCGACGTATTTTATTGTCAGGCACGTTAGTAATCCTCCAACAGGAGAAAGAAACTCACTGCAAAATCTTCAAGCGAAAGAACCCGAGAAAATTCTTGTTACGCTCAACTGGCCGCCAGCGCGGATCGGGATGATGATCGAGCACTGAGAGCTCAACCTTCTTCACTGTTCCTTTATCGGTTGACGACGAGCCGGTGTGATAAACGACCCAGTCCTGCGCGCCATTGTTTGCTATACGCGCCTGGCCCAGAAAGATCATCACGTGATACGGAAACTTCTGAACCCATGGTTGGTAATAGAAGATCAGATCGCCGGGCTGAGCTTCGTGACGATCACGACTGACGAACACGACGTTGAAAGTCTTGAGCGTACGAGCGTCGGCGAATTCTGAAAATCGGCCATTGCCGATGTCAGTTTCGGCAAATGATCCGAAGTTGGTCCGAAAGATCTTTTCGCCGAATGGATTGTGGTCCAGATCAAAACTCTTAACGTCCGACGCAACAGTTTGGTACGCCGGTCCCATCTTCTGAAGCCAGACACGATCGTGATGCCGCAGGGCCTCACGGATTGCGAATCGCGCTAGTCCGGCACAGTCGCGCTGATCCTCGTTCCATTGATCGCTGAGCTCATAGAATTGCGTTTCGGCGATCGCCGTGAACCAGCGGCGAAAACTGTCACGATCCTGAAAGCTGCGCAACTCGATAAAATCGGGTATGCCGTCGTTATCCGAATCGATCAGTTCGCGGCCATTTCGAGATGGCGCGCTGGACTCCGGCCGCTTCAGCGGGGCGGAAACTTCTTCAGTTTTCCTGGTGTGATAGTGGCGTGAAACACTCCAGGCGAGTGCCGTGGTGGATGCGATAACGACGCCTGCTAATGCTAACCAGCGTTTTAAAGGGGCACGCATTTGCGGGGACTCTAGCATTGCCGCCTAGACTACGTTTGTTATAGCTGGAGCGATACGCGGATGCTATCACGGATACAGTCGGGCAACCACTATTTAACGGCGGTAGGTACAAGGGCGAGGTTGTGGCTCCCCTCAGGGAGTTCGGCGCAGGGGCGGCCACGGAGTGCCGCCCCTACAGTACGTACCACAGCGCCAGTCACGATTAGACACCCGTCTGCTCTGT
>DASWUM010000139.1:0-69070 GCA_036401595.1 Pyrinomonadaceae bacterium
TGGCGTTGAAGATCGTGTTGGGCCAGAGACCGGAGTTTATCTGCGACCGGGACAGACTTTAATCGTAGAAAACTCTGGACCAGGCGTAGTGCGATTTGTCAGTTCGCAGTGTCCGGAAGAGACGTTTGAGATTGCCGATGACGTTGTTGCTTCGTCTTCCAATCAGCCACTACCGATCGTGAGACTTGCAGATCGCAGAGCACTGCCGACGGCGGATCGCTGGTATCGCGTTTTGGTTGACGACGAGATTGGAAGCGAGCAGGTGACGCAGTTTGTTGGGTCGATTCCGCCGGGACGAGCGCCGGATCATTTTCATGAGTATGAAGAGGTGCTGTTCATTCTGCGTGGTGAGGGACGAATGTGGGCTGGTGACACGAATACGCCGATTGGGCCAGGATCGTGCATTTATCTGCCGAAGCGGCAGGTACATTGCGTGGAGAATACCGGCGCAGGCGAGCTGAGATTGTTAGGTGTGTTTTATCCCGCAGGCAGTCCGGCCGTGAGGTATGAGGCCACGGATTAACGCTGATCGAAATCGCGGATATCGCGAAAAGGTGTTTCGGCGTCGGTGAAGTCGGGGCGGTAGTAATACGAAGCGCCATCAAGTTCCTGAACCCAGCCTTCAGTCATTCCCAATTCCTCGAGCGCGGTGGTCGCTTTCATCCACTCAGATTCTCGGATACGTCGCGAAAGCAGCACGTAGCGTTTGTTTGTCTCCGCCTGATGCGTTGGGTAGTACTGCGCCATCAGCGAGATCGCCACACGCGGGTTGAGCTCGTCTCTGATCCATTCGATTGACTCCGCAACGCTGCCGATGTCATTCGGCAACACGAGCAGACGCACCACCAGTCCACGCTTCAACAGACCATTCTCATCAAACACCAGCTCGTCGCCAGTCTGCCGATACATCTCTCGCAGCGCCGCACGCGAAAAGTCTTTGTATCCGCTGACTTTCGAATAGAGATAACCCGACTCGTCATCCGCATATTTCAGATCCGGTAAATAAACGTCGACGATGCGATCCAGCAGTCGCAACACCTCAACCGAATCATACGCATTCGTGTTGTAAACGATCGGCACGCGCAATCCGTTTTGCGCAGCGATCAGGATCGAACGTGCCATCTGCGGCGCAAAGTGTGTCGGCGAAACGAAGTTGACGTTGTGACAGCCGCGCGACTGAAGCTCCAGCATCATTTCAGCCAGACGCTCGTGCGTGACTTCGTTCTTGAGCTGCTGTTTGTGTGTTTGCGAGATCTGGTAGTTCTGACAATAAACACAACGCAGATTGCAGTTGCCGAAGAAGATGTTGCCGGCGCCTTTTGTTCCGGAGAGCGGTGGCTCTTCGCCGAAGTGAGCTGTGTACGACGAGACGATCGGCAAGCGACCGGAATAGCACGCAGCGATATCATTGTTGAGACGATTGTTCAGACAATCGCGCGGACAGACGGTGCAACGCTCCAGCAGTCGTTCGAGATCCGCGACGCGTTGGTCCAGCACGCCCTCGCGAAACAGCGCCAGGTACGATGGCTCGATTGTGCTCACGTGCTCGTTACTCATGCCGTCTGAAATGAACGAAGTGCGGTTTGTATTGTTCCACGATCTCCGCCGGGGTTGCTCGTTTCGATTGCTGCCAGATGAAATCCATTTCGCCGTGAATTGTGCTGAGTGCGAGTCGCGCTTCGAGAATTAACAGCACGCTGCCGTAAAACAGAAAGCATGCGCCGGCGAGACCGAGTACTACTGGTACCATGTTGTAGCGTTGATGACCAGCGAACGGGACGATGCCAATCGCGACACTGGTGGCCACAAACATTCCCAGGCTCAGGTAAAAAGTGACCATGCAGCGTTGCAGTATCCTCGCGCGGCTGGTCAGTTTGTCCAGTTGTTGAAAGATAGATGCCTGTCGCTCAACCTGCGCCGGGGCTCTTTGGTCGCCTGCCGCCATGTCCTCGAGGCGGTCGGCAAGCGCGCGCACGCGGTCCACAACGCGTCCCAGGCGCGACGAAGTCGACAAAATCATGCTGCCGCAGGCCGAAATCAGCACTGCGGGCGTAATCATTGCGGTTAAAACAGCAATTGCGGCGTCAGTATCCATCGATTCGCTTTATAATCAGCGGAATTTTGAAATCCTGTCAAACTCGTCCACAGATTGCACAGATTCGTTGACATGCGACTATGGATCTCAAAGAACAGTGAAGTCCCAATCCGCGAACAGCTCGTCACCCAAATCGTTCTCGGAATTGTAAGCAACGATTTGAAGGTCGCTGAGCGTTTGCCAAGCACGCGCGACCTCGCGCGGCGCTACGACATACACGCCAACACTGTCAGCTCAGCTTATCGCGAGCTCGCGCGCCGAGGCTGGGTCGAGTTTCGCAAAGGCAGCGGCGTTTATGTGCGAGCGCAAACCGATGAGACGCTCGAGGATGGAATGGCGCTCGATCAAATCATCGCGCGTTTCTTCAGAGGCCTGCGTGAAGAGGGATATTCACTCGCGGAGATACAGTCAGGCGTGCAGCGCTCGTTCTCTATGCAACGACCCGATCATTTCCTGTTGCTCGAGCCCGATCCTGAACTGCGCGAGATTCTCGTGGCCGAAGTTTCAAAGGCGACGAAGGTTAAGGTGAAGAGTGCTGGTCCTGCGGAAATGGACGACGTGCTGACTGGAGCAGCGCCGCTCGTCCTTTATGGTCGCATGGACGCGTTTGCAGATCGCATGAAGCCGAAGACGGACGTGCTGGTGCTGCACTCCGCTTCGGTAGTTGAACGCATGCGCGGACAGACCAAGCCGTCGCCGGATGCGTTGGTCGCAATTGTTTCCCGCTGGCCGGAGTTCCTGAAATGGGCCAGGACCATGCTGGTAGCTGCGGGGCTCGATGCGGATGCTTTGAGTTTTCGGGACGCGCGTGAGCGCAACTGGGAGAAAGGGTTGCGTTCCGCGGCGTTTGTGATTACTGACTCACTGATGGCGCCGCGGATTCCGGCAGGCTGCGAAGTCAAAGTCTTCAGAGTGCTCGCTGAATCGTCGTTGAAAGATATCCGGGAGTACGAGGAACGATATTTCTGATTTCTCCCGCAACGGCGCCACGGCGCAACGAAGAATGTAATGCAGTTTTGCTGTCTTCCGTTGCGCCGTCGCGCCGTTGCGGGAGAAAGTTTCTTACTTATCCTTCGCGAGCGTCCGCACGTAATTGACGACGTCCCAACGCTCCGTGGCTTCCGGCATCCTTCTCTCACCGGCCGGCATAATTCCCCGAATCCCTTTCGTAATCTTCCAGAAGACCTCGCCGTCGGTCATCGCGGTCATCCGTTCTTTATTCGTGAGATCCGCGGGCTTGCGGCGCAGTTTGGGAAGATTTGCTTCGTTGCCGGCGCCAGTCTCGCCGTGACAAAAGATGCAGTTGCCTTTGGCTTGATCCAGATAGAGCGCTTTTCCTCTCTCGATCGATTCGGCAGTCGCCGGGGTTGGGTTCTTCGTCTTGTCGGCATCCTCCGGAAGTTCCCACGTGTTCTTGGAAAAATCCTGTTGAGCACCTCCGCCGCTGGGAGTGATCGAACGGCTGTCGTTCTGATTCCTGTTGGTGGTGGTTGAGCTATTTGCGTTCTGTGCCGACGACGTTACGGCAATGTCGAAGACGCTGACAAAAACGACTGCGACTGCGAGCAACAATAAACACGCCAATAAGGGCAAAATTTTCTTTCGCATCGATTCGATTCTCTCCTTCAGATTACGGCTTTGTTCGCTTTCTCCTGGTCGGACGCTTGGGCGCGGGTTTGGTCGCTGCAGGTACCGTCGCCGCAGCGGCCGCGGGCGTTGCCTTCAGATAATCGGCCACGACTTTCTCCGGAATGTCGGCTTCCCAAACGACCTCGTTCTCTCGGGCCGACATTTTCAGCCCCTGCAAAATCGTCTGGGCGTTTTTATCCGGCACGGCGCTGATGCCCTGTTGCATCAATCCCGAAAGCAGGTTGTTGATGATCTTGGCCGTGTCGGGATTGTCGGCATTCATTGCGCCCCGCAAGACGAAATTGTTTCCGCTCATTGTAATTGCAGAGTAGAAGTTGCCAAAACGCGTATCGCAGCGCGACTCGCGCGAGGTATTTTCGAGACCCATCAAACCAAAACTCTTTGCAAACGAAGCGAGTGGCGCGCCTGAAGCTGCCATGAGCACGCTTGGATCCCTGAACAACGACTCGAGTGTCGCGGCACTGATTCGTCCGTTTCCATCAGCCGCATCGATTGCGGATCTGAGATAAGGAAGAGTGCCGATGGCGATCGAATTTCCACTGAGTGGCACCGCGCCAATCTCGACAAACGGTTTTAGAATCGGATTCTTTTCTGCTTCTGCCGCCAGCGGATCGATCTTCATCACCGTCATTTCTTTGGAGCCGTGCTTCTCAACGCGCACCTTGTCCTGAAGATAAACCTTACTCAGCGACAGGAGTGAGTCTGAGCTGAAGTCACCGCCGGCGACGATCATGATGTCGGGAGCAACAAAACTCAGATTACTCGCGGGCTTGTTAAAGCGGACAGCGATCACGAGATACTCGACCGCAGCCGGATCGATACCGGCAGCCGATTTGATATCAGCGAATCCGGTCCGCATCTTCGTTATTTCAGCCGGTGTCATGACGCGCGGCGCGGCCTCGTTGAGAATGCGTTGTGGGCTGACGTAGATCAGCGCGTCGGCCTCAGGCAGCGAAGCAAGGGCGGCTGAAGGAGACTGGGCAACGGCTTGCTGGGCCAGGGAGAAAACCGCGAGAACTGCAATTAACAATAATTTTGAAGACGTTTGTCGCAAGACGAACCTCCAGGGGACGAAAAGTTGGACAATACTCGCATAAACATAGTTTCCCGCAAAGGCGCAAAGGCGCAAAGAATTGGACGCAATGCTCAACCGCTTACTTTGCGCCTTTGCGCCTTTGCGGGAGAATTCTTCTGCACCTCGCGATAGCGAAAGCAGTTTGCTTCGTGATCGTTGACCAGTCCGACGGCCTGCATGAAGGAATAACAGATGGTTGAGCCGACGAACTTAAAACCGCGCTTGAGCAAGTCTTTGCTGAGCGCGTCGGAGATGTCTGTGCAAGTTGCAAGGGGCGCATCCGTCTTACGCTTCAGCGGCTTGCCGTTTACAAACCGCCAAACATATTTGTCGAAGCTACCAAATTCGCGTTGCACTTCGAGAAAAGCAGCGGCGTTTCCGATCGCGGATTTGATTTTGAGTTGATTGCGGATGATACCGTCGTTCTTTAGCAGCGCGGCGATTTTGCGCTCATCGTATTTCGCGACCTTCTTCGGATTGAAGCGGTCGAAAGCGGCGCGGTAGTTATCACGTTTTCGGAGGATAGTTTCCCAACTGAGCCCAGCCTGAGCTCCTTCGAGAATCAGGAATTCGAAGAGAAGGTTGTCGTCGTGAACGGGCACGCCCCACTCTTCGTCGTGATAGGCAATTGATAAGGGCGTCCTGGCCCAAAAGCAACGCTGTGGCATGCGCGGTATTGTAACCACAGATTACACGGATTAGGCAGATTTCGTCCGCAGGGTTACAGGACTCCTGGATTGAACGGATTCGTAGACTGCGTTTACGAGTTCGACTGACATCAGGCCGTCGAAAGCTGTGACCAGGGGTTCGGTTCCGTTGACGATCGCGTCGATGAACGCGCGATCCTCCTGCAAGTAACCCCACTTCTCCTCGCGTGGCAATTGCTGCATCGTCTGTTCGGTGAAATGACCTTCGAGATTACTGCTGCTGGTGAGGCTCTCCATCTCGCGCGTGACGAGCGTGGCGTGATGGCAAAACACCTCAACCCGCTCGAACGGGAATAACCAACTCGCATCCGCCGCCGTCGCAAGCGTCGCGTGCATTCCGCTCGCGAACTTCAATAGCACAGAAAAGTCGTCGACCTCTTCATACTGGTGCGTCGATCCGATTGCATGCAGGTACTCAACCTCGCCAAAAAGAAACCGCATCATGTCGAACATGTGAATCGGCGTTTCATAGAGAAAGCCGCCGGTGACTGTCGGGTCGCCGGTCCATTCCGGCTTCAGCAACTCACCGCGGTTCATCTTCACGTGTGCTGAATGGGCCTCGTGCGTTTCAGAGAGCATTCGTTTCAGAATTGCGTAAACAGGCGCGAAGCGACGATTGTGGCCCACCTGAAAAACCTTGTTCGTCTCAGAAGCTTTCTTAAAGACTCTTTGTGCTTCATCCAAACTGGTCGCGAGTGGCTTCTCACAAAAGACATGTTTCCCGGCTTCGATGGCGGCGATCGCGAGGGAAACATGCTGCGTGTTCGGAGTGGTGACAAAAACTGCGTCCGATCTGTCGAGCACCGCCTGGGCCGTGGCAACAGCCGTCGCGTTGTATGCACCGGCGAGTCGTTCGGCAGTGGTTGAAACTACATCGTGCACGGCAGTGATTTGAATGCGTTCGTCGCGTGCGAGAACGCTCGTATGAACGCCGGCGATGTAACCTGCGCCGATGATTCCGATTCTGATCTTACTCATTCTGCCTCCGCTAAAACTCGCTTCGTTGCAGCGTGTGCCTCGCGTGCGAGCGCAAACGGATCTTGCTCCCAGTATTCGGGACGGAAAGTCTCAACACTGGCAACTTTGTCGTAACCGATCTTCCGAAACGACGAAATCATCTCCTGCAACGGGAGAATCCCGAGACCCGGCAGAAGACGGTGCCGATCTTCCAGTTGCTCGCGCGGGAGATCTTCAGCGTCGTTGATGTGAAAGATCTGAATCAGGTCCGGGTCGAGAGCTTCGATCATCTCGAACGTTGAATTGCCTGCATAAAAATGAAAACTGTCGATGACGAGGCCCAGATCTTTGCGATCAACTTCGCGCACGATTTCAGCCGCGAGATCGAGTGTCGGGACGCTGCAATCAGTTTGTCCTAAGAATTCGAAAGCGAGCGAAACGCCGTGCGCCGAAGAGATCTCGCAAAGCTCAGTCAAAACTCTGACTGACTCCGCGACGACCGTTTCGCGCGACGCGCCACCGTCCGGCAATCGTCCCGGAACGACGACGATGCACGGACAGCCAACCGCCGCCGCAATGCTGCTCAACTCCTCGCATTCGTGTTTGATCGCTTCGTATGCGGGGGCGTCGCGAAACGTGACGTGCTCGATTGAATTAATGCTCAAGGGTTTGGGACCCGATTCCGCAAAGAGATCGCTGAGTTCAGGTTTCGATCTTTCTCTAAGGAACCTTCTGAGTTTCGCGGCCCAGATTTCCAGATAATCGAAGCCCGCTGCTTTCGCTGCCTGGAGGTCTGTAGCCAGGTCGGCTCGCATGGTGGTAGCGCCATTAAGTGCAAGTTTCATATTCGGTCGTATCGGTCCTGAAGCACGTATTTGGGAGCAGCATAACACGGCGCCCGAGCCGGTTTGACTTGCCGCAGGCATTAGTTTAAAAGTGGCTCCCATAAGACATCCGAATCACATTCCTACTTCCCGGTTTGATGATCGGGAATCGGTTTTCCCGAAATAGAAGGAGATACAAATGGCCCTACGACTTGGCGACAAAGCACCCGATTTCGAAGCAGACACGACTGAAGGCCCAATCAGTTTCCATGAGTGGATTGGAGACAATTGGGCAGTCTTGTTCTCCCACCCGAAGGATTTCACTCCCGTTTGCACAACCGAGCTTGGATATGTTGCGCGTTCGAAGCCCGAATTCGAGAAGCGCGGTGTGAAGGTGATTGGACTCAGCGTCGATCCAACCGATTCACACAAGCGCTGGGCAGAGGACATCAGAGAAACTCAGGGTACTGCGCTTAACTTCCCAGTGATCGCAGATCCGGATCACAAAATCGCGGAAATGTACGACATGATCCACCCGGAGATCAGCGACGTCTTCACAGTTCGGTCTGTATTTGTAATTGGCCCAGACAAGAAGGTTAAGCTGATGATCACTTATCCGGCGAGCACCGGGCGCAATTTCGACGAGATTCTGCGCGTGATCGATTCGCTGCAACTGACGGCGAAGTACAGTGTGGCGACGCCGGTGAACTGGAAAGACGGCGACGATGTAATCATCGTTCCCTCGTTGTCTGACGAAGCGGCGAAGGAAAAATTCCCGGGCGGCTGGAGAGCACCAAAGCCATATCTGCGAATTACGCAACAGCCCAACAAGACGGAAACGTCTTCGGACAGTGCCGCAAAGAGCGCGTCGTAGTTCACGACTACGTTCGGAATATTTGAGCCACAGATTTCACAGATCTGTGGCTCAATATCCTCATGACCCTTGTCCCCGGAACACAACTGGGTCGTTATGAAGTTCGCTCCCTGCTGGGCACGGGAGGTATGGGCGAAGTCTACCTGGCCCAGGACTCCAGCCTGAATCGCAAGGTTGCTTTGAAGGTTCTGCCTGCCGACGTCGCTGCGAATCAGGATCGGATGCGACGTTTCAAACAGGAAGCGACTGCGGCCGCATCTCTTAATCACCCAAATATCGCGCACATCTATGAAGTCGGAATCGAATCCGATCTCAACTTCATTGCGATGGAGTACGTCGATGGTTTGACGCTGCGCGAAAAGATCAAAGACAACGAGGAACTTCCGAAACTTCTGCGTGCCTTGCAGCACGTCGCAGACGGCCTGGCGAAGGCTCACGACGCCGGCATAGTCCATCGAGATCTAAAGCCTGACAACATCATGATCACGTCGGATGGTCATGCCAAGATCCTCGACTTCGGCCTCGCGAAGCTCATCGAACCGACGATGAGCGGGACGTCGAGTAGCGAAGAGCCAACCATCCTGCAGCACTCAACTCCGGGACTGATTCTAGGAACACTGGGTTACATGTCGCCCGAGCAAGCGCAGGGCAAATCGAAAGAGATCGATCACCGTTCGGACATTTTCTCGTTCGGTTGCATTCTGTTTGAGGTCATCACGGGTCGAAAAGCTTTTGCCGGCAAGGATCAGATCGAAGTGCTGAACAAGATCATCCGCGAGCCGGCGCCTCCGTTGTCAAGTTTCATTTCCAACGCACCTCCCGACTTACAAAGAATCGTGCGCCGTTGTCTCGCGAAGGATCCGAACGAGCGTTACCAGAACATCAAGGACGTTGCGATCGAGCTGAAGGAAGTTCGCCGCGAAATGCAGGAGGTTGGGTTTGATACGGCTGCACCGCCCGTTTCCTCCACCAGCAGCGAAGCACGCACGATGTGGCACCCGGAAACCACACGGGTTCAGTCGCAGCCTCCCACCGCCGAATCGCCCGCTTCGACGCGCGCTTCCAGCGCCGAGTTCATCGTCAACGGAATGAAGCGTCACAAGACGGCAACGATCGTCGGGGCTTTATTGATCCTGATCGTCGCGGCCGCCGCTGTGTTTGGTATTCGCTCGTATTTTCACGCGCAGAATACCGAAGTCGCGATTGAGTCGATCGCAGTGATTCCGTTTGAGAACCAGAACAAAGATCCCGAGGCGGAATGGATCTCGGACGGTTTGACGGAAAGTATCATTAACAACCTCACGCAACTGCCAAACTTGAAAGTGATCGCGCGTAGTTCCGTGTTTCGTTACAAAGGTAAGCAAACGGATCCGATTGCGGTGGGCAAGGAATTGGGCGTGCGTGCGGTGTTGACAGGCCGATTGATGCAGCGCGGCGAAACGATGCTGATCAGCGTCGAGTTAATCGACATACGCGATGGCAAACAACTCTGGGGCGATCAGTATGAACGCAAACTAGCCGACATGCTCTCCGTGCAACGCGAAATCGCCCGCGAGATCACAAACAACCTGCGTCCGACACTCTCAGGCACAGAGCAGTCGCTCATGAACAAGGAGTACACGGCCAACGCCGAAGCATATCAGCTCTACCTGAAGGGACGTTTCTACTGGAACAAACGGACGCCGGCCGATCTGCAAAAATCAATTCCATTCTTTCAACAGGCAATCGAGAAAGATCCAAAATATGCGCTCGCCTATTCGGGTCTCGCCGATGCCTACACGTTGATTCCGGTCTATACGAGAGAGCCGGCGCGGGATTACATGCCGAAAGCGAAGGAAGCGGCGCTGAAAGCTCTCGCGCTCGACGATAAACTCGCCGAAGCACACGCCTCTCTGGGCCAGATTATCGATTACTACGATTACGATTTCGTAACTGCGGAGAAAGAGCTGCGTCGCGCAATCGATCTCAATCCGAATTATGCGACTGCGCACCAGTGGCTCGCAGAGTACCTTTCCGCGATGAAACGAAACGAAGAGGCGATCGCGGAGATTAAGCGTGCGCTCGATCTCGATCCACTGTCAGTGATCATGAATCGAATCTACGGTGACATTCTTGTAGACGGACGAAGGTATGACGAAGCGATTGCACAGTATAAGAAGACTCTCGATCTCGATCCCAATTTCCCCACCGCGCATTACTTTCTTGGGCGTGCATACGAGTTCAAAGGCATGTACGGCGAAGCAGTTGCGGAATACGCAAAGTCACAAGGCGTAAGCATCCTGCCACCAGAGACCATTCAAAAGCTAAAGGATGTTTACGCCCGGTCGGGTTGGCAAGCTTATCTGCAGATGTCTATTGACCTGCTAATGCGCGACTCGCAGCGAACGCTGTTTCCGCCCTTCGCAATCGCAACTTTCTACGCACGCTTAGGAAACAACGATGAAGCGATGAAGGCGTTGGAACAAGGTTATGAGGAACGTGAATTTCGCATGACGCTACTCAGCGTTTCACAAGAGTTTGACGGCATGCGATCTGATCCAAGGTTCCGTGAGTTGGTGCGGCGAATGGGACTGCCCGAGTAATCGTTACCGGTTGAAAACTTCGGTGGCATCCATCGAACGCACATAACGTTCGAACTCCTCCAAATCCTCGTCGCCAAAAATCATCCCCGGAACATCGTTGACCATGACGTACTTCGGAATTGCAGTCTTGAGCTCCATACCGACTTCGGCTTCTGCATTGCACTTCTTCGGACACATCCAATAGTCGAACCGTGCGGTCGGGGCGGATGGGCCATCAACAGCGACTGCAAACGGTTCCCACCTGGTTTTGCAGCTATCGCATTGCAGCACCGGAAGCCAGCCGTTCAGACTGACGCCTGCTCGTTTGAGTTCGTTTTCCAGCTTATCTCGGTTCATGATGGTGTGCTTCTATTTCATTGGCTGGAGAAAGTCAAGATTTGCTCGGTTAGGATCTGTAGCCTAGAATCCTTTTAAGTTTATGAACCGAATCTGGCTATTAATCCTGTTGTTACTGTTGTGGGTGCCGGTGTCGTTGGCGCAGACTACGGATCAGGACGATGTCATTCGCACCGAGACTGACGTAACTAACCTTCCGTTCACCGCAACAGACAAACAGCGTCGCTTTGTTACAACTCTGAAAGCAGAAGATCTGCGTGTACTCGAAGACGGTGTGCCGCAACAGCTCTTCACGTTTCAACGCGAAACCGACAGGCCGCTTGCGATCGCCTTTCTGATCGACGTGAGCCGGTCGCAGGAGTCGACCTTGCCCGACGAGAAGGCTGCGGCGCGAACGTTTATCGAGAAAGTGATCGACTCACACAAAGACCAGGTTGCGGTTATTCCGTTCACCGGGTTGGCGTATCTCGAGCAGCCGATGACGCGCGACTTGTTGAGCGTCTATCGCGTGCTGCAGCGGATCGAAGTGGCAGTGCCGGCTTATCTTGGCGCGGGACGTCCGTTGACTGGAATTCCGACTGGTCCAGGTTTGGCAGCGCCACCGGATGAGGGCACCACGGCGATTTGGGATGCGGTTTCTTTGACGTCGTCGAATGTGCTCGCGAATGCTCAGGGTCTCCGAAGACGAGCGATCATTCTGTTGACTGATGGTTTGAATACGACCGGACGCTTGAGTCAGAAGGAAGCGATTAATCGCGTACTTGGGGCGGAAGCCGTGGTTTATGCGATCGGGATTGGAAGCGAGCGCGATGGACTCGATCGTGGCGCCCTTCGCGATATTGCTCAACGCACCGGCGGTCGCGCGTTCTTTCCGGATAAGAAATTCGATCTGAATGCAGCATTTGCAGAAATCGAAGCTGAACTCCGGACGCAGTATCTAATTGCTTACTCATCAACAAACAAAAAACGCGACGGCGCCTACCGAAAAATCTCAATCGAAATCGTGAATCCCGACTTGAAAAATGACAAGCTGGAACTCCGTCATCGCCCCGGCTACTTCGCCAAACCCTAGCCACAAAAAAGCACAAAGATAAAAAATTATCTTGACAGATAACGTTTACTACTTTATACAAGTGCGTTCGTTTTCGACGAGGTAAACCAATTATGACGGGCTGGACCAACAAAGAATACACAATCCAACGGCGACCTGGCCTGTCACTCACCAGTATGTTAATCGCCGATAGGTTTACTCAGAATTAGTCAGCGGGAGCGGACTCCCGCTCCCAAATCTCAACGAAAAATCGCGAGACTTGTAAGGAGCGGGCAGCTTCCCTGGGAGGCTTAGTCCCCGCTCCGTACAGTTTTTTGACAATCGAAAGACCCTTTTGCGGGATGAAGGCAGGGAGCCTTCGACTGGATGATGAACTCGGTGCTTTGCGAGAGTCCGCGAGTTCGCCATCCTCAGGAGAAGTGTGCCTCGAAGTGTGTTCGGAGCATTGTTTCTCTCTGCCTTCATCTGTTTTTTATCACAGCCACAAAGAAGCACAAAGACATGAAAAATATTATTCTCAAGAAAGGAGGTGACCCATGCCTTACGAAAAGCTGCAACTCGGTGGCGCTCAGAGCGAGATCCTCTCCTGGGCCAACCACGAGTTCAGCATTGAAGAGCAGTCGATGCTGCGCAATGTTTCGCGTCTGCCATGCTTGTTCAAGCACGTCGCGCTGATGCCCGACGCGCATTTGGGAAAGGGAAGCATGGTGGGTTCGGTTGTTGCCACAAAGGAAGCAGTAATCCCGGCAACAGTCGGCGTAGACATCGGCTGCGGAATGATGGCGGTTAAGACACCGTTCAAGAGCGGAATCCTCGACGGTAAGTTGAAGGAATTGCGTTTGAAGATTGAAGAAGTAATTCCAGTCGGATTTGATGCGTACAAAGAATCGGTTGACGAGTCTTCGTACTGGGACGGCTGGAACGACTTCAAAGAGCTTCACGAAGGTGTTCACGATCGCAAAGCAAAAGCGATGAAACAGTTGGGCACGCTCGGTGGTGGTAATCACTTCATCGAAGTTTGTCTGGATACAGAAAACTTCGTTTGGCTGATGCTCCACTCTGGCTCCCGCAACATCGGGAAGGAACTGGCTGATCGTCACATCTCGACCGCGAAGAGCTTGTGGCGTTTGAACGAACTGCCGGCTCCCGACCTCGCTTACTTCGTTTCTGGTACTCCGGAATTTCAGGCGTACTGGAAGGATTTGAAGTGGGCGCAGGGATACGCGATGAAGAATCGCGAGATCATGATGGGGCGTTTGTTGAAGGCATTCAACAAGCTGTTCAATCATCGCCAGCCATTCAAGCCGGAGCTTGAAGTTAACTGTCACCACAACTACGTTGCGCTCGAGCAGCATTACGGCGAAAAGGTTTTCGTCACACGCAAGGGCGCGATCAACGCGGCGGCAGGAACTTACGGCATCATCCCCGGGTCGATGGGGGCGAAGTCGTACATCGTCAAGGGACGCGGTTTGCCCGAGAGCTTTGACTCCTGTTCACACGGAGCAGGACGCAAGCTTTCCCGCGGCGCGGCAAAGCGTGCGTTTACGAAAGCTGACCTCGAACGCCAGACAGCGGGCGTTGAATGTCGCAAGGACGTAGGCGTGCTGGATGAAATTCCAGGCGCTTACAAGTCGATCGAAACAGTGATGAAGAACCAGGAAGACCTGGTTGAAATCGTTGCGGAGATCAAGCAAGTCGTGTGTGTGAAGGGCTAACAGAGTTTAGTCCTTCACTTCTTCTTCTCACCCCACAAAATCCAGCCGCGGATTAACCCGGATCATTAACGAATTGATTTTTCACGCTTCAAGAGCGGTGACTCGCACCCTGCTGAGTCAATTACCTCACAACCGCTCTTGAACTCCAATTTTCATTGAAAGGAGGTGACCACAATGTCACTCGATGGACGAGTATTACTTCTAAACCAGACTTACGAGCCGCTCGGTACGGTCAGTGTCGCGCGTGCCGTGATCATGACTTTCAAGAACACGGTTTACGTTGAGGAGTTTGACGGCGATCGAGTGCTGCGCTCGGCGCGTGAATCGTTTCCGGTGCCGTCGGTAATTCGCCGACGCATTTACATCAACATCCGCCGTCGTCGCGAGGCTTCGGGAACGAAGCGGCTGCGTATTTACATGCGCGACAAGTTCCGTTGTCAGTACTGCGGCGAGAAGAAGCCGGCGGGTGAACTGACGCTGGACCACATTCTGCCACGTTCGCGTGGTGGAGATAACTCACCGGTGAACATCGTTACTGCGTGTGTTGCCTGCAACAACCGCAAGAGCGATCGCACGCCGGCTGAAGCGCGTATGCCGCTGCTTACGTCGCAGACGGCTTTGCGCGTGAAGCTCGAACGCGTGGTGCTCTGTCACTACGCTGAAGCTCGTGCCGAGTGGCGCAAGTATCTCTTCATGGATGTTTACGATGACAGAGATATCGGCGAAAAGGTCGATCGAGAGAGAAACCACAGATGAACACGGATTGGATCCGGATTGATTCGTAAACAATCCGCGTTCATCTGTGGCTAAAAGGTTATGGGCATAGAAGACTTCATTACAGACGCGCACTACAAGCCGAACGACTACATCGCGTATCACGTCGGGCGGGAGTTGGCGGAGCTGCATCCCGGAAAGGCGGTTATTCAGGGATACCACTATTACTTTGAACTCGAGTCGTTTGCGCACGCGGGTCACTGTTCGGTGGTGGAGCACAAGTCTATCTTCCATCATGTAAAAACACAGTGGGAGGGCGTGGGGAAGAAGCTCGACGAAACGATCGAGAATTCCTGGCTCCACGTGCTCTGGCAAGGCCACTTGATGGATGTGGTGCTAATGACCTGGTACGACGGCCGCTGCCGGGTCCGGCATCATTGGATCGTCGCCGAGGAAAGAAAAATTGCTGAAGATTTCTTTCGCGCCGTTTGTGATTGGTGTTGCGAAGTGCGCGGAGAGATTCTGGTTTTTCACGACGGCTACTTTCAAAAAGACAAACAGCTCTTCAGCTCAATTAAGAATGCAACCTTCGAAAACCTCATCCTGCCATATTCACTGATGCAACAGGTCCAAAACGATTTTCAGCAATTTTTTGATTCACGCGAAATCTATGAACGCTATGCGATTCCGTGGAAGCGTGGCGCCCTCTTCATTGGACCGCCCGGAAATGGAAAGACACATACGCTCAAGGCACTCGTCAACCAGCTCGCAAAGCCCTGCCTCTATATCCGCAGCTTCAAGACAGACGACGAAACAGAACAGGAAAACATTTCGGAGGTCTTCAAACGCGCTCGCATGATGAGCCCCTGCGTGCTCGTGCTCGAGGATCTCGACTCAATGATCCACAGCGAGAATCGATCTTTCTTCCTCAACGAGCTCGATGGTTTCCAGTCAAACAACGGCGTCGTCGTACTCGCTACCACCAATCATCCCGAGCAATTGGATCCATCAATCCTCGACCGCCCCAGCCGTTTCGATCGGAAATACTATTTCGAGTTGCCACGTGAAAATGAGCGTCGCGCATACGTGGCGAAATGGAACCAGGAGCTGCAATTGGAAATGCGTGTTACTGAACGCGGAGCGGAAGCAGTGGTCAAGGGAACAGCAGGCTTTTCGTTTGCCTACCTGAAGGAGTTATTTGTCACGGCGATGGTCCAATGGATTACGTCGGGCGGCAACGGTTCGATGGACAGGGTGATAATGTCGCAGGCAGAGTTACTTCGCAGCCAGATGAATCAAACTGCCGCGAAGTAGGTCAGTGGCTCATGGCGTAGATCACGACGTTGATTCCCACCTTGTAAGCGGGCAAACCGTACTTCACCGGATAGACAGGATCGTTGATCCATTCCCAGGCGTCGCCCATATCGCAGTTACGTGAGATAAACGCAATCAGGCGGCCGTTTTTGTTTTCAATGCCCATGTAATGCGGGACGATGCCGCCTTTCTCCGAGGTGACGCCGCGCTGGGCGTTGTAGACATTTGGGACCTGGACCACTTCTTCAACGTCGAGATAAGAGTGAAAGATCGGGTGGCTGAGCGGCAGATCTTTGATCTCGTATTCGGGGACTATTTTGTGAAACTGTTCCTGCACGTTTTGCCACTCGTATTCGCCCCAGAAATCGTCGAAGAAGAGAAAACCCCCACGCGCCAGATACTCGCGCAAGCGTGCCGCCTGGTCGGTCGTAAGATCCATGAAGCCGGGTTCGACGGCGTAAAGAATCGGATAGTCGAAGATTCGATCGTCGAGTATCTCGAGTGCTTCAGGGCGTGGAGCGATCTTGAGGTTGGTGCCGGCCCATTCGCGCAGGCCGACGATGAAGTTGTTGTCGGCTTCGGGATAGTCGGTGGTCCATGTGCCGCCGCCGTAGCCGTAACCGCGCCGGCCGTAACCACGCGATGGCGAATCGTAGATGGTGCGGACGAACGTGTACTCGCCGAATGATGCGCCCGCAGGTTGGTTTGAAGACGTGGGGCGGCGGCGTTGCCGGAAGTTTCCGAAGTCGTCAAACGGACGCTGAGCGACTGTTGGGATCAGCAACGCGCTAAGCAAGAGGATCGGGAGGATGAGACGTTTTAAGATTCTTGTCGTCATGAATGCTTAGGGTTTGGTTTCATCTTGTGAAAACCAAACGTTATTGCCGCCGCCCCCCGGAAAGCCTCCGGTAATACTCTTCAACCGCACGCCGATACTTCTCAGGCGCCGCGCCTTCATCACGTAACCGCAGGTTCGTGCGTCCACTCATCTGCTGCACCTGGCGACTGAGCTCGAGTTCGAGTTGGCGCAGTGGCTCGACCACATCGGCCTTGAGCAAGGCAGCGGTGGCCGCGTCACCTTCCATCTTTCCATCAGCGAGACGTTTCAATTCCTCGATCACTTCATCAAGCCTACCAGCACCCAAACCCGTCGCGCCCCACTCGCGTCGCAGGTCCTGTGCCTCGCGCAGTCGCTCGCGAAACTCAGACGGAAGTTGCCGGCTGTCGCCCCAGTCGCCTCCTATCGTTCCTTGGCGATCGATGCCGCCACGATTTCTGCCACTCTCCGACTGCCCGCCATTTTGCGATCCACCAGTCTGTTCGCCGCCCTGCTGTTGACCGTTTTGCGAACCTTGCTGCTGTCCAGACTGACCCTGTTGACCTTGTTGTTGCCCCTGTTGTTGACCTTGCTGCTTACCTTGTTGATTACCCTGCTGGTTTCCTTGTTGCTGTTGCTGACCGTTGCGACCCGAAGCTCGCTCATCGAGACGCCGGCGCAGGGAATCAAGACTGTCAGCCAGCTGCCGCGTGCGATCGAGGTTCTCTTCGGCCGTCGAACCGTTTGCGCCGCGGGCGCTCTGCTCGGCAGCCTGGAGTCGCTCGGAAACATTATTCAAACTCCGCTCGATTGCACGTTCGTCGCCGCGGCCACCCTGTTGTTGCCCCTGCTGCTGTCCCTGCTGTCCGTTACCGTTATTCAGCGACTGCTTACCTTCACGAATCCGATCCGCAACACGATCGCGCGCGAGCGAATCGGCAGCATCTTTCAACTGTCGCGCAGCACGCTGCTGGCCCTGACTTCCGCCAGCCATTCCGCGCGCCGTCTGTTCCAGATCCTGCTGCAAACCATTCACGCTGTCAGCTAGCGCGTCTTTCCTTTCGCCCAACTGTTCGCGGGTGCGCTTCGAATTCTCATCCTGCGCGTTTTGCCCGCCACGACGCGCGAGGTTCTCCATATCTTTCGCAATCTCGCGTTGTCGCGAAGCCGCTTGTGCCGCACGTTGCCGCAAGTCGGAAATCTGCTGCTGACGTCCGGACGCTTCTGATTGCCCGCCACGTTGACCTGACGCGCCGCCTGTCTGTTGCAGACGTTGTTGCGCCTGTTGCAGTCGTTCCAGAGCGCGCTCGTTCTGTGCGATCGATTCGCCGGAATTACTGCGCGCCGACGCCTGCGCTTTCTGCATTTCGTCGGCCGTTTGATTGAGTTGCCGGCTCAGCTCCTGCATTTGCGCGTCGCGTCGTTCACGCGAGAGACGTTCGAGCTCTCGCGCCGCCTTGCGCGTCTCGTCTATGAGCTCCTGTTGTTGGCGTTGGCTACTGCCTCCACCACCGCCGCTCTGTTGCTGGCGTCGTCGTTGTTCTTCGAGCGCCTGCTGTTGCCGGCGTGCAAGTTCTTCGAGACGTCGCTCGGCTTCACTCTTCTGTTGCTCGGCTTGTTGCTGCTGCGCGCGCTGGACCGTCTCGTACTGGTTCTTCATCTTGTCGAGCTCGAGCTCGAACAAGCCCGCGAGCTCTTGTTGCTCGCGCTCACCACCACCACTGCCGCTGCTGTTTTGATTACCAAACGCGACCTGGACTTCGCGGAAGATCGCATCCGCCGCGAGCAGTCGCTGCAAAGCGCGTTGTTCGGGTGGCAGCGCATCTTTCCCCGCTTCTTTTCGCAACGGCGGCGGCGCGCCTTCCATTTCTTTCGCGGCCTGCTTCAGGTGCTCGGCCATTTCCTGTACTTGCTTCTGCCCATCGATTTCGCCGAGCCGTCGGCCCATGCGATCGAGAAACTCGAGCGTGTCAGTGCGAAGTTTCTCCTGACCCGCAGCCACCGCTTCGTAACCGTCTTTGCGTTCCTGATCCGTGTACTTCGCGCCCTCGCGAATGAGCTTGTGCGTGGCCGCAATCAGATCTTTTTGACGACGAGACAAAGCATTCTGGTCCTGATCACCGCCCTGACCCTGACCACCGCCACCCTGCTGCGACTGCTTGTACTCCATCTCGAACGGCTTAACTTCGATGAAGTAGATGTCGCTGGTCGATTCGTTACTTGCATCGCGTGCCTTAGCGAAGTACGAGATGAAATCGCCGGGCTTGAGATTGTATTCCTCGAGAAAGAAGGTGTAAGCGCCGGTTAGCGTGCGCGCCGAGTCGCGCGAGAGTTGTTGCAGGTTGACTGTCTTTTCTTCGCCGCCGTTGACGGAGAAATGCAGGTCCATCGAAACCACGCCGTAGTCGTCTTCAGCGCGTGCTTGCGTGAACACCTCTTCGAGATTCGTCGCTTTCCTGTCGCGCCCTGGCTTGTCGAAAGAGATCACGGGTGGTTGGTCGCCGAGCACGGTAACGTCGTACTCGTTCGAGCCGCGATACGCTTCGCCGTCAACGCTCACGAGTTCGATGTAATAGCTCGTGTCGCCGGTAACGTTTAGCTGTCCGACAAAGTCCGAACCCTGCAAGTGCATCTCGGTCTTCTTGCCGTCAGGAAATACGATCCGCGCCGCGCGAACTTTGCCGGTCAGCTTTGCGGTGACCGTCGCCACTGTTCCTTTTAGCGCTGCGATGTCGCCGCCGTCTTCAACGGTCTTGGTCGGCAGATTCGTGAAAGCAGGGAAGTTGAGCGTCAGATCGAGTTGTTTGACGAAAGGCAGATCGACGACGTTGAGTTTGAAGACTTCGGAGCGGATGTTGTTTGACTCGACGAAGTATTCCATCGAATCCTGAATGTTGAAGATGGAAAAGCGAAAGTCTGTTTTTGCTTTCGCGGGTTCCATCAACTGGCCCTGGAAGTCGGTCTTTGCGCCAAGCGGACGCGCGAAGACGGTTACTTGTTGCGAGTCGAAGTTGACGAGTGACGCGATGATGTCCTGGTCGGAACCTTTGGGCACGCGTGCTGTTCCGGGTTTTACCTTGATACTCATCGCATTGGTCGAGGCAGCGAGAGTTGTCGGGGTAACCAGTTGCGCAACACCTTGCGAGATCTCTTTTGGTCCAAACTTCAAAACACCGGCGAACACGAGCAGACTCGCGAGTGCCGCGCCACCATACAGCAGCAGACGCGAACGTCGAATCACATTTCCGACGTCGAGCATTCCGGAAAGACTGTTTGCGTCCTGATAGAGACGGCTGACGATTGCTGGAGAGATCTGAGAGCCGCTTCCGTTTGAGTATTCGACTGCGGTGACGAGACGATCTTCGGTTCCGGGTGAGTGTTCTTCGATTAGACGTGCGAGATGTGCGTCGCTGATACGTTTCAGCAGCGGGCGCAGCAGGGCGAAGTAGATCGTGGCAAGAACCATCAGCAATGCGCCGATGCGGAGAGTGATCAGCGCGCCGCCGTTGTAGCGATAGCGATGTGCGGCCCAGCCTGTCAGTAACAGCAGAGCGGCGACAACACCGACGCTGATCGCAACGCCACGCAACGAAATCAGAAGCTGACGTCGCGAGCGCGCTCGCTTCAGGAGATCGTCTAATAAATTCGTTTCAGGGTTCATGGTAAATCCCTTATTTATCCGCGTTCATCCGCGTTACCCGATCATCTTCACCATCTTTGTTCGTCGCGCTAGGAACGACTCTGCCAACAATAACAAGAGCGCGATGAGCAGCAACAACCACCAAACTCGTTGGCGTCCCTCGACTTCTTCGCCGCTCGCGTTTCGGTTTGCGTCAGCACCTTCGGCACTACCGGCGCCGCCGGTTACGCCAGCCATGAATTCACCGAAGTTCAACTTGGTGAAATCGCCCTCAGCGCCGTCAATATTAACCGCTGCGAAATCCGGCGCCGAGTTGTAACGCAGACGATAGAACCCGGGCTCGCGTCCTGTGATTAACAGGTCGCCATCGGGTGTGAGTCGCGTTTCCGAAAGCCTCGTACCGCCGGGCGTGTCTACCGCGGGCGGTGCTGGTTCCTGTCGCTTCGCGACCGTAAACGTTTCACCAAGACTGCTCCACGCATTCGCCTCACGCGTGCCCGCATAACGCACCATCTGATGAATGAACGGCAGATACAGCGGCGTGAGCGGCAAATCGTTCCAGCTTGGTCCTAACGACGACGTGAACAAGAGGACGCGACCTTTGCCTGTCGACGCTTCGACAAGTGCCGGGCTGCCATCTTCGAATCGTGCCAGCACCGTAGAATTTGCGCGCGGCTCGGAGCGGAAGTAGCCAATCACATTCGCCGACGCGAGCCTGCCACTCTCCTGGAACACCTCGAAGATCGGATGATCGAATTTCACTTCCGTAATTGCAACACTCTCGCCGGCTTTCGTCTGTACCTGTTCGCGCAAGACAGCGGGCAAAATCGTTTGCAGCGACTGGTTGAACGTGTCGGCCTGCGTTTTTGGACCAGTCGCGACGATCATTTGTCCGCCCGCGTTCACAAACCTCACGAGCGTATCGGCGAGTGCGGACGAGATCGGTCCCGCATCGTTCAGGACGACGAGCGAATAATCGCTAATACTGGCGGGATCGATCGAGCCGGCGCTCTTCAACGTGAAGGCGAAAGGCAGTTCATCGCTCGCACTGAGCGCGCTTTGCAGGTGCAGACTGTCGTTTCGTCCACGCGAAGCGCCTTCGACAATGAGCGCCTTTGCCGGTGTCTCTCGTCGCAAAGTGAAATAGAAGCGATTGTCCGGCGCGAAGTCTCCGGTACCGATGTCGATCGTGCAGCGATTCGCGCCTTCGTTCAGGTTGAAGCCGGTGAACTCAACCACACGCGAGTCACGACTGTTGAGACTGATGTCGCGTTTCTCGACAGTTTGATCGTTGATCTGGAAGTCGACCGAGATGTGATCCTTCGGCGTGTCGCTGAAATTGCTGAGATGGACCACGAGATTGTCGAGATACTTCTGTCCAAAGACAACGCCACGCGCTTCGACATTCGTGATCGCGATATTGGCCGGTGGATTGTTCCCGCCGACGTCGAGGGTGGTGAGCTGCGTGCTGTTCGAGAGTTTGAACGTCGCACTCGCCTGCGTCCAACCTGGCATCTGAAAGTCCGAGATCATCACGATCCGTTTCGGACCGGTAGTCTCCACTTCGCTCAATAGCGACTCAGCGCCGCGCAGTGCCTGCTCGTAGTCTGTTCCGTCCCAACCAGCCGTCAGACTCGAGATGCCCGTCCGCACGCGATTTTTATCAACAAGGAAACGATTGAGGACCGTGTAGCGCTTATCGAAACTAACCAGCGCGATCTGCTCGTCGTTGCGTGCATCGTCGAGTGCTGACTCCGCGCGCTTTTGTGCTTCGGCGAATAATCCTTCGCGACGCATACTTAAAGAGTTGTCGAGCAGGATCACCGTCGCTCCCGCGGCGGTGTTGTCTTTCGCAGCGCTGCCGCCGCTGAAGAATGGACGCGTAAACGCAATCACGATCAAGAGGATTGCGAGACAGCGCAACAACATCAGCAACACGTTGTGCAGCGTGCGGCGGCGAATGGTGCGCTGTGGCACCTGTCGGACGAAAACGAGAGCGGGGAACTGGACCTTTCGCGCACGTGTACGACGCACGAGATGCACGAGAATGGGCGCCGCGAGCGCCGCGACGCCGAGGAAAAATAGTGGCGTCAGGAACGACATAATCTGTGGTTAAAAAACCTATTTGTTCGCACGGCGCGAGAGAAACGAGAACAGCGCAAAATCCAACGGCTGTTTCGTCGTCAACAACTCATAATCGACGTTGTTCGCCGCCGCACAACTCCGCATCTCTTCGACATGCTTGCGCATGCGCTCGCGATAGCCACTCATCACCACGTCGGGAAGTACGGGCATCTGCTCCTGCGTCTCAGCATCTTCGAGCAGCAACACCGGATCCTTGAAATCAAAGTCGAGCTCATTTTGATCGAGCACCTGAAACGCGACGAGGTCGTGACCCTTGAAGCGCAGATGCTGAAACGACTCCTGCAAACGATCCGGTTGATCATAAAAGTCGGAAATGATCACGACGATGCCACGGCGCGTCAGTATCTCTGCAAGCTGATGAAGCGACTCGGCAAGGTGCGTTTCACCGCCCGCCTGAAGCATAGAGAGATTGCCGAAGATCGTGCGCATGTGCCCGGTACGATTGCGTGCGGGAACGTGGGTGTGGACCTTCTCGGCAAACGCGACGAGCCCGACCGCGTCCTGCTGACGATTCAAAAGATAGGCAAGCGAGGCCGCGAGGAATTGCGCGTACTGTAATTTCGTAACTGAGGTTTCGTGCGCATAGTTCATCGAGGCGCTGGTATCGACGAGCAGGTGACACTGCGTGTTCGTGTCGGCGCGATACTTCTTGATGAAGTAACGATCGGTGCGTCCGAGCAGCCGCCAATCGAGATAACGCAGATCGTCGCCTGCGTTGTACTGTCGATACTCAGTGAATTCGGTTGAGAAGCCGGTGAATGGCGAGCGATGCAGGCCCGACATAAAACCTTCGACAACCGCGCGTGCGAGCAACTCGAGCGAGCCGATGCGTCCGAGCAGCTCGGGATCGAGAAATCGCGCGGGTGTTGTGACGGGCGTCGCCATGTTAATCCTATCTATAGACCACTCTTCGGCTCGGGCACCGTTTCGATCAGTTTTTTGATCACGAGATCCGAATCAACCTTCTCCGCTTCAGCCTGGAAGTTCAGCAACACACGGTGTCGCAGAACTGCCGGCGCAACGGCGCGGATGTCTTCGCACGAAACGTTGTAACGACCACGCAGTATCGCGCGCGCCTTGCCGCCAAAGATCAAAAACTGCGAGGCACGCAACGACCCGCCCCACGTCACCCATTTATTCACGAAGTCGGGCGCGGACGGCGTTCCCGGCCGGCTCGCATTAACCAACCGCACCGCATAGCGGGCCACGGTGTCTGACGCAGGCACCTGTCTGACGAGCCGTTGAAAAGCAATGATTTCATCCGCCGACATCAACCTTTGAAATTCGTAATCCTGCGGTGACGTCGTTTGCTTGACGACCTCGACTTCCTCTTCTTCAGGCAAATACCCAATCTTCACATTGAACATAAAACGATCGAGCTGCGCTTCGGGCAGTGGATACGTGCCTTCCATCTCGATCGGATTCTGTGTGGCGAGGACGTGAAACGGTTGCGGCAGATCATAGCTAACACCCTGCACCGTCACACGACCTTCCTGCATCGCTTCGAGCAACGCGGCCTGAGTCTTTGGCGGCGTACGATTGATTTCGTCAGCAAGAACGATGTTGGCGAAGATTGGACCGGGAATGAATTGCATGGCGCGACGGCCGGTCGCGCGATCCTCTTCGATGATCTCAGTGCCGGTGATATCGGCCGGCATTAAGTCAGGAGTGAACTGGATCCGCTTGAACGAGAGGTCGAGCACACTCGCGATGGTCCGCACGAGCAGAGTTTTTGCCAGACCGGGAACGCCGGTGATGATCGAATGGCCGCCGACAAAAAGCGCGAGCAGGACCTGTTCGACGACTTCGTCCTGACCAATGATGGCCTTTCTGATTTCGCGCAGCAGACGCTCGCGCGCGGTGCCGAGTTTGTCGAGCAGTTGCTCGTCGGAAATAGTTAACTGTTCAACCGCCATGTTTTCCCCGATCCATCCACAGATTACACAGATTACTGTCCCACGATTCTCAACAACAACTCCTGTGCTTTCTCGTAACGCGGCGCGGCTTCGAGCGCGCGCAGCACGGCGCGTTTTGCCTCCGGCTGGCGGCCGAGGGCGTGATAGGCCGCGGCCACATTGTAGTTTGCTTCGGCAACGTTCGGCGGCGCCAGCGCCAGGGCCACCTGAAACTCCGTCAACGCCTTTGCATAATCCTTCAGCTCGGTACTCAGCTCGCCCGCCTGTGTGTGCAACTTGTAATCAAACGGGTTGATGTAGAAGCTGGCCTGCAAAGCATCGAGTGCCTGCCGGTGTTCGCCGAGGGCGAAACGAATACGCGCAATTGTTTTCAACGCCTCGAGATTGTTCTCGTCAGTTTTTACCAGGTTGTCCAAAATCCTCGCCGCCTGAGCCCGGTCGCCTTTCTGTTCGAGCAGCTTCGCGAGCGACTCGTAAGGATTTCCGGCGCCGGTGACGTAGGGAAACATCTCGAGGGCACGAATGTAGTGAGCAACAGCCCCTTCTGTGTCACCGTCGGCCGCCAGCAATTCAGCCGCACGAATACGAAGTGCAAACGTGTCCTGCGTCGCAAGCAGCTTGAGCACTTCTTCTTTCGAGAGCGACGCGGCGATGTTGTTCTGCGTGGCTAAAGCCTGTTGCAGCGGTCTAACTTTGGCTTCGATGTACGCGGCGAACTCGCGATCGAAATCACTCTCAGTAAGTTTCAAAACCTGTTGCAGCACATCCGGCGTGCGCGCCTTGTCGCGATACATCGCGAGCATGCGGAGGATCGCGTCGAAGCCGTACTTCTCGGCGATGAACTCACAAACTTGCGACGCCTGGAAATATGCAATCGGAACATCCTGCGGAGTCTTCGGACGCATAAAGCCGGCGTCCAGATCAGCCATCCTGAACCAGCGACGCTCCATGAACGCGCGCACAAACAATGGGTTCCAATCGTCACCCCAACCCGGCCGCGCGCGTCGCTCTTCGTAAACCGAAAGACCTTCCGAGAACCAGCGCGGGATACGATAGTCGGTCATCTGCAAAGTGATGACGTGAGTGTATTCGTGCCAGAGAGTGCTGCCCCAGTTGAACTCTCCCGCCTCACGCGCCGACGGCGAATCCTGCGCGACGACAAATCCAAAACAAACTCCAAGCGCGCCGAGCCCGGGAATGCCGAGAGTGCGAACCGCGAAGTCTTCGTGATTCTGAAAGATCTCGATGATGACCGGACCTTTGGGAGTGAATTTATATTTCGCGGTCAGCTTGGCGGCCGCTTCTTCGAGCAGACTCGCGGCGTATGGCGAAAGCACGTCACTCTCCTGCGCCGAAGCTTTAATAATGAATGGACCGGTCTTCGTTTCTTTGAACTCACGCATCGTGTCGAGCAGATCGAGTGTGTTCTTGGCCCAGACGTTGAACGGATCACCTTTGAAAGCTTTCTCGATTGCTTCACGACCGGGTTCCATCTGGCCCAGACGCAGCAGCGACATTCCCAGGTTGAGATGTGCGTCCCACAAACGCGGCGCGATCTCTGTGGCGCGACGGGCAAACTGCGCGGCTTGTTCGGAGCGACGCGTGATGGTTGCGTAGTGCGAAAGGGTGTTGTAAACGCCGCCGTACTTTGGACCAATCGCGAGTGTGGCTGCCACTTCCGGTTCGTAGTCCTTGTCCTGAAGGTAAAGCATCGCGGCTTTCAGCGAGTGCGCTTCGAGCGAGCGTGGATTGACCTTGAGTGCTTTATCTATCTCGGCTGCGCCGTCATCAATCTGGCTGGCTTCGAGTGAAATCGCTGCTTTGAGTGCGATCGCTTCGACGAGATTGGGGTTGATCTTGAGAGCTTTCGCGAGTGCTGCTTGTGTTTCGGCGTCGCCGTCCAGACGCTTGTTGCGCGCGAGATCAAGATAGGCGCGCGCGCTGTTTGGATTGATCTTGAATGCATCTTCAAGAAAAAGTGCAGCGTCGCCGTAAGCGTATTTTTCAGTGAATAACTCGCCGGCGCCGAGCTGTGCTTCGAGGTATTCCGAATCGGCCTCAATCGCTGAGCGATACATGTCGTTGGCGTCCTGGTAGCGTTCGAGATGAACAAGGGCGCGCGCGACCAGCGTCAACTCTCGAGCACTGCTGGGATCGTTGTCGGTGTAGTGCTTGACGAAAGATTCATAGATTGGGCGGGCGCGATCGTCCTGTCCGGTTAGATCGAGTATCTCGGCGCGACGCAAATCGCTTTCGAGTTTGTCGGCAACGGCATCGGCCTTCGCAGAGTCGGCGGCAGCGTGCTCAAACTCGGTGATGGCTTCGGCGTAACGGCCGGTGATGGCAAAGGTTTCGGCGAGTTCGTGACGAACTGAGCCAGCATCGGGTGTTTTCAGGAGAAAACGTTTTGCCGTTGCTTCGGCTTCGGCATAGCGGCCGGTTTCGAGGTAGACGCGTAGCAGAGCCCGCTGGGCCAGGGCATCGTTCGGGTTGGAGACGAGCCGGGCGCTCAGCAGTTTGAAGGCGTTCTCGTAGTCGCCTTTTTTGAGTTCCGCGAGCCCGGGCGTTTCGGGTGTCTGCGCGAGCGCGGCAAGTGTGAAAAGAAAAAGAATTACTCCCGCAACGACGCCACGGCGCAACGGAAGACCTTTGGTAGCCGGAGGTCTTACGTTGCGTCGTTGTGCCGTTGCGTGAGTATTCTTCATTTATGATCCCGCTTGCTTGATCGATCGATTCACCTTTGCCAGTTCAATAAACAACCTCTCGAGCGATGCCTCATACTCCGCTTCCTTCATGTTGCTCTTGCGCGCGATCAGTTGTTCGATTTCGCCTTCGAGTCGCGTGCGCTCTTTGAGCAGTCGACCAGTCGCTGCCGTTGCTGCGGCCTCATCGACGCTCAACGAATCGAGATACGTTGCGCGTGCGAGCAGTCCTTCGCCCGCTTCGATCTTTTCGTGTCCGACACCGTCACCGTTGTCGTCGAACAACGCGTGCTCGGCGGCGAGGCGTCCGGCGCGCTTATAAAACTCCGAGGTCAGTCGATTCGCGTAAACAAACGCTTCGAGCACCGACGTGTGTCCATCCTGATCGGTGTCGGCGTCAGTAGCCTGCAACGCCGAGATGAAAAAACCGGTGAACCGCGTCGCATTCGTCTCCTGCCCATTGCGTGTCGCCGTGACAACAATCCGCCCTTTCGCCGCCAGACTCTTGATGAACTCTCCACTCGCACTCGACATGTTGAAAACCACCACCCGTCGAGTCGGCAGCGCCGAAAGCAGCGCATTGTATTCAGTGGCTGAAAGATCCGGCCCGGTCAGATTAAACTTCGACTCCTTTCCATCAAACGATCCGTGCCCGATGAAAAACAGAAAGAGAACATTGTCTGCGTCTAACTGCGTCTTCAACGTCGCAAAAGTGCGCTTCACTTCTTCTGCTGTCGCTTGCGGCACAGTGATGTGTTTAGCGTCAAACCCATACCGATCCGACAACACTGAACTCAACTGTCCCGTCCACTCTTCGAACTGTTTTGTGTAAGCAGCCTCGCCACCCGGTCCATTAATAATGACGGCATACTTATTCGGATCAACCTGCACCGCCTTCTTCGTCTGCGCACACGTAACACTAACCGCCAGCACGATCACGCTCACCAAGAAGAAAATCCGTGCCTTTGATCCGTACAATCCGTGGCCCCTTTTCACGCCAACCCTTCACGCTTCCTTAAGAACCATTCCGCACTCAACAACCCAATAATCAACAAAAAATTCACCGGCATGTCCCACAGATCCTTCGTGACACGCTCCGAATACGGCGTTTGACGATAAATCAGATCGTCCAGCAACGACTGCGCTTCGGCAGGCGTGTAATACTTCCCACCCGTCTCAGCCGAAATACGTTTCAGCAGATCGCTGTTCTGCGCCGCACCGTAGTACTCGCGATTCAGATCGCTGACGAGCATGTTTGACTTCGCACTCAAAGCGCCGAGCGTCTGACTGTTCCCCATCAGTTCGATGCGATGTTGGCCCAGTTCATCCGCTTTGAATTCTCCCGCGTACGTGTTCACCGAGTTCAAGGTCGTAAACTTCAGCGGCACGTCGACCACGAGACCCGAGGGCTTAGTCACCCGCGCCGTCGCATGCGCATCCGGAACGGGATTGAATTTCTTGTCACGAATGTCGGCGACGACGGCCACGTTGTCGTCGAGCGCGTAAACTTCCTTCTCGGTCCCGATCTCAACCTGCTCGGGCGTGCCGCTGACGAGATAACGCAGCATCTGTCGCCAAAACGTCTCGTGCGCGTTGTTTTTTGAGTCGAGCCTCATGCGCCAGCGCCACGTATCGGCAGCGGTCAGCGCGAGCGTTTGTCCGCGACCGTAACGCTGTTGGACCAGCAGCGGCGCCACCTGCGCCGGACCTTCAACGCGTCGTGCTTCGAGCAACACCGAAGCGCCGGGCTTAACATTCGTCAGCACTTCAGACACGGAGATGGGCGGCAGTTCGTTCCACGTTTTTTGATTCGCGCCGCGATCTTCATTCAGACGCGTGATGGGGTGTGCCTGGCCTGCGCCCGTCAGCACCGGTTTGTAAACCGGCGCGAATGAGTTTGCGTCGTCAACTGGACCGCCAGTGAGTGAAACCGGCAGCAGGTCGTCGATGACCGTGCCTTTGTATTTGCCACCATCAAACGCGAGCCGGCCGCCGAGTGCGAGCAACCCTCCGCCACGCCGTGCGACAAAAGCCTCGATGCTACGCAACTCATCAGCAGTGAAAAATCCCGCCTCGACACTGCCGATGATTAGACCGTCATACGAAAACAATTCCTCTTCAGTTTTTGGAAAACCGGAAACAAGTTCAGTCTGACCGCCGATGCCCTGACGATAAAATTTGTTCTCTCCGGTGCGTTGCAGCGAGACGAGCGTGACATTCTTTTCATTCGGTTGGATCGACTCGCGAATCTTGCCGAGTTCCCAGCGCGGCTCGCCTTCGACATGCAGAATCCGCAGCGGTCCTTCGATCACCTCCACGAGCGAATCCTGTTTGTTGTTCTCGACGGTTATCTCGCCGTCCAATGGCGTGACTTCCACCGTGTACCGATGAACGCCCGGCGCGGTCGGCGTGATCTCGAGATTGATCGCTTGCGTGTCGTTGCCACGCAGGTTGAATTCCTCAGTCTTAACTGCACGTCCGTCTTCACGCACGCTCAGCAAAACTTTCGTCGCGCCGTAACCACTCAGACCAACAATCGTTTCGATATTCAATCTCGATCCAACCAGAACTCTGCGCGGCATGTTCACGCGTGTTAGTTCGGCGTCCATCGGTTTGGCAGTATTGCCGACGCCGACTGTAAACACCGGAATATCGCGAGCACGCAGCTCTCTTAAGACTGCCGCCAGATCACTCGGCACGTTCGATGCGCCATCAGTCGCAAGCACCACTGCGGAAAGCGGCATTCCCGACGAGCGTTTGATCGTTTCGTCGAGCGCGCCCGCAAGATCGCTCGTTCGTCCTTCTGCGTAGAGATCGTTTCCGTCTTTCAGTCGTGAAAGTGATCCGGAAAAACCGTAAAGATTTGTCTTGAACTTCTTCTCGAGACGATTCAGAAAAGATTCGCGGCCCGGAGTTGTCGTAAGTAGCGCTTGCTTGACGCTGTCGAGACGAGTCGCGCCGCCGGGCACGTCGCGCAGTTTCATACTCACCGAATCGTCAACGACCATCGCGACATAACTGCTGCGCGGGATCACTGACGAGACTACGACGACCGGCCGCAACAACAACGTCACCATCAGCAGCAGCAACATCGCTCGCAAAGCGATCAGCGCTGCCGTCGTCTTTCTCGGTAGACGAACTCGTGGTCTTAGATAAATGAAATAAATGAAAGCAGCGGCGAGAAGCACTAACAGAACCAGAATCACGGCTCGCGGACGCACATCGAAACCGAAGCGGCCGTTAGTAAAAACGGCCTGCTCATGTCCGAACAGAAACCGTACGAGTTGGTTCATTTTTAGTGAACGCCATTATACACGTCGCCTTGCGCGTGAGCCTCCGAAAGGCGAGCAGCCTGCAATGACGTTGGTGCTTAGTAGCCGTCAAATACTTCGCGGTTGTTTGCGCGATTTATTTCGTACCTTATTTATTTTTTCGGATCATCGCGGGCGTAACTAACAATTCATCCGGAAGTAACTTTTGTTTAGCACCTACAGAGTACGGTTGCGAGCAGATGCTCGTTCGGAGCATTCCCGCCAAAATGCACAACAGCCCCGGAGGATGCCTGGTCCTCCGGGGCTTACCCCTTTGCACGACATCCGTTTTCGATTGTGGCTTTTGTGTCTTTTTGTGGCGAAGAGTTTTGTAGCTTTTGTGCATTTTTGTGGCTAAACTTCGACGCCAATGAACCCCAGACATCGTGCTTACACGCTACTGATCTTTTTGTTCTCAACCTGCCTGCTTTTCGGATCGTTTGGAGGCCTGCCGTCGTCGGCGACACCAGATGAATCTGCAAGTCAGGGTCGACCAATTACGCCGGCAGGTTCACTAGTGCAGGACTTAACGACGCGACAACCGGCGGTCGGCGCGTTGCCGGTGGATCTGGTCCGCAGTCCTGACAAACTCGGACCGGGCGGCGAAGGCCGTTTTCTGCTCGCCGTCAACAGCGGCTATGGCGTTCAGTTCAACGCAGCGGCAAATCGCGGTCAGCAGTCGCTTGCAGTAATCGATCTGAACGCGAAGCCTGCGGCCGTCATACAAAATATTTATTTTCCTTCGCCGCAGAGCGTGAACGTTGGCGTTGTGTTTTCGCCTGTCGTTCAGGAGGATGGGTCTTACGCGCTGTACGTTTCGGGCGGCTTCGAAAACAAGATCTGGATCTTCCGTTTCCAGGCTGACAGCCAGACGCCGATCACGCCCGCCTCGCCTGGTCCAAACACGAATGTCGAAGCTCCATTCATCGACGTGACCGGGTTTGCGTTTGCCGCAAACTCGCCGCGATACAACAGCGATCGCCCGCCCGTTTATCCGACCGGAATCGCGATCAGTCCGGACGGCAACACGCTCTTCGTGGCGAACAATCTTGGCGACAGTCTCGGCATCATTCAGGATCTGCGTGGAACTCGAAAGCTCATTCGCGCCGATCTGCGCAAGAGTCAGGATCGAGAACAGTTTGTGTATCCGTATGGCGTCGCGGTTGTGCCGGAGCAGAATGGAACGGTCAAAGCTTTTGTAAGTTGCTGGAACGAGGGCTCGGTTGCAGTTGTCAGACCCGGACAGCCGGTGTCGCGCATCTCGGTAGGCCGGCATCCGACTGCGATGCTTCTGAATCCGGCTCGCACGCGTCTCTACGTCGCGAATTCGAATGACGACAGCGTTTCGGTAATCGATACGAAGACCGACAAAGAGATCGAACGAATCAGCGTGCGTTTGTCTGAAGGTGTGCCGCCGGGCAACAGTCCGGAAGGATTAGCGTTGCGTGGTGACAAACTTTATGTCGCCAATGCGCACAGCAACTCGGTTGTAGTTGTTGAGCTATCAAGCAAAGCGCGAGGCGAAGGTTGGGACGACGAACGCAGCAAGGTTCGCGGATTTATTCCTACAGGTCAGTACCCGTCGGCCGTCGCGGTTGTTGGTCCAACAATTTTCATCGGCAATGGGAAGGGAACTGGCGTTCAGAACTCGTCGATGGTGGTCGACAACTCGGGGCGTGTTCCGAATGCGCCGAACGAACGGTTTCCCGTTGGTAGTGGCCGGGCAGGTGGACAAGGCGGTCAATACAGTGTGGCTGTTGTGGTCGGGAACATCAGCGCGGTGAATGTGCCTGACGATCCTTCATTGGTTCGTTACACCCAACAGGTGATGCGAAACAACGGCTTGCTGGGTCAGCGTCCGACGAGTCTCTTTGGCGGTCGCTCGCCGATCAAGCATGTGGTCTACATCATTAAGGAGAATCGCACCTACGATCAGGTCTTTGGCGATGTGGAGAAGTCAGGCGACGGCACGAAGGCTGATAGCGATGCTTCACTCGCGATCTTTGGATCTGGTGCTGCGGTAGTTCGACCGAACGGACAGCGCCAGGACATCACGCCCAACCATCGCGCGCTCGCGCTTCGTTTTGGACTCTTCGATCGTTTCTTCGTGAATTCGGAGGCGAGTCCTGACGGTCACAACTGGTCGACTGCCGCATTCTCCACCGACTACGTCGACAAAGCGTTTCGCTGGAACTACGGCCGCCGCGGACGCACGTACGATTTCGAGGGTTTCAACCGTCTGCCGAATTACGAGCCGGTGCGCAACGTGCCTTCGCTGTTTGGACCAAAAGCGACGAGTGAAGATGTGGTCAATTTTATGCAGCGCTACGTTCCGTATCTCAACGGCGCTCGCGACGTTGCCGAGCCGGAGACGCTCTATCTTTGGGACGCGGCGGCACGCTCCGGGTTGAGTTACCGAAACTACGGCGAGTTTATCGCGACGCTCTCGGAAGCGGACGTCAACTCGATCCGAGTTAATCGCGCCAAGACTTATCCCGATCTGACCCCAAACGTCTCAACCTTTGGCACTAAGAGGTCGCTCGAAGGCCGTTTCAATACTTCCTATCGCAACTTTGACATGGACACGCCCGACTCGATGACCGTCGATTCTTATCGTGCGGCGCGGGAGAGTAATGTTAGTGCACTGATTAGCGATGCACACGCAGACTCGCGATTTCGCGGCAACTCGCGGTTAGGTGTCTGGTTGGCGGAGTTTCAGAAGTTTGCAACAGAGCGTTCTTCCGGCGTTGGCGATCGTCTTCCAAACCTCTCAATCCTGCGGTTGCCGAACGATCACACAGATGGCCTTGCGGCACGCAAACCGACACCGCAGTTTTATGTTGCCGACAACGATTACGGGATTGGTCTTCTGGTCGAAGCCGTTTCGAATAGTCCTTATTGGAAAGATACTGCGATCGTCGTGGTTGAAGACGACGCGCAGGATGGGCCAGATCACGTCGACGCGCACCGGTCAGTTGCGTTGCTCATCAGCGCTTACAATCGCCCGGGTGCGTTGATTCATGAGTTTCACAATACAGTTAGTTTGATCCGAACGATCGAGTTGCTGTTGGGAATGGAGCCGATGAATCAGCTCGACGCGACCGCGACACCCATCAACATCTTTCGCACCGAACCGGATCTCCGGCCGTACAAAGCCCTGCTTCCGGATGTTGCTTTGGACAATCTAATCACACCACCCGCATGCGATGCCGCGACCGCTTTCTGGATGCAACGCACCTCAGAACAGGATCTCGCGCACGCCGACATGGCCGATCCCGAAGTACTGAACCGCATTATCTGGTTTTCAGTAAAAGGCAACACTCCGATGCCCACAATCAACCGCCTCCCCGCCTTCGATGCCATGCGTCTCGGTTTACAGGAAGAGCGCGAGGAGATCGCGGAAGAACGCGCCACAAAGAAGCACAAAAGGAAGGTAGATTTAGATTGAACGAAGAAAATAATCGTGCTATACACTCTCCACAAGGAGTTACAAGATGACCTCAAAAGTACCATTTCCTCCGCCGGGTTTCGACGAACTCTCGAACGATGAGCAAATCGAATACATTGGGCACCTCTGGAACTGCATCCCGTCACAACCTGGTGATGCGCCGGTTCCTGACTGGCACATGGAGATCGTTGATGAACGACTAGCTGAGTGCGAAAAAAATGGATTTGAGGGAACACCACTGGAGGAGTTTGAGAAAGAGCTATTTGAATTACTGATGAAAGGCTAGATCCTCACTTACAGCTTATGACATATAGAGTCATCCTCTCACCGGGTGCTAAGGCTGATTTTCGTTCAGCCGTACGCTGGTATCAGCGCGCAGACCCAGACGTCGCTTTCCAATTCACTCAGGAAACTCTAAAGATTCTTCGTCGAATTGAACAATATCCCTACAGTTTTCCTCTTATAGCGGCCGCGGTTCGACAGGCAGTTCTTATCAGATTTCCGTTCTATATCTATTTCTCTTTAAAGATGGAGGTCGTGTCTGTTATAGCTATTATTCATCAACGGCAGGCAGACATTCTCCGACTCGGTGACAACGGGCTATGGCTGAACGAGCGCGAATGAGCGACAAAAACTTTCTCAAGCAGGCGCAGAAGTATTCAGATGCGTATCGCGTCACTAAGGGCGAGAAGTTCAGGCTCAAGGATGTCGACCCGGGGGATACGCTCGACTTCGGTGCGGATGGGAAGGCTGCGGCGGGGGAAGCACTCGCGGAGAGCGTCGAGTTCTTGTCGAAGCTTCAGGACAAACTCTACGCACAGGATCGTTGGGCCATACTCATCATCTTTCAGGCCATGGACGCGGCCGGGAAGGACAGTGCGATAAAGCACGTGATGTCGGGTGTGAATCCGCAGGGCTGCGAGGTCTCGTCGTTCAAAGCGCCGTCGGCCGAAGAGTTGGACCACGATTTCCTATGGCGCTGCGCCAAGCGAGTGCCTGAACGCGGGCGTATCGGCATCTTCAACCGCAGTTACTACGAAGAGACGCTCGTCGTGCGGGTCCACGAAAACTTCCTTGCCGGTCAGAAACTCCCGATCAAAGTAAAAATGAAAGACCTCTGGCAACAGCGTTTCGAAGACATCTGCAACTTCGAGCGTTATCTCACGCACAACGGCGTGGTGATTCTCAAGTTCTTCCTCCACGTCTCAAAGAAAGAACAGCAGCAACGTTTTCTGGCGCGCATCGACGACCCCGCAAAGAACTGGAAGTTCTCAATCAACGACGTGCACGAGCGCGAACACTGGGACGAGTACATGCATGCGTACGAAGAGACGATTAAGCACACCGCGACAAAATACGCGCCGTGGTATTGCGTACCCGCCGATCACAAATGGTTTACGCGTCTGGTAGTGGCCGCGGCGATCGTCGATACATTGGCCGCGCTCGACCTCGAGTATCCGACACTGAGCAAGGAAGAACTCAAAGGGCTCGATGCGGCGAAACAGGCTTTACTCGCTTCGGAATAGCCTGCCTTTTGTGCTCTTTTGTGGCTCAGCGCGCGTCGTAGACCATCACGCGTTTGCGCGTGCTCGTACCAAAAAGAAATCCGCCTGCCGCGCCCGCTCCGGTTCCGAACATCAAACCAATTGGAAGCCACATCTCACTGTCATCACGATCGCGCGAGTATTTCGACCTGCCAATGGCGGCCCCAACACCGGCTCCGATTCCAGCGCCTATCAATGCCCACTTTCCTTTTTGCGCTTTTCCTTCAATCACCGAGACCTGTCGCACGTCCGCTCGCGGGATGCCGAAAGGCTTGCCGTCGCGATCGATCGTCAACGTCGTGTCGGTCGCTTCGATCATCGAACCCTTGACCTCTTTACCGTTCTTTTGTTTGACAACAAGCTTTTCGTTGGTGTTGATCCGTTGGACCACGCCCCAATCGTTTGAAGAAGGTTGTTGAGAAAAGGCCAACGGTGCGTGGCTGGTAAGCAGTAGTAAAACGAGTATTACGGGTAATGTGCGTCTCATAGTGTTTCTCCTTTGTCGGAGAAACATGGCAAGTGTTGTTCCCGCTCGTTTTGACGGAAAACTGCGACTTGTAACACACTGGCGGCGCAGTAAATTTGTGACTTTTGTGGTTTTTTGTGGCTCAATATGCCGGTGCAACGCGTCAAAGTAATCGATTCACACACAGGTGGTGAGCCAACGCGTGTGGTTATCAGTGGCGCTCCGGATCTCGGCAGCGGTCCACTTGCCACTCGACTCGAGCGCTTCAGAGACGAACACGACGACTTTCGTCGCGCGGTCGTAAACGAGCCACGCGGCTCCGACGCGCTCGTGGGCGCGGTGTTATGCGCGCCGGTTGATGACTCGTGCGTAACCGGCGTCATCTTTTTCAACAGCGTGACTTACCTGGGAATGTGCGGGCACGGAACGATCGGCGTAGTTGCGACGCTCGCGTATCTGAACCGTCTCGCTCCCGGCTCACATCGTATCGAGACGCCGGTGGGAGTTGTCGTGGCCCATCTCGACGACGAGGGAAAGGTCGAAGTCGCGAACGTCCCGAGTTATCGATCAGCAGCGAAGATTACCGTTGACGTGCCCGGCTATGGACCAGTCAGCGGCGACGTCGCGTGGGGCGGCAACTGGTTTTTTCTCGTCAACAATCACGGTCAGGAACTCGAGTTTAAGAATCTAGAACGTTTGATGGAGTTTACGCTCAAGACTCGCGAAGCCCTCGCGCGTGCCGGCATCAAAGGGGTCGACGGACACGAGATCGATCACGTCGAACTATTCGGACCATCACAACTCCCCGGTGTCGACAGTAAAAACTTTGTCCTTTGTCCCGGCAACGCCTACGACCGTTCCCCTTGCGGCACGGGCACAAGCGCAAAACTCGCCTGTCTCGTCGCCGACGGAAAACTAAAGTCGGGCCAGGTCTGGCGGCAGGAGAGTATCGTCGGCAGCGTCTTCGAGGGGACTGTACGAGTTATCGACGACGTGGTCCATCCAAGCATCAAGGGCTCGGCATTCATCACCGCCGAGGCGGATCTAATTATTGATAGTCACGATCCCTTCGCCATGGGAATCGGTCGATGAGCTCCGGAACATACGACGCCGTAATCATCGGCGCGGGTATTGTCGGATCCGCGTGTGCGGCGGAGTGCGCGCGCGAAGGTTTGAAGGTCGCCATCGTTGAGGCGGAGATGATTGGTGGCGGAGCGACTGCCGCGGGTATGGGCCATCTGGTGGTGATGGACGATTCCGAAGCGCAGTTTGCATTGACGCGCTATTCGCAAAAGCTTTGGGATGAGATCAGCGACGAACTGCCTCGCGAAGTTGAACACGACGCATGCGGAACGATCTGGATCGCGGCCGATGACGAGGAGATGGGGGAAGCGCGGCGGAAAGCGAAGTTTTATTCAGATCGCGGCGTGCCGGTTGAGATTCTTGACGCACATTCGCTTGCTGAAGCTGAGCCGCAATTGCGTCCCGGACTTGTCGGCGGACTGCGCGTGCCCGGCGACAGCGTGATCTATCCGCCTTGTGCGGCGCAATACTTTGTGGATCAGGCGCGGGCGCTTGGTGCAGATCTGTTTCTTGGCGTTGCAGTCGAGAGCATAAATGCAGATGGCATTCGGCTGCGCGATGGAACTTCCATCTCCGCCGGACTGATCGTGAATTCAGCAGGCAGCTCGTCGCCGAAACTGACGCCGGGTTTAGAGGTGAAGAAACGAAAAGGCCATCTCGTCATCACCGATCGCTATCCAAATTTTCTAAGACACCAGGTAGTCGAGCTTGGATATTTGAAAAGCGCGCACTCGCTAACCGCCGATTCAGTCGCATTCAATATTCAGCCACGCAAGACCGGCCAGCTATTGATTGGCTCATCACGGCAATACGATGTTGACGAGTCGACCGTTGACGTTTCGATTCTGATTCGCATGCTCGAGCGGGCAGTAGAATTCCTGCCGGGCTTACGCAAACTCTCGTCACTAAGAACGTGGACAGGCTTTCGTGCCGCCACTCCCGACAAGCTTCCCTTGATTGGACCACACGCCGAACACGAGCGTCTCTATCTCGCTACTGGCCACGAAGGATTAGGTATTACGACTTCGCTTGGCACTGCGAAACTGCTCGTCGCTCAAATCATGAATCGTGAGGCCGCGATCCCTGTCGCGCCATATTTACCTGCGCGAATGACTCAGGAGACGGGGCATGCCTGAAACTGTGACGCTCCTCGTGAACGGAGTTTCAGTCGAGATGCCCGCGGGTAGCATGGTCGCAGCAGCAATTCTCAAACTTGGCACGCCCACATTTCGCCGCTCTGTTACAGGCGAACCGCGTGGACCATTGTGTGGAATGGGGATCTGTTTCGAGTGTCGAGTCGTAATCGACGGCGAACCGCACTGTCGCAGTTGTCAAACAGTTTGCAAAGACGGGATGGACGTGCGCACAGATGAGTAGATCTCATTATGTTTGCGACGTGCTGGTGGTTGGAGCGGGACCGGCAGGGCTCGCCGCGGCGTGGCGCGCAGCAAAGAGCGGATTGCGCGTGAGTGTCGTGGATGATAATCCGGCTGCGGGCGGGCAGATCTGGCGTGGCGAACAGGCGAAGCCTTCGTCTGTGGAGGCGCAAGACTGGTTTGAGAGAATTCGCGGCGTTGATATTCACCTGATCAACGGTGCGCGTGTGTTTCAACGGCCTGAAGTCGGGGTGTTACTGGCGGAGACTGCTGAAGGCATCTGCGAGTTGAGATATAAAAGTCTGGTGCTTGCTACCGGCGCGCGCGAAAGATTTCTGCCGTTTCCTGGTTGGACCTTGCCGAATGTAATGGGCGCAGGTGGTTTGCAGGCGCTCATCAAAACCGGACTGCCAATCGAAGGAAAGCGTGTTGTCGTTGCGGGAAGTGGTCCCTTGTTGCTGGCAGTCGCGGCGTACCTGCGCAAACGCGGTGCGGATGTCTTGTTGATTGCCGAACAGGCGTCATCGATGCGACTGGCGCGATTTGGGTTGGGTTTGTTAACGAGTGAGAAACTGTCGCAGGCGTGGGAGTTAAGAAAAGAGTTCTCGCGCAAAGGCGCAAAGGCGCAAAGATTAAGATACTTGAGCGGATGTTGGATCGTGCAGGCGCAGGGTAGCGAGCGGTTAGAAAGTGTGACGCTCGTTCGCGGTGGTAAGCGTTGGGAAGTTGCGTGCGATTATCTGGCGTGCGGTTTTCATCTCGTGCCGAATGTCGAGCTCGCGGAGTTGTTGGGATGTGAAGTTAAGAACGGCAATGTGATCGTTGATGAATATCAACTGACTACGATTCCGAATGTCTACAGTGCAGGTGAGAGCACGGGCATTGGTGGCTTGGAGTTATCGCTCGTTGAAGGCGAGATCGCCGGACTTGCGGCCGCTGGTAATCGTGATGAAGCGCGGAAGCTGGTTCCAGTCCGCGAGAAGCAGCGCAGGTTTGCGGAGCTGTTGAATCGAACGTTCGCGCTACGTGATGAGTTAAAGCATTTGGCTGCGCCGGAAACGATAGTCTGTCGGTGTGAAGATGTGTCGTATCAGCGATTGCGTGTGCAGAGTTCGTGGCGCGCGGCGAAGTTGCAAACGCGCTGTGGGATGGGACCGTGTCAGGGCAGAGTTTGTGGCAGCGCGGTTGAGTTTTTGTTTGGCTGGCGTGCAGAATCGGTGCGTCCGCCGGTGCTGCCGGTCAGAGTTGAGAGTCTAATCCGTGAGGTAACTGAATGAAGATGAAGTGGGCGGGCGTGATGCCTGCGACGACGACCGCATTTGATGCTCAGCTCAATATCGATCACGAGTTTGTCGCGAAGCACGCTTCGTGGCTGATCGATAATGGTTGCACCGGAATCGTCACGCCGGGTTCGCTGGGCGAAAGCGCGACGTTGAGTTTCGATGAGAAGATTGCCATTTGGAAGACGGTGGTCGATGCGGTTGGTAGTCGAGTGCCGGTTGTAGCGGCGATTGCTTCGTTGAGTACTGCGGAGGCGGTGCGTCTTGCTCAGCGTGCCGCGGATGCGGGCTGTAGTGGATTGATGGTGCTGCCGCCATACGTCTACAAGAGCGATTGGCGTGAGATGAAGGCGCATGTCGAGGCCGTGTTCCGTGCCACAAAACTCTCGTGCATGCTCTACAACAATCCCGTTGCTTATGGAACTGACTTCCTGCCCGAACAGATCAGAGAGCTCTCGTTGGAGCATGAGAATTTCGAAGCAGTAAAAGAGTCGAGCACCGACGTGCGTCGCGTAACGTGGATAAAGTCGCTGGTTGGCGACCGGCTGGCGATCGCTGTCGGAGTTGACGATGCGATCGTTGAAGGCGCGGCGATGGGAGCCGTCAGTTGGATCGCCGGACTCGTTAACGCGCTGCCCCGCGAATCAGTAGATCTCTTCAACTACGCAATGAATCGCGACTTCGAAAAAGCCGTCCCACTCTACAACTGGTTCCTGCCGTTGCTACGGATGGACACCGTGCCGAAATTCGTGCAGCTAATCAAACTCGTCCAACAGGAAGTCGGGATGGGCAACGCCCGCGTCCGTCCACCGCGCCTCGAACTCGCCGGCGCCGAACTCGAAGACGCCTTAAAAACAATCCGAAATGTTTTATCCGCGTCTATCCGCGGCTAAAATGCCGTCCGCAACACGCAACCCGACATCGAACGCTTCCTCAAACAGCGCCACACCACTCAGCTCCGAATGCGCGAAGTGGATCGATCGAAACGGCTTCGCTGCTTCACGACGCGCCGTTCCCCACATGAATCCCGTCCGCGGGCGAATCATTGCGTGGCCCCAGCGCATCACATCGAGCCGTTCAACGAGACTCCGAATATCCGGATGTGCGCGAGAGATATCCGTGAGCGCGATCTCAGCCCAACCGCGCCAATCCGTTTCTAACAGTCGCGTCCGCGCCAGCTTCGGATCGGCGTCGCAAAGCGGATAGTAGTAAGTGAGCACAGTTGGACCACGATCCAGCCCGCGCTGATGTGTGGCCACCACGTAGCCGAGCGACGGGCTCTCGTAAAAGACGTTGTCCCATGCAAGAGGAAAGTCTCGCTGCGAACCGGCTTTTGGTCGATCCTTCAACGTCAGATTAGCCACCATCCACGCCCCAAAATGAAACTCGGTGATGTGTGGCGGCGGGTTTTCACGAAAGCTGCGCACGGCATAGCGCGCCACGAATTGCGGCGCGGCGAAGATCACGCGACGCGCGTGAAAACCCTGCGGCGTGCGCCCATCGCGATCGATCGTCATCACGTCCACACCGTCATTCGTTGGGATCAACTCAACCGCCGCGCGATCGAGGCGAATATTCGCTTTGACTTTTTCGAACAAGTGTTGGACCAGACGTCCATTGCCTTCGGGCCAGGTAATCAGCGACTGTGACTCGTTTTCAGGCGCCACGACTCGCGAGCAGAAATAAAAAAGTCCGGCCCAGGCGCTGGTTTGTTCGAGCGTCATGCCGTAGTCGTCGCGGCACGCGTAATCAACCCACCAGCGCAGCCTCGGGCTCGTCAGTCCAAGCTGGTCCATCCACTCGCTCATCGAGAGTCGATCGAGCGCTGTCACTTCAGCATCGTCTGAACACGCCGACACAGGCAGCGTGAACGCACGACGTCCTCGACCATCGCGCCACGCAATCCAGTGGTCCACCTCACTATTGAATTTCTGATACTGCAGTTTGTCGTCGTCGTTTTCGCCGGCGTGTAAATAGAGTCCTTCGTACCAGCGTCCTTTGTAGAACACTCGTTCTTCCGGATCGCGACAGAGAAACTGTTCACCGATGATGGGCTCGCCGTTTTTATCTTTGCCATCGACGACACCCATCTCATCGAGCAGCGAGACGAGCGGCGTGTTCTCTTTCATCGGCGCGGGAATGTAATGCGCGCCCCATGGAAAGGAGGCAATTCGATTCGATCCGGAGCGAGACGTGCCACCCGGCGCACTCTCCAGCTCGACCATCACGAAATCCTTGAACCCGGAATTCTGGAGTCGCCACGCGGCGGTAAGACCCGCCACACCGCCACCAACGATAACCAGCGGAACGTTGGACCACGCATCGTGCGGTACCTCAACACGCACACCATCGCGCACTCGATGGCCAAAAACATCGGACGCGCCAACAATCTCCCCCTCCGGCAACGCCGCCACCTCTGAGCGCCGGCACGCTGCTAGCGCCACCGGCACTCCCAAAAACGCCGCCAAAAGCTCACGCCTATTCATAGCCACAAAAAAGCACAAAAGGCACAAAAAGCACAAAAAGGTTTATGTGCCTTTTGTGCGTTTTGTGCCTTTTGTGGCTCTACTCAAATCTCTTCCATTCGCCTTCGTAATATCGCACCAGCACCTGGTTATCGAGGCGGTTGATTTCTACCGGCACGGGTTCGATGTCCTTCGAAAGTGTGAACATCCCGACCAGTGTCTGATCGTCGAGAAACTTCAAACCCGGTGGCGGATTTCGTGGCACTTCGAACGGCGTCGAGCGCGCGAGTGCGAAGCCCCAGAGTCCGAAACTCGGCACGGCCGTGTAATAAGGTCGCACAACGAAACCCGCCGCTTCGAGCGTACGAACGATGCACCAGTAAGAATTGCGTGCAAACATCGGCGACGTCGATTGCACCGACACGGCTGCATTCTCGGTCAGTCGCATGCGCAGCAGTCGATAGAAGCGCTGTGTGTAGAGCTTTCCGAGCGCGAACGTATTCGGATCGGGAAAATCGACAATTGCGGCATCGTACGGCGGCTCGTTCGTCTGCTCCACCCAGATAAAAGCGTCTGCATTGATGACCTGGACCCGGCGGTCGCTGAACGACTGCTGATTCAACTTCGCCAGCAGGGGAAAGCGATTCGACAGCTTTGTCATCTCCGGATCGAGATCGACAAGCGTCACGTGCTCGACTGACGGATACTTCAGAATCTCACGCAGCGCGAGTCCATCACCGCCGCCAAGCACGAGCACACGCCGCGGATTGTTCGACACGATCATCGCCGGATGAACAAGCGCCTCGTGATAGCGATATTCATCCGTCGAACTGAACTGCAAGTTGCCATTTAGAAATAGCTGAAATCCGGCGCGGCCACGCGTGATCACGATGCGCTGATACGGCGTGTCTTTCGTGTACACGATCTCGTCCGCAAACATTTCATCTTCAGCCATCGAAGTGATCTTGTTTGCTTTCACGAGCGCAATGAGCAACAGCACCATCACCAGCACCGCTTTTACACGCAATCCCACAATGCGTCCTTTAATAAGCGGCCGCAATAACCACGTGCCCCACAGCGCCACTCCGGCATTCAACATCCCGAAGACGAGCGACGTGCGGATCAGACCGAGTTTCGGCACAAACAGAATCGGAAACAGGATCGAAGCAAGCAGAGCGCCGACGTAGTCGAAGGCGAGTACGCGCGAGACGAGTTCCTTAAATTCGATTTCGTCCTTGAGTATGCGAAGCAGGAGGGGTATTTCGAGTCCGACAAAGACGCCGATCGCGAAGACCACGAAATAGAGCACCGCGTAGAAATAGCCGACTCGAGAGAAGCTGAGAAACAGCAACGGCGCCGAAAAGCCGCCGAGCACTGCAACCGCGAGCTCAATGTCGACGAAGCGTCGCGCGAGTCCTTTATCGATGAAGCGCGAGAGCCACGAACCGACTCCCATCGCGAAGAGATAGATGCCGATGATCAGTGAGAACTGTGTGACGGAGTCGCCGAGAACGTAGCTTGCGAGAGTGCCCGCAAGCAACTCGTAGATCAGTCCGCAGGTCGCGACAATGAGAACGTTGAGAAAGAGTAGCGGAGGACGCTTCATTTCGTCGCTGCGGCAACAGATTTAGTGGACCGCCGCGGCGATGATCAACGCGCTGCCGAGAATCACGGAACCGATCACAATTGCCAGCGCAATGTTCTGATCGTCTTCGATCTCTTTTCGCACCGAGAAAGGAGCCGCCTTCGCAATGACAAAAAACGCGATGGCAAAGACGATCAGGCCGATGAGAACAAACACCAGCGTGGTGACAACAACCGGCAGCAATCCTTCAAGCGGGATCGCCAATCCCAATATGGCAGTTGAATCAAGCATCATTTTCCTCCGTGTAAGCCATAGTGCCAGAAGTGGAACGAACGGTAGCCGTTCTGGCGCGCGTCAGGCGGCAACTGGTGTCGCGAGCCGCCGCTGAGCTCCCAGCCCATCATCGCGGCGACGGTGTACAAGCTGACAACGCCGACGCCAAAGATTGTGTAGAGTGTTTTAAGCATTAGAAACGTTCCTTTAGTTTTCTCCCGCAACGGCGCAACGGCGCAACGCAAAACGGTTCTTCGTCGCGCCGTCGCGCCGTTGCGGGAGAAATCTTAATCATCATCTCCGGAATCATCGTCACTGCCACCGAACATGCTCTCGGACCACCGACGGCGTTCGAATCCAATGTGATAAACGGCCATGACCACCGGACCGACAGACAAAACAATCAGCGCGATCAGCAGGTTGAAGCCGCGCGTCACATTCTGTTCGATCATGATCTTGACGACCGCCGGTTGTGACCATCGTTCCCACTGTCCTTCCAACCGCAGTACATACTTTCCCGCCGGCATTGACGACGTGTACGCCGAGTCGCTTTGCCCGCCTTCGGACCACGACTCACCGTCTTCAACTCCCTGGTAATAAGAAATATCGATCGGGAACGATTGGACCGTGCCAGTCTCGTCGTTGATCAGATCTCCTTCGAGATAGACCCACGTGTTCTCCACCGGCGACTCGCCGATGACTTTAATGTTGCGTCTTCCGGAGAGCTCAAAAGGCTCGCTGAAGAAGACCTGCGTGCCGTCCTCATTCGGCAGCGGCGCGAAATTCACGGTCTGAGAAAACACCTCTTTGGTCGATCCGGACATGAGAAACGCCGCGGCGCCCGCTAAGAGCACGACGACGATGAACGCGAGCCAGTACTTGTAAATCCACCAATGCTTGTAAGGCTGATTGGGCGCGATACCCGAAGGACGTGGCAGACCGCTGACCGAGAACGCCTTTTCAATCTGCTGCACCGGAATGTAAGTTCCCAGTGACCAGTTGATCTCGCCGGTGGTTCGCTTCGTTTTGCCCTCGTCGTCTGAAACATAGACTGTCGAGACTTCTTTCGAGAGCATGTACGGCGGCGAAACGTAATCAACGCCACGCACCTGTTCACCAGTTTCGACTTTCCAGTAAAACTCGCCGAGCACGACTTCAACACGACACGGAGCGTCCTGAAAAATCTTGTACGTCTGGTTGCGATAAGTGGCCGTTCTCGCCACTTCGTACACTTCGCCAGGCGGCACGGCCTGCACGTAGTTCCACTGATCGTCGCTATTGACCAGCCAGCGAAAGCCGACTTCCGGGTTGTACAGCAGATACTCGCTCCAAAAGTACTGCGTGCCGTCGATAGTCACGCTGCGAGCCATTGCACCGATCACGGTCATCTTTCCTTCGGGCACGTCGCCGGTCGAGCCGAGTGGAATCAGCGGTTGAAACCACGGCTTCTCAAGTGCTTTGAGAAACTGAAGCTGGCCCTGGTTGACGTCGAGGAGCGAATTGCAGTTGGGGCAGGTGACTCGTTCTGTTTTATCAGGCGCGCGGAGTTCGAGTGGACCACCGCAGTGTGGACAACTTACCTGCGCGGCGCCCACGCGTTTCTCTTCACGTTCGGGCGCGCGAGTGGTGGTGATGCCGAGCTCGGCAAGTGTTACCTGCTGGCCCAGGAAGACGAGTGGCGGCGACTGGTTGTAATCGAGTGTGCCGAATGAATTGTTAACGCCCGAGAGATCGGCGTAGTAATAAGTTTCACCAGGCGTTAAGAGATAAGGAATCTCGCCTTTAGCGCCGAGAGCGGTGGCGCGTCCGGTTTCGGCCACCATCAAAGGCGTGGGCCACGGCAAGCCGGGCACTTGCTGTCCGAGTTGCAGTTGATCGAACTGCGGTACTTTCGCGCCTTCCGGAATCGGATATTGAAACGTGATGTAGAAGCGACCCTGTGCTTCGGCGAGCCAGCCGAGCCAGCCATTCGAGAAGGTCGCGTACCACTCGTCCCATTGCCCACCCATCTCGTGGCCCAGTTGCGCGCGTCCGGTTAGTTCAAAGGGGATGTCTTTCCACTTGCCGCGCAAGCCGATGTCGAGAGGCGAGCCGGTTTCCACGAGCTCGGCGACTTTCCCGAGGTCTTTTAGTTCGCGATCTGTGCGCGCGATGGCGGAGCGACAGTAGCCGCAGATGACGACGATCGATTGCCCGCTCTTGAATTCAACCGGCGCGCCACACGAAGGGCAGTTCGCCACGAGCACGCTCATTTAGCGGCTCCTGCGACGGATTCCTCGATCATTCGTTCAAACACGCGCACGTTGACTGTGGTGGCGCCGAGCATTTCTTTGAGAGTTGTTTCCCACGACCATGAGGTGCGTTCGCGACAGCAGTAAAGATTGAATGTCGCAGCGCCGAATTCGGGATACGTGTGGCAGGAGAGATGCGACTCCGAAAGCATCGCAAGACCAGTGATACCGCTGGGATGATCGAATTGGTGCCACGCAATCTCGCCGAGAACGTTTAGATCGAGATCGCGAATGACGCGGTCAAAGACTGCACGCAGGCGATCGAGATCTGCAAGCGCGGCCATGTCGCACCCGCTCGCATCGATAAGCCATTCGGTTCCTAGAGTCATAATTGCCGGAGAATAATACTAAGTTAGCCACAAAAAGCACATAAGACACAAAAGGCACATAAGAACTCTTTTTGCGCCTTTTGTGTCTTATGTGCTTTTTGTGGCTTCATTCGCCTGCTAATGAAGCGTGTGGCAGGATTGAAGGCGGTATTGGTTCGAGAAATCGCGAGAGCGTTGGGGCACCGTCGGTTTCCGGACCCCTGTAAACGTCCACCGCGGGATAGACGAAGTGCAACTCCTTCTTCGCGCGGGTAGTCGCAACGTAGAGCAGCCGTCGCTCTTCGTCGTAATCGTCAAACTCGTCCTGGAACCTGCTTGACGGAAACCATCCGTCCGTCATCCAGATCACGAACAAGTTGTCCCACTCGAGTCCTTTTGCAGAGTGCACAGTCGAGAGCGTAACAAAACCACTGCTACGCCGCGGCTCGTTGCCCTGAACGGCTTCGGTCGGATCGAGCGCGATGTCGTCGAGCAACTTGGCAGACGTTTTGTAGCGCTTCGCAATCGTTTGCAGGTGTTCGAGGTCGCGACCGCGTCGCTGCACGTCGTCGTACTTGTTCTTCAACAGCGGTTTGTAGAAACGGAGCACGGCCGCCAATTGCTCGCTCGGAGTCTTACCTTCAAGCATCGTTACAAACACACGCGCCAGACGCAGCAGTTGCGCTTTGTAAGCAGCGCGAGCAGGGAAGCGAACCAGCTTCTTGAACAGGCCGGCTTTCGTTCGCGCCGAGCGAACCTCGCGTTGTTCGACGCCGAGATGTTCGAGGATCTGGTAGACAGTCGCATCGCCAACGTGATCGATGAGCTTCAACGCGCGAAACCACGAGAGCGTGTCGGAAGGTTTCACGATCACTCGCAAAAACGAGAGCGCATCTTTGATGTGCGCCGACTCTGCGAACCTCATCCCGCCAAACTTCCGAAACGGAATGCTTTGCTTGCCGAGCTCGATTTCCAGATCGAACGAATGTGAGCTGGACCGAAACAGCACCGCGATTTCACTGAGCGGCGTGCCTTCGTCGCGAAGTTCTGCAATTCTTTGCGCAACAAACCGCGACTGCTCGTTCTCGTCGGTCGCGCTCACTACCACGGGCGCCTGGCCGCCTTCGATCCGCGAGTAAAGCCGCTTCTTAAAACTCTCTTTTACATCGGCAATGATTGCGTTGGCGACATCGAGAATCGGTTGCGTGCTGCGAAAGTTTTCTTCGAGTTTGATGATCTGCGCGGACGGAAAGAGTTTCGGAAACTCGAGCATGTTGCGGTGGCTCGCACCGCGAAACGAGTAGATGGATTGAAACTCATCGCCAACGACCGCGACGTTGTCGTGTTGCGCGGTCATGAGTTTCACGATCTGCGCCTGAAGCTTGTTGGTGTCCTGATACTCGTCGACCATGATGTAGCGATACTGGTCCGAGATCTGTTTCCGCATTTCGGCGCTGTTTTCGAGCGCTTCGCGGAATCGCACGAGGAGATCGTCGTAGGTCAGCATGTGACGGCTGCGCTTGAATTCCTCAAACGTCTGGAACAGTGTTTCGAGATTGCGACGCTCGTCGACAAACTGCGGATACGTCTGGTTGAGCACCTGCTTCAGCGACTGGACCTTATTGACCATCATGCTGAAGATCGCGGCGATTGTGCGCTTACGTGGGAAGTGTTGCGCTTTCGTGAGGCGAATCTGGCGGCGCAGGAGATCGATCAGGTCTTCGGTGTCACTCTGGTCCAATACGGTAAAGTTTTTCTGCACGCCGGCCTGGTCGGCAAACTTGCGCAACACCGAATGGCCCAGCGAGTGAAATGTGCCGCCTGATACTCGCTGGCAGCGTGCGTCAGCCAGCGCCGCCGCGCGCGTGAGCATACTTGCGGCAGCCCTGCGTGTGAAAGTCAGTAACAGAACCGACTCCGGTTTCGCGCCGATTTCAACGAGCCGAGCCACGCGATAAACGAGTGTGCGAGTTTTTCCGGTGCCGGCGCCGGCAACTATAAGTAACGGACCCTCAGTAGTCGTAACAGCTCTTAACTGCGCTTCGTTCAGCTCTTTCTCATAATCGACCACACGCGCGCCGGTGGTGCGCTTCAACACGAGCTTTGTTCCGAGCCTGACTGGCAGCGTTTTACCCAGATCGAGCTCGCGTTTGAGTGTCTTGAGCTCCTCGGCGAGATCGGTGATCGTTTGATAGCGATCCTTCGGCGTCTTCGCGAGTGCTTTCGTCAGGATGCGTTGCAGATCAAACGGGAGGTCCGCACGACCGTCAGACGGAAAACGCGGATCGCGATGCAGGATCGCGTGCATCGTGTCGATGCGATTGTCGTGAACAAACGGAGCGGTGCCGGTGAGCATTTCCGTCAGCACTACTCCAAACGAGAACACGTCGCAGCGACGGTCGACTTTCTGGCCCAACAACTGTTCCGGCGCCATGTAGTTGACCGTGCCCATCAACGTCCCCGATTCAGTCTCGACACCGCGAATGAGCGTTTTTTGTTCGCTGTCTGCGACGAGCGCGCGATCTCGTTCAGCGACGAGTTTTGCGAGACCGAAGTCGAGGATCTTTGCGAAGCCGTCGCGGCTGAGCATCAGGTTCTCGGGCTTCAGATCGCGATGAATGATGCCAAGGTCGTGGGCGCGCGCGAGACCCGTCGCGATTTGAATCGCGATGTCCAGAGTCTCGCGGAGCTGCATGCCGTTGTTTTTGATCTTCTGCCGCAGCGTCTCGCCTTCGACGTATTCCATCGCGATGTACGGCTTGCCGTCGTCTTCGCCGACTTCGTAGATTGTCAGAATGTGCGGATGGTTCAGTGCAGACGCCGCGCGCGCTTCCTGGAAGAAGCGGCGGCGGCGGTCCTGTTGCGAAACATATTCAGCAGGAAGCAGCTTGATAGCGACAACGCGCTGGAGCTTGTTGTCGTAAGCTTTATAGACCGCGCCCATCCCGCCGGCGCCGATCGGCTCGACGATCCGGTAATGAGCAATAGTTTTGACCGGCAGGGGCTTCATGATTGAGGGACTGGCAATTGTAACAATCTTGATTCACTAATTAGAACCCGGATCGTAGAATTGACGTATCTTCAACGACTAAAATCAGGAGCTGACTATGATATGTCCGCGTTGCGCCTCAAATCAGAGTGACGACATCAAGTTCTGCACCTTCTGTGGAGCGAACCTCCAGGCAGTTCGGGAGGCAGTCGAGGCTCCGGAAAAGAAGTTTGACTGGGGCAACACCTGGGTGGCCGAGATGTTCATGTCGGGCCAGGCCCACGAAATGCGCAAGCTGGAGATGGAGCGCCGGCTCGGCATCACACCTGAGGTTAAGCGTTACAACGAAGTGAAGGCCGGCGTGATCGTGAGTGCCGTTGGTGTCGGTGTCTCGATCTTTCTTTACTTCATCATGGGGGCGATTGCGCAGAACGAGCCTCGCGATGCGGAGTTGCTGACGCGTATCTGGCTGGCGGGAGTTATTCCCTTCATGGTTGGCGTAGCGCTGATCATTAACGGTCTGGTCGTAAGCAAGAAAATCGTTGAGGCCATCGAGCGCGAGCAGCAGAAGAACGCGCCGCTGGGAGAAGGCATGCCCGCGAAAGGTCTGCGCGCCGCGGACACGAGTGAGTTCATTCCCACCAACTTCAGTGTCACCGATCAAACTACCCGACATCTGGAAAGCACAGAACGGAAGAGCAAGTAATGAACAGGATTTCGGGGTTAGAGAAGAGTCAGGCGCCGTGGCACTTGCGCTGGTTCTACACGACGATGCGCAAGATGTTTGGCAAAGACCTGACGCCGGTGAAGATGCAGATGCGTGTGCCCGGGATGGTCTGGGGCAGCATCGCGATGGAAGCAGGACTCGGCCGGAAGCGGAAAGTGTCGCTGCGGTTTATTCAGCTTGGGAAAGTGCGAACGGCGTTGCGAGTTGGTTGTCCGTTTTGAGTTGATATCAATTCTGCCGTTGGCAGAAAAGCCGGGCTCAGTGATGAAAAGCTGCTGGCTGTTGTGAGTAACGACCTGTCGGTATTCTCGAAGGACGAACTCTTAGTGATCGAACTTGCGGACGCGATGGTCAACACGCCATCGAACATCTCGGACGAACTCTACACGCGACTGCGCGAGAAATTTTCCGAGGAACAGTTGCTACAGCTAGGTGGTCAGTTCGCCTTCGAAAACTATCGCGCCCGCTTAAATCGTGTTTTCGATGTGGGCAGCGATGATCTGTTCCATCCGCGTTTATCCGAGGCTAACTCTTCGTGAGGTTTTCGAGCTCTTCGGGTGTGCGTGGCCAGTCATCCTTCAATAGACGCGAGAGAGCACGGTCGGCGAGGAGTTTGCCGCCAGTCTGACAAGTCGGACAGTAATTGGTTTCATTCGATCCATAACGAATGCGCTGAATCTTGCTCCCACACCGCGGACACGGTTCACCATACTTCCCGTGCGTCGCCATGTCAGGCCTGAACGCCGTAACCTTCTCAGGAAACTTCTCAGGCGCATCCGCCCGCAGTCGCTCAACCCAATCAGTCAACGTTCGCTTGATCGCGACGAAGAGCTTCTCAACATCTTCATCGCTGAGTTTTTGTGTGAGCGTAAACGGCGAGAGCTTCGCGTCGTGGAGAATCTCATCCGAGTAAGCGTTTCCGATACCACTGAGTATGCGCGGATCAGTGAGCGCGCGTTTTAGAGTGTGATTCTTTTCGCGGAGTGCGTGGGAAAACTCTTCGAGGGTTGCGTCAAAGACTTCCAGGCCACCCGGATTGAGACCGTCAAGTCCAGCTTCACCCTGGACCACATGCAGCGACGCACGCTTCTGCGTTCCAGCTTCAGTCAGCGTCAGCGTGCCGCTACTGAACTCGAATGCCGCGACATTTCGACCCTTCGCAGCCTTGCCGCGCTCTTCGTACCAGTGTAGCCGCCCCGCAATCATCAGGTGCAGCACGAGCCACAGGTCTCCTTCGAGGCCGAAGCAGATCCTCTTGCCAAGCCTGCGCAGCTCGACGACCTTTTTGCCTTCAACGCTGGACAGCGGCGGTACCGCCGTACGCAATAGAAAGGGACTGGCGATACGAACGCGTTCGAGAATGCTGCCTTTGATTCGTTTCTCGAGAGCCTCGATATAAACAACGATGTCCGGCAGTTCAGGCACTAATTATTCGTTTTGCTTAAACGGTATTGCGGCTCTTCACCATCCGCCAGATCCAAAGCACAAGGATTGCGCCGAGTATCGAAAGCAAAAGACCGGAGGGCTGGAATCCAGTGCCGCTGTTTCGCCAGATGGCCATGCTCACCAGGCCACCAAGAAGAGAGCCGACGATACCTAAAACGATGGTGGCGATGATCCCCATCGGATCTTTGCCGGGCATGATCAGACGCGCGAGTGCACCTGCGATCAATCCAATGATTAACCACCAAATGAAATTCATCATGGTGTGTCCTCCCTTTGAGGCGCTTTATATCACAGTTGTCTGAAAAACACCTTGGAGTGCGCCAACTTGGGTATGTCCGAAGTTGCCCGAGCAGCGATAACCCTGGGAGAACATCCACCGGGTACTTGAACCCTGAAAGGGTTCGCCTCGTGAGAAACCCTTTCAGGGTTTGGGCGTTTTCTTTTATGCTACCAGGGTTCTCGCTACGCTCGAACCCTGGGCGGGGGTTAGCGAACGCCTTCGGCGTTTTTCAAACGACTCGAAGTCAAATAGACATTCAAGTGCACCGTCTGGAGAAACCCGACTAATGAAAACCGTAACGCGGATCGTGATTGTAGCGGCGATTGCGGCGGCAATTTATTTTGCGACGATTGGTAGGTCGCAGTTTTATGACTTGCTGGATTTCTTTAACGAGATGATCCAGGCGATCGCGAGTGGGTATCTGAAGAAATAAGTCACCTGATCTTCTTCGCGCCGTACAGCTCCGTAAACAGAAACTCGATCTTCCCGCTCTTTCCCGGCACGAACACGACTTCATTCTCACTCTGCTCGCCGAAGGTGAACTTTCGTTCGCCACTCTTAGTCATCACATAATCTTTGCCATCAAACTTCATCCACATCTTTCCGTCGCGCACAGACACTTCCCACGTTTGCGGTGCGTGTGAGTAAGTCCCGACGTCCTCCTTCATCTCCGACTCGCCTGCAGGCGGAACAGCGACAGTTTTCTCCGGCTCGTCGTCTTTCAAACCGAGCCCGAGTTCCATCGCTTTGTTCAAGCTCTTTCGCATCGTCTCGCCGCTCTTGTTGGTCAACACGATCACCGCAAACTTTCGCGACGGCACCATCTGGATCATCGACCCGTAACCACGACTAAAACCACCATGGCCCACAAACTCGAGTCCTTTATATTTGAAGACTGTCAACCCGTAGCCATAGTACGAATCAGTCTCGCCCGGCACCGGCACATGGTGTTGGACCATCTGATTGATTAGCGAAGGCGACAGCAGTTGCTTGCCCTCAACCTTACCTTCATTCATCAGCGCGATCACCCAACGCGACAGATCCTTCCCGTTCGAGAAGATCGAGCCCGCGGGCCACATCGCGACATTATTGAACATCGGCCGCAGGATAGTAGGCTTCCCACCTTCAACGGCGTGACCGGTCGCGAACGGGTAGGTGATCGCCATGAATGGTCTGAGCGTGGTGCGCTCCATTCCGAGCGGCGTGAACAACAGCTCCGTCATCGCGTCAGCGTAAGGTTTGCCGTACAGGTCTTCGACGACAAATCCCGAGAGCCAAAACCCGGCGCTCGAGTACGAATAGATCTCACCCTGATCGGCGAAGAAGACATCGTCTTTCCAGCCACGCACCATGTTTCCAAGTGCGGCATCGTCGTTCGAAATCGTTGGCGCGGCAAAATCTCTGATGCCCGCCGAGTTGCTCAACAGGTAGTGCGGCGTCACCTGGCCCAGCTTAGGATCCAATCCCTTCACGCGATTGCCAATCGGCTCGTTCAACTTGATCTTGCCTTTTTCAGCGAGCGTGAGCAGGGCGGCAGCGGTGAACATCTTGGTCGTTGAGCCGAGACGAAACAGCATCTCGGTTTGCATCGATGCATTCGTTTCGACATTCGCAACGCCAAATGCTTTTTGATAGACGATGCTGTCGCCACTGATGATCGTGATCACTGCGCCCGGCGTGTTTTTCTCTTTGAGCTCGACGGGCACCAGTTTGTCGAGCTCGCTGTAATCAACTACAGGAGTCGAACTCACTGATTGAACAAACACCACGAAGAAGCACAACACGATCGTCGACACGAACCGTTTCATTCACCTTCTCCTATCCTGTTTATCCTCAAAATCGTGGAAATCCTGTTAAAACTAACACCGCATTCGGCGCGGATATGACAACCGACTTGCCAGAAAACCCGCGACTGTGATTCGATGCGCTCCAATCAGTTGGATCTCGCCGAAAAGCAGGAGGACTTTCCATGCAATTGCGCCTCGATCGCCGGTCTCTGCGTCCGATCTTTGTCATGGCCACGGTCATTCTGACAACCGCGTCGCTCTTTTCAACAGCACAACGGGCGGCGCAGTCGTTTACGTTGGAGCAGATCAAAGCCTATCCGTTTCCGAACGAGCTTACGGTATCCGCAACCGGCTCGCGTATCGCCTGGGCATTCAACGAGCGCGGCGCACGAAACGTTTGGGTCGCCGAAGGTCCCGACTTCAAAGCGCGCCGGCTGACAAACTACGAAACGGACGACGGTCAGGAGTTGACGAGTCTTGCAGTATCAGCCGATGGCAAGTATGTAGTCTACGTCCGTGGCGGCGATCACGGATCAAACTTCGACAGCTCTGTGGGAGTCAATCCCGGTCTTACTACAACCGCGATGAAGGTCCAGATCTGGAGTGTGCCATTTGCCGGTGGTGAACCGAAACTCCTCGGCGATGGTGACGAACCACTGATTTCCCCGAAGAGCGATCGCGTTGTGTTCGTTAAGGAGCGTGGCATCTGGTCGGCGCCAATTGACGGTGCGACACCAGCGAAGCGCTATTTCTACGCGCGTGGTGATTGTGGCGCGCCGGAGTGGTCTTCCGACGGCAGTCGCCTGGCTTTCGTATCCGGCCGTGGCGATCACTCTTTCATCGGGATTTACACGAACGATGCGACACCGATTGTTTATCTAGCACCATCGACCTCACGCGACTCGAGTCCGCAATGGTCGCCCGACGGAAAACGTATCGCGTTTGTGCGACGCCCCGGAAACGGCGGTGCGCCCGAGCCGGTGCTCGAGCAACGTGCACAAGCGTGGTCCATCTGGACCGCAGACGCAACAACCGGCGAAGGACAACAACTCTGGAAGAGTCCGTTCACATTGCGTGGCTCTCCGCCGAGCACTCACGGCGGCCCAAATCTGCACTGGGCCGCAGCCGGTCGCATCGTTTTTCTTTCTTACCTCGACGGCTGGCCGCATCTTTACTCAATCTCCGAAAACGGCGGCGAGCCGATGCTGCTGACGCCCGGCAACTACATGGCGGAATACATTACGATCAGCAACGATCGCCGGTATCTCGTCTTCGCCGGAAACGCGGGCACTGACGCTGACGACATCGATCGCCGTCACATCGTTAAGGTACCAGTCGATCGCGCAGAACCTGTGGTGATGACTCCGGGCAAAGGCCTCGAGTGGACACCGTTTGTCACTGGCGATGGAAAATACGTTGCTTACATCGCTGCCTCAGCACAACGTCCACCGCTGCCAACGGTGATGTCCACGTCTGGCGGCGGCAAACCAATCACCCTCGCAGATGATCGTGTTCCGAGTAATTTTCCGACGGCTCAACTGGTCACTCCGAAGAAGGTTGTTTACAAAGCATCCGATGGCGTTGAGGTTCACGGACAGTTATTCGAACCAGTCGGTGTATTCGGAAAGAAGCCCGCGATCGTTTACGTTCACGGTGGACCTCCGCGACAAATGCTGCTCGGCTGGCATTACTCTGACTACTACACAAACGCATACGCGTTGAATCAGTATCTCGCGAGTCGAGGTTATGTCGTGTTGTCGGTCAATTATCGTTTGGGAATCGGCTACGGTCACGACTTTCATCGTCCGCCGAATGCAGGCGCGCAGGGCGCATCTGAGTATCTCGACGTCAAAGCCGGCGCCGAATACTTGCAGCGACTCAGCCAGGTTGATGCAAAGCGGATCGGGATCTACGGCGGTTCGTACGGCGGATTTCTGACGGCCCTTGCGCTGGCGCGCGACTCAAAACTGTTTGCGGCGGGCGTCGATATTCACGGCGTGCACAATTGGACCGCCGAGCGTGCGGCAGGTCTGTTGGAGAATCGTTACGAGAAGATTCCTGACGTTGAACGCGCGCTGGATGTCGCGTGGCAGTCGTCACCGGTTTCGTCGATCGCCACCTGGAAGTCGCCGGTGTTATTGATTCATGGTGACGACGATCGCAATGTCCGTTTCAGTCAGACGACCGACCTGGTACAGCGACTGGAAAAGGCCGGAGTGACGTACGAGGAGTTGGTGATTCCCGACGACACGCATCATTTCATGCGTCACAAAAATCTCGTTAAGGTTGACGGCGCAGTGGCGGCATTCTTCGATCGCATCTTTGGGATGAATCGTGGCAGCGAATGAGATTCAACATTATCCGTGTTCGTCGTGCGGCGCCGATCTTCTGTTCGAGCCGAAGGACGGCTTCCTGACGTGTCCCTACTGCGGTCACAAAGAAGCGATCGCGGCGGACACCGAGGCGGTTGAAGAGCAGTCGTACGAGCAGCACCTACAAATTCGTCCGGAACAGATGACGACTTTGGCAGCGGGCGCGCTCGAAGTGCAATGCCAGAGTTGTGGTGCGAAATCGATCTTCACGCCACCGGAAGTCGCAGGACGATGTGATTTCTGCGGCGTGCAGATCGTGGCCCAGCCGAAGTCGGCCGACCCGATTTTGACGCCCAGTGCTGTGTTGCCGTTTGCAGTCACACAGCAACAGGCGACTGGCGAGCTCCGCAATTGGCTTTCGACGCGTTGGTTTGCGCCCAACGGCTTGAAGTATTTTGCGCAGCCCGACGCGATACAGGGCGTCTATCTACCGTTCTGGACTTACGACACAAACACAACGACTCAATACGAAGGCCATCGCGGTGAGCATTATTGGGAAACCGAAACTTACACCGACCGCGATGCACAGGGGCGCACGGTCCAGCGCACCCGACAAGTACGGCACACGCGTTGGTATCCAGCTTCTGGAACAGTCTCGGGATCGTTCGACGATGTGTTGATTCCGGCAACGCTGGCGTTGTCGCCCGAACGTCTGACGTCGTTGGAGCCGTGGGATCTCGAAGCGTTGCGCGCCTACGATCCGGCGTACTTGTCGGGATTCAAAGCACAACGTTATCAGGTCGATCTCGCCAGTGGTTTTGACCTTGCAAAGAATGCTATTGCGGCGGCCATCGAGGCTTCGATCCGGCAGGACATCGGTGGTGATGAGCAGATGATTGAGAGCGCCTCAACAAATTATCTCGACGTGACATTCAAGCATCTGCTGTTACCAGTCTACGCGGGCGCGTATCGCTACAACGGAAAGCCTTATCAAATCATGGTCAACGGTCGCACGGGTGAGATCCAGGGCGAGCGTCCGTACAGTTTCTGGAAGATAGCGCTGCTGGTGCTGTTGATTCTGGTCTTCGTTGCGATCCTGTTGATCGCGTTCAGCGGACGCAGTTAACTCCGAAGAGGTGTCGATCACTTGACAGTTACCCTGAGTGTGTAACGGGCGGAGGGGTGGGCGACGACGTAGATGTAGTAGTTGGCAGTTTTCGGAATTTTGCCGGTCCAGCGTTTGCCGCCATCGGACGCTTCACCAAACGTTAGCGGCTCCGCTTCGAAAAAACCTGGCTTGTCGCTGACACTAAATGAAGCCTCGTTCTCGCCTTCTCGACGCCACGAGATCTGGACCGTCATCGTCTTTCCTTTGGCAGCGCGAATCACGTAGCTGTCGTGTGATTCGCCACCGATAAAACCTTTCACTACCGCTGGATTTCTCAACCGCTTCGCGGGCGGCTCCGGTGGCTGAGCCTGAATAACATCTGCCACAAGCAGCACAAAGACAAACATCGCTGCAAGCGCGAGCAACTTTTGGATCTTAGTTAGCATAACTCCTCCTTCCCGTTCGATAACTATAGCGCCAAAACTGCAGTTGGTGGGTATAATCGGCTGTCAGCGGTGTTGGACCAGTCACAATAAACATTATGGACGACGAGACTAAAGTTCGAGGAGCGGGTGGGACGCCGGGCGGAATCGCTGAGTTCTTTCTCGGACTCGTGATGGCAGTGGCCGGAGGATATCTGATCGTCAATCGTGTTGTGGTGTCGAGTAGTTTCTGGTCTTTTGGCGGTTACAACACGTTCGGGCTGTCGCTGGTGCCGTTGATAATTGGGATTGGGATCCTGTTCTTCAACGGTAAGTCCGTAGTGGGTTGGTTGCTGCTGATCGTCGGCGTCGTGATCATCTTCGCCGGCATCCTGATGAACCTGCAGATTTATTTCCAGGCGACCAGTCTCTTCAACACGATCGTGATGCTCGTTCTACTTGCAGGTGGCATCGGCTTGATCTTCCGCGCCCTCACACCACACGGGCGAAGCTGAACAAACACGCTTGCTCTCACAGCATTAATCCGCCAACTGTGGAGCAACGGTTCTAGTCGACAGCGATTCCCAGACGATCCGCACTCTTGAAGAGCGACAAGCCAAGGATGCACGCAACGACGAGATTGAAGTAAAACGTAAACGTCGCATTAACAAAGCCGCCTACCAAGTTTCCCATAAACGGCATTGTAAATGGTGCGGTGACGATTGAAACTATCACGGCAACGACAAACGCGGCTATGTGGACCACAACTACCATCGCGAATCCTTTGAAATAGGTAAGACCCATGCGACGAATCGTGTCGAGCCCTACGAGAGGATTTAATACTGAGCCGAAACTCTGCGTATATCCCGCCACCGTGAGCGCCATCGGGTAATAGAACAGTCCCCAGCCGATGAACAACAGGAGCAAGAATGCGATTGTCATTCCGGCGCCGGAATACTCCAACAAGCTTCTAAACATACGCGTAGGATCATTTGCCTCGGCTTTCGACCTTTCCGCTTCACGCGCTAGCTGCGCGTCTGGTCGAGTCCCCTCAAGTTTCTGGTTTGCCTCAACGAGCTGATTCGGATCGGCATTGGGATCGGTTACTGGGGAAAGATCTTCTGGAGTAACTGTTTCCGAATTATGCTCTCCATGCAAAAGTGACGCAGCTCCGCTGCCACCACCACTCACCACGCCAAATATCAATGCAAACACGAGGACGATGACAGGGCCCCACGTGACGATCATGATCGCGATACCGAGAAAAATTGGCACAACCAGATCGTCCCACAGCGAGAACGCGCTGAAGTCAGGCATGAAACTGCGATTGAGTCTGCCCCACGCAACCTGGCTGATGACGTGCGAGATGCACCCGAACATAACCACCCACGCCACGATGCTGCCGCGAAAACCGGCGAGCATAAGAACGGCGTAGATCAGCGCCCCGGTCAACAATGCAAACTTGTGTTGGAGCGGATAACGAATGGCGCGGAAGAAGTCTTCCATTCCGAAACCAGAGCTTTGCAGTGCAGCAAGAGCGGATTTCTCTACGACGACTCGATACTCGTGACACAGGTCACCACACAACGGACACATCGGCACCGATCCGCCCGCGAACTTCGGACAGCGTTTGCAAAAACCGGCGCCGCACATCCGGCACACGTAATCCGAAGCTGCTTCGGGATGATTGTGACAAGTACTTGCCTGTTGTTGTGAATAGACCTGGGACGATTCTGCCGTGGGCGATGTGGAGTAGTTCGGCGTATTGCTGAATTCAGGATTGGTTTCGACGAAGGTTTCAAACGAGACGTTGGGCTGGGGACGAGGCATCGCTTCACCACTGAAGGCGCCTTTGAGTTTCGGGACGCGCCCCGCTTCAATCCAACTCAAGTTGCCTTTGCTGACTTTGTCGGTGGGTAAAACGCAACCTTCGACGATCCATTGCTTCAGCGTTTCGAAGTCAGTCTCGAAAATTCCTTCAATCGTACTGACACGCCAAACTTCGGGTTGTGCACTCATGGGCTTTCCTCTTGGGAGATGGCAGGTTGAAAGTGGGACTGCCAACTGGGGTAGGCCGAACGCCGGGATGTGGGCGTTCGAGACGGCGGGTGTTATGGGCCCGCTGGTTCAAATACTAAAGCCCTGAATTTACCTTCGTCAACAAATTGTTTCGAGCGTGCGGTTCGACTTTGGCGGAGCATCTTAATGAAGTTGGCCCATTTTCCGCGCCTTTTAGCAGGATTTTGCGGGAGAATTGGCCTCGAGAGCCGGATTGAGTCGGATTCGATTGACTTCGTTATGCGGTTCTTTCAATAGAGCGTACTATCAGTATTCGTTTACGACTGCGCCGCGAAGTCAGCGGTTTTGGCGAGTGCTACATTTCCTCGGTCAACATCTTTGGTTGATTGCCGCCGGCAGTGGAGTTGGCGTTGCCGGCCGCTACCTCCACCTCTGCATGCGCCAGACTCACAAGCTGATCCTCCCGGATCCGACGGTAGATCTTCTCAGGCACTATCAGTTGTACGGTTATAACGCTCATGCGCTCGTTGGAACCGCGCCCGGGATTCGTTTATGGACCTGCCTTGAGACAGATGGAGCCATCGCTTACAACGACTTTGGCAAAGTTTGGTTAGTGCCTGGGGATCCACTGGCAAGTGCCGAGGACCTTACAAAGGTTACAAGTTGCTTTCTAAAGAGAGCTCGCGCCGAAGGTTGTGTGGTTGGATTCATGCCGGCCACGGCACAGTTTGCCCGGAACAGTGGTGGGCTTGGTCTTCGTGCAGTCAGGATCGGTTCGGCGCCTTATTTTGATCTCGCAACCTGGGCTCCTCGTGGCGATCGTGCAAAGAAAGCACGCGCCGGTGTCAATCAGGCACGTCGCGCGGGTGTGCAGGTGACTGAGGTGATCAATGTCGACGATCACCTGGTTCGAGAAACGGCTTGCCTGTGTAAGAGTTGGCTCACCACGCGACGAAGTGCGATCCGATTTGAATGGCTCTTCACACTCGATCCTTTCCAGCACAAGGAAAAGAAAAAATATTTCACCGCGCGAGACTCTAACGGGCGACTGGTCGGGTTTCTTGCTGCGAGCCCGATTCCGGCGCGTGATGGTTGGTATCTTGAAGATGTCCTGCGTTCCAAGGGTGCGCCTAACGGAACCACCGATCTTCTCGTTGTCGAAGTGCTTTATGCGCTGAAACGTGGAGGCGCAAAAATGGCCACGCTTGGAACTGCATTGATGGCGACTGACGGCGCGGACGATCCCGAGGTATCGGTTAGTCGCGTGCTCTCGCGACTCGCGTGGTCCATCGCCCGTTGTTTCTCGATCTTTTACAACTTTGACGGAGTGAGACGTTTTAAGGCGAAGTTTGCGCCGAGCTGGTGGGAGAGCGAGTATGTCCTGACGTCGCACAACTTGACTGCGCCTCCACGAGTTTTGGGCGCTTGCGTTCGTGCCATTATTCCTGCTGGTCCATCCTACCTGATCGCTCGTCAGTTGAGTCGCGCCTGGCGACGTTTGCAGGCCAGGAAAGAAGCCCCCATTGCTCTGAGTACAAGGCCGGTTATCGAAGCTAAGGGCAGAAATGACAGTTGAGCAATCACTTGTTCCCTCCCCAGCGCAAAATTACCGAAAGCAGTCTATTGTCGTAGATGGGATCACGCTGAGTTACATCAGCACCGGGTCAGGACGACCGGTGGTCCTGATCCACGGTAACCCTGGTTCACATCACGATTACACCCTCGCTGTCGTCGAAAGACTAGCGCCGTCGTATCACGTCGTTGCTTTCGATCGTCCGGGACACGGCGACAGTGAGCGACACGATTCTGTAAAGACGACTGTTGAAGTGCAGGCTCGCATTATTTGTGCGGCGCTGCAAAAACTTGAGATCGAGAAGCCGGTACTGGTCGGTCACTCGTGGGGTGCGTCGCTCGTGCTGGCCGCAGCCGTTGCTTATGGAGACGACCTTTCCGGAATTGTTTTGCTTGCACCTGCGGCGTATCCGAGTGTGCGGGTCGAATGGTGGTCGCTGCTGCCACACGTTCCAGTGATTGGAGAGTTGGTGGTCAATAGGCTGACACCGTTTCTCGGTCGTGCCTTTGTAAAGAGAAGTTTGAAGCAGGCTTACGATCCGCAGGAGGTGCATAGCGATTACGCCGAGCAGTCAGCGCAGATGTGGATGCGACCTAATCAAATGCGCGCCTGTGCGTACGACGAGAGAACTCTGGGAGCAAGTCTGAAGGCTTTGAGTCAACACTACGGCAACATCGAGATGCCTGTAGTGATAGTCACCGGATCGTCCGATCGCTTGCTCGACCCGAAGGAGCATGCCTACCCACTTCAGAAAGCAATCCGAAATTCGCGGCTGGTCGTCTTGCCCGAGACAGGCCACCAATTGCCACAAACTAAACCTGAGGCCGTCATTGCCGCCATCGATGCAGCCTGGGCTGCTGCATCAACAGGCGAGAGTAAAGCTGCGGGAACGAACTAGTTGCTGTGGTTGTGGTTGAGACTAACTGCGATTAGCATGTTCAAATCCCCAGCTAAACTTGGTGTTGAAGAAATTGAAAAGATCATGAAGTACGATTTAGGAATTGTGGGTGCTTTACTTTGCGGGTGCCTTTTACTGTTACCGAATTACAACCTCCGAGCTAATGATGACCAGAACCGAGGTCAATCGACTTGCTCGGAGGGTTGGTACGTCACCGGATATTACGTGCCGCGAGAGGACGAGCTACCCGATACAGAGGTGCAGATTGACGTCGAGCGTGTCGGCACGCTGGGCTTCAGTCAAAAATTTATCAGCGAAACACGAACTGAGGGTTGGGGCATCACGCGCTTTGGTTGGTCGCTTGGTTACTACTCGGGTGGGTGGCATCGATCCGACGCCGGCCCGCTCGACGCTTCCGGAAAGCTACTCACCGAAGGCGCGATCGCAATCGATCGGTCCCTGATCCCGCATGGGGCCGAGGTGCAGATTTCGACGCTACCGAGTCCATGGTCAGCGAAAGTCTTTCGTGCGTCGGACGTTGGTGTCGGCATCGTTGGACAACACATCGACGTGTTCACCGGCACAGGTCGAGCAGCGGAGGAAGAGACGTTCCGCATTACGTCGAACGACAATCGAGTCTGTTTCACAAGTAAGTAGATTCACTTGCCGGCGTCGTCGAGTTTGAAGGCGACAAACATCAGTTTTCCGGAACGCTCGATTTGAAGGACTACCGGAGAGTTTGGGCTCGTGCCATTCAGCGCCGAGCGCAGCTCTTCGCTGGTCTTAACTGGAGCTCCATTGATCGTGTGAATCACGTCGCCTGCCTGAAGCGCGACGTTCACATTTGAATCGATTGCTTGTGCCGCGACGAGAACGCCCGAGTCGATCCGCAGGTTTTGAACCTTTTCTGCAACCGCACGATCGATATCCACGACCACCACACCCAACTGACTCACACGACTTTGCTTCGCCTGTAAAACTGCCGCGAGACTGTCGAGATCGTTCGGCAACTCGACCACAGGTACTGCGAAAGTTAGTTTGGTTGACCCACGCAACACTGCGAGCTTGATCTGATCGCCGCCGCTTCGCATAAACAGACGCGTGCCAATAGCCGGAAGATTGTCGACCGGATAACCGTCGACGCTCTTGATGATGTCCTGTACTTTCACTCCGGCGTTGTCCGCGGGACTGCCGGGCACGACATCCGAAACGATCACCCCCGAATCGGTGCTCAGCTTGAGACCTGCCGCGAGCTCGCCTGTGATCGCCTGCACGCCGATGCCGGTTTCGCCGCGATGAAGATGTCCGTACTTGCGCAGTTGCGGATAAGCGTAAGCAACTATCGCACTGGGTATCGCGAAGCCCAAACCTTCGTTGCCACCGCTTTGCGAGAGAATGAAGGTGTTGATTCCAATCAACTCGCCATCGACATTGACCAGTGGACCACCGCTATTGCCCGGATTGGTCGCTGCATCACTTTGCACAAAAACCATTGGACTATCCGGATCGAGTTGTCGCGCAGGTGTGCTGACTACACCCATTGTGACTGAGTCTTGCAAACCTTCGGGACTACCGAGCGCAAATACGAAATCGCCCTGTCGAACTTTGTTGTAATCGCCGAGGCGCAGTGCCGGCAAACCAGTTGCTTCGATCTTCAAGACTGCCAGATCGATTTCTTCATCTGCACCGACGACACGCGCCTCAACAGTGCGGGCGCGACTAATGATTGGTTCGTCAGTCGACTCGTTCGTGGTAACGGTTGGTACAAGCACACGAACGTGCTGTGCGCCGCTGACGACGTGCGCATTCGTCACAATGTAGCCGTTCGGATCGATGATTACTCCCGAGCCGAGTTTCTGCTGCATGCTCATCATTGCACCGGTATTGCCGGCGCTCGATTCCACTGGTCCATACCCGGTTGCCAGCACCTGTACGACACTCGGCGTGACCTGACTGACAAGTTTTCTGACCGCGGTATTGAATTGATGGAGCGCGTCGACGTCGCGATTGTGATTAGAAGTCTGTCCTGAGGCGGTCACCGCAATCGACAACCAGATCAGGCACGCAAACAGTGGCTGGAGTTTTTTCACGATTGGAGAGTTAAGATCGCGACTATGCAAATCGTATTGCTCGCAATTGCTGCTCTTTACCTGTTTTTGCAGTAGTTATGTAAACGTGTGATTACAAAAGGCACATATTGGTTAGGATCTCCCGCGATGTCTCCGGCGTATTAATTGATGAGTTCAGCGGAACTCGTTGAAAAAGGAGGCACGATCATGAAAGGGAAATACTTGCTGCGGGGAATTCGAAATCTGGTGCTGGGAACGCTGTTGTTATTTGGCGTGGCCGCGATTGCGAGTACTAATGCGAATGCGCAGGTGAGATTTCGCGGTGGGTTCCATGGCGGCGGTTTCCATACTCGAGTTTTTATCGGTCCGAGGTATGGTCCATACGGGTGGTATGGCTACCCTTACGGATATCCGTACTACGGGTACTACGGCCAGTACATGTTTGGTGACAGTGTTGGCGCCGATAGTCAGGGATACCACGACGGATTGAAGACCGGCGAGGAGGACGCGCGTCACGGACGCAGCTTCGATCCCGAGCGATCGCATTACTTCAAAGATGCCGGCTTCGGTAACTTTGGAGGCGACTATCGTGAAGGATTCGAGCGTGGTTATAGTGAAGGTTACCGCAGCTAACGAACTTTGATGCGTTAACCTCACAAGGCGAAAAAGCAGAGGCCACCTTCGCGGGTGGCCTCTTTCACTTATATAATTCGGGAAATGAGTAATAACCTCGTTGCCGCTGATCTGCCCAAAGAAATGCAGTCGCATCACTATCCGATCCTCTTTCAGGTTGAGGAGACACACTGGTGGTACGTCGGTCGAAGGCAAATCATTCAGTCGCTGGTGGAGAGAATTCGTGCAGCGTTGAATAATCCGAGGCCGAGAATTCTCGATGTCGGATGTGGTACGGGTGCGAATCTAAAGATGCTGGCGGACTACGGGAAAGCAGAAGGCGTTGATATTTCTACACAGGCTGTTGAGTTCTGTCATCAGCGTGGTTTGGAGTCGGTGAGGCTGGGCGCTGCTGAGCAGCTGCCTTACGAAGATGATTCGTTTGATCTGGTTACTGCTTTGGATGTCGTCGAACACTTGGATGACGACGTTGCCGGACTGCGAGAGATGCGAAGGGTTTTACATCGCGATGGGCGGGTGCTGCTGTTTGTGCCGGCGTTCATGTTTCTTTGGGGTGTGCAGGATGATGTGAGTAATCACCGGCGGCGCTATACGTTGCCGAGTTTGTTGCGCGCAGTTGAAGAGGCGGGGTTTGCTGTGGAGTGGTCCAGCTATGCGAATATCAGCTTCTTTCTTCCGGTGTTAGTCGTACGGACTGTGATGCGTTGGCTGGGTTTGCGCGCGGATACGGAGTACGGGATCAACATCTCGGTGATGAATGGACCCTTCGCACGCTTGTTTGCGGCGGAGCGATTCGCCCTCAAGAACGGAAAATTACCTTTTGGCGTGTCGGCGGTGTGTATCGCTCGGCGCGTTGAGGAGTAGGCGCCAGAATTCTACTTCACAGTCGAACCGGACAGTGCGGCGCGTTTGGTCCGTTGCCTGGGCGAGAAGCGGTACTTCAGAAGATTTGAGCTGAACTCGAGGATTGCTTTCGGCTTTACAAACGAACCGCGGTTGTCGTTGATCTTGAAATGCACCGGCGTTTCGCCAATCTTCAAACCAAGTTCGCGGGCGCGGATGATGATCTCCGCATCGGCAAACCAATCGTCAGACTCGAGTTGTAACAGCTCGTACTTGTCGCGCCGAATGATTTTAGGCTTGGAGTTGATGTCGCGGACTTTGAATCCGAAAAGCAAACGAAAGATTCCATTGTACACCGTTGAGATCAAGCGTCGGTACAAACCGTCGTCGCGTATCACTCGATATGTCTTCGCGAGATCGAGATCCTCCAGTTCACACTTGAGAAGACAGGCGATGATCGATTCTGGCGGAAACTGCCCGTCGCCGTCGATGACTCCAATGTACGTACCGCGAGCGGCGTCGAGACCCATTCGCATGTCCCAGCCCATCATTCCCTGCTTGGGTCGAATTACCGTGCGGATGTTGTTTGAGCTTTCGGCGAGTTTGGTGACGACTTGAGGAGTCTCGTCGTCGCTTCCTTCGATATAATTTCCGACCAGCACGAGCTCCCACGTAAAATTGCAGTACGACAACGTTCGCTGTAAACGTTCAACGAATGGAATAATACTTTGCCCGCTTCGGTAACAGAGAACTACGAGCGAAAAATGGGGCTCATTCACGCGTCGATGTTATTACGTATTCCAATCTGGCCGCAACGACGGACCTCTTAACCGAGCATCATGCGCATTCTTGTCACCGGCGCCTCGTCGCCACTCGCCGTTGGCGTGTTGCGCTACCTGCTTTTGGATCGTGAAGTCGAACTCTGGTGCAGCCGGCACCGGAACGACATTCCGATCAGCGATCCGCGCCTGCACGTCATCGACCTCGATCTTGCCTCGGACGTAAACGAAGCCTTATCGCAAACGCATTTTGATCTGGTAGTGCACTTTGCCGGCGTAACTCACGCTGCCGACGAACAGCAGTATTGGAAGATCAATCAGGAAGGAACAGCTCGACTCGCTCGCGCCGTGCACGAAAATGGTTGTCGCCGTTTCGTGTACATCAGCACGCGCTGCGCTACGCGTGGCAGTGGAGCGTACGGCGAGTCGAAACTTGCAGCCGAGCATGAACTTCAGAAGTTTGACTGGGAAAGTTTGCTGATTATTCGTCCAGCCGAAATCTACGGTGGTGACAGCAACGAAGGAATCGATCGCATGTTGTCGGTTGCACGTCGATGGCACATCGTTCCCGCACTGTTCGGACACTCTAAACTCCGATTCGCGCCGATGCATGTTGACGACTTCACGCCGCTAGCCACCGAACTCATCCAACAACACCAAAGCGGAACCAGAATCGAAACAGTCTGCGGCCCGGAGGATCTCAACGGAATCGACCTCGCTTTGCGGATCAGCAAGCGCTATCGCGCACTGCCGCTGCCGCTCTGGTGGCCGGCCGTTTCCATCACACTCAAAGCGCTAAACAAAATCGGTTTGGCGATCGTGAAACCCGATCAGTTGACACGCTTACTCGGCGAGAAGACAGGAACCGCCGCAACAGTTAAAACCATTCGAGGTAGAAATTTTATCGCGTAGCCGTGTTTTCATTGGTGTGGTGAGTCGCGGATTTGCATCACGAATGACCACAGGGTCGAGTTACCGTCCCCGGCTATTTGCGGAGGCACAAAACCAGCTTCCTGGACTTTGATCGTAAGACAGTTCCGAAAGCCAAAGAAAGGAATAGGAAGCTGATTGCATGTCGTGTTCCAATTTGTGGAATCGGCGCAGTTCGAAACGATCGTTTTAGCGCCAGGTAACCCCAGCGTCGATTTCGTGGAGACCGGCTTTCCTGCCATTGTTATTCCTCCTGGTGGATTGGAGTTAATTTCAAACAAGTGAGCTGACGGAATTATGGCGAGACGTTCAGCGTCTTTGCGTCGCTGGATACACCCCGCAACTTGACTCAGAACGAGAGCGTCGACAGAGTTCGCACCACGCCGATGCGCAGGACTTTATCGCTCCGCTTTCTCTTTTGCTTCGAGTGGACTTAACTGACCACGTCGTTTGGTCTTCATCGCATCGAGTTTCAGGTGCCCGTCCATCCGGTTGAAGGGAACCTCGCCACGCACCGCTTTTACCGCGTAGGTGTCCGCGTGGTTGTTGGTTAAGCCGATCCAGCAAGCTCGGGAGAAGTGAGCTTTTGGCGCAATGCGTCGATCTGCTGCCGATCGATGTTGGCCATGTCGCCGATCAGTTTAATCAGTTTCAACTGTTTCTCGAGTTCGTCCTGAACTTGAGGCAACTGCCAAACACTCTGAGCCGCTTGCTCCGCTTTTGAATCAGTTTCAGACGATCCGGATTGTTGTTTAAACGACTCGAGTTGCTGTGCAATCAGAGGGCCTAAATCCGAAAGCGCCTGGGGCAGTTTCAGCATGTTCTCGACGTGGTCATTGAGTCCGGCTGCATCCCAAACGTCGGGAGGAAGAGGGCCCACTCCGTCTTGCGTCATGAAACGGGTCGACATCATTTTTTGACGAAGCTCGTCGGCCTTCTGCTGATCGGCCGGAGGAGCATTGTCGAGTCGCGGTTTGAGTTCCTTCTTGAGCAGATCTTGTATTTGGGACCAAGCCTCTTCCGGGACATCGTCCGCGTCGGAATAGATGCCGGGTGCAACAGCTTCAAAACCGGAAACCATCGCCATCACTGTGTCTTCTGTATTGTCAGAGTTCACACAAGACTTCAGTGCGTAGTAGATGATCCCTGATGTAGCGATCGCTTCCTCGGCATCGAAGTCGTCCATGTGCGGCGTGTTCTCTTCGACGAGGTTCTGGTGCTGGCGGTGTTCTTTTGAAGTGAGTTTGTTACCAAGAACGCAGTTCCAAACGGACTGAACGGCTTGTTTGAAAGCTTCCGGGTCACCCCACTCTTCTTCTTCGCAAAACGACTCATAAACCGGAAGCCACCGTTCGGCCATTCCGGCAGTTAGAGCAATGCGTTGTTCGCGTGTCCAGGGCTTGATAGTTGTACTGACAAAGTGTTCGAAGTCATTAAGGTTGTTCAACTCTGGGCTAGACATTGAGGACCTCCTTGGTGGCAATGCGACAGTTCAGTTGGTGAGAATAGTAATCCTATTGGCTAAAGCTTTGGAAGAAGAAACGGCCGAGGTACGCCACTGTCTCGCGAAACGCGACACCGACTCGGGTGGGGTCAGTACTGGCCTAGCGAATGGTTAGCCGTCAGCATGCAGACTGTGATCTTTTCGGAGGCTTTCTTTTCCTTAGTCAGGGCATCGTGCTTGGACGGGGTCAGTACCGTCCGCGGTAGC
>DASWUM010000140.1:0-31536 GCA_036401595.1 Pyrinomonadaceae bacterium
GTAGTGACTAGTCTGCTCGCGCGATGCGGTACGTACTGTAGGGGCGGCCCTCCGTGGCCGCCCTTGGCCGAGCCTCTCACCGAAGAAATCTACCCGCCAAATTTCTCACGCTGGAATAAATCACCCATCACGCTAGTTACAACACCGGTAACATTTAAATTCCCAGGAGAGAAATCTATGAAAAGAGTCTTTCTGTACCTAACCGTTCTTATCTTAACAGCGTCAATCGCTCAGCCTTTATTGCAAATCTCATCGGCCAACACAAAGGTGCGTCATACCGTGATCGCTGCGAGTGGCGATGCGGCGCCCGCGGGTGGCAATTACCTTTCATCATCGTTTGCGAACGTCAGCTTGAATGCGCGTCATGACGTCGCCTTTGATGCAAGTGTCGGCGTCACGACCGGCGTGTTCGTGGGCGACGGCAAAACCACGACAACCACAGCCCTCGGAGACACTTTCGGATTCGTTTCAAACCCATTCATCACCGCAAACGGCGACGTCGTCTTCGACGCAAACAACACCGACACATACCGCAGCGACGGCAAATCGGTCGTTCATCTCGTGAGTAATGGCGACCCGGCTCCCGGCGGTGGAACGTTGTCGCCCTCAGGTCGCGTTACGAACGACAACGGCGCCATCGCTTTCACAGCATCTGTCAGCGACTCAACCGCCACGCAGGGAATTTTCCGCAGCGACGGCACACAGACAGTTGCGATCGCTCGCGACGATATGACACCACCGACAGGCGGCAGCTTCCTGGTGATTGGTAGTCCTGCAATCAACGATCGCGGTCAGGTTCCGTTCTATTCGGTCATGACAGGCGGTACTTCCGAGTTCGGTATTTTCCGCGGTGAGGGCCAGGATCTGACGCCCATTTTCGTTACCAATCAGATCGGACCCGGAGGTCAAACATTCGCAGACTTTGGTAATCCGGTCATCAACAATCACGGTCAGGTTGCGGCGACAGTTTCGTTCACCAACAACGAGGCGGGTATCTTCGTCGGTGATGGTACAGATACAGGCACCATCGCAATTGCAATTCAGCAACAAGCGGCGCCGAAGGGCGGTAACTACAATGGTACATTCCAGGTTCCGACCAGGCTCAACGATCGCGGCGAGGTAGCCTTTGCTGCAAGATTGACCGGCGGCACAAGCTCAACCGGTCTTTTTCGTGGTGACGGCAAAAGCACAATCCCGATCGCACTGGTAGGGACGAACGCACCTGGAACGACCGGAACGTTCGCAACATTCCGCGATTTCCAGCTTTTGAATAACGGCCGCGTCGCTTTCATTGCGACATTGACGGTCGGTGTCGGCGGAGTAACCACCGCAAACAACACCGGGATTTGGGTCGGTACATCAGACGAGGATCTTCAACTCGTAGCTCGAACCGGCGACATCATCGATGGGAAAGTGCTAACGCGCCTTCCTGCACTTCCTCTAAGTGGTCAGTTGGAAATGAACGAGAACAGCATTGTGTGGGTGGGCACGTTCGGCATTGCGAAGGCCGTCGTCCTCTCACGCGTGCTTGGCAACGACGAGGTAGAGTAACAACAAATCTGGCCGTGGCTGTGCGCGAACTGCGGACAGCCACGGTCAGAGTGCATTTACAACTACGTTAACGCTCAACGTCTCTTTCGCTTGTCCTTTATATACACCGCGCGTGGGTGAAACGTCGAAATAATCGCGACCAACACCGAGCCGGACGTGATTCAACGTTTGCAGACAATTGTGCGTTGGGTCAACCGAAAGCCAGGCATTGTTATTCACAAACGCATCAATCCAGGCATGTGAAGCAGCGTTGTCGGTCGTTTCGGGCGACGCGTCGGCCTTCGGATTGTAGAGATACCCGCTGACGTACCGCGCTGGAATGTTGATCGAGCGGCACGCCGCCAGCATGATATGTGCAAAATCCTGGCACACACCTCGACCGAGGCTCAGTGCTTCCGCCGCAGTTGTCTTAACGTCGGTGATTCCGGCTTCGTATTGCAGCGAAGCCCGTACCGCATTCATTAGCGCGAGCACCGTGGCAGTTGCGTCGTCCTGGACCACGTGGCTCGAGGCAAGCGAGCGAATCTCATCGTTTGCGGTTGTATAGACGCCCTCCGCCAGATAATCAAACTTCTCCAACGGCGAAAGTTCGCGGTGATAATCGGCAAACGTCTGGCTCAAATGAACGTCACTGGTCGCTTTGACGACCACTCGATTGTGAGATTGCAGTGTGTCGAAGTGATGGACTGCATTTCCATAGCGATCGGTGTACTGCATCACTTCGCCGACCGGTTCGGTGACGAGCTTAAATCGCAAGCAACGTTGTCCCTGACCATCGACAGGCCGCAGGCGCAGCTCCGTGTAACGCTCGCTGATTGGTTTCTCGTACGTGAAGGTCGTTTTGTGCTCGATCCGAAGTTTCATTGCTGTTGTTGTTGCTGGGCATGCTGACTAGCCGTTATTTGCGGCGGCAGAATAAGTTGTGTGTTGAAGTAGGTGCTGCCGATCTCATCTCCGACTCCGTTCAACCGATAAAGCAAGCTGTCGAGATACGGATGCATGTTGTGATTGAGCAGCTCGTTGATTTCTAGGTAACCCAATTCTGAACAGACGCGTCCGAGGGCACGTTGCGGAGAGAGTAACTGTCGCGGCGATGCAGGGTCGCCTGAAATGAGATTGACCGATCGCAGCGCGCGTTTCAGACAATAGGAAACAGCACGCGGGAATTCCTGACTCAACAATAGAAACTCCGTTACGCGTGCCGGATGAAGCTGAGAGTTCGGCGATTTGCGGAATGCCTCGAAGGCGCTGCACGAACGCAACATGGCCAGCAGTTGCAGCGAGACTTCAGGACCTTCGCGCAGATTGTTTACTGACGAATATTTGACGTCGATGATGCGGACGGTTTTGTCGGCGCGTTCGAGGTGCTTGCCGAGTTGAATGAACTCGTAAGCTTCGCTGTGCGTCATCGTCTCGTTGGTGATTCCCTGGAACGCTTGCGAACCGTGCCTGATCTGATCGAAGAAATCGTAAGGTCCGCGAGCGCCGATCTCCTGTTTGATATCTCGCACGAGGAAATAGAGACGATTGAGGTGCTCCCACATCTCGCTGCTGATTTGCTCGCGCACGCTACGCGCGTTTTCTCGAGCAAGCTTGATGCAGGTCGTAACTGCGTTCGGATTGCTGGGATGCCAAAGCAGGAAACCACTCACGGTCTTTGCATTGAACTCGTCAAATTGTTCGGCAAAGAGTGGTCCATCACCGGTGATGTCGATGATCCGGCGCCACGAATCTTCTGAATCCTGGACCCTGGAATCGAGCAGCGAGTTGAAGTTCACGGTCAGGATCCGCGTGATATCTTCGGCACGTTCGATGTACCGCGACATCCAGTAAAGTGTATCGGCTACTCTTGAAAGCATGATCTAATCGTTCAAGACCCAGGTGTCTTTGCTGCCACCACCCTGCGACGAGTTCACCACCAGTGACCCGGCACGCAATGCGACGCGCGTCAGTCCTCCCGGTACGAGCGTTATCTTTTCACCACAGAGAATATAAGGACGCAGATCGATATGGCAGCCATAAAGCTGTCCGTCAAGATACGTAGGATGCCGGCTCAGTCTGACAATCGGTTGAGCGATGAAGTTGCGCGGATTCGAGACGATCAGATCACGAAACGTCTCTCGTTCTTTTTGCGATGCGTGTGGTCCAACCAGCATTCCATAGCCACCGCTCTCGTTCACCGACTTAACGACCAGCGAGTCGAGATTGTTGATCATGAAGTCTCGTTCTTTGTCGTTTATCGCGAGGTAGGTGGGCACGTTCTGGAGTATCGGCTCCTCACTCAGGTAGTAACGGATCATGTCCGGGACGTAAGCGTAAACTGCTTTGTCGTCTGCGACACCGGTGCCGATCGCATTCGCGAGGGTAACGTTGCCGGCGCGCCATGCGTTGAAGAGTCCTGCGCAACCCAACATGCTCGTCGAATCGAATGAAAGTGGATCGAGAAAGTCGTCGTCGATACGGCGGTAAATGACATCGACGGGCTGCAATCCCTTGGTGGTGCGCGTGTAAACGCGATTGTCGTGTGCCACCAAATCTCGGCCTTCAACAATCTCGATACCCATCTGGCGCGCCAGAAACGCGTGTTCGAAATAGGCTGAGTTGTAGATTCCCGGTGTTAACAAAACTACCACCGGATCGGGATTGTCGTGCGGCGCAACCGATCGCAACGTGTTGAGCAACTCCTGTGGATAATGTTCGATTGCTCTGACGCCGTAACTGTGAAACAGAGTATTGAAGGTGCGCTTCATCGCCTGACGATTTTCCAGCATGTAGCTGACGCCCGAAGGCGAACGCAGATTGTCCTCCAGCACAAAGTAGTTGCCCTTGTCGTCGCGCACCAGATCGGTGCCGATAACGTGAGCATAGATATTCTTCGGGACAGTGACTCCCATCATCTCACGACGGAAGTGTTTCGCGTTGAAGACCAGTTCCGGGGCGATGATCTTGTCTTTGAGAATGCGTTGGTCGTGGTAGATGTCGAAGAGAAACTGATTTAGTGCGGTTACGCGTTGGGTTAGACCGCGTTCGACGAGCGCCCACTCGGACGCCGGAATGATTCGTGGAATCAGGTCGAACGGAAAAATACGCTCGATGCCTTCGGCCTTCTGACTGTAAACGGTGAAGGTGATTCCCTGATAGAGAAACGAGACATCCGCGTTGGCGCGTCGTTCATTGAAAGCTTCGGCCGCCATGTCGGCGAGACGGGCGTGCAACAGTTGATAGTGTTCGCGAGGTTTGCCTGTCGGCAAGAACATCTCATCGAAAAAGTCCGACACTTCATAGCGGTCCAACATGGCGCCGGTAGGATAACAGATCTCGTATCCACAGATTACGCAGATTGATCAACATAAATCTGTGTAATCCGTGGATAAGTTCAATTGGCGCAGGCGACCTTGTTGATACGCCAACCCGCGGCGGTTTTGATCAGCGTCAGGTCGATCTTGATCTTGTCGGTTTCACCGGACGGCAGAGTCACCGTTTCAGTGGCGCTGTTGTTTTTGATCTGTGGCGCGCTGATGGTGAAGTTCTTTTCCCAACCGGTGTCCCAATCCTGTGCGCAGATGAAAATGTCGGCGTCCATGCGACGGATCAGTCGCGGCGCGTTTGTGTAAAGCTGCGGCGTCAGATACTTCAACGCGGTCGTTCGCTGTTTGAGTGGGTTCATGTTCTGCTGGCTGAGTTGATGCAAGTACCAGGAATAGAAACCACGCGCCACATCTTCTGGCGACGCCGGCTGTTGCGCACCTGCCGAGAATGAAATAACTGCGATCAGTGCAAGTAGGACCACGCTTATTCGTCGAGATTTATTACGCAATTGGGTGTCCTCGCAATTTTGTAATCCGGTAAATCTTTGTCGCCGGATCATACGTCAAACTCATTGTGCGTAATAGCCCGGACGTGTGCGCGCCACCAAATCCGGCCGGTTGGCGATCGAAACCTGGACCCAGCGCCAACTACTATCGCGCATCACATTCGTCGGCTTGTAGCCGAGACTGTAGACCTTGCCCAGATCGTTGATTACCTGCTCGTACACACCGTTGAGGTCCGACAGCTTACGAGCGCGATAATAAGAGCCACCACTTTCCTGGGCCAGCAGGTTCAGCGTGCGACGTGCATTCTCGTACGCCAGTTTCTGGTATGGATTGCCATAGTCTTCTTCGGTGTCGAGATAAATCGGCACGATGAGCGTATCGGTTTGTCGTACCTGCTCGACTAGATTGGCGAAAGTAATCATCGAACCACGCATCGAAAAGCCCACTAATGCTCCGTCAACACCGTCACTCATCAACACTACGGCGCGGCGTCGTTCCAGAGACTTTGATCCAACAACGTCATCGAGCGCGAATTTGACCGCATCCCACACGTTCGATCCGCCCGTGCCTTCCATGCTCTCAACACTGGCTGCGAGTTTGGCGCGATCCAACGTGAGCGGGGAAACGACGGTCTGCTTATCAGAGAAGGTCACAATTGCGATGCGATCCGCAGGCCGCGCGGCCTCGATAAAACGCAGCGTCGATTTTTTGATCAGGTCACGTTTGTCTTGTGTCGAGCCCGACAAGTCAACGAGCAACACCAGATCGAACGGCACTTCGGTGGAAGCAAAGTACGTGACGGTCTGATCCTGATTGTTTTCCTGTACACGGAAATCTTCTTTTGTTAACGACTCAACGAATGTCTTCAACTTGCTATTGAAGACGCTGACGTTGAGACTCACCAGATTTGTTTCCGTTTTGATGACGTCGTTAGGATCGACGTCATTCGAGTTGAGGTCAGTTGCGTTGATCGCTTTTGTCAGCGAATTGGCTAATTGTTGTGATAGTTGGGTTGTGGGCGGCTGACGGGCTTTGATAAGCGCCCGGCCATAGGTGCGTTCGAGACTTTTAATGTACAGATCGATTGATCCTAGACCAAACTCAGCACGTCGCTCATCCAGGTTCGCCTGATCTTCAATCGGATAAAGAACGAGAAACCCACCCATACTGACGGCCTGCGTGCCGAATAGTTGTTTCATGCCGGCACTAACTCGCAGCCGGTCGTACAGTCCGGCAAATTCCCGTTTCTGAATCGGGTCCTTCTTAATTGCGGCAACAATGACTGGCAGCAAGTCCCGTTGCAGTTCGAAAGTGCCGGCGTTTTTGAGAATTTGAAACGTCGCGTAGACGCCCTGTTCACCAGCCGAAGCCATCGTCGGCCAGCCATTTGTTTTTAGTAACTGGCAGAGTTTGGCAGTGTCTTCTCTGTAAAGCTTATGTAGTTTCTCTCGGTCCGACTTCTTGCCCTGATCATTCTCGACTACTTCCTGAAGCAGTTCGCGTTGCCGGTTGCCCATCTTGAGCAATTCTTCAATGAGCTTTTTGTCCGGGGTTGCCGGTGGGGGAGATTCGAGTCGCGCGAGCATCTGGCGCACATCATCCTGAGTGAGACACGACTGTGCTTGAGTGGCGACCGAACAACAGGCGACCAGGAGCAGGGTAAGTAGAATAAACCTCATTCCGCTCTATTTTTAACACGAATGCAGAACGCGGACGAAGACAGATCGAGTCTGCGTTCATCCGCGTTTGCCCGTGCCTAAATTAATTAGTAGTTAATCTGCCCGTTCGCTACGGCGTCGTATTCTCCGTTCGCAACATCGACCGACCAGAAGGTCGTGCCCGTTGCATTCTGAAAGCGGCCCGTACCGCCGGTCCATTCGTAGACCAGGTCGGCGTGGCCAACGTTCGCGTTGAAAATGCCCGTAATCGTAGTGGTCAGTATTTCGCCCGACGCCGCGGTCAGCGTCGCTTGGCCTTTGAAGTCAAATACTCCCGGAGTGGCAGTTGCTGTCAGGGTTGCCGTACGCTGCACCGTAATCAGACCCATGTGGTTCGCTGTTCCTACTCCGGTAGCAACGACGTCCAACACAGTGCCACTTGCATCGCGTGGTGTCGCGGATATCTGACCATGCTCCACGAGGTGGAATGGTCGTGGGCCCGCCAAAACGCTCAGTGAAATAACTCCGATTAGTGCGAGAGCAAATAGGCTGGCGCCGAATTTATACGAATAACGCTTCATTGAATTGTCCTTTCAACCTTTACTTTAAACAGGCAGGACAATAGTGAAGTCAGTCACTTGCAGTCATAACGTTGCCGTAATGGTGAGGTAACGTTTCCGTAAATGAGGATCGTTAGAGAAGCCCGACCTGCTTGTGCAGAGTCATGAAGTCGAAGTTATTCCAGGCCTCAACAATTTTTCCGTTGTAGATTCGGACGATTGCAATGCCGGTAAATTCGACTGGAGATTGAGTCGCAGCTTTTCCGAGGAAGTCTCCTTCGTGCTGTGCTCTCACTGAGCAACGCGCGGCGACTTTGTCATCTTCGGCGATCACGTCTTCGACCACGATCATCATGTTTGGAAAAGCCTCGCGGAAAACATTATGAAACGGCCGGAAGCCGGTCGGACCCTTGATCGGATTCGCAGGATCGTCCGACAAACCATGTGCGACGCCGTTCTCGTCGAACATTTCATCGATCGCATCGGCGCGACCCTGATTCCAAACTTCCTCAAACCAGCGACGGATTAATTCTTTGTTTGCTTCTGACATGAGGTCTCCAATCCAGGCAAGTTTTACGATAATTGGGAGCGAGTGAACCTTATACAAAGTTTGCAAATGGTTCAAGTCGGATTATTCTTCGTTAACAGAAAGCGAAACTCATGACGCGAAAGGTAATCGTCCATATTGCGACCAGCGCCGACGGCTATATCGCGCGGCCCGATGGCGATCTTGAATGGCTAACGTCGCGCCCTGCTCCGAAGGGTTTCTATGGCATGGTTGATTTCGTGAAGACGATCGACACGAAGCTAATCGGACGGAAAACTTACGAGGCGAGCCTCAGTCTCGGCGCTAAGTTTGACTCGAAGGATCGATACATCGTCTTCTCGCGTCATGCACCACCAGGCGATGCGCCCGCGGGTGTTGAGTTTGTAAGCGATCAAATCGGACCATTCATCGACCAACTCCGTGAACAACCGGGCAAGGATATCTGGCTAATGGGTGGCGGTGATCTCATCGCCTCATTTCTTGACGAACACGCGATCGACGAGTTTGTCGTCAGCGTGGCCCCGGTGTTTATCGGCGATGGTATTCCATTGATAGGACGTCGACACCGTCACGTGCCGCTGGAGTTGCTATCAGTTGAACGCTTCGAAGATGGCCTGGTGCAACTGCATTACAGCGTAAAGCTATAGACGCTTTCCGGGCTGCTATTCTCATCCTGACAATGGTGGAAGATGTCCTCATCTGGTCCATACCACGGATCGTCGAGTGTTACCAGCACTTCAAGGTCTTGGTCGCTCATGTGAACCTCCCGTTGTTACCGTAAACATTGTCCGACGCGGCGACAGATTGTTGTTCTGCCGCCGCTCCGGTTACTCACGCCGTTTGAGCGCTTGTTTGTTCTTTCTTTATGAAGTCGAGCAGATCTGCATTGATCAAATCCTTATGAGTTGAGCACATGCCGTGCGGCAACCCCGGATAAACTTTCAACGTCGCGTCTTTCACAATCTTCGACGACACGAGTGCGGTGATACCAATCGGCACGACTTGATCGTCGTCGCCATGCATGATCAGCGTCGGCACGTCGAACTTCTTGAGATCTTCAGTGAAGTCAGTCTGCGCAAACGCCTTGATGCACTTGTAGGTGGCGGGGAGACTGGCCAACATCGATTGCAAAAGAAAACTATCAAGCAAGCCTTGCGAGACTTTTGCGCCCGGCCGGTTGAATCCATAGAAAGGGATGCGAAAGTCAGTCATAAACTGGTTCCGATCGGCTTGAATGCCGGCGCGCAATCCATCAATCGCCTCAATCGGCAGTCCATTAGGATTCGCGTCAGTTTTTTGCAGCAACGGTGGGACCGCGCTGATCAGTACGACCTTTGCTGCGCGCTTCGTTCCGTGACGTCCGATGTAGCGAGTCACTTCGCCACCGCCGGTCGAGTGGCCCACGTGAATTGCGTCCTTGAGATCGAGCGATTCGACGAGCGTCGCGAGATCGTCGGCGTACGTGTCCATGTCGTTTCCGTCCCACGACTGGCCCGAGCGACCGTGACCGCGACGGTCGTGGGCAATGCAGCGATAGCCATTCGATGCGAGGAAGAACATCTGATCCTCAAACGCATCTCCCGTCAGTGGCCAGCCGTGACTGAATACGATTGGCTGTCCCTTGCCCCAGTCGTTGTAATAAATCTGCGTGCCATCTTTTGCTGTAACAAAACTCATTGTAGTTTCTCCTTTTATGCTGATGATCTAGACCGCTTTCGCTGCTGCGACGGCAGTGGATCGTTCAAGCCAATCATTAAAGTAAGTTGAGCCGAGTTGAGCTTCGCCAGCGGGAACGAGCGTGCGTTCTTTCAACTCCGCGCCGAAGTATTGTGCATGCGGGTCAACGACGACTTCGCGTGGATCGTTACGTGCGCTCAAGCCTCGTCGCACGAAGTCGTCGAAACGAAACTGTTCGGGGCCGGCGATTTCAAGAGTCCCATTCAACGGCGCAGCCATCGCAACTTCGGCGACCGCGCTCGCGACATCGTCAGCGGCCATGGGTTGAATCAGCGCATGCGAGATGCGAACGGCATTGCCTTCGGTGGCCGAGTCGGCGATGCCTTTGAGGAACTCGAAGAACTGCGTGGCATGGACGATCGAGTAGGGGATTCCGGATTCTTTAATTAGGTTCTCCTGGGCCAACTTGGCGCGAAAGTACGGAATTTCCGGAGTGCGCTCGGTGCCAACGATTGACAGCGCCACATGGTGCTTCACGCCGGCCGCTGCTTCGGCTGCGAGCAGATTGCGAGTCGACGTCTGGAAGAAGTTCATGACCGCTGTGTCTTCGAATGAGGGTGAGTTCGAAACGTCGATCACTACCGAAGCGCCGGCGAGAACCTCCGCCAATCCTTCGCCGGTGAGCGTGTTGACGCCTGTATTCGGTGCTGCCGGCACCGCCTCGTGACCGTGCGCGGTCAGATTATTGACAACCTTCGATCCGATTAGGCCAGTTCCACCGATAACTACGATTTTCATTTAGATACACCTCTCCTTTCTCTTCTGGACAACTAACTAGTTTGGGCTCACATCGTGTTGCAGCTATGACCAGCTGAGAATCCGATTTGTGACACGCCGACTGTTGCATTTGTGTTGTTGAATTTAGCTGTCACAGATCGCGCCGCTGCCCGGTCTTTACTCGATTTAGGGCGGCGCCAGCAGCGTGTGAGTATTCGATACGGATGTCGTATTATTTGGCCCATGGAAAACAATGCGGCTGATGATGGGCTTTCGGACTTTATCAGTGTGCGACCTCGTTTGTTTGGCATCGCTTATCGCATGCTCGGAAGCGCGGTCGAGGCAGAGGACGTTGTGCAGGATGCGTGGATGAGGTGGCAGACCACCGATCGCAGCGCGGTGTTGAATCCGGCTGCGTTCCTCGTTACCACGACGACGCGCCTGGCCATTAACGTCTGCGAATCGGCGCGCACACGTCGCGAAACGTACGTTGGACCATGGCTTCCCGAACCAATCGACACGAGCGAGGATCCACGATTGGGGGCAGAACGCGGCGAGGCACTCGAACTGGCAGTGCTCTTACTACTCGAGAAACTCCCACCAACCGAACGTGCCGCCTACACTCTTCGCGAAGCGTTTGACTACCCATACCGGGAAATCGCGGACATTCTTCAGACAACCGAAGCCAACACTCGTCAGCTCGTTACCCGAGCACGGAAACACATCGCTGACGGACGTCGTGCATCAGTCAGCAACACCGAACGAAGCCGTTTTCTCAATGCGTTCATCTCCGCGGCTCGCAATGGCGATCTGCTCGGCCTCGAAGCTCTCTTTGCGTCGGATGTCGTTTCGATGTCGGATGGCGGTGGGTTTGTGCGCGCGGCACGAAATCCGGTTGTTGGTCGCGACCGCGTGGCAAAGTTCATATCCTCAGTTACGTGGTTCTGGTCCGGCGTGAAGGTTGACGAAGTTGAAGCAAACGGACAGCCGTGTATGCTCATTTCGCGCGGCGGCGTTGCGGTAGTGCTCGTGGTCGTCGACGCGACCGCCGATGGTATCAATCAGATCTGGTGGTTGATGCGACCGAGCAAGCTCAGTGCAATCGCGCCGGCGTTATCGAGATTAGGCCCGCAGAGTTCGACATGAACAGATCGATACAAATTCTTTCGATCTTTTTCTTGCTGATCCTGACGTCAGTCGTGAGGGCACCTGACGTCTGCTGGTCAGAAAACGCTCAAAGGAGAGGCTGCTTACGTAATTCCTGTTGATGGCCCGATGCCCACGTGCGAGATTTTTACCCGAGTTCCCCTCTCAGAAGTGAAGTTCACGAAACCGCGTCCGAAGTCCGCAAAGAAATTCGGATAATTAAAAAAACATTGTCACAAGATGGAGTCGCGTTCGGTCTTCGCGTGTACAAACAACCGAACGAGAGGTGACAAATGAACAGAATAATATTGTTGGTGTTTATGTGTCTTATGTGTGGCACAGTGATGGCCCAGGAGCCCAAGGTAACGCCGGTCATGTCGAAAGATCTGCCGGATGTCGCTGGCAAAGAAGTCTTGATGATCACCGTCGAGTATCCCCCTGCAGGGAAAGATCCAATCCATAGACACAACGCGCACGGATTCATTTACGTGCTTGAAGGTACGATCGTGATGCAGGTGAAAGGTGGGAAAGAGGTAACGCTAACACCGGGACAAACCTGGTACGAAGGTCCCGAAGATGTTCACGTCGTCGGCCGCAACGCCAGCACCACGAAACCCGCAAAGTTCCTGGTGTTCCTGTTGAAAGAGAAGGGTGCCCCCGCACTCGTGCCGTCAAATTAAGGCCGTCATGGTTCGCCACGGATTTACACGGATCCGTTATCAATCCGCGCAGATCCGTGGCTAATACCTCTTAGGATTGTGCTTAAAGATCTCTGGAAAAATCGTAAAACACGCGGAAGAGATTGCCGTCCAGGTCAGACACGGTGAACTCGTGCAGCTTCCACGGTTTCGACTCCGGAGGCGAGACGATTTTGGCGCCGCTCGCATTCCAGCTCGCATGGAGTTTGTCGACTTCGTCTTTGCCATCAAGGTTAAGCCAGATCATGACTGGTGGTGCGTTGCCGTATTGCACGCGGAAGGAAGTGTCGGTGAGAAACATCCGGCATAGTCCTTTTGAGATTCCGGCGATGCCACCGTCGGCCCCGCCCCAGTCGACGCTGAAGCCGAGTTTGTGTTGATAGTAATCCAGCGCCGCGTTCATATCGGTGACCGGTATCTCGGGTACTGCAGCGGGAAATTCATTCATCAATTGTTACCTTTCATCAACTCATTGCCTATGATACTCTGCCGCCATGAGCGTTAGATATCATGTGATTGCGTGGCTTGACGGCACTTGGCGTGTATCGCGGTCAGGGGCCAAACGTGCGACAAGTGTGCACTCTACTCATACTGAAGCTGTCCATAAGGCACGCACATTGGCAAAGAAAGATTTGACCGGCGGCACTGTCGTCATCCATCGCGTTGATGGAACCGTCAGACGTCGGACTACCTATGGGAAGAGATCCTCACCCTCCACGTGATCACTTACGTGTGAAGATGTAGCTAGTCAATTCCCAGGCGACCTCAACCGCCACTAATGACAAACAAAGTGCCAAGGAAATTCCGGACAAGTGTATTCATTAACTGTCCTTTCGACGAAGAATACAAATTTCTACTCCGACCCATGCTTTTTACCCTCGTGTATGTCGGGCTATACCCCAGGCTAGCTTCAGAGAAGTCTGACTCGCTTGAACAGAGGATAGAAAAAATTCTGCGTCTTATTAAGGAATGTAAGTACAGCATACACGATCTATCGCGGCTAAAGTCCGAGAAGGCGAACGAATTCTCAAGACTGAACATGCCTTTTGAGTTAGGAATCGAGTATGGGTGCCGGCGTATCGCGAAAAACCATTTGCGCACAAAGCAAAGTCTTATCTTCGAAAAGAAGCGATTTGAAATTCAGCGGGCACTCTCAGATCTAAACGGCGTGGATGTTAAATGTCATAACAACAAACCGGTGCAAACGGTTCGAGCTTTGCAACACTGGTTGATTGAGACCGTTGGCCTGAGTGAGGTTGAGAGCCCGTCAGTTATTTGGCGCAAGTTCAATGAATTTGACGACGATATTGATGAGCGTCGTAAAACGCATGGCTACTCCAAGCGCGATTTGAGAGTGATGCCCGTCCCACAGTACATAAGATTCATCAAGCAATGGGTTGATTCGAAGCAGTAAGCTCACGGCACAATGCCTGGGCCAGGAGATCGACGGCTTCTCGCGTTTGAACGGCCAGACGCAGGTAGCGCTCCGAGGAACCGATCTTGTTGCTGCATTCTCTCACCATTAAGCCATACTGTTCCAACAATCGATCTCTGAGTTTTCGACCGGATACGTCACCTGACAACTCAAGGTAGAGAAAATTCGCCTTCGACGGAAACACTCTTAAGCCGGGAATTCGCGCGAGTTGATTCAGCATGTACTCTCTGTCTTCTGCGACAAGCGCGAGGCTTTGCCGGAATTCATCTTTAAACTCTGAAATGCTTTTCAGAATAAATGCGGCTAACCCGTTGACGTTCCAGAACGGCAGTTGAGATCGGAGCCGATCCGCCGCAAGCGAATTCATGGCGGCGTAGCCGAGTCGAACGCCATGCCAGCCTAACGACTTCCCAAGACTCTTAACCACCACCAGATTCTCAGCCCTCGGTATAAGGTTCACTGCGCTTTCGAGATCTGCGAAGTCGAGGAAGGATTCGTCAATCACAATCAACTCGATTTGCGGCAAACTGAGCACGAGCTCTTCAATCTCGCCGGCTTCGAACCATGCACCCGTCGGGTTGTTCGGATTTGAAATCACCAACATTCTTACGTCAATCTCTTTCGCACGCGAAATTAATTCGGCAACCTCGAGTCGAAAATCTCGCCCGACGTCGTGTTTGATTGTATGAAGCGGAATACCAAGTTCATTCGGCAAGTCAGTCCAACGGCTGAACGTGGGAATCGGTGTCAGAATTGGACCACGAGTTAGGTGACAGAGACGTGTGATGATCTCAGTCGATCCATTTGCCGGTACGATGCACTCGGACGGAACTCCGGCAATCTCCGCAATGTGTTTCGCATGCACCTCGGCATAGTCGGGATAGTATCTGAGAATTTCAGGCAGCCGCTCGCTGATGCGTTGGACCATTTGCGGCGGTGGAAAGTGCAAGTTGACCGGTATGCAGAAGTCGAGCAGTGGTCCTTTGAAAACGGCGCTCTCTTTCACCGAAAAAAAGGATGGGTTATGCGAGGGAACGTTGAAAAGGTCTGCGACTGTAGTGTTGCTCATATGGCTCTCCGTTAATTCGACGTGAAACCCGGCGATTTCTTCCATCGAAGTCGTGATTTGTTTTCCAGATAAACGGAGGAGAGTGGCAACGCTGGTAATGAACGCGCGATCGCGCGCCGACTTGCACGCAAAAATGCTACAATCCGCGCCGGCCTATGATTGTCTAACAAAAAAGTTGCTGCGTAATCCGCCGTATCGAGCGAATGCGCCTGAAGTGTCTTTACAGGCGACGCAGTAACTTTCTCCATCCCAAACCTCAATTCACAGACAACGTCCTTAAATCGCCGGTTGCAGTCTGACCGACCGCGCAGCCGCATCTTCGTTGGAGAAAACTGTCATGGATTTGACAAGCTTTGGTTGGAGTGAGTTCTTTGAGACTAATTTTGAATCGTACGCGACACGAGGCTACACGGCCGGCCGCGTGTCGGTCGAACACAAGAATCTTTTACGCGTCTACACTGAACACGGCGAGGTGTTTGCGGAAATATCCGGCAAGCTCCGGCACGAGGCCGTGAATCGAAGCGACCTGCCCGCCGTGGGAGACTGGGTCGCGATTCGCCCGGGGCTGGAACGTGACAGAGTGACGATTGACGCGGTGCTGCCGCGCCGGACCAGTTTCACGCGCAAGATTGCCGGATCGCGAACCGAAGTGCAGATTGTCGGCACTAACATCGACACTGTATTCCTGCTCACATCGCTGAATCAGGATCTCAGCCTGCGTCGCATCGAAAGGTATCTCGTTATCGCGTGGGAGAGCGGTGCGAATCCGATCGTTGTTCTGAGCAAGTCAGATCTGTGCGACCGGCTGGCCGACGCGATCGACGGAGTAAAATTGGTTGCTCGTGATGTGCCGATCCACGCTGTCAGTGTTGTTACTGGTGAAGGACTGCAGGAGATCGAGCAGTATTTCAAACACGAGCAGACGGTTGCGCTACTCGGTTCGTCGGGTGTAGGCAAATCAACTCTGATAAATCACTTGGCTGGCGCCGATCGGTTGAAGGTGCAAACGGTGCGCGAGCACGACGATCGCGGACGACACACGACGACTCATCGCGAGCTGGTTTTGTTACCGGGTGGTGGACTAGTGCTTGACACGCCTGGTATGCGTGAATTGCAGTTGTGGGATGGCGACGAGAGTTTGCCGCTAGTCTTTGATGATATCGAGGCGTTTGCCGAGCGTTGCTACTTCAGTGACTGTCGACATCAAGACGAGCCGCGTTGTGCGGTACGTGAGGCATTAGCGTCGGGGACGATCGACGCCGGTCGATATGAGAGTTATCAGAAGCTTCAGAAGGAGTTGAGATACCAGGCGCGGAGGAAAGACAAACTGTCGGAGATCCTGGAAAAGAAGAAGTGGAAGAAGCTTTCGCGCCTCGCAACTGAGCGTGCGCGACTGAAGCGACATGGCAAGTGAGCCGCCGCATTTTGCGACGGCGTGAATGATTATGATTTACCCTAAACTACGGACTGAGCGTAAGTTTTGCGTAGGGTGAGCGTAAAGGGCACGCGAGTTATGCGTAACAGTGAGCGCCAAGTATCGAAGAAAGCGTGCGCAGCGCCAAAGGCGCGGAATATGATAGCCAGGGGCAAGCGCTGAGCGCAGCGAAGCGCGTCGCCCCTGGTTAGCAACAATTAAGTTGAGTGAGCACTGAAAGTGCGAAATATCATCGTGGGTTATTCCGCTCTTTCAGAGCTTCAGGCCATGTTTTGGGCGTCCACCAGGCCCGACTGCGTCTGGACTTGCCCCGGCTATCATATTCCGCGCCTTCGGCGCTGCGCAGATTGAATTCGGAATTTCGAGCAAAGCCTAATGCAAACTGGTCCAACAGAGGAAGTGGAGATTGCTGAGCCGTACGCGGAAGAGCCCGGCGGCGCGAGGGCAAGTGTCCTGCAACGGCTGTGCTCGGCTCTCTTCCAACCAGTCGATATCTCATTCCTGGTTTTCTTTCGCATCGTCTTTGGCGGCATCACGCTGTGGGAAGTCTATCGTTACTTCACTCACGGTTGGATCGCGCGTTACTTCGTTGACACGGAACTTACTTTTCATTACTACGGTTTCAGTTGGGTAAAACCGTGGCCGGGCCGCGGGATGTACGTTCACTTTGCCGTGCTCGGTGTGGCCGCCGCTTGCGTGATGGTCGGCTTCCTTTACCGCTTCGCCGCACCAATCTTCTTCCTTGCTTTCACATACTTCTTCCTGCTGGACCAAACGCGATATCTGAACCACTTCTATCTCATTTGCCTGATCAGTTTTCTGATGTGTTTTCTTCCGGCGGAACGAGCGTTTTCCATTGACGCTTTGCTGCGTCCAAAAATCCGATCAGACGTTGTTCCAAGATGGACGTTGTGGCTGCTACGAATACAAATCGGCATACCGTTTTTCTACGGCGGTATTGCAAAACTTAACCGGGATTGGTTATTGGGCGGCGAGCCCATGCGCTCATGGTTGCGTCCCCTAACGAAAGCGGCGGGCGGTAGTCCGATCTTCACGTCTGATTTGGTTGTTTACGGTTTTGTGATCGGCGGGTTATTGCTCGATCTATTCGTGGTGCCGTTTCTTCTGTGGCGACGCACGCGTCCTTTCGCTTTTGCCGCAGCAGTCATATTCAATCTCATCAACGCAGTGATATTCGACATCGGCATCTTTCCGTGGTTGATGCTCGGCGCTCTGTTCATCTTCTTTCCACCCGATCTCGTGCGACGCTTCGCACGTGCGTTCATGTCGGCGGGAGAGGAATCTCAGGACGATGCAGCACCATCGCAAGCTTCCGTGACAACACCAATTGCCGAAATCAGCAGTTGTCCAACATTAACCACGGCGCAAAAACTAACTGCCGGTCTGTTGGCCGCCTACCTTGTTGTGCAGTTACTCTTTCCGCTTCGTCACTACCTTTATCCCGGCGAGGTAAGTTGGACCGAGGAAGGTCACAATTTTTCGTGGCACATGAAGCTGCGGACTAAAGAAGGGGACGCAGTCTTCACCGTCTACCATCCCCAATCCGGACAGATATGGACCATCAATCCGGACGACTATCTAAAATCCCATCAGGCGGTGAAGTTGACGAAGCCCGATCTGATCCTGCAGTTCGCTCACCATCTTGCCGAAGAGAAACGGCGTGAAGGCTACGATAATGTCGAAGTACGAGCTCGGGTGATGGTCTCACTCAATGGCCGCCAACCTCAGTTGCTGGTAGACCCGGACGTTGACCTGACTAAAGAACAAATGAGTCTGTTACCAGTGCGGTGGATAAAGCCATTGACGACGCCTCTCGGAGCGCGCGATGACCACAAAGTTACAGCCGCAGATGTCGTCGAATGAACGCCGATCTGCGTTTTTCCGCGTAAATCCGCGGCAAAAAATTCTTGCTGAAGAGTGTTTACTGGAGTTATCTTGATTCATGATCAACTGCACTCGTTTGATCCTAATCATTTCACTCATCGCTGCTAGCCTCCCGATTAGAACGGCCGCAGCCAATCCCGGCTTCGAAGAGCCGTGGCTTGACGGTGCGTCCGGTTACAACCGCGCCATCGAGTTGCAGCGCGAGTTGAAAGTTCCACTCATCGTCTATTTCTATACGGATTGGTGCCCGTACTGCCACGAGCTCGACGCTTCCTACTTTCCGAATCCCGCAGTGCAGGACTATCTGAGAGGTGTGGTTAAAGTTCGTATCAACCCTGAGAATGGTCCGGCAGAACGTGAAATCGCAGACAGGTTTAGCGTCACAGGCTATCCGCGCTTCTACGTGATTCGCACTCCAACGGCCGTTCCCAGAAATCTTCAGCCATTCAGACGCGGCGGCGTTCATCTCACACCGGAGCAGTTCGCAATGTCTTGCCAACAATTTGCTCCCGTAACAGTGCGGAAGAGTGCGCCGTCTCAGATGTTGGTTAATCCAGCGAGACCAACCGCGAACGTAACTCGCTCGACGAAAGGTGGATCAGCAGCGGCTCCCGCAATCGTGAGCGATGCTTCACTCCCATCTCTCGACACTGTCCTTCAGAAATATGTCGATGCGATTGGTGGAAAAGACGCCCTTGGGAAACTGACCACACGAGTCATCAAGGGAAAAGTGGATCTCATCGGCGTAAGTCGTGGCGGCCAGATGGAAGGCTACATGAAGGCGCCGAACAAATCGCTGACGGTGCTGAATCTCCAGGCGGTTGGTGTTACGAAAGAGGGTTTTGACGGACGGTCCGGCTGGTACTCTTCAAAGAAGCTCGGAACGCGCGATCTGAAGGGACCTGAACTCGCAGCCCTCACTGCCGATGCCGACTTCTATCGCGATCTCAAAATCAAAGAGTTGTATCCAACGATCAAACTGCTTGGAAAAACGAAATCCGGTTTTCGTCAACTCTATGTCGTGCAGGCCGTCCCACGCGACGGCGCCGCCGAGTATTTTTATTTCGACGTTGAAACCGGCTTATTGTTTCGACGAGATACTACGCGACACACAGCCGAAGGAATGGCGCGCGCGGAAATGTATTTCGGCGATTGGCGCGAGGTAGATGGAATCCGATTACCGTTCAGCATCACACAAACGACCGGCCAGGCAACCCTCGCGTTCACGCTCGAGGAAGTCAAACATAACGTGCCGGTGGAAGAAGCAGTATTTCGTCACCCATAAAATCAATTTCATTTCACGCGGGAATCCCAGTTAAAGGTGAACGATGGACTTAGAGAAAACCAGTTCAGCAGATACATTCATCAGCACGATCGCTGAGAAACTCGGCGCGGTCGCAAAAGCAGCGACCGTTTTTGGCGAGCCTGTGGAAAGAGACGGTATTACCGTCATTCCGGTCGCAAAGGCACGATGGGGATTCGGCGGCGGCGGCGGTCAGCGTAAGGAAAAGGGTGATGGCGAAACACGAGAGGATGGCGCGGGTGGTGGCGGTGGCGTACAAGTATCGCCGGTTGGTTTCATTGAGATCAAAAACCACGAGGCGAATTTCCGCCCGATCAGAACCGCATCGCTTCCATGGATAATTGCAGGAAGTATCGTTGGCTTGTTTCTGGTTAGCACAACGTTGAAACGTCGCTAAGTGACATCGAGAAAACTGCCCACGGATTTACACGGATTAGTTTCTTCCGTGTAAATCCGTGGCTAAAACGGCTAATTGCCGAATGGCTTGAGTATATTCGCGAACGCCCAGTTGCTTTGCGAAATGCCGCTGCAAACCGGAGACGCGAACCCCTGGCCCGCACAACTGCCGTTGTCGCGTGCCACAGACCAGTACGCGATTCGGGTGATGTAGCTGTTTGCATTTGCGAAGTTCAACAACGATGTCGCGTCGCTGAGTTGAAAGATCTCAGTGTTGACGTCGTTGATTCCGATCATGGGTGTCACTCCGATACTCGCAGTCAAACCGGCTGCGACTACCTGATTATGAGTGTTGCTCGCAGCCTGTTGAGCACTCAAACCCATCTGACCTCCGTTATCGTTCGCCGACCCATAGTCCATCGCCATGACGTTTACCACGTCGAGACTGAGTCCATCAGTTTTCACGCTGTTCAGAATATTCACACCACTCGTAACTAATCCGGTTGGCAGAACCGGGAGGGTGTAGGAAATCACGAGACCTGGATTCGCGGCCTTGAGATTCTTCAGCGCCTGGTTGCGACGAGTGATCGAAGCCTGATCGGTTGTTGCTCCGCCTTCGATATCGAAGTCCATTCGCACCGGTGTGCTCGCGTTAACACTGTATTTAGTTAGCACCGCCTGGTAAGCCGCCTGAAGACTTGAAACAGTCGTACATCCCTGTGCCAGCTCCGTCCCCGAAGCACCGCCAAACGAGATGATCACATCGCCGCCGGCAGCGCGTATGCCCTGGACGAGCGAGACGATGGTGGTGCCGTTGGGCAACGTATCGTTAGCAACTGTAGCTCCGACACCGCCCCACGTCGGCGTGCAGCCGCCGTTACCGACGACAAATCCGAGCGTGAAGACCTTGATTCCGGATTGTTGTTGAATCGTTGTGAGTTGCCAATCAGCCGTCAGGCCCATGTCGACATAAGGTGCGAACACTTTCGAGGATGGCGGCGGCGGAGGTGGACCATTCAGTGTGGTTACGTTGATCGCCGCGCTCTGTGCTGAGCTGCCCGCCGCGTCGTTGGCTGCGACTCTGAATGAGTAAGTAGTCACAGGAGACAAGCCGGTGATAGTTACATTCGGACTGCTTGTAGTGGCGACCGCAGCGCCATTCCTGAAAACAGTGTAGCCGGTTAAGACGCAGTTAACTGCGACTGTGGCAGCGTTCCAGCTAAGGTTTGTGCTGTTGCTTGTCGTCCCTGAGGCTTGCAGTCCGGTAGGCACGCTCGGAACTGTCGTGCAGGCACTGCACGTTCCGATGATGGTCCAGGGCGCGCCACTGCCTGCTCCACCGTTGTTGGTAGACGGGTTTTGATTTTGCGTCCAGAAGTTTGCCTGGTAGTTCACACCGTTGAGACTTGCCGTCATTCCGCCGGTGTAAACAGTTGTAGCGCTCCACGTTGAAGCGCATGAGCCACCACCTCCACCGCCTCCCGATCCGCTACATGTCCCATTGCTGGTCCATGGCTGACCACTGCCTGGTCCACCGTTGTTGGTGGCGGGGCTTTGTCCCTGAGTCCAAAAGTTTGCGGTGTAGTTGATTCCGTTAAGGCTTGCCTTCATGCCGGCCGTGTAGACCGAGGTGGAACTCCACGGCGAAGCGCAAGTAGTTTGTGCAGCGCCCACGCGCGCCATGCACAGCAACAACAGAGAGAGTCCGAGTGCACATTGGATTTTGCGACCTGAATTCATAGAAACTCCTTGGTGATTAGGAGGTGATTGGCGCGGGACGGTGAAGACTCGTTACAGTTGGGGGTGAATAAACGAGATGTGTAAGGTTCTATGCTTAATGACTGCGGTTGTCAAGATTGTGACAGGTCCGGCAATTAGAACAGAACGTTGCAGACGTGTTCCTTCCCGCGATCGTCCAACAGGTACGCCTCAACCGCGATTTGCTTGTTCGGTTTCTGAAAAATATCAGTTCTGAACTCGCGTATTGCCTCGATGCTGGCGCCGGAGTTGTGAATGTGTTCCGGAAGCCACTCCCTATGCTGGGCGATACTCTTGAGAACTCGAGGTGTCAGAAACTGCTCGCTTGCAACCGCAGGTATCCAATGAATTCTGATTCGCTCCCCATTAGCGTTACGCGCGAGTTTCAGGAGGTCATCAATAACCGAGGCGTGGTCGACAAAATTCATGTAACTCACAAACGAGTGTGAGAAATTGTGCGCCACTGATTTCAGGATCTTGTACTTCATTTCGAACCTACCGTGCTTCGAGCCATATAAGCTGATTCCTGAAAGACTTGTCCAATCGCGATGAAATCATTTGACACGTTGGGGACTAACGCCGATAGTTAACCGCGCATAATAAGCTCAGATCTCCGTTCCTTTCGAAGATCTCCTAACCTGGACTGCCCGGATGCATTTCCAGTTGTAGTTCGACGATCTTTCTCACTCTCAAAGGAGTTCAATGTCTCTCAAACAGAAAACCTCAAAAGAGAACTTGCAGTCTGAATAACGCCGAAGGCGTTCGCCAATTTCAGCCCAGGGTTGGAGCGCAGCGACAACCCTGGGATCACACAAAGAAAGGATCAAACCCTGAAAGGGTTCGGCAATTGGCAGACCCTTTGGCTGAAGTTGGCGAACGCCTTCGGCGTTACTCAAACCGCATTACTACTGGTTCAGTCAATCTTCCGGTTTGATAGAAACCAAAATCAGTATCAAAGGAGGACCTTATGTTTGTTGAAATATCAAAGTCCATTCTTGATTTGATTACCCCTGGGCCGCAGGAGAAGGATCGCGCTCAGGAGCAAATCCAGCCGGTGTTGGACCGTCGCTTCGATCCATGCATTGAGTTGTGGCGACAACTGTGGCAATTCGGTGACACTGATGATCTCGAGGGTGAGTCTTCGGCCGATGACATCGCAAACTTAAGGAAGACAGTGGATGAATTCATGCACCAATGGGGCGCGCTCATCTCGGTCGAATGCCTGGTTGCTTTGTCGCGCTTTCAGCAAGAGCTAAGAAAGCTTCACAATACGGAAGACGAGTCGGATAAAATGGTCAGGCTAAACCACCTGAAAAGACTACTGTTTCCAGGGTCAGTAACCGTGAATGGAAAACAGGTAGAGCATATGGGCTTGCTGTTGTTGTTGCGAGATCAGCTCGGATCGAATTTGCGAGCGGCATCAAGCCGTTTGGGATAGAGACTAATAGCTGCACATCACTTCCAGAAGTAGCTATGGATCACTCTCAAGTTCGAGGGAATTGAAACCTCTTTGTTCGATCTATAGTCGCGGTAAACAAGAGTTCCCATCCACGGATCTCCAGTTAGCGGACGAAAGTCTTCCGGTTTGACCTTGGGAGTTTGCGCGGTGAGCGGCAGTGACGACAACACTGTGAACAGCGCTATACATAGAAAGCGTTGCATTGATGGTTTCCCTCGTGTAGTCGCAGAAACGCTCTGGTGGTCTTCTCCAGGCGAGCTCCAGGCCGATGATATTTATATACGGCCGAGCAGTAAAAGAATCAGCACAATCAACAGAATCGTACCGATACCGCCGCTGGGCCAATAACCCCAGTTCCTGCTATATGGCCATGATGGTACCGCACCAATCAACAAAAGTACGAGCACCACTATAAGAATAAGGCCCATGATCGTTCCTCCTCCTCCTGTTTGGCCGCGCCGACTGTTTGAACCCGATACAGCAAATTGACGATGAATGTCATCAATCCAAACGAATTCGGCAGTTAGGCCATTTAACAATTCCACTTTCGTAAAGGAGCAAGACCGATGCCACGTTAAGATGTTTCTTGTAGCGATCGAGGAGTGGATCAATGCAAGCGAATTGAAATCCTGGCGGGTGATAATCAATGCTGCTGAGAAACTTTTGAAAAACAATCTGATAATGATCTGTTCCTCCCTTTAGCCCAGCTACACCTCAGTCGGTCAACTGTAACGCTGGGAGGTTTTCATGAAAAAAGCTTTATGTTTTTTAACGTCGCTGCTACTCGTGATCGGCGCGCGCGTCGCCAGTGCCGCAACGGTGCCGCAGGGCTTTACCGATTCACTCGTGGCCGCCGGTCTTACCGATCCGACCGCAATGGCTTTGGCTCCCGACGGCCGGATTTTTGTTTGCGAACAACGCGGCACATTGCGCGTAATCAAGAACGGCGCTTTGCTGCCCACGCCTTTTCTAACCGTCACGGTGGATTCAAGAGGTGAACGCGGGTTGTTGGGCGTCACCTTTGATCCGAATTTTGTTTCCAATCAACTGGTTTATGTCTATTACACTGCGCCGACTCCGGCGCACAATCGAGTCAGCCGCTTCATTGCTAACGGCGACGTAGCCGTCGCCGGCAGTGAAACGATTTTGTTTGACCTCCCGAACCTCAGCACTGCTACTAACCACAACGCGGGCGCGATTCATTTTGGGCCTGACGGCAATCTTTATGTCGCCGTCGGCGACAACGCCAATGGAAACAATGCGCAATCGTTTTCAACCACACTCGGCAAAATGCTGCGCATCACGTCAACGGGCGCTATCCCTACTGACAATCCTTTTTTCAACCAGACGACTGGAAACAATCGTTCGATCTGGGCGCTCGGTCTGCGCAATCCGTTCACGTTCGCGTTTCAGCCCGGCACCGGTCGTATGTTCATCAACAATGTCGGTCTGAGTACCTGGGAGGAAATTAACGACGGTATCGCTGGGGCGAATTATGGCTGGCCCATCTGCGAAGGATTCTGCAGTCCACCAAACCCGTCTTTCACCGATCCGATTTTTGTTTACCAGAACACCGGTGTAGATTGCGCGATCACGGGCGGCAGTTTTTATAATCCGCAGCTCGTTCAGTTTCCCTCAAACTTTATCGGTAACTATTTCTTCTCGGATTTCTGTGGCGGCTGGATTCACAGACTCGATTTGGCCAACGGTGTCGTGGTGTCGGATTTCGCCACCGGCATTGCGAATCCGGTAGATCTAAAGGTTTCACCTGACGGATTTCTTTACTACCTGGCGCGCACTTCCGGAACAGTGGGCCGTATCGGCTTTACAGGTGGCGGTGGTGGCGGAGACACCATTTCACCGACAGTTTCGATCACGAATCCGGCTAACGGTGCGATAGTTACACGCAAATCGACAGTCACGATCACCGTTACTGCCAATGACAACGTTGGTGTTACACGGGTTGAATTCCTGGTCAACAATACTTTGCAGTGTACCGATACAACGGCTCCGTATAGCTGCAACTGGAGTGTGCCAAATGTGCGGAATGTGACTTATCAACTTCAGGCGCGCGCGTTCGATCAGGCGGGTAACATGGGAACGGCGATGATTCAAGTGACAGGTCGATAGCTGCCGCCCCGCAGTTGGCCTTCATCCATGGAATTTTGGACCAGCCTGATTTGGGTTGGCTCCCCTGTAAACCCTCATCAATAAGACGTGTAAGGAACGAGCACGTCTTGCGACTAATACTTTGAGTGGTTGAGGGGAGCCTATCTATGATCGGGGCTGCTGTGCTTGTTACCGCAGTCGAGGGAGAAAGATAAGTGAGACAAAACGAAACTATTCAGCGCATTGGCCAGTTTCTGCTTCGCTATGGTCTGGTTTTGGTCCTCGGCTGGATCGGTGCGATGAAATTCACTGCGTACGAAGCACAGGGCATTCAAACATTGGTTGCAACGAGTCCGTTAATGAGCTGGATGTTGAAAGCGTTCAGCCTGCAAGCTACTTCAAACATCATCGGAGTAACAGAAATCACCGCTGCGGTTTTGATTGCGATTCGTCCTCTCTCGCCAAGACTTTCTGCGATTGGAAGCGTCCTGGCTGTGTGTACCTTCCTGGCGACATTAACTTTTTTGTTTTCACTTCCAGGATGGGAAAAGTCTCTGGGCGGCTTTCCCGCGCTTTCAGGCTCGGGCGGATTTCTCCTGAAAGACGTCGTTTTGCTTGGAGCCGCTTTTTGGACGCTCGCCGACTCGCTCAACGCCTCGCACCGCGCGTCAATATAATTGCGCGCGCAATTTACTCGCCTCTACAAAGTAGTGTTTAGTTTTCTAAACACTGTCTTTCGTCACCACTCATTCATCATCCAAAACCCGCAACTCCGAACTGTGAACATTCCATTTACAGCAACGATGTCTCTAACTGTGATCTGATGATCGAAACCAGTTACGAACGATAAACGCAGCCTCTTGACTTATCTGAACTCGTTGTTCGCTACGGGCATAACCCTTGCTTTTTCAAACCATCGGGAAAATTGAGTCGCTGCGAGCTGTGCGAAATTCCAAACACTCTCAACGCGCAAAAATTTGAAGCGAATTGTAGTTCGTAGCGCCCATTTAGTTATCACTGGACCCGAAGGAGGCCTCAATGTCTTGTTCATCTAGAAGTCCTGCAAAGCAATTCATAAGGATTGCAATCACCACGTTCTTTACAATGTTCATGCTTGCCAGCGCTATTAATGCGCAAACCGAAACCGGGCAGATCATTGGAAGAGTTACCGATCCAAATGGCGCCCTGGTTAATGGTGCGTCAGTACAAATCAAATCAGTTTCCACCGGCGCGGAGCGCACGACAACGACCACCACTGACGGCACTTATGTGGTCACGAATCTCCAGCCCGGCTTATATGACGTCACCGTGAATACGAGTGGCTTTGCCGCAAGCACCCAACGAGTGCAAGTCACCGTCGGATCCAGAACCACCGTCGATACTGCTTTGTCGGTTTCTGCGGTTGGAGGGGAGACCGTTACCGTCGTCGCCTCGAGCGGCGTTGAAGTTAACACTCAGACACAGGAGTTGGCCGATGTTGTGTCAGGTACACAGCTACGGGAGTTGCCGACGATCACTCGCAACCCTTACAGCCTGGTCCAACTTTCCGGCAATGCTGTGGGCGACACCGAAGTTTCAGGTCGCGGCACAGGTTTTTCAATTAACGGTCAGCGATCGGCGAGTACTAACGTGCTATTGGATGGCGGCGAAAACGTCGACACGTTCACCGCGACGGTTGGCCAGGCAGTGCCGCTCGACTCAGTACTGGAGTTCCGGGTTATCTCGAGCAACTTCACGGCCGAATATGGCCGCGCTTCGGGTGGTATCGTGAATGTCACCACGCGTTCCGGCGGTAATGAGTTTCACGGAACTCTGTATGAATTCAATCGCACTTCGCGTCTGGCGTCGAATACCTTCGAAAACAACGCGCGCGGAATTCGTAAACCCGTCTTCACGCGAAACCAGTTTGGCTACTCGATTGGTGGTCCAATCCTCGAGAACAAACTCTTCTTCTTTAGTAACACCGAATGGACCCGCGTACGCAGCATCGCGACCACCTCGGCGCTGGTGCCCACTTCTCAGCTGATTGCGGCTTCGAATGCAAGGACGCAATCGGTGTTTACTGCAAATTCATTGGAGACGGCCATCAATGGACCAATCGTGACGGTGGGTCAAATCAAGGCGTTATTTGCGCCAACCACTACGGGATCGTTTTTCAACCTGCCCTCATCAACTCCGGCGTTTGGCACCGTGAACTATTCTGTACCTTCGGACGTCGGGGGCGGCCAACCGCAGAACACTTATCAGACGGTGGCTCGCATTGATTACAACTTCAGCAACAACACCCAGATCTTTGGTCGCTTCGCGCTCGACAAGAGTGCGTTCCTGACTGGATCGAATTCATCAAGTCCATATCAGGGATACAACACCGGCTCGGACACGTTCAATCAAAACTATCTTCTTAGTCTCACTCACAACTTCTCACCGACTTTGATCTCGCAGACCAAGCTCGTCTACAACCGGCTGAATCAGGTCCAGCCACTCGGCGAGAAGCGGCCAACTCCGAGTTATTACTTGCGCACGAGTACGACCAGCTTCCTGGGTGTAAACGTTGCTCTACCGGGTTACTTGCCGTTCAATCCCGGCCTGGCCATTCCTTTCGGCGGACCGCAGAACCTGGGTCAGCTCTACCAGGATTTCAACTACTCATTGGGCAAGCACCAACTTCATACAGGCGTCCAGTACGTGTACATCCAGGATAATCGAACCTTTGGTGCGTTTCAAAACGCTGTCGACTATTTTGGTCTGACGACCGCATCCCAGGGTTTGAATAATCTTATTGACGGAAATCTGCGACGCTTGCAGGTTGCTATCAATCCACAGGGAAAGACACTTCCCGGTAGCGCGATTCAGTTGCCGGCACAGCAACCTTCTTTTAATCGCAGCAACAGGTACAACGAATGGGCGGCTTACTTGAACGATTCATTCCGCGTGCATCCGAGGATCACATTGAATCTCGGAGTTCGTTACGAGTATTACGGCGTTCAGCACAACAAGGACCCGCAGCTCGATTCAAACTTTTACTACGGCTCGGGTGCGACGATCTTTGAGCGCATTAGAAATGGCAGTCCGCAGCGTGCCCCCGACAGTCCGGTCGGTGGTCTTTGGAGACCTGATAAGAATAATTTCGCGCCTCGTCTCGGATTCGCCTGGGATATGTTCGGTGACGGCCGCACCAGTCTTCGCGGTGGTTACGGTATTGCCTATGAGCGCAACTTTGGCAATGTGACCTTCAACATCATTCAGAATCCCCCGGCGTATGCAGTCGTAACCGTTGACGCTGGTTCCGCAGGTTTCCCGACCATTCCGGTTTCGACAAACAATCTTGGACCGTTAGCCGGTTCTTCCGGGACGGTGGCACTGCCCGGTCGCGTGAATATCCGTCACGTCGACGAGAATATTCAAACGGCTTACGCGCACTTTTGGAGTGGCGCTTTTGAAAGGGAGATTCTTAAGAATACAGTGGCGTCCGTGGAGTACTCGGGCTCGGCTGGGAGAAAGCTTTACGATTTAACCAATCCCAATCGACCCGGCAGTGCTTGCGTATATCTCAACGATTGTGTCAGCGATCCATTTGGCGCCGGATTCCCCACTGGCTTGCTCAATCCCAACTTTTATCCACTTAACACTCGCTCAAATCGTGGCAATTCTGACTACCACGCTTTGATCGCTTCCGTTGAGAGCAATGATCTGGCGAAGCTGGGACTGCAATTCACAGCTCGTTACTCATACGCTTCGACGAAAGACAATGTAAGCTCGACGTTTAGTGACTCCTTCAACAACGCAAACCTTGGAGTACTCGATCCGTTCAACCCCGACATTGATTACGGCCGTTCGGATTTCGACGTGCGTCATCGATTTGTCGGCAGCTTTAACTGGGCCTTGCCTTTTGCGAAAGAGAAGAAGGGATTTGCGCGGCAGGCATTGGGCGGCTGGACCGTTACCGGCATTATCAATGCTCGCACTGGTTTCCCGTTCAATGTTTACGACTGCACGAACGCGGCCTTCGAAGTTTGTATGCGGGCAGAAGCCAATGGACCGCTGCAGTTTTCAGGCAGCGGCACCGGTCCGGATACAGGTCAACCAAATCTCTTCAACTACATTAGTCTGACTGGGCTGGTGGCGGGTCAGTACGCGCATCCGCAGCAAGGCACCTCGGAGTTTGGTCCGTATCCTGCCGACATGATCAAGCGCGGGGCGTTCCGTGGACCAGGTTTCTGGAACGTCGATACCGGCATTTACAAAACGTTCCGATTCGGAGAGAAGTACTCTCTGCAATTCCGGACCGAGTTGTATAACCTCTTCAACCACTCGAATCTCTATGTGGTCTACACCAACACCGACCTTTCGGCGACCACGGCAGTTCAAGTGAAGAAGGGTGTGCCAAACGCAACCATCAACGAGCAGCGTAATATTCAACTTGCGGTGAAGTTTATTTTCTAACTTCTAAGATGGCGGCAAACAAGGGGGTCCACTTCGGTGGGCCCTTTTTGTTCCAGCACGATACGAGAAGAGGAAGATGCATTTCATGTCGCATCAAACCAGTCGCCGGTCACACGCAGGATTTCACTTTCCTCTGCTTGTTCTAATCCTGATTCTGCTGGCGCCGGTTTGCAAAGCGCAAATCGGCGGGATTCAATCCGACCCGTTGGGCAATGTTGCTGGTAAGGGGCCGCACCGGATTGAAGGCCGCATCTATTATCCTTCCGGACGCCAGTTTGACAGAGCAGTGAAAGTGCGACTCCGCGGCACCACCAAAGGCCAGTTGTTCACCACCAGCGACACCAATGGCGTATTCGTCTTTAGTGGCTTGCCCGTCGGTGACTATGAACTCTCAATTGACCTGAAACCTGACTTTCAACCGGTGAATGAATCGGTTCTAATCCTCCGTGACACAATCAGCGAGAATGCTCACGTCGTGATGGTTGAAATCAGACTGCGTCTCAATGATAGAGCTGAGCCCCGGTCTTCCGGGACGATTGATGCGAGTATTCCGAAGCAGGCGCGCGAGTTATATGAAAAAGCGCTTCAGTCAGCGAAAGCATCAGATCATAAGAAGGCAGTCGAGCAACTGGAAAAGGCGCTTGAGATTCATCCCCAGTTTGTACTCGGCCTGAACGAGTTGGGTGTGCAATACCTCATGTTGGGCCAACTGGGCCAGGCGGCGGAGAAGTTCGTTGCTGGATTGAAACTCGCTCCCGAAGCAGCGGTCCTTCATCTCAATTACGGAATTCTATTGGTCCGGCAAAAACGATACGCGGTCGCAGTGGTTGAATTGCGCAAGGCAGTTAGCGAAACGGATTCAGCCGCTGCGTACCTTCATCTGGGAAGAGCATTGATTGGCTTGAACGACTATGAGCAGGCTCTGACAGCGTTGCAAAAGGCAATCAAACTGGGTGGTAAAGAGATAAGCGAGGCTCATCGTTATTTAGGCGCGATCCACATCGAGCTGGGGCAGAAAGAGTTGGCGATCAAAGAGCTCACCGAATATTTGCGTCTCGTGCCGACCGCAAAAGATGCGCGCCAAATTCAGGACATGATCAAGAGTCTGCGTGAATCTTCCGCAAAACAATAGCAATCGAGTCAGCGCCAAAGGCGCGAAATATGAATGCCAGGGGCAAGTCCCGACGCAGTCGGGACGTCGCCCCTGGATCGTTAAACGGATTCGCGTTGAGCCCTGAAGGGCGTAATACGGCGCAGGTTATGTCGGCCTTTCAGGCCTCGCCGCGTTTTTGGTGATTAACCAGGGGCGACGTGCTCAGCTTCGCTTCGAACTTGCCCCTGGCTTTCATATTTCGCGCCTTCGGCGCTGGCCGTTAAGAACCTCACTCGCGATCGGAAACGACGTAACGCGCTTCACCTCGGCGCTGCGGCGTTCATGGCCCGAAGTGTTTATCAAACTGAACACTCGAGGCTTGCCGAAACCGAAACATCTTCCTCTAAGATCCGGCAAGCGGCTGGGCTTATCAGGATCCGAACGGATCCAATGATCCCGGCGGCCGTATTATCGATTTCACTTTGCGGATCCAATTCTAGTTGGAATCCATTTGAGGCGTTGCCGCTTTTCGGGATCGCCTCTTTTTATTTCCGCATAGTGGGGTAATAGTGTTGTTGAAAAATTGCTTAGGTCCCAGAGGGACCAGATGTTTATAACTGCCGCCCCGCCCTAGGATTGCGCTCCAGGAGGAGCGCGATGTCTAGTCCCTCCGGGACCGGCTTTGCCTCAAAGTCAGGACGT
>DASWUM010000141.1:0-46697 GCA_036401595.1 Pyrinomonadaceae bacterium
TGGCCGCCCTCGGTTTGAATTCGACACACGGGCGGCCACGGAGGGCCGCCCCTACAGTACGTTCCGAGGTCACAGTGAAACTAAGAGGGGTTGCTAAAGATTAGCCGGTCGAAATCGGGGTCATTGCGTAGTGGATTCAAATCATGATCGTGTTGCGCTCGCACACGAAGATTGGGTTGGAGGTTCAAAGCCTTCTCGAGCGACTCCAGAGCCAGATCGATCGAACCGAGGCGAGCGCGAGTCGCCGCGAGACCGTAATGAATGTGCGCTGCTTCAGGCTCACGTTTGAGAGCTCTCTCAAACATCTCCTGCGCCGCTACATATTCGCCTCGATTGAGTTCGATTACACCGCGGTCGTAGAGCGAGTCAGCATCGCGTGGGAGTATGCTTTCAGTTCGCAGTCGCGACTCCGCGATCGCGAGATACGTGCGCGCGCGAGCTGCGACTTCCGATACTTGCGAGTACTTATCGACGAGAACTCGAAACTGGTTCCGAGCCTCAGCAAACCGCCCTCTCGCAAATTCCTTATGTGCACGTTCAAAAGCGATGAGTGCTGCCGACTCGTCTACAGTCGGCGGTCTTGGCGTTGGCGGCGGCGTTGGCGCCAGCCGGATAGCGCGAACCGCAGCTTGCTTCTGCGTCGTTTTGACCCTTGATACCGCCGCGACTTTCTTCGGAGCAGCTTTACGAGCGACCGCCTTCGGTGCAGCCTTCTTCGCTTTCACCGCGGCCCGCGACTTGGCTGCGGTCTTTTTGGCCGCAGTTGGTCTGGCCGCCTTTCGTGCAGATGTCCTGGTGGCGGTAGCTCTTTTGGCTTTGGGTTTGGAGGGCGACTTCGCTTTAACAGCGCGTTTCGCGCTTTTCGCTGGTTTTGCCTTTGAACGCGATGTTGACCGTCTCAATCCTTTTGTGAGACTGCTGCTCATGTGCGGATCTCAAAAGGCTGCTCGCTTGAAGCGGGCAGCCGTGCAATCGGCCGGAGCTTACCATAGATAGGCCTCTAAATCAACGGAGACAAGTATTTGCGGGTGCTTTAAGGGCCGAAAATCCCGTCGCACATTCGTGAAAATTACAAACAAAGAAAAACACTTGATGGTCATTGTTGGGCTATGTTAAAGTGCTTTCGGCTTACGGAGGCTTAATCCACCTCGGCAAATAGCCCCAACCGAATAAGTAACCTCTTTTAGTTTCAGAACTTGCAATCCGCAGAACAGGCGTTTCAGGTTTAACTCTCCAGGGAAACATCCCGCCCCGGCCTTCAATAAAGAGTCGCACAATGCCAGACCAACCAATCCTGTTGCGTGAACAGCAATACCACCAAATCAAGGCTGTCCTGGCGCGATTGCGAATGGACTCCCAGGCCAAGGTGGTCTTTCTGGTAGATAAGGACGGTCAGGAGATCGCATCCCAAGGCGAAGTGGGAAATCTTGACACAACCAGTTTGGCATCCCTCGCTGCCGGCAATGTAGCGGCGACGGGTGGCATGGCTGAACTGATCGGAGAGAAAGAATTTCCGACGCTCTCTCACGAAGGGGAAAAAGAGAGCATTCACATCTCCGTAGTCGGCAGGCTCCTGCTCGTGGTTGTCTTTGACGAGCGGTCAAGCCTCGGACTAGTGAAACTCCGGAGTAAACAGATTTCTCATCAACTAGCCGCAATGTTCGAGGAGATTGCTGCCGGAGACTACGACGACCTCGATTCACCCTTTGCCGGCATCACCGACGAGGACATCGACAGTCTTTTCAGCTAACGATACGCACCATGACCTTTATTAACTACGCTTCCAGAGAAATCAACTGCAAGATCGTCTACTACGGCCCAGGTCTGTGTGGTAAGACGACTAACTTGCAGTACATCTTCGACTCGACTGCGCCACAGGCGCGGGGCAAGCTGATCAGCCTCGCGACTGAAACCGACCGTACATTGTTTTTCGACTTTATGCCGCTCGAGCTCGGCACGGTTCGTGGATTCAAGACTCGCTTTCACCTTTACACGGTGCCGGGTCAGGTCTTTTACGATGCATCGCGCAAACTGATTTTGAAAGGTGTTGATGGAGTTGTGTTCGTGGCTGATTCGCAAGAGGAGCGAATGGACGCCAATATCGAGTCGTTATACAACCTCGAAGAGAATCTACAATCGCAGGGTTACGATCTGCTTAAGCTCCCCTACGTGTTGCAACTGAACAAACGCGATCTGGGTAATATCATTCCGGTTGAAGATCTCGCCGCTGAATTACAGCGCAAAGGTGAGCCTGTTGTCGAGGCAGTCGCCTCCACGGGTCAGGGTGTCTTTGACACTCTCAAAGCTGTCGCGAAACAAGTACTGACTGAGTTGCGAAAAGGTTAGCCACAGATAAAACGGATCTTCAAACCCGATTAATACGGATCGATCCGTGTTAATCGGGTTTGAAGATCCGTTTTTATCTGTGGCTTTAGTCGAGGCTCTTGAGCATTAGGAGGCCGTCGCCGCCGTTGGAGTAATACTTGGGAAGTTTTTGAGTGACGGCGTAGCCGAGGCTTTCGTAGAGTCTCTGTGCGGCGACGTTCATCGTCCTGACTTCGAGGCGCACGAGTCTCACGTTGCGTTTACGGAAACCATCCTCAACTTGTCCCATCAATCTCTTTGCAAGGTTGCGGCGCCTGTGTTCCGGAGCAACTCCGACTGTCGTCACGTGTCCGGTGTGATCCGGTTCGACGAGTCCGATTACAAATCCCGCCATCACGCCGCCGGTCGTTACCGCGCGATACGAAACTGATTCAGGAGCAGTCAGAAGATAGTCGAAGGTTTCGCGGCTATAGGCTTCGCCGTCGATGAAGCAGCGCTGATCGAGTCGCCAGCATTCGTCGAGCTGCGAGATTGTGAGCGGCCGGATGTCGTAGCTCGTATTCCATGAAGGCGTCGGAGTGTTCTCCTTCTTTTCGCCGTCGTATTGAAGCTCCGACTGTGACCACCAGCGGGACCTAAATTTCTTTAGAACTGCCATAACTTTGCACTTCGGGAGAGATAAGCCGGACCTAGTTTAGCATCGACATTTAGCTAACGGCTACAGGATTAGCATGCAGTCCCCATAGCTGTAAAAGCGATAATGCTCGGACACCGCGTGCTCGTACGCGCGCAGGACGAACTCACGACCGGCGAAGGAACTGACGAGGATCAACAGCGAGGATTGCGGCAGGTGGAAGTTGGTTAATAGTGCTCCCGCAATGCGGAACTGGTAGCCGGGTTTGATCGTCAGACTTGCAACGCCCTGGCCGGCGACGACGTGACCATCCTCAGACGCAGCAGACTCGAGCGCGCGCATCGTCGTTGTTCCGACGACGATAATTCTACCGCCGCGTGCTCGTGCTTCGTTGATGTTTTTAGCGGACGCCTCGGAAATCTCGAAGTGTTCGCTGCTGACTGAATGTTGGGCCACGTCGCCGACGCGCACCGGTTCGAACGTGCCATAACCCACGTGCAAAGTAATCTCTGCGATCGAGGCAATTTCGCTGACTTGTGCGAGCACCTCGGGTGTGAAGTGTAAGCCCGCCGTGGGCGCTGCGATTGCGCCACGATGTTTGGAGTAGACCGTTTGATAGCGCTCACGATCTGTGTTGGAAACACCTGAAGGTCGTTTGATGTAGGGCGGCAACGGCGTCGAACCGATTTGCGCCAGCGTGTCGTCGAACGAGCCATCGCAGTGAAAACACACCTGTCGTAGTTCTGTTCCGGGCTCGTCCAGCATCTCCGCGATCAACGCACCTTCGCCGAAGACTGCGCGCGCGCCTTGTTTCAATCTCGCGCCCGGCCGAACCAATGCCTCCCACACAAGTGGTTCGATCTCACGCACGAGAAAGATCTCGACGTGTCCGCCCGTTCCTTCTCGCTGCCCAATCAGCCGAGCCGGAATCACACGCGAGTTGTTTACGACGACAACATCGTTCGGACGCAGGTAACGCGTGAACTCTTTAAAACTCGTATCGGACCACGTCTCGTCTTGCCGGTCCAACACGAGCATTCTTGAAGCATCACGTTCTGCCAACGGCGTTTGTGCGATCAGTTCAGCCGGCAGCTCATAATCAAAATCCGTGATCTTCATCCCTGGTTATCTGGGGCTGATGGATGTTCGTAGTGGAACACTGCGGTGAGTTGCGCGCCAAAAAGCAGGATCAAACTCGAAACATAACTCCACGTCAGGACAGCAACGACAGCCCCAACCGAGCCATAAATCTGATCGTAGTGAAAATAGCCGAGGCTCCAGGCAAATACGTACTTCGCGATTTCCCACAAAAGGCCCGCCAGGAATGCACCCGGCAAAGTGTCGCGCAATGTGACCTCCGCCTTTGGCATAAAGCGATAGACCAGCACAAACAACACCACCGTGACCAGGTAACTAACTGCTGCAAACAATACCTGCCAGAAAGCACTGCCGACCGAAGCCAGCAACGTGTATCGCTCGAGTTGTCTGGGCGAGAGACGAACCGCCATTTCACGAAACGCGACCAGGATCGATGTCGCCAGGACAGAGAGTGCGAGTAACAAACCTACCAGTCCAACCATTCCGACTGTGAGCGCTCTTCCATGCAGGAATGTTCTCGACACTGCGCCCCAAATGCGATTGAGCGCCCTTTCGATTACGGCAAAAACCCATGAGCCGGCCCAAAAGACAATCACGATACACGATACGATTGCTCCGAAGCCGAGATCTGAAAACGCCTCAATCGTGTCACGAAGAAACTTTGCCGAACCGGGATAAACGTCGACGGCGTGCGCGAGCAGTTGGCTTCCGGCGGCGAGCTTGTTGCTGATGGCGAACATTAAAAGCAGGGCGGGGAAGAGCGCCATCAAGCCGAAGTAACTCATCGCCGCAGATGATGTGAAGAGATCGTTTTCGTGAAACTGATGCAGCGTGTGCATCAACATCGATCCCCACGGCGAACGATTACGAACGCCAAATGAGTGACGTGAGAAGGAAAGCAAACGCTTTATTAGACCAGGCTTAGCCACGGAATTACACGGATAAACTTCAGCGGGGTTCGAACAGGTTGGGTATTCGTGCGCCGGGGGTATTAATACCGAAGTGTTCGTATGCGAGCGGCGTCGCCAGACGTCCGCGCGGTGTGCGATCCAAAAATCCAATCTGAATCAAATACGGTTCGATAATCTCCTCAATTGAATCTTTCTCTTCGTGTATCGACGCCGAGATCGTTCCCAGACCGACCGGCCCGCCGTTGAACTTCTCGATGATCGTCAACAGCAGTTTGCGATCCATTTCGTCCAGGCCGTACGTGTCGACTTCCATCCGATTCAGCGCATCGTTTGCGACCGCTCGGTTGATGCTACCGTCGTAGTCAACTTCAGCATAATCGCGGACGCGACGCAGTAGACGGTTGACGATGCGTGGCGTGCCGCGCGATCGGCGTGCAATCTCACGCGCGCCTTCGTCGTCGATCGCGACCCCGAGGATCTCTGCGGAACGTTTGCAGATGATTTCGAGATCCTCATGCGGATAGAAGTCGAGATGAAAGACGATGCCGAAACGGCCGCGTAACGGAGCGGTGATCAGGCCGGCCCGCGTCGTGGCGCCAATCAGTGTGAACTTCGGCAACTCGAGTTTGATCGAACGTGCGGCAGCACCCTGGCCGATCAATAGATCGAGTTGATAATCCTCCATCGCCGGGTACAGTTTTTCTTCGAGCGCCGGCAATAGACGATGAATCTCGTCGATGAAAAGTACATCGCCTTCCTGGAGGTTGGTCAGCAGCGCTGCAATGTCGCCCGCTTTCTCGATCGCAGGACCAGCAGTCGATTTCAGCTCCGCGCTCATTTCATTCGCGATGATGTTTGCGAGCGTCGTCTTGCCCAGGCCGGGCGGACCGGTGAGCAGCACATGGTCGAGGGCTTCGCGGCGATTCCGCGCCGCCTTCATGTAGACACGAAGGTTCTCCTTGACCTGGCGCTGGCCGATGTATTCCTCGATGCGAGTTGGGCGCAGCGTGAGATCGAGTTGACGATCGTCGTCGTTGGGAAGACTGTCTTTCACGCGCGCTGATATTGACTCAGGAGCCATGTGGTTTTCAAACTCTGGATAACTTCTTGAGACCGCGTCTCAGAACAGATTCGACTGTTATATCACCGCCCTCGCCTAGCGCCGTATCGATTGCCTTTTCCGCGGCGGATCGTTGGTATCCAAGATTGAGCAACGCCGACAACGCGTCGCCGCGAACGCTATCTTCGGAAGATACGTGTACAGCTTCAGGTTTTGTTCCGGCTTGATCGGCAACTTGCTCCTGCGAGAGTTGAGTCATTTTATCGCGTAGATCCACTACGAGTCGCTCAGCAGTCTTTCTGCCGATGCCGGGAATCTGCGTTAGTCGCACAAGGTTGTTGGATTTGATCGACTCGATCAGCTCGTCTGCTTTCATGTGCGAAAGCAGCGCGATGCCTAACTTTGGACCAACGCCACTGACTGAAATGAAATTGATGAAGAGTTTGCGTTCATTCGCGGTCTTAAAGCCATATAGTTGCAGTGCGTCTTCTTTTACGTGCGTATAAATGAGCAGTTGGACGTTCGATTTCTCGTCGTCGAGGTCGTAGAACGTCGAAAGCGGTATGTTGACTTCATAACCGACGCCGCTGACGTCTACCACAACCTGGTTTGGTTCTTTAGACAGCAGTGTGCCGCTGAGATGCGCAATCATTTCGGGCGGGATTGTAGCGCAATATGACCAACCAGACCTATTAGCGCTATACTGGCTGTGCTCATGAAGTCTGAGAAAATATCAGAGCTGACAACCAGCCGCTTGAGTGTTTACCTGCGTTGCCTGAACGCGCTTCACACGGCCGGGATAAAAACGATTTCGTCGCAAGCGCTCGCTGAACAGTTCAACTTGAATTCCGCGCAAATCAGAAAAGACCTCGGTTACTTTGGCGAGTTTGGCGTGCGTGGCGTCGGTTACTACGTCGACGATCTGCGCGACCACATTACCAAGATTCTTGGACTCGACAGTCCGCATCGCGTCGGCATCGTCGGCGCCGGTCGTCTCGGCACCGCGCTCGCGAACTACAATGGCTTCGGCAGATCAAACTTCGCCGTCGTAGCGCTGTTTGATAACGATCGTCAAAAGATTGGTCACCGGATTGGCAAGATTGCAGTGCATGACGTCGACAATCTCGCAAACGTAATTCGAGACGAAGCGATCGACGTGATGGTGATCGCTGTTCCGGCAAAGGCGGCACAAAGAGTTCTCAACCAGGTCATGTCCGCCGGCATTAAAGCCGTGCTGAACTTTGCGCCGGTTTCGCTGACTGCTCGACGCGGAGTGAAAGTCAAAACAGTTGATTTGACGACTTCCCTGGAGTCGTTGTCGTATTTTCTATCTCAGCCTTCAAACAGTACGGTCACGCAAGCACGACGGAGAACTTCCGGAAAACAAGCATGGATGAGCAAACAATCAAACGAGATCTGATCCGCGTTTGCCACCTGATGTACGAACGAAGCTACGTCGTCTCGTCTGACGGCAACGTCAGCGTGCGTCTCGAAGATGGTCGCATCCTCGCCACGCCCACGATGACGTGCAAGGGCCGCATGACTGAAGACCTGATCGCGATCACAGATATCGAAGGCAAAGCGCTCAACGACCGGAAAGCTTCGAGCGAGCTCGCCATGCATTTGCTGATCTATCGCGAGCGTCCGGACGTGAAGGCCGTATGTCACGCACATCCACCAAACGGAACCGCGTTTGCCGTCGCTGGACTTGCTATAGATCAACCGATTCTTTCGGAAGTGATCCTGACGCTCGGATGCGTGCCGCTTGCCGCGTATGGAACGCCGTCGACCGATGAATTAACAAAAGAGATGCAGCCATTCGTGAAACATCACAACGCACTCTTGATGGCGAATCACGGCGCAGTCGCTTACGGCGCGGATCTCTGGCAAGCATGGGATCGTCTCGAAACCCTCGAACACACGGCCAAGATCGCGATCCTTTCGCGCGTACTCGGCGGTTCGAAAAATCTGCCGGCTGATGCGATTGAGAAGTTGATCAACGTGCGCGAAGCGGCAGGTTACCTCGGCGAATCAGCACGCGGGCAAGCTTGTGGTTATCTAAATCCCCTCGAGAATGGCGATGGCGCGAAGATTTCACTCACGCGCGAAGAGCTGGTCGAATTGTTAAGTCAGGCAGTAAATGGTAAATAATCCGTAATTAAATCTGTGTCATCTGTGGCTAAAGGAGTATCTGAATGCAAGAAGCACTCGGAATGGTTGAAACCAAGGGACTGGTGGCGATGATCGAAGCGGCCGACGCGATGGTGAAGGCTGCGAATGTCACGCTCGTCGGTTACGAAAAAATCGGCGCCGGTTTTGTGACGGCGATCGTTCGTGGCGACGTTGCCGCCGTCAAAGCTGCGACTGATGCAGGCGCTGCCGCAGCGCGACGCGTCGGTGAACTGGTGAGCGTGCATGTGATTCCGCGCCCGCACGGCAGCGTCGACGAAACTCTGCCCATAGGGCTCGATCGCTAGTTATGATCATTGCTCGCATTCTCGGGACTGTTGTCTCCACGCAAAAAGACGAACGGTTGATCGGAAAGAAATTGTTGATCGTGAGACCGGTAAATGTAGACGGCAGCGACACGACCGGCTACGTCGTTGCGGTTGACACAGTGGGCGCCGGATTTCACGAACGCGTCCTCGTGGTTGCCGGTTCGAGCGCACGGTTGGCCCAGGGCATGAAAGACGTGCCGGTGGACGCAGCTATTGTTGGCGTGATCGACACAGTCGATGTGAACTGAACTATGCAACTCGCGCGCGTCATCGGCACAGTGGTAGCGACCATCAAGAACGACTCGCTCGAAGGCCGCAAGTTGTTGATTGTGCAGACGCTCGATAGAAATCTGAAGGATTCCGGCAAGCCGATGGTTGCGATCGATTCCGTTGGCGCCGGTGTTGGTGAGCTGGTGTTCTGGTGTCGCGGCAAGGAAGCGAGTTTTCCTTTCAAACGCGAAGACACGCCGACGGATTGCACGATTATCGGCATCGTTGATTCTGAGCAGCACGTAACCAGATGATTCTCGCACGCGTAGTTGGAAATATTGTGGCCACGCAAAAGAACCACCGTTACGACAGTGCGCGTGTGATGTTGTGCCAACAGATTACGCCCGAAGGTGAAGAGACGAGTTATTCGGTGCTGGCACTTGATTCGGTGGATTCCGGTGTTGGCGATACAGTGCTGATCGTTCAGGAAGGCTGGAGCGCATCGACGGCAGCGACGGGGAAAGCAGGAGCGGCGATCGATTCAGCGATTGTTGGGGTGGTGGATCGGATCGATCTGTTATAGCGATGGAAGATCAGGCGAGATTGATGGCGGAAAGAATTGCGCGGCGTGTGGCTGGCAATGCGACTACGCCTGCGAGCACTGATATCGGCTCAGAACTGGCCGCGATGCGTGCGAGTCTGAATGAGATGCAAAATCGGTTGGTTCAAATAGAAGCTAAAGTGAGTGGCCCGCGTGTTCATTCACCGTGGCATCCGAGCCTCGATCGGTTTGGTGTTGAAGAAGCGACCGTTTCGGAGCTTGTCGATTACTTTCAGAATGAGAAGCAGTGCAGCATGGAGCCCGGTGGGAAGCCGTGTGATCACTGCGCGATGTGTAGTTCGAGAGGGTTTTAGCCGCGGATTTTACGGATCTTAAGAACGGATTTAGTTCTGATCCGTCTTTATCGTTCTTAAGATCCGTTTAATCTGTGGCTAATATTCTACTTGCTATTTGGCCGCAAAGAGTTTGCATTGATCTGCGGCACCTGTCTCGCGCCTTCCTCAGCCTTGAAGTAAGGCTCCTCTTTGAACCCGTAAAGCTTGGCCCCAATCACTGTCGGGAATTGAGCGCGGGTTGTGTTGTAGTCCTGCACGGCGGTGTTGTAATCGTTTCTCGCAGTCGCCACGCGGTTCTCAGTGCCGGCCACTTCGTCCTGCACTTTCAGGAAGCTCTCATTCGATTTGAGAACGGGATAGTTCTCCTGAAGCACGAGTAATCGGCCCACCGTGCCACCGAAGCTGTTGGCGGCATCGATCACAGCCTGCTTCTGCTCGGGCGACTTGTCGCCGCCTTCACCCTGTGGCGCTGCTTGTTGCGCATTCAGCAGTTGCGATCGCGCACGAGCGATTTGGCCAAAGACTTCCTGCTCCTGAATTCCAGCCATCTTTGCCGCTTCAACGAGATTGTTTATCAGATCGCCACGACGTTGTAACTGAGTTTCCACTCCGGCCCATTTGCCTTTCACATTCTCGTGTTTCGTCGTCAGCGTGTTATATCCGCAGCCGCTGGCAGCCAAAGCAATCATCACCAGGCCGGCTAAAATCATCAGTCTTCGGATCTTCATCTCAAATCTCCCATGTATTAGTTACCGATTTGCTTCTCCAAGCTTGTCCACTGCTTCAACAACTTGCTCGATTTGAAACAGGTAAGCTCCGAAAAGATCGTTAGCCTCTTTTTCCGACGAGGGACGACGGTCACTCGCGCGAAACTCAAAAATTCTTTCAAAGGGTATTGGATCAAGTTTCAATAACTGTGCAGTCGCGCGCACACAATCAGGTTTCGAAACCGGCGCTTCGTGACCGTGCAGCATCAGCACAGCTCGAAACAGCGCCGCAAAACTCGACAAGCTGTCGTTCATCAGAGCGCATAACTTCTCGATCGAAACTGAAGCGGGGATGTAGAGACGGCGGAGCTGAATCAGCTTGCTTCGTAGCTCGTATTCTGTTTGGTGTCGCAGGTTCGCGTCCGAGAGTTTTACAAACTCGAATGGATCGTGACCGAAGAGAACGATGCGCGCGTTGGCCATCTGATGAAATTCGATCGGAAAAACGTCGGCAGCGTCGGCGAGTTCTTCGACAGTGAAGTAAACAGGCAGCGGATGGCCCAACCGTTGCCACTCACGCATCGGCGCCTGGGCCTGACGTAGATCCTCCGGCGTGATGCGGTGCAGCGCGATGAGAATGTTGTAGTCGGAACGCAGTTCGATGTGATCGCCGGCTGCGGCCGAACCGTATAGGACCACGGATGCGAGGTTTTCACCGTGCGTCGCACGCAGATCCTGGACGAGTCCGTTAAGTGCTTCTTGTACTATTGTCTTTGCCATAGTTTTAGCCACGGATTGAACGGATGAAAATGGATTTATCACTGATTAGTTCGTAATCCGTTCCCAATCCGTAAAATCAGTGTTACCAACTGCCTCCTGATCCGCCGCCGCCAAAGTCGCCACCGCCTCCGAATCCACCGCCAAAACCACCTCCGCCACCAAATCCACCGCCGCCGGAGCCGCCACCACCAAAACCTCCGCCACTCCAGCCGCTGCTTCTACCACCACCCAAATTGCTGAACAGAGACCCCCATAGTAGCGCCTGCAAACATCCGCCGCCTCCACCGCCTCGTCTCGATGCAGAAGACAGCAGGACCACTACGACGAGGATTAAAATCAGGATTCCGCAGACAGTGCTCAAACTTGCTTGCGGAGGTCTTTGCGGTCGTTCTTCCTGGACTCGGTAGACTTTGCTTTCGCCGATGCCTTCAACACTGAAACCACGTTTCGCTCCGAGCGTCGCAGCGTATGCTTCGATCGTGTCGAGAATGCCTTTGCTGTAATTCTTTTGTTTGAACTGCGGTACCAGTCGTTCACGCTGAATCTGGCCCACGAGGCCGTCCGGCAAATCACCTTCGATGTGACGGCTCACTTGGGTGAAGTACTTGCGATCCTGGATCGCGACGACGAGCAGCAGTCCCGCTTTCTCACTGTCCTGCGATGATCCGATGCCCCAGCCACGTGCAACTGCGAGTGAAAAGTCAAAGATGTCTTGATCGCCGGTCGTATCAACCGTCAAAACGGAATACTCGATATTTCCGCGTTCCTTCAGGTCGCGATAGATCTGCCCGAGCCGTGTTCGAGTTTGGTCGTCGATCACGTGCGCGTTGTCGACGATCGGAGTGAAGGGAACTGGTAGTGGAACTGGAGACGGAGGTGTGGACTGGGCCGTTACTTGAAACGCCGATAGCGAAAAGACCAAAAGCACGAGGCCGACACTGGCCCATGCAAACTGTAGTTTTCTAAAACTCAAACGCAATGGCGAAATTCTCGTCAGTGCTTAACCCTCGATCAACCTGTGTAACACATAGAAGAGGGCGACTCCTCCAAAAACGACAATCGACACCATGGGGTTTCGTTCTTCTTTGTGGTTCACTTCCGGGATCAAGTCACTTGCAGCCACATAGAGAGTAACGCCGGCTGAAAACGGCAGCGCGTAACCGACGACATTAGTCATTCGCTCGTTAACCAATGCCACGACAATAACGCCCGCCAGAGTCGCAGCGCCAATCACCGCCGTTGCGATCAAAGCCGTTCGGGTCGAACGACCACTCGCAAGCATGATCGATGCCACAGTAAACCCTTCAGGCATTTTGTGCAGCAGAATCGCGATAAAGACGAGAATCCCGACTTTGAAGTTGACCAGGAAAGCGGATGCAATCGAGACACCGTCGAAGAAAGTGTGAATCCAAAGACCACCGACCGCGGTGTAAGCGGCGGATGGTTTCATAAAGGACTCAGGATGGGTTTCAGCGCCGAAATGGAAGTGCGGTGCGAGGGTGTGCTCGAAAAACTGTATCGATAAATAGCCGGCCAGGAGCAGTGTCATTGCCCCGACTACTGCTGCCGGAGCTGAGTCGCCCTGCGAGTGATTGAGCCAGATACCGACAGTTTCCGGAAGAATTTCGATAAAAATCGCGGCCAGCATGAATCCGGCGCCGAGCGCCACAAGGTATTTCAAGAAGCGCTCGCCCATGCGGTGAGCGCCTGATTTAACCAGAACCAGCCCTCCGAGCACATTGGCGCACGCAGCCAGCAACCCAAACAGGAGAATGGAAGTCATTTTTCGGTGGGCCAGTTTAGCACGGGCGTTTTCTTGGAGTGCGCCAACTTGTTGGCGCTTTGGTACCAACACCGATACCAAAGCGGTGACAAGTCACCGCACTCCAAGGAGGCGTGAACAGCATTGATCGAGACAAAAGGGCCAACAAAAGGCGATCATCTCAGGCGTTTTATCTATTGACACAGTCTGGAGCGCGGCGTAGTATCCGGCCTTGGGTGGTCAAAAGTGGTCGGAAGTGGGTCCAACCTCGTAGCAACACCGATCATCAGCAACACTTTTCCTTTGGGCCACCCACCAAAGCTCTCTCGTCAGGTTCGAAACTATGCTGCGAGGAAATTACACGGCTAGGATCGATGTCAAAGGTCGCCTCAAAGTTCCAACGGAATTTCGGCGGCTGATGGAAGAGAAGCACGGCAAAGACTTTTATATCACGAGCCTTACCGGTGAGTGCGTTCGAATTTACCCATTGCCGGAATGGGAATCCATCGAACAACGGCTTTCGTTGTTGCCTTCAATGGATCCGGCACGCAGAAAGTTCCTTGACAGAACGAATTACTACGGTCAGCAAGCCTCAATAGACGGGCAAGGCCGCCTGCTGATTCATCCTTTGCTTCGCAAGAGTGCGGAGGTTTTGGGTGATGTGGCGGTTTTGGGCTACCTGACCTACCTGGAAGTTTGGGAGCTCGACAAGTTCAAGGCTCGCATGCTCGCCGATCCGTACACGGAAGAAGACGAGGCTGCGATTGCACGACTTGGTATTTAGTGGTTTGGCCTTGGTACTTTGTACTTTGTGAAGCGTAAACCAAAGAACAAAGCACGAAGAACAAGACACAAAGAGATCTTTGAACAAGATCACGGGGCGGTGGAGACGGCTGCGCCTTTGGGGGGCAGAGGCGCGCCCCATCGCCCCGTGCTGCTGGAAGAGACATTGAAGTTTCTCGCTCCTGAGCGAGGCGGTCTCTTTGTCGATGGCACGGTTGGACTCGGCGGACACAGCGAGGCGATTCTGAAATCCTCGCAGAATACTCGCGTCCTCGGATTGGATCTGGACCAGGCGGCGCTGGCTTACTCCCGCGAGCGTTTAGCATCTTTCGGAGAAAGATTCCGCGCCTTTCAAGCCAACTTTCGCGAGCTCAACGCTGTTCTGGAACAGGCGAATGAGAGCGAACCAAACGGCATTCTCGTCGATTTGGGCGTCTCATCACTGCAGTTTGATTCACCCGAGCGCGGGTTTAGTTTTCGTTTCGATGCTCCTTTAGATATGCGGATGGACTCGACCAGAGGAGACACCGCAGCCGATCTTCTACAGCAACTTCCCGAATCGGAAATTGCCAGAATCATTTTCGAGTACGGCGAAGAACGACACTCACGACGCATCGCCCGTCGCATCGTCGAATGTCGCGATCAAGGGAAGCCGGTAACGACCACCGCGGAGTTAGCGGACCTTGTGCGGCAAGCTGCCGGTGGGCACAAGCGGAATCAGATTCACCCGGCGACTCGCACGTTCCAGGCCTTGCGAATCGCCGTCAATCACGAACTCGAAGGGCTGGGAGAGTTTGTCGAGTCAGCAGTCGATCTTTTAATTCCCGACGGCAGGTTTGTTGGTATCAGTTTTCATTCGCTCGAGGATCGAATCCTCAAACGCGAATTGAAAAAACTTTCGGGTCACTGCGAATGTCCACCGCGCTTGCCGGTTTGCGCGTGTGGCGCACGCGAGGTTGTTGAGGTGCTGACGCGTCGTCCGGTGGTACCGGGTTCCAAAGAGATCGATGAGAACCCACGCGCACGCAGCGCGAAATTGAGAGCTTGCAGAAAGCTAAACGATCATGAAGAGATTTCCTGAGCATCAACTGAACGCAAAGGTTCGACGCAGTCGCGACGTCAGTGCATTGTCGCGACTGGGGCTGTTGTTGTTTTGTGGATTGGTACTCGCCGGCGGTTTCGTCTTTGCAGCGAAGCAGCATTTTGCGGCCGTGCAGTACGGTTATGAAAACGAAAACTTGCGCAGCGAGCGCAAGCGATTAATGGAGGAGAATCAACGACTCGCTCTCGAAAAAGAACGCGCCATTGCTCCTGACAAACTGGAACCCGCCGCTCGGCGTCTCGGGTTGAAGCCGGCGAGGCCCGGACAAATCGGAAATACGGATAAACACTGATCCGTGTGATCCGTGGCTAACTACAAAGCGTCCTCATCACGCTACTGGGTAGGGGGAAACAAGTAGGTGATGTTGGCACGCCTCATTGCTCGTTCAAAATCCAGACCGGATGTTTCACCAGGCCGCGCGCTTTTTGTCGCGGCTTTTATTGGTTTCTGGATGCTGTTAATTTCGGCTCGCCTGGTCTACCTGCAGTTTTCGCAGTACGACAGTCTTGCCAACCGCGCTCGCCAGCAACAGCAGAACGCAATTGAAACAAGCCCGCAGCGTGGCGAACTGCTCGATCGACAGGAGCGTCAACTCGCTCGCAGTGTGCAGACTGTTTCGTTGTTTCTCGATCCCGACGGTCTCGATGCTGCGACCCTCGATCGCAACGCACAGCAACTCGCGAAGTCGCTCGGTCTGAAACAAGCGGAGCTCACGAAAGAGTTTCGTGATGCAGCCGCGGCGAAGAAGCGATTCATCTGGATCGCACGACGTCTGGACGCCGACGTCGCAAACAAGATCGTCGAACTAAAGCTTCCCGGATTGCAGACGCAACTCGAGCCGAAGCGTTACTACCCGAATGGTTCACTCGCTGCGCACGTGCTCGGCTACGTCGGACTCGACGGCAAGGGCCTCGGCGGTGTCGAACAGTTTTACAACGCCAAGATCACAGGCGAAGCGGGAAAACTGTTGGTTGAGAAAGACGCGTACGGCAAGCCCTACGAGAGTTACGAGATTGCTTCGAAGCCAGGCCAAACAGTCGTGCTGACGATCGATCAGACGATTCAGTATCAGGCCGAACAAGCGCTACAAGCTGCAGTGCAACGCTCGCACGCGAAGTCTGGAACGGTGATCGTCCTCGATCCGCGCAGTGGCGAGATTCTCGCACTCGCAAACGCGCCGACGTTCGATCCGAATAACGTGGCCGACGCGAAGCCTGAAACAAGATCGAACTGGGCGCTGCAGAATATTTACGAGCCGGGCTCGACGTTCAAGGTCGTCGCCTTCTCCGCTGCATTGGAGAAGGGGCTCGCGAAGGTTGACGATCGTATCGACTGTCAGATGGGTTCGATCACTGTCGCGGGTCGTTTGGTCCACGATCATAAGCCGTTTGGATCGTTGACTATTGCCGAGGCGCTCGCGAAGTCGAGCAACGTCGCCGCGATCAAGCTGGGGATTCGTGTCGGCGACCCGACGATGTACGAATACATCAAGCGTTTTGGTTTTGGATCGCGAACCGGTGTCGAGCTCCCGGGTGAAACAAACGGCATCCTGAGAAAAGTTGAGCGCTGGCAGCCGTCGTCGATCGGTTCGATCGCGATCGGACAGGAAGTGGGCGTGACACCGGTGCAGATGGTTGCTGCGTTTGGTGCGCTTGCAAACGACGGCGTCAGAATCGCGCCGCACTTGATTCGCGAAGTTCGCGATGCCGGCGGCAACGTCGTCTATCGCGCGCAGCCCGAACAGCATCGCGTCATCAGTGCTGAAACTGCGATCGCTCTGCGCGGCATGCTTGAAGGGGTGACGCTGAACGGAACCGCGAAGAAGGCTCAACTTGACGGCTATTCAGCGGCCGGCAAAACCGGAACGGCGCAAAAGATCGATCCGAAGACGAAAGCTTACTCGTCGACAAAGTTTGTCGGTTCGTTCGTTGGTTTTGCGCCGGTGAGCAATCCGCAAGTCGTCATCATCGTCGTGATCGACGAGCCTGCCGGTGCTTATCACGGCGGCGACGTCGCTGCGCCGGTGTTTCGTGAAGTCGCCGAACAGGTTCTGCCGACGCTCAACGTCATGCCTGACATTGAAACGACGTCTACGGATCTGATCGCACAGGCTCCGGAAGATCCCGAGCGCGCCGCGAAACGTCAGGAAGAACAAGCCGAATCCGATGCCCAGCGGAAAGCCACAATGCCAACCGTGGATAGCAACGGAGGAAGAAACGGTGAAGTTGTCTACGCTGTAGCCACGAAGAAGGCGATGTTGATGCCTGATTTACGTGGGCGCAGCGTGCGCGATGTCGCCCGAACTTGCGCGCAACTCGGATTACAAGTCGAAGCACGCGGTGAAGGACGAGTATTGAAACAAAATCCGTCAGCGGGCGCGGAGGTGACCACAGGGCAGCTTGTCTATGTTGATTTTGGGAGATTGCAATAACTTGGAGTGCGGCGACTTGTCGCCGCTTGGCACGAACCTGAGAGTTTAACCCGACATGAAAATTTCACTTGAGCCAGCCGAGTCTTATCAAAGCGGCGCCAAGACGCCGCACTCCAAGGAGGCGTCAGTCCCTCGGGATGAAGAAACTCTGGAAGATGACGTAAACTACGGCATTGCTGACTGCAGAAAAAGATTGCGCAGCCAGCGTTCATCCCTCCGGGCACAACATCATCCCCCATTAGATGGCTCGAATGGTGACATGCGTCCTGCTGTTGGACGTGTTGGAAGCTTTGCCGAAGTCCTGGCAAACGTTTCGCTGAATCAGAGCTCGCTTTCAAGATTGGTTGAATGCCTGCTCGATCCGGTTAGCAACACGCCTGCGCAGGAAGAAACGATGGAGCAGGAAGAGGCCGTAATCACGTGAAGGTTGGCGAGGCTGCAGCTTTGATGGGCGCGAATGCGACAAGCATAAGCGCAGAGATATTTGACAAACAGATCAGAGATTATTCCATTGACTCGCGTTCGGTAGGCGCGGGCGAACTGTTTTTTGCACTCTCGCAAAAGGACTACGCCCGCGCCGGTTTTAATGGTGAGTTCGTCGATGCTCATCGCTTTATAGGCGACGCGTTCGAGCGTGGTGCCGTAGCCGCCGTCGCGCGTACGGATCACGTCAGCGGCGATTCTTACCTCGAAAGCGTGAAGGATCGATTGCTGCCGGTTGACGATGCGATCGCTGCGTTGCAACTGCTCGCGCATCGCGTCTACACGGCGTGGGGGAAGCCAGTCGTGGCGATCACCGGTAGCGCCGGAAAAACGACGGCGAAAGAGTTGACTGCACATGTTCTCAAGCATGCCGGCAATCGCGTTTTGAAAAGCGAGCGGAATTACAACAACGGTTTGGGTTTGCCGTTGTCGGTTTTGCGAATGGTTAGTGAAGACCGTTCGCCCGACCAATTCGATCTCGCGGTGCTGGAGATGGGCATGTCGTCGCCCACGCATGAGATTCAACGACTCTGCCAGATCACACCGCCGGATGTTGCGGTGGAATTGATGGTGGCGCCGGTTCATCTCGAATACCTGGGCACGATCGAAAACATTGCCGCTGCGAAAGCAGAGTTGATCGAGGGACTAAAACCGGAAGGCACAGCGATTCTCAACGCGGACGACGAACTCGTGATGAAGATGCGCGACAAGCATCGTGGTCGCACGCTGACGTTCGGTATCGACAATGCAGCCGACATCACGGCAACAGAGATCGATACCAACTCGCTCGGCAGGATTGGATTTCGTTTACGAACGCCGTTGGGTGAGGCACAAGCAACACTCGCGATGAGTGGTCGTCACAATTTGAGTAATGCACTTGCGGCGTCAGCGGTCGGCACAGCCTTTTCGATCACGCCGGAAGAGATTGCGAAGGCACTGAAGAGTGCACAGCCGCCAAAGATGCGCGGCGAAGTGCTCGACTTCGCAGCAGGTTTTACAGTCGTCGACGATTCATACAACTCGAATCCTCGTTCGTTGCTGAACATGGTGCGGACGATGGTGGAAGGTGGTCAGAATCGCAAGCGATTGGTTGTTATCGCCGGAGAGATGCTTGAGCTCGGACCTGATGAAGTGTCGCTGCATCGTGATGTTGGTCGTGAGATCGCGCGCAACGGGATCAACGTGCTTTGGGGCGTGCGTGGTCTTGCAAAAGAGATTGTCGCGGGTGCGAGTGAAGCGGGAGTTTCAACGGCGAAGTTTTTCAACTCTTCCGACGAGGTTGTAGCGGAGATAGTCGGCGAAGTTAAAGAGGGGGATTTGATTTTGGTGAAGGGTTCGCGCGGCGTTGCGACGGACAGGATCGTGAAAGCGTTGAAAGAGAAGTTTCCGTTGGCTGGAGAAGACGAAGGTTAGTTTGGAGACGTTGCGAAACTAAATGATCTACTACTTCCTTTACGAGCTTCTTTACGTCCACTTCAAGGACAAGGATTGGTTTCTCGTAAAGGCCCTCAACGTTTTTCAGTACGTCACTTTTCGCACCGCATACGCGACGATCACGGCGTTGCTGATCTCGCTCTTCTTCGGTGGCAAGTTGATCGAGGCGTTGAAGCAGTGGAACGTGGGCCAGCAGATTCGCGAAGAAGGTCCACAAGGCCACCAGGTCAAACGCGGCACGCCGACGATGGGCGGTGTGTTGATAGTCGGATCAGTTTTGATCTCAACTTTGCTCTGGGCGCGATTGTCGAGCGTCTTTGTATGGACCGCATTTGGCGCGACGCTTTTGTTCGGGCTGATCGGATTTGTCGACGACTACTGGAAGATCGCGAAGCGACGCAGTCTCGGTTTGACCGGGCGACAAAAGCTCTTGGCGCAGTTGTTGGTGACCGTGATGGTTTGGGCAGTGCTGTTTCTTTCGACAAGATTTTGGGGTGGCAACGACTACTCCTGGAACGTCAGTATTCCGTTTATCAAGGCGACTGCAAAACCGACTGGGCCAAGTTTCATTGGACCGTACCTATATTTGGTGTTGATTGCGGTGGTGCTGCTGGGATCGTCGAACGCAGTGAATTTGACCGATGGTTTGGACGGGTTGGCGATCAGCATCACGGTAATCGCGATGGGCGCGTTGACCGGTTTCACGTACATCAGTAGCGACGCGCGTTGGGCCAATTATCTGGACATCACGCACCGGCCCGAAGCCGCAGAGTTAACGATCTTTTGCGGTGCGATGGTCGGAGCCAGTCTCGGCTTTCTCTGGTACAACGCGCCGCCCGCGCAGGTTTTTATGGGGGACGTTGGCAGTCTTGCCATCGGCGGCGCAATGGGAACGGTGGCCGTGCTCACGAAGCAGGAATTCATGTTGCTGATGGTGGGCGGCGTTTTTGTGATCGAGGCGCTATCGGTGATGTTGCAGGTCGGCGTGTTCAAGATGACGCGACGCACCACCGGAACCGGTCGACGCTTGTTCAAGATGACGCCTTTGCATCACCACTTCGAGATGGGGGGTTGGAAAGAGCCTAAGATCGTCTTTCGATTTTTGATCCTCGCGATCTTGTTTGCATTGTTAAGTCTTTCGACGTTGAAACTCAGGTAGCGGTTTGTAGGTTTTGTGCTTCTTAGCGGCAAGAAAGTCTTGATAGTCGGTGCGGCGCGAAGTGGGATCGCAGCCGCGAGATTTCTGTTGGCCCAGGGCGCGGTTGTCGCCTTGACCGATCAAAAGCCGCTCGAGAAGTGGACGCCGGAAGCATTGGCGCTGAAAGAATCCGGAGTGGGTTTGTTACCGGGTGAAGCGCCGAGCTGGCTACTCGATCAACTCGATCTCGTAGTCGTAAGTCCGGGAGTTCCGGCGACTATCATTCCGATTCGTTACGCCGAGCGAGCCGGCGCCGAAGTGATTGGTGAAGTAGAGCTCGCCTATCGATATTTGAAAGGTCGCATCGTTGCAATTACGGGCAGCAACGGTAAGACAACGACAACGTCGCTCATCGGCGAACTGCTGCGCGACGCGGGATTGAAGGTGCAGGTTGGCGGCAACATCGGCAAAGCGCTGATCTCGATGATTGAGACTTCACGCGACGACGGCTGGACAGTCGCAGAGCTTTCGAGCTTTCAGTTGGAAACGATCAGTGACTTTCATCCGGCGATTGCGATTGTGCTCAACGTGACGCCGAATCATATGGACCGTTACGAAACGTTCAATGATTACGCTGCTGCGAAACACCGTATCTTCATGAATCAGACTCGTGAAGATACGGCGGTGCTCAACGCAGACGATCCGACGGTTTCGTCATGGGCGAGCGGCTTGCGAGCGAGAGTGCTGAACTTCAGCGTCAGGAAAGAAGTCGAGAACGGTGTGTTCCTGCGCGGGCGTGAGCTGGTGTTTCGCGGGCCGGAAGGTGAACAGGTGTTGCTCAACGTGGACGAGATGAAGTTGCGCGGACTGCACAACGTCGAGAACGTTGCAGCAGCATTTGCAGCAGGCATCGCGGCAGGCGCAGGGGTCGAATCGATGCGCGAGACCGTGAAACGATTCGATCCCGTCGAGCATCGACTCGAGTTTGTCGCCGAAATCGATGGTGTGAAGTTTTACAACGACTCGAAGGCGACGAGCGTCGACGCAACGTTGAAAGCCTTGGAAGCATTCGCAGATGAGCCGGGAAAAGTGGTGTTGATTCTCGGCGGGCGTGGAAAAAAGGCACCGTATGCACCGCTCGAACCGCTGGTGCGAACGAAAGTGAGAAAGCTCGTACTGATTGGTGAAGATGCAGAGACGATCGCGAATGAATTGGGAAGCAGTGCAGCGTTCGAGCGCGCGACAGACATGAAAGACGCGGTCGCACGTTCATTCAATGCAGCCGAAAAAGGCGATGTGGTTTTACTCGCGCCCGCATGCGCGAGCTTCGATATGTTCGATAGCTTCGAACATCGTGGAAAAGTATTCAAAGAAGAGGTGCACCACAAAGAAGCACAAGAATAACTTTTGTGCCTTTTTGTGGCTAAAGAAATGGCTCGGAAACTTGCTCCAGATAAATGGCTCTTCGCGGCGACCGTTGGCCTCGCGCTGTTCGGCGTCGTGATGGTCTACAGCGCGTCGGCTGTGATGGCGCAAAAGGAGAACGGCAACCAGTTTTACTACGTCGTAAAGCAGGGCGTTTGGGTTTTCATCGGCTTCATCGTGATGTTGCTCGCGATGCAGTTCAACTACCAGCAACTAAAGAACCGTCGCATCGTCTATACCTTGTTGCTGATCTGCACCGTCGGTTTGATTTCTGTCTTTGCCTTCAGTGCGACAAACGGCGCGCATCGATGGATCAAGTTGCGGATGTTTTCGTTGCAGCCGTCGGAGATCTCGAAGCTCTCGCTGATCATTTTTCTCGCGTACTTTCTCGAGAAGCGAGCCGGTGAAGAGGGCGACTTCTGGCGGACGTTTGTTCCGTGCGGCATCGTGACTGGCTGGCTCGCGACGCTGGTCATCATCGAACCCGACTTCGGCACCGCGCTGATGCTGGCGTTGATATTTACGGTTGTGATTTACACCGCCGGCGCGCGCTTGCTTCATCTCGGCATGGCCGCAGCACCCGCACTCGTCGTCGCGGCCGGTTTGTTGATCTTTGTGCCGTGGCGACTGAAACGCCTGATCACGTTTATGGATCCGTGGGCCGATCAGCAAGGTTCGGGATTCCAGGTGGTGCAGTCGTTGATCGCGATTGGATCGGGTGGCACGAACGGACTTGGTTTCGCACAGGGCAAACAGAAGATGTTGTTTCTTCCGTTTGCGCACTCGGATTTTATCTTCGCGGTCGTCGGCGAAGAGTTGGGTCTCGTCGGCGCCCTCGCGGTCGTGGCCGTGTTTGCGCTCTTTCTGTGGCGTGGCGTGCGTACGGCGCTGTTGGCGCCGGACCGGTTTGGAATGTTGCTGAGTCTCGGGATTGTCACCAGCATCGTCGCCCAGGCGCTCTTTAATATTAGTGTGGTGCTCTCGCTGGTGCCGACAAAAGGAATTCCGTTGCCGTTCATTTCGTATGGTGGATCGTCGCTCGTGCCGACGCTTGCGGCAGTCGGAATCCTGCTGAATGTTTCGCAACACGCGAGCGGTTCACTCGACGTCGGATTGTTTGAAAAGGCGACGTCGAAGCTTCGAGACCAAAAAAGTTTAGACGTGGCGGCGCCGATTCGTGTAGGCGCGACACGCTATTGATCATTGAAATGCGCGTCATGATCGCAGCCGGTGGCACTGGCGGACATATTTATCCTGGAATCGCGGTAGCACAGGAGATCATGCGGCGCGATGCGAATTCGAAAGTGCACTTCGTCGGCACTGCACGCGGACTCGAGACGCGTCTCGTGCCGCAAGCTGGTTTTGATTTGTCGCTGATTGATAGTGCGGGACTGAAGAATGTGAGTCTCGGCGCGCGGGTGAAAGGAATCGCGATCCTGCCGAAGAGTTTTTTCTCGACGCGCAGGTTGATGCGACAGTTCAAGCCGGATGTGGTTGTCGGCGCCGGTGGTTATGTTTCCGGTCCGGTTGTTTTGACGGCAGCGCTAACAAGACGTCCGACACTCGTGATGGAGTCGAACGCGTTACCGGGTTGGACCAACCGGGTGCTGGCGAGATTCGTGGATCGCGCGGCAGTTTCGTTCGAGCAGGCGCTGCCTTACTTCCGCGGGAAGGCGAAAGTCACAGGCAATCCAGTGCGTCGCGAGTTTTTTGAAATACCGCGCAAGCAACGCGAGCCGGGAAAGTTTTCGTTGCTGGTGTTTGGCGGGTCGCAGGGCGCACGCGCAATCAACGAAGCGATGGTGGCGGCGTTGCCGAAGTTGAAAGCAATTCCGGTCGATCTCCGGATCAAGCATCAGACCGGACCAGCGGATTTTGAAAAAGTGAACGCGGCATACGCGGCCGCAGGCTGGAGCGAACGTGGCGATGTTCGCAGTTACATTGACAACATGATGGCGGATTTCGCGGATGCCGATCTCGTGCTCTGCCGCGCCGGCGCGACGACGACCGCCGAACTGATCGCCGCCGGCAAAGCATCGATCATGGTCCCATTTCCCTATGCCGCCGACGATCACCAGCGCAAGAACGCGGAAGCGCTGCAAGCTTCGGGCGCCGCGCGAATGATTTTGCAGCAGGACTTAAGCGCCGACCGGCTGGTAACCGAGATTGAAAAATTGGCAACTGCGCCAGACGATTTGAATCGCATGGAAGATGCAAGCAGAAAACTAGCGCACGGCGATGCCGCTGCGGCAGCAGTCGATATGATCGAAGAGTTAATTAGCTGAATTTGGCCCTTTTGTGGCTTAGTTTATGTTTCGAAGAATTCAACACGTTCATTTTGTAGGCATTGGCGGAATCGGTATGTCCGGTATCGCCGAGGTGCTTGTCAACCTCGGCTTCCGCGTCTCCGGTTCCGATCTGAAGCATTCCAATGTCACCGATCGGCTGCAACAAATGGGTGTTGAGATCTTTGAGGGTCACGCCGCAGAGAATGTGGGCCAGCCACACGTCGTCGTTCGCTCGACCGCCGTTCGTGATGACAATCCGGAAGTTCTCGAAGCCAACCGTCGCTCGATTCCGGTGATCCCGCGCGCGGAGATGTTGGCGGAACTGATGCGACTCAAACCGCACACCGTCGCCGTTGCCGGTTCACACGGAAAAACAACGACTACGTCGATGGTCGCGACGGTGTTGGGCCATGCCGGCCTCGATCCCACGATGGTCGTCGGCGGTGTTGTCGGAGCATACGGTTCGAATGCACACCTCGGCACAAGCGACTTGATGGTCGTCGAAGCGGATGAAAGCGATCGCTCGTTCCTGATGTTGACGCCGACGATCGCAGTCGTCACCAACATCGATCGCGAGCACATGGACTATTACCACGACATGGACGACGTGCGTGCGTGCTTCGCGAGCTTCGTCAACAAGGTACCGTTCTACGGTTCGTCGGTTTTGTGTCTCGACGATCCAAACGTACAGGCGATCATTCCGCTTCTCGAACGGCGCCGCCTGACTTACGGCTTTAGTGCGCAGGCCGACGTTTCTGCGCACGGAATCAGACACGACAACAACTTCGGATCGTCGTTCACAGTCTGGCGCGGAACAGACGTGATGGGCGAGATGATCCTGCGCGTGCCCGGCTTGCACAACGTTTACAACGCTCTCGCTGCCATCGCAGTTGGATTTGAGCTGGAAGTATCGTTCGAAAAGATCGTCGAAGGACTGCACAGCTTCACCGGCGCAGGACGAAGATTTCAGCCGAAGGGCGAAGTTGACGGTGTGCTAGTGGTCGACGACTACGGTCATCATCCGACTGAGATTCGTGCGACGTTAGCCGCCGCAAAGCTCGGCTCCGGCGGCCGCCGCATCGTCGTTCTGTTTCAGCCGCATCGTTACACGCGAACTCACGATCTGATGCAGGAGTTTGCGCGTTCGTTTAATAACGCCGATGTGGTGTTTATTACGGACATCTACGCGGCGAGTGAAGATCCGATTGAAGGCGTCACGGCTGAAGCATTGACTGCCGCAATCAAACGTTTTGGACACAAGGATGTGAATTACGTTGGGGCACTCGACAACGCGGCGGCTGCCTTGCGTGAGACAGTTCAGCCTGGCGATCTCGTGTTGACGCTGGGTGCGGGAACGGTCAATCGAGTCAGTGAGCAATTGTTGGGGTTGTTGAAAGAGGGCCACGGATAAAACGGATAGAAATCCGGATTTCATCCGTGTTATCCGTGGTTAAGTTGAAATAAGAAATGAGCATTATTGAAGAAATAGTGGCGCGGTTGGGAGTGCAAGCCGAACGTGGAAAGCGTTTTGCCGATCTGACGAGTTTGAAAGTTGGCGGAGTGATCGATTGGGTGATCGCGCCCGACACTGAAGAGCAGGCGGCAGCAGTTGTTTACGAACTCGAAGAGGCCGGCATCGGTTGGCGACCACTCGGCTCGGGCAGCAACGTTCTCGCAGATGACGGTGATCATCATTACGTGGTTTTGAACTTGAGCAACATGAAAGGTGAAGTGCACATCGACGGCGATCTCGTTTCCGTAAGCGCGGGTTATTCGCTGCCGCGACTGTGCATCGATTGCGCGCGCGCCGGGTTGTCGGGGATCGAAGGGCTCGGTGGAATTCCCGGCACAGTCGGCGGCGCACTCTGGATGAACGCCGGTGCATACGGTCATGAGATCGGCGCGGTAACAGAAAATGTACGAGTCGCTCGTGAAGGAAAGGTCGTTGACGTGCCCGGTGAAAGTATTCAGTGGAACTATCGTCACACTTCGTTTCGCGAGGGCGAATTGTTACTCGGAGCTACTTTGCGGCTGAAACCCGACGATCCGGATCTCATCAAGGCGCGCATGGACGACGCGAAGAGCCGCCGACTCGCAACGCAACCACACGGTTCGCGATCGGCCGGTTGTTTTTTCAAGAACCCGCCGGAAAGCAAAGTTGGCACGGGCAAGATGATCGACGAGATGGGAATGAAAGGACAGCGACGTGGTAGCGCGGTGGTTTCGCCAGTGCACGCTAACTTCATCGTCACTGAAGGTGACAACGCACGCGCGGCAGATGCGCTCGCGCTCGCGGAAGAGATTCGTGAACGCGTCAAACGAGAGCAGGGGATTGAACTCGAATACGAGGTCGAGCTCTGGAAATCCGCGGAATCTGTGCCATCTATAGAGGAATCGGAAGAAAGGAGCAGTGAGCTATGAGAGAGCAAGTCGTAGCTCAAAAAGTCGGTAATCGCACTGGGATTGGCAAGAGTCGATCCGGCGCGAGCCAGCGTCCGGCAAAACGCGGCGCTAATGAATCGATTGGCGCACGGTTCAAATCTATTTTGGCCTACGTGCCGCTCGCGTTGCGCATCGGCGTCATCGCGATCATCGGGTTGATTGGTTTTGTAGGCTATCGCGCGGCCGCGTCGGCAAGCTTTTTCCAGGTTCGTACTGTCGAGACACGCGGCGTGTCGCGGGCTTCGGCGGAAGAGATTAAGAACGTTGTGCGGCGCGACGTGAGTGAAACCGGAGTTTGGCGCGCCGATCTGCCGCAGCTCAGCAAGCATCTCGAGCACCTGCCGTGGGTGCGCACCGCAATCGTCACGCGTGTTTTGCCTGATGGCATTCGTGTGCGGATCACGGAACGCGAACCAAAAGCTGTGGTGCGAAACGCCGCGGGACGTTTTATCTGGGTCGACGACGACGCAGTTTCTCTCGGCGAGATGTCTTCAACGGATCAGATGCCGGCGTTCTTCTTGCGTGGCTGGAACGAAGACAGTTCGGCGACGGCACAAACGGAGAACCGCGAACGTGTCGGCAAGTTTCTTGAACTCCAGCGCGACTGGAATGCGCAGGGAGTTTCAGAGCGTGTGAGTGAAGTGAATCTGCAAGATCTGCGAGACGTGCGCGTACAGCTCGCGGGCGACGATTCGCAGATTGAAGTTCGGCTTGGTGGGCAGGATCAGAACACGAGATTGGGCAAGGCTTTGAATGTGCTCGACGCGCAACGTCAGACAGCGCGTGGTCCTTTGATTAGCTACATTGATCTCACGCAAGGTAAGCGTGCGATCGTGGGGTTAGTGACCGGCAGCCACACCGTTGCCGAAGGTAAAAATGAGTAAAAAACTCTCTCCCGCAAAGGCGCAAAGGCGCAAAGAAGAGCGCTTCAAACCTAAAGAGGATTTTTCTTTGCGCCTTTGCGCCTTTGCGGGAGTAATTCTTTAGAGCAGAACCCGACATGGCTAAGCGAACACAACACACGATCGGTCTCGACATTGGGACAAGTAAGGTGACGTGTATAGCTGGTGAACCTGGCGAGGGAAATGTGCTGGAAGTGGTTGGCATCGGCGAGGCCGAAGCACGCGGTTTGCGCAAGGGAGTGATCGTAAATCCCGATGCGGCTGTCGACGCGATCAAGAAGGCGGTCGAAGACGCAGAGCGCATGAGCGGGCTCGAGGCTGAAGAGGTGACGATCAACCTCGCGGGCTCGCACATCCTCGGTTTCAACGGCCAGGCCATCGTCGCCGTCTCAGGTCGCGATCGTGAAATCGTCGCCGAAGACGTCCGTCGCGCAATCGATTCCGCGTGTGCGATTCAGCTTCCGGCGGGTCGCGAGATCGTCGATCGACTGCCGCAGGAGTTCATCGTCGATGACCAGGATGGCATCAACGATCCGGTGGGAATGATTGGTGCGCGACTCGCCGTGAAGGTTCACATCGTCACCAGTCCTGTCACCGCCCGGCAGAACGCCATCAACGCCGTGAATCGTGCCGGACTGGTCGTGGCGGACATGGTGCTGGAGCAGCTTGCGGCTGCGGAAGCGTCGCTAACTGAAGATGATAAAGAGTTTGGCGCTGCACTCGTAGATGTTGGCGCGGAGACAACGGGGCTCATCATCTACCAGCGTGGCGCCGTTCAGCACACCGCGGTTTTCCCGCTTGGCGGCTCGCACTTCACCAACGACATAGCGTTTGGTCTGCGCACGCCGATTCCGGAAGCGGAAAAGATCAAACGCACGGTTGGTTGTGCGTGCAGCAGTTCTTTGAGCGAGATGGAACGCGGCGAGCTCGTCGATGTGCCGTCGGTGGGTGGTCGTCCACCACGCCAGCTCTCGCGCCAGATCCTTTGCGACATCCTTCAGCCGAGGGCTGAAGAAGTGTTGATGCACGTTGCAGACGAGATCAAAGACGCAGGCTGGGAACGACAACTCTCGAGTGGTGTCGTGTTGACCGGCGGAGGTGCGTTGCTGCACGGCATGACTGAGATCGCGGAACAGGTTTTTGATGCGCCGGTGCGAATTGGGTATCCCGAACGAGATCGCTTCGGTGGTTTGGTTGAAGACATCCAGAGTCCTGCGTGGACAGCCGCCGCGGGTCTCGCACTGCTTGCCCATCGCGCGCAGGCAGCAGAGATTCGCACGGGTGTCGGCAGGCGTGGATCCACAGGGAAGTTGACACACTTTGTGTCAAGATTTCGAAATAGATTCGGTAGTATTTTCTGACCAGTTGTTGTATGCTTGCGCCCCGGTTGCACAAGATATTGTCCGCAAGATATCGATGCCGATGGCTCAGGAAACGCAACATAGAAGGAAGCGGCCTTGGACGCCATCCCGTTTTGGGAGAGAGGAACTAACTATGACACCGGACACTCGTCAACCGGGAGCAGGCATTAATATTTTCATTGATGATGATCCGCCACTCACCGGAGCGCGGATAAAAGTGATCGGCATCGGCGGTGGGGGCAGCAATGCTGTCAATCGCATGATCGAAGCCGGCATCGAAGGCATCGAGTTTCTTGTTGCCAACACAGATCTACAGGCGCTGAAGCGCTCGCGTGCGCCAATCAAAATTCAGCTCGGCAGTCGTCTGACAAAGGGGCTCGGCGCCGGCGCCGATCCGAATGTCGGTCGCGAAGCTGCGCTCGAAGATACGGACAAGATCATTGAAGTGCTCGAAGGCGCCGATATGGTTTTTGTCACGACCGGCCTCGGTGGTGGCACTGGCACTGGTGCGGCGCCGATCATCGCCTCACTCGCAACTGAGCTCGATGCGTTGACAGTCGCTGTGGTGACCAAGCCATTTCATTTCGAAGGTCGCCGTCGCATGCAACAGGCCGATCAGGGATTGCGTGAGTTGCGCGAGTGCGTCGACACAGTCATCACGATTCCGAATGAGCGACTGCTGCACACCGTCGAGCGCGGTGTTTCACTCGGCGACTCGTTTCGAGTTGCCGACGACGTTTTGCGCCAGGCAGTGCAGGGCATCAGCGACCTGATCACTGTGCCTGGTTTGATCAATCTCGACTTTGCCGACGTGAAGTCGATAATGCAGGGAATGGGAATGGCGCTGATGGGTGCCGGGCGCGCCACTGGTGAGAACCGCGCGATTGAAGCGACTCAGCAGGCCATCTCGTCACCACTACTGGAAGAAGCAACCATTCAAGGCGCGAAAGGCGTTTTGATCAACATCACCGGCGGACCCGATCTGACGTTGTTTGAAGTGAACGCTGCTTCGTCGATCATTCGCGAGTCTGCCGACGACGATGCAAACATTATCTTTGGTGCAGTGATCGACGAAACTCTTACCGACGAGATGAAGATCACTGTCATCGCCACCGGATTTGATAGAGAGGCCACATCGATGGCGTCTGCCGCTGCGACGACGGCGATTCCCGCGCCGCCGCCACGTTTCGTAGCAAGGCCGACCGACGATCTCCCGCGGCCTATGATGGGTACTCCGCGCGTTGATGACCTCGACGTTCCGACTTTCATTCGAAAGAAGGCCGACTAGAGATCACTTCATCGCCCTTTGAAAAGGGAAGGCCGTCGGGGGCCTTCCCTTATTTTTATCCACAGATTACACAGATTGATTTTTTGAGAATCTGTGTAATCTATGGTTCATGCTTGCAGTATTTCTTGCATGTAAATCTTTGATATCAAACACGCTTTTCCCCTTTGCTTTTTCGTCGCTTGTTGTGTAGCATGTCCGACATTCCTTGCAGGAAATTCCATTACGGGTATTGTTCGTTCCTCTCCTCGGATGGGCCGCAGCCTGCGAGAGCTTTGACACTGATCTAACATCTAAGCCGTGTCCTATACATCGCTAGTTCTCGACCGGGTGAGAGTGCCCCGTCATAGATTTTTGGAGGTAATAATCAAGTGAATCGTAAACTCATCAGAACCACACTCGCGGAAGTGAAGGGCAAAGCCCGAGAAGTTCCGCAGCCCAGAGAGCGTTCGAATGGGAGCTCCCGCGCCTCAAATGATAGTGGACCGCGCGAACGCGCTCCACAACAACATGCACCTGTTCAAGTAAAGAAAAGAATTCCGCCTCCCAACGAAACTAACGCGGAGATCTTTTATTACAAGAAACAGATCGACGCTCATACACTGATGGTGCTCGTTCTGCTTGACGGTGAGGAGATTGAAGGCACTATCGAGTGGTACGATCGTGGTGCACTGAAGGTAAACCGAAAAGGTGCGCCGAATCTGCTCGTGCTCAAACGGAACATCAAGTACATCTACAAGGCCGACGAGCGGGTTGAAAGCGCCAGCGACTAAAGGGGATTCAATAGCGAAACTGCACAGCCTCGCCCGGCGTTCTCGCTGAAACAGTGCGTCGCCTTAAGCAATGCGACAACCAGAACAAAGCTCAGCTAATCCTGGTCCTCGTCCCAGGAGAGTTTTGCCGCGCATCGGCATAACGATGGGAGACCCTGCCGGTATAGGGCCGGAAGTGGTTCTCAAAGCCGTTGCTGAAGATGAAATCAAAAGAGTTTGCGTGCCGGTGATTATCGGTGATGCTCAGTTGCTGGCTCACACGGCGCGCACACTCGATCTTCAATCAGGTTACGACATCATTCGCACTGGAGAGTCGTTTCCCGATCAGCTTTCCGAACCAGTCATCTATCACCTCGACAATATCAGTGGTTTGATCGAACCCGGGATCGAATCGGGCACCGCTGGTAAAGCTGCGGCCGGTTACATCGAAGCTGCGGTGGAGTTGTGTGCGGCTGGAAGTATCGATGCGATTGCGACGGCGCCAATCAACAAACGCGCGTTGTTTCTTGGTGGTTATAGTTTTCCTGGTCATACAGAGTTTCTCGCCCATCTGACTGGTGCGGAGGAGTATGCGATGGCTTTTGTCGCCGCAAACCTTCGCATCGTGTTGTTGTCGACACACGTGCCACTCTCTGAAGCGATCCGGCTGGTCGAGCGCGATCGTTTGATTAAGGTGATCAACCTGGCCCATCGCGAACTTCAGCGCTGGGGCATCGAGCGTCCGCGTTTGGCGGTGGCTGCTCTTAACCCGCACGGTGCTGAAGGAGGATTATTCGGAGTCGAAGAGGCTTCGGAGATCTTGCCTGCGATCGAATCCGCGCGAGGGCTCGACGACATCGACGTGCAGGGACCATTCTCGGCTGATACCGTGTTCCTGCGCGCATCGCGTGGCGAGTTCGACGCCGTGGTTGCGTGTTATCACGATCAGGCAATGATTCCGGTAAAGTGTTTGTCGTTTGGTGAAGCCGTGAACGTGACTCTTGGTTTACCGTTCATCAGGACTTCAGTCGATCACGGTACCGCGTTCGACATTGCGGGCAAGGGACTCGCTGAACATTCAAGCATGGTAGCTGCAATCAAACTGGCCGCAGATCTTTCCACGCAGGCGGGCGAGAGTTGTCGGGCAGTGGAGGTTTAGAAACTAGGGAAGAACACTCACATGGAGAACAATAACCTTACTAACGAAACTGAGAACCGGCGGATGCTGGTGGCGGATGACGATCCGGCGATCCTTCGATTGATCGCCACGATTCTCGAGAAAGAAAATTTCAGCGTGGTGACGGCGCGAGATGGGCGCGAGGCTTATAAGATCCTGCAGGGTGATCCGAATTTTACTGCCGCCATTCTCGACGTCGTCATGCCGCATATTTCGGGTCCGGAGTTGGTCCGTTATATGAAATCCGAGGAACGCCTGCGAAAGATTCCGGTGATGATGATGACCGCCGAACAGGATCCGAAGTTGTCGTCTGACAGTTTCGCCGCCGGCGCGATCGTGTTTCTGCCGAAGCCGTTCACGACTGCACAACTTCAGATCATGTTGCAGATGTTGATTGGTAAAAAAACTGCCGAGTAGTTGTTGATGCGAATCCGCGTGCATCTGTGGTTGATCACCGTCGTCATTCTGACGATCGTCGGGCCTGTTTCTGTGCGCGCCGATCTGAGTCAGAAACAGGCGCGTAAAGCTATCCAGACGATGGGTGGTTGGTCCTTGCCGGGCAGTGCGGTTCGACTTCAGATTCGATCGAACGGTGCGGAGATTGCTGAGGTCAGCGCTGAGATTCAAGCCGTGTTTCGGCTGCGATTGTACGAAGGCCACTGGCAGTTGCGAGAGATCAGAAGCGCTCCCGATCGTTGGGAGCAGTTGGCAGTAATTGCGCGCGCCGCGAAGGTGGAGATACCTGAGGGCGAATGTGACCCGCCGCCGCAGTTGGCACGCAGCCGGTTGGCGACGTGGCTGACGACGAAAAAAGCGCGTTGCCTCGTGGCGAATTTGTTTGGCGTGGTGCTTCCTTCCGACGACGTGAGGATCGAGGATATCGATGCGTTTGGCCTTTCGATTGGATCTGAATCGTCGGCGCTTGTTACCGCGCTCGTTCGAGCTGATTTCCGCCTCGCGCGAACTGCTGGTGCATGGTGCGTGACGGAGTTCAAGAGCGGTACGCGAAACTGGGTGAACATCACGAATCTTCCGGAAGCGATTAATGAAGTCAAACGCTCTGCTGCGTCTGAAGACCTTTCAACCATCGCGAAAGCCCTTGGCGACTATCGTCGTGACCGGGGATATTTCGTAGTTTCGGATAAAGAATCGGTCCTGATCGACCATCTCAGCCCGCGATATCTGACGCGCATAATCCGCGTCGATCCCTGGCATCGTCCCTATCAATACGAAGGTCAACAAACCACTTACTCCCTCCGCTCCCTCGGTCCCGACGGCAAACCAAACACCCCCGACGACGTGGTTGTGGCCGGACCGTGAGCACGTTAGATCGAGATCGTCACGCTTGACGAAGCACTACAAATGAACTAAAGTGCGCCCGCCTTGCAACTGCCAATACCAAGCTTCTCACAAATGCTTTAACGTCGAAGTGAACGGCTTCTTGACGCAGATAACCGATTGAAACGTCGTCGTTACAAAACCAAAAAGCACGTATAGACCAACTGAGTGACCTTGACGGGATCATTTGATCCAGGTGATCACCATCCTCTTTAGCATTTAGTTTTACTGATATTAAGACCACTATATATGATCATTTTAGACAAACCGACTGCTTTTGATGGCTTAAATATTCCCATCCCACTTTACCACAGGGGCCATCTATCGCTCTTTCCCGGCGCCAAGGTTTGGCTTTGTGTCTTACCGAAAGAGCAAGAGGGCGAGTTTTCTGAGATGATCGTTTCTCCTATCCCGCAAGAGGCTTGGAATGATCTTTGGAGGATATCTATCACTCTTCGCGAACGCGTGGGTGTCGTGAATGATGTTTTTGGGATCCTGGCCGAGTTAGGATTTAACGTCATAACAGCTGAGTCGACAACGAATGACTATCAGAGGCTCCATTCAGTTGAGATCATAGCCGACGCGCGTCTTTACAGTAGTCCATTCCAAGACGGATCTAATGTTTCCCGCACAAGCGGACATCTTGAGGAACTCGACAACCTCCAAGTCGAACTGCTATCACGCTTAATTGACCATATAGCGCTTCTGCCATCGGGTCGACCCCGGCTGAGGATTAGAAGAGTAAGGAACTTACTAAACGCAAGTCGTGAGTACAGCAAAGCATTGAATGAATCTAATTTAAGAGGTTTGACGAAGCCGACGATCAGAGAATCCACAGTTAAGCGAGGCGACCACAGAAGTGTCATGATCCCGATTCCAAAAGAGATCAGAAATTCTCTTCTTGGTGCGTTCTCAAAGGAAGGCAAACATCGAGAAAAGATTGCTCAATACTTACTAGTTTCAAACACAAGTGAACGGTTTCTTCACATCTACTTCATTCGTGAGTCTGATTGCATTGTTGCACCGACAATCGAACACCAGGACGAGATTGGAGCACTTGCCGAGATTACATCCGCTTTGAAAGATGCTGATTTTAATATTTTGACAACGCTATCCAGACTCTATCGCTGGGAATCACAAGCGCATACAGAGTTTGTCTTACAACCATCGAGTTCAATGAGAAAACGGCTGAGCGAGTCTGCTATTAAAAGAAGGCTTGAGGAAGCGCTGGCATCCACGGATCCTAAGTACAAAATCAAGGTGGGCTATTTCCCAAACTACAGAGTGCCACTTCAGACTAAAGAGGTCTCGTATCGAAAGTTCGAAACGAGAACGGACATCAAAATCCCTTACGAGAGTCGTGAGCAGGCAACTGTTTCGACAGTTACGCTGCTCAACAGAAAATTCCGCGAATTATCTAAACGCATTCAGCGGCGTGAATGGGGTTCTGATGATTATGCTCGTTATGAACTGGCTCAAGATTTGTTGGACCAACAGCGCCAGATTACAACGGCGTCGCTCCCGAAAACCTTTCGCTCCTTATTCATCTCTCACACCTTCAAGGATCCCGACATACTGAAGAGAATAAAACAATTCGGCGAGAAGGAGCATTTTTCAATAATCTTTGCCAAGGATTTGGAAGGCGCTACATCGAATCGCGAAGGGATAATCGATTTATTGATAGCGTGTAGATATTTTCTCGGAATATGGAGCGAACGAGGAGGACAAAAAGTTACGGGTGGATATTTACCGTCACCGTGGCTTTACTGGGAGTGGGGAGCCGCAAATGCTTTAGGCCTCAACTGGCGCCTGCTGATTTCATCCAAAATACATGAAGACTCTTGGAAGAGAATCGCCGCTGAAACGCCTCATAGCTTTTTTGCTTCCGATCTAGATCTTCTAGATAAATTAAAAACCGCGATGCATTCATTGTCGCAGGACAGAGAGAATTAAAAAAATGAAACTCTTGCCAACAAGTTGCTCACATTGTCAAACCGTAGTTTGTGAATTAGAAGTTGGGGACTTGCATTTGTTCTACCGCGTTGGGCCGCCGCCGAATGGCATCACTTCGCTCCTTGAACACTTCATAATCCATATATGTTCCGGATGCGGAGAGACATCTTTGATTGCGAACAAGAAAACGCGACTGTGCATCTCGGATTCCTTGGAGGAACTAGGAGGGCATAGCTAGCACGCGGCGTCAGATATTTCCGATAAGTCCCTAGAGTAACTGCAGAGATGCACGCGACAATGTGACGAGCGTCTCGAAGTGGGATGTCACGGACATCAACAATGCTTCGCAGAAGCTCAGCAGCTACACCAACTACTTCGTTACCAGTACTCCGGCTTCAGCTACCGATCCCGCTAATCATCACAGCAGCGTAAGTTACACAGACGCCTTCTCTGACAATGTGAATCGCAACACGTTTGCTTATCCCACCACGCTGACTGACGCTGACGGTAACAATTCCACCGTGCAATACAACTTCGACCTGGGCGCCACACCCGCACGCAGTTTCCGACACCGGCAAACCAGACTCAAGGCGCGGTTACAACAGTCTGGGCCAACTTGAGCGCATCACCACCACCAATACGGCTCCTATAAACGTTTCTGGTATGGACCGAATTACGTTGCGAGTTACGCCACGGTAAACAACGTCGCCGACGAAGCGTACGCAGGCCAATACTTCGACGGCACGGGCCGTACTGTGAGCACAATTAGCAACCACCCCGGCAGCACGGGTGGTTATCGGCTGGTTAACTCGATTCACGATCAGATGGGTCGCGTGTCCCTACAGTCAAATCGTACCGAGGTCAACAGTCCTTCGTAGCTGTTGGCGATGACGACGGCCGCATCTACTACACTCAACAAACGTATGACTGAAAAGGCCGTCCTCTTGTCATTACGAAGCCTGATTCGACAACCAAAACTGCTTCCTACTCAGGCTGTGGTTGTGCAGCCCATGGAGTCCGAAAGGTCGTTGGTCACTTGAGCAGTGGACGCATTCTTGGATCGGAGAAAACGGCAATAAAATCATCGAGAGACAAACCTTTCCCGACTTGCCCGTCAATGAGGCAGGAATGACAGCCGAAGGCAATACTTTCGGCTTTTACGATCACCCGGGAGGACCACAACCAAAATCGGGCTTTGAGAGGTTTGAAAACCATCTAATTAAGGTTTATGTAGGTAAGACCGTTTGCGAAGCTAAGTTTCACTTTATTCAGCGCCGATATACGATAAATTGGGGACCCGGCTTACTTTGAGGAGAACACCATGAACCATGCAACCTTGTTGGTCCTATTCTGCCTTGTTACGGTTGCTACTTTTGACTTGCTTGCTAGTGGTGCAGTAGATGTCCACTCTTCAGAGACTGTGCCACAGTCCGGTTACGATGCTTCCAAGAAAGTGAACTAGGTGAAAGCGTAGCTGTGCTAAAACTGCAGTTCGGGCCAGAGGTGCATGAAGTGAGCGAATCGCTTCTCATAAAGGCGCAAGTTGCTCCGAGATGTCGGACACAGCTTGTATTCGCATTGATTAAAGCCTTGGAGCAAGCTACCGATCCGGCAGGGAATCAGTATAGGAACTTCGCCTTCTGGCAACATGGTGCGAGTTTGCTTGCAGACCTTAAGGCCACAGAGGCCCTCGATTTGCTGATAGCGAATATCGACATCATCGATGGATGGTCAGCGTCGGTAAGTCAATCGAATCTCCCGGCATTGGCTGCTATCCTCAAGATCGGAACGCCAGCAATCCCAAAACTCCAAATTACGATTAGTAACGACCCAGTGCCTCACAGGAGAAGATTTGCGGCTTTAGCGGTTGCCTATAATTGGCGGTCGTCAGGCGAGAAATGCTTTGAAAATCGCACTGCCACGTGAAACCGATCCATGCACCAAAGAATTTCTACGAGTGTCTCTCCAGGCCCTCGACAATAATGAGAGACCAAATCACGTCGGCGCAGCGTTAAACAGTAAATGGCTCTCGGCTTTTTATTGTCTCTAAGGTGCTATTCGGTTGGTGAAAGGAAGCGGCGAGTGGTTACCATCTCATTGATTTCATTCAGACTCCAGCCGCCTCCTAAAACAAACTCTTGACTCCCACTTACCGCGGGTGTTAGGTTTTCTGTCGGGTCTCATTCCCGAGACCAGCTTCGTGAACTTGCCCGCGCCATTCGTGCATATGCACTAGGCCCGCCGATGGTGCAATTCAGCTAAAGGATTAGCTTTGCTAGCTGGACGCAAACTCCTACTCGCCGATGATTCGGCCACCATTCAGAAAGTTATCGACCTTACGTTCGCTGACGAAGGTGTGCAAGTCGTGGCGGTTGGCAATGGCCAGGACGCAATTGACCAGCTCCTGGAGCTTGAACCCGACATAGTTCTCGCAGACGTTTTCATGCCCTCTCCCGACGGCTATGAAGTGTGCAGATATGTCAAAACACACGAAAAGCTGAAACATATTCCTGTCATGCTGCTCGTGGGCTCGTTTGAGCCGTTCGACGAAGCGGAGGCGCGCAGAGTTGGCGCGGATGATATCTTGACCAAACCATTTCAATCGATTCGACGACTAATCGACAGGGTGGGAGCCCTGGTGGTGAAGCCGCCTGTCGAGAAAGAAAATCCGACCGCTAAACTTCCTCAGGTTGAAGAACCTCAGGATGAAGAAGCGTTCATGGACACATACGAGCTCGAAGTCACGACGGCGGACACCCTCCCGCTCGAGGACGCAATAAGAGAATCCGAACAGAAGGTGGAACAACCGGTTGCCGCAACGGAATCGTTTCCACGTGAGGAGAACATGGAAACCGCAAACAGAAACGATTCACAAGGCGATTCCGACGTGCTGTTGGACCTCGGCGAGTATGAGCCGGTGCACGCGAGTGCGGACGACGATTTTGTTTTAGATCTTGACGATGAATCACCTGCCGTGGCCGAGCCCGCGTATGCAGCGACTCCGATGCGCGCGTTTGTCGAGCCAGAAGTGAAAGAAGCGGCTGTTGCGGCCAGTGCTTACGAGTCGACTTATCAGCCGCAGGTTCATTCGTCGTTTGCGGACACGCAGGAAGTTCCGTACGCGTCTGCGGTAGAAGAAGTAGAGGTTGTCGAACCCGAACCGACGATGTTTGCTGAACCCGAGCCGGTTGCCGCTGCGGCGCCATCTGCTTCGGTCAGCGTGGACGGCTTGACACCGGAAATGATCGACGCGATTGCGCGACGTGTTGTCGAGTTGATGTCAGACAAAGTCGTGCGTGAGGTCGCGTGGGAAGTCGTACCGGATTTGGCGGAGCTGTTGATTAAGCAGCAGTTGGAAAAGACGAAGTAGGGTTCGTTACAACTTTGGTTTGACGAGGCAGGTGACTTTAACGAGTCACCTGCTTTTGTTTTGGAGGCTGCAAATTGTGACCTCAAGTTGTCTTACCTGAAGGAAGTCAATTCGATGGAGGAATGTTAAGAGAGCCTCTCGCTGAGTGCCAAAAGCGAATTATCTCAACTAATCGTTCATCGTGATGAAGTCTGTAAACAATTCGATAATTCCTGACGATGATTTCGCGCAGATTATCATCCTCGAACTCGGGCACTACTCGTCCACGCTCAGGAAACTGGCCCAAGCTCTTGGTGTGCTGAATTAGGAGTCTACCGAAGCGCAAGGCCTGACTAGAATCGTCGATTGAGATATATCGAACGAGGTCTTTAATATCAGTGCGTGCAGAACGTGAGAGTCTTACTTGATAATCCATGAGGGAAGTTCTTTCTCAACTTCTTCAATGGGAACACTCTCACCATTATCAAGTTCAGAAAGGCCCTGCCGGATCGCCGCAATAAACTCGAGCTCCCGTGCAATATCCTGAAGTGAGGTATCATCGGGAATGCGTCGCAGCAAATCTTGAACGATTTCTTTATTCGTCATGGGGGCAGTTTGCGCCCTATGGTTGGTTTTTTCAAGTGGTTTCAATGCAGTTTCTTTCGATGTTTTGAACTTTCCGCACTGCCTAGCGTAGACTCTACCTTTTCGTCTTTAAGTCACTAAAGCACAGAGTAAGCATGGACATCCCCAAACAATACGATCCCAAAGAGGCGGAGCAGCATCACTACGAGCGCTGGGAGAAAAATGGCTATTTTGCGCCTGAGATTAATCAAGATCCGCAGGCGCCGGTTTTCAGCATCGTTATCCCGCCGCCAAACGTCACCGGCTCTTTGCACATGGGCCATGCCCTGCAACACACGCTCATGGACGTGATGACGCGTCACAAAAGGATGTGTGGCTATCGCACGCTCTGGCTACCCGGAATGGACCACGCCGGCATCTCGACGCAGTTAATGGTCTCGCGTGCGCTGAAGAAGGAAGGGAAATCGCGACACGATCTCGGACGCGAGAAGTTTATCGAGCGGGTCTGGCAGTGGAAGCAGGAATCCGGCGGACAGATCACCGTGCAGATGCGTCGCGAAGGCGCTTCAGTTGACTGGTCGCGCGAGAAGTTCACGATGGACGACGATCTTTCTCGCGTCGTGCGCGAAGTGTTTGTGCGCTTGTACGACGAGGGGATGATCTATCGCGGCAACCGGATCGTTAACTGGTGCCCGCAGGACCAGACGGTGCTCTCCGATCTCGAAGTCGAGAAACAGCCGCAAGCCGGCAAGCTTTATTACCTGCAGTATCCAATCAAGAACAGGGACAAACGTGTGACTGTCGCCACTACGCGACCGGAGACAATGCTCGGCGATACGGCAGTGGCCGTGAATCCGAATGATGAGCGTTACGGTGGGCTCGTGGGCCAAACAGTTCTCTTGCCGCTCACCAGTCGCGAGATTCCGATCATTGCCGACGAATACGTCGATCCGGAGTTTGGGACAGGCGCGGTGAAGATCACGCCCGCGCACGATCCCAACGACTACGAAATGGGTCTGCGTCACAATCTCGAGCAGGTAGTCGTCATCGATTCGCACGCCAAGATGACTACCGACGCAGGAGCGGACTACGCCGGACTCGATCGTTACAAAGCTCGCGAGAAAGTTGTTGCTGACTTCGAAGGTTTGGGATTACTCGAGAAAGTAGTCGACTACGAATTTTCCATCTCGAAGTGTGAACGCTGCAAGACTGTCATCGAACCATTGATCTCGACGCAGTGGTTCATGAAGATGGACCAACTCCGCGATCTCGCGCTCGATATGATGGCGCGCGAGCAGTTGCCGCGCTTCACTCCGGAAACGCCGTACCGGAAAGTCTACACTGACTGGCTCGAGAACCTGCGCGACTGGACCATCTCGCGACAACTCTGGTGGGGACATCAGATTCCGGCCTGGTACACGCCGAACGGCGACGTCATCGTCGCACAGTCTGAAGAAGAGGCACGCGCGAAGGCCGGCACGAACGAACTGACGCAGGATCCGGACGTGCTCGACACCTGGTTCTCTTCCGCCCTCTGGCCGTTCTCGACGCTTGGCTGGCCCGGAGACACTCATGATCTGAAGACGTTCTATCCCACCTCCGTGCTGGTAACTGCGCGCGACATCATCTTTCTCTGGGTTTCGCGCATGGTGATGATGGGACTGAAGTTTGTTGGCGACGAACCGTTCGCTGACGTTTTCATCACCGGAACGATTCTTGACAGCCAGGGCCAGCGCATGTCGAAGACGAAGATGAACGGCGTGGATCCGATCGACGTGTTCGACAAGTTTGGCGTTGACGCAACTCGCCTGACGCTCGCGCAGGTTGGCAGCACTGACATTCGTTGGAATGAAAAGCAGGTCGAGTCGTACCGCAACTTTGCCAACAAGATCTGGAACGCCGCGCGGTTTTGCCTGCTCAACTCAGAAGGTGCTGAAGTTAAGCCGGAGATTCTCGAACAGAGCACCGCGCTTCACGACCGCTGGATCGTTTCGCGACTGAACCACACCGCAAGAGATCTCAACGCCGCAATCAACGCTTTTGAGTTTCATGGAGCGGTGCAAACGCTGTATCACTTCTTCTGGGACGATTTCTGCGACTGGTACATCGAGCTTGCAAAAGCAGATGTAACTTCCGAGGAGGAGAGCACCGCGCGCACCGAAGCTCGGACGAGGCTGCTGACAGTGCTCGAACACGCGCTGCGTTTGTTGCACCCGTTCATGCCGTACATCACTGAAGAATTGTGGCAGCGATTGCCGGGCGACAAACGTATGCATGCGGCTTACGCAGGCGCGCAACCGACAGTGATGCTGACTGCCTATCCTGAGGGCGTTGCGAATTTGATTGATGAAGCAGCCGAGTCAGAAATGCAGGCCATCATCGAGTTGATCTCGCGCGTGCGAAACATTCGTTCCGAGATGAACATCAAACCGTCTGAGAGAATTCCGGTTGTGGTTGCGTCTCCCGACGCGAATCTGCGCAGCGTCTTTTCATCAGCTCGTGAGCAAATCTCGCGGTTGGTTCGTGCTTCTGAGTTTTCTGTAAATGAGCGGCTCGAAGCGCCGAAGGCTTCGGCGCGAGCGGTGCTGAGCGGTGGTGCTGAGTTGGCCGTACCGCTCGAGGGGTTGATCGACTTCGAACAGGAACGCCTTCGCTTACGGCGCGAACAGGAGAAGTTGCAGGCGGAAGCCGCAAAGTTGGAAGCGCAACTCGGCAATCCAAACTTTGTCGAGCGCGCTCCGGCCGAACGAGTCAGCGAAGTACGCGAACGCATTGCAGCAATCGCGCAACAGTCTTCTCAACTTCAACAGACAGTCGAGAACCTACAATGAACTGGGTTGACGAAGGCGCACTCTACTCGCAGATCGGTCTCTTCCTGCGCGAAGACCTCGGACGTGGCGACATCACGACGCAATCGATCATCGTTCGTAACACGCGCGCACGCGCTCGTTTCGTAGCGGGCGAAAACATGATCGTCGCTGGACTCGAAGCTGCGGAAGAAGTTTTTCTGACACTCGATTCGCAGCAACAACTCGAAGCGTTTGTTTCCGACGGCGAACCGGTCGAAGCCGGCAAAGTGATCGCACGTATGGTTGGCTTCGCCGACGTGCTGATCTCGGCCGAACGAACCGCGCTCAACCTGCTGCAACGACTTTCGGGAATAGCCACGCTCACCAACCAGTACGTAAAGGCGGTTGAAGGCACGGGCGCTCAAATCGCGGACACACGCGCAACGACTCCCGGATTGCGTCTGCTTGAACGATTCGCGGTCGAACTTGGCGGCGGTTCGAACGGCAGGTTCGGTCTCGACGATGGCGTAGTGGTGACGTCAAATCACGTTGCGATTCTGGGCGGTGTGACGAGTGCCGTAAAGACGGCGAAAGAGAAGTTGGGTTATCTGCACAGAGTTGCAGTGGAAGTGTCGAGCGAGACTGAACTAAAGGAAGCTATAACGGCGAGCGCCGATGCCGTGGTGATCAGGGATCTGGACGCGACTGAGTTTGCGCGCCTCGCTGAAATCGCGAGGGAGTCGTCGAGCTCGATTGGGATTGAGTGTGCGGGAAAAATCACGCCGGCCGACGTGCGTGAGTATGCCGCGGCAGGCGCGCAAACGATCTGGATCGAAGCGTTGACGAGTGCGGCCATCGCAATGAATATCAGCTTTAACGTTCAGCCGTTCTAGCCACAAAAGGCACAAAAAACACAAAAGAAGAGCCAAATGGGTTGGGGCGAAAGAAAGAGGCAAAAGCTTGCGCACCGAGCGCTCGAACGGCAGCTTGCATACCAGGAATGCAAGGCGGAACACGTTCGCGGGCGTGAGGACGAGATCGTTAATGCGATGAAGCGGTCGGCGCATCGTGTGCGCGAGTTGCTCGAGGCGTTTCAGCCAATTAGTGCCGACGTGCGTGTGATTGAAGTTGGTAGTGGGGCGCACGGACTGATCTTTTATTTCGGATCGCGAGCGGGAATCGGCGTCGATCCACTCGCAGTCAGTTATAGGCGGCTATTTCCGAACTGGCAGCGCAGTGCGCAGACAGTCGCGGCGTGTGGCGAGTCGTTGCCATTTGCCGATCGGAGTTTCGATGTCGTGCTCTGCGACAACGTAGTCGATCATGCTGAATCGCCGAAGAAAATCGTAGGCGAGCTCGTGAGAGTGCTAGCTCCCGGCGGTCTGCTCTACTTCACCGTCAACATTCATCATCCTATTTACTCGTTTGCCGCCGGACTGCATTCGGGTTGGCGGGCGATTGGAGTTCCGTACGAAGTCGGCCCGTTTGCCGATCACACCATCCACCTGACCCTCGAAGCCGCGACCAGCCTGTTCGACAGACTGCCGCTCCAGATTCTTAGTTCTAAGAGCAACATCGACGAGGCGCGGGCAAAGGCCCGTAAACAGCCGCCCCGACACGTCGGCGACCGGTTAAAGCGCGTATTTTTCAAGAATGCGCTGTATGAAGTGGTCGCACGGCGGATCTAGTTTTTGGAACAGGCCGTCCCGCGACTCGTGAAAGCCCTCGGAGCATCGGACTGAAGCTTGATGGCATCTTTATTTGCGGGGTATCTTAGAAGGGCAAAGGAGCACCACCATGCCTGTTTGGATTCGTAATTACATCAAGTTCCTCGTCGCTGCGTGCCTGATCGTCAGCTTTTGCGTGGCCGAGGGCGACGCCCAAACGCGTCGGAAAAAGCGGCGCCGCAGTGTGCCGGCAGCGCCAAAGCCCGTAATCACGAATCCTCCGATAGCGCCTCCTGATGCGAGCAAGACCCCCGCGACTGATGGAGACGTAAAGATCATCAGCACTGCGGATTCCACCAAGGAATCGGGTGAACAACTCCAGGGCTGGAAGCCGAAAGTCACTGTTCCCGAGCCGACTGAAGACGAAAAGACGCAGCAGACGATCAACAACCTCAGCAATCAGGTCGAGCGGCTTAACAACAAGCTGTCGCAGATGCAGGAAGACGATCGTTATCAAATGGACATGGAGCGCCTCACGCGCGCCGAACAACGTGCCGAGCAGTTGCGATCACAGTTGATGGACATTCAGGGCAAGATTGCCGACTTCGAAGCGAAACTCGAGCAGATTGATTGGGCGCTGCGGCCTGAGAACATTGACAACTCGATGGCGGGTTACGGCAGTACGCGTCCCGAAGCTGCACGCGATGCCCGCAAGAAACAGCTCGAAAGCGAGAGAACAAGAGTTCAGGCGCAGTTGAAACTTGCCGAGACGAGTAAAACGCGTTTGGAAATCGCGGTTAATAATGCTGACTCTGAAGTTGACTCGCTACGAGCAAAGCTCGAGCAACGGCGGGCGCAGATGGATGCACAGCCCGCGCAGACTACACCACCGCCGCGAAAGCCGTAGCCACAAAAGGCACAAAAGAAGAATTTTAAGTGCTCGAATGGAGGGCGACGGCTCTCCAAACACCCAACTGGTTAATGAAGGTCAGGGTGTAGTTTGAGCCGTGTACGATGGCGGTATCGCCGTAAACTGAAATACTCATCCTGGCGGGATCGGGTTTTTCATACTTCACTTTCCGCGCACGTAAATCATCAAGCAACTGTTGACGCGTCGTTTGAATGGAGCCGCGAGTCCAGACGAAAGTCGGATCGGTTAGTGCGGTGATCTGATCGAGGTTCGCAGATGTTATCGCGCCGTGAAATGCAGCGTCAGCGGCGGTGACTTCCGTCTTGCTCTCGGCTTCAGTACGCGGCATTCGCGTTGACTGCCAGTTCACAACTTGCCACTTGCCGTCGCGCTTTACGAAGGTGCCGCTGTTGAGCAGGTTCGCGACGTGCTTCTCGCCGCTGATGTCAGTTGTAGCTACCAGGCGAAACGCTACGACCGCTGTGTTGCCGTACTGTTGAATTTGAATGTCTTCAGCAGTGTAGACCGTTTTGGGATCGGTCGGTTTCGGCGGCGGAGTCGAGCGCACGTCGTGCATCACTTCCGCTTTGTTAACACGGCGACCTGCGGAACGCGTGTAGATCAAATCGTCAGCCCAGAAGCGCTCGTGGATCGCCACGTCGTTACGTGATGCGCCCGCTAAAAAGTCATTCAACAGCTTGGTCAATTCGGCTGCATCAGCTGCAGTCTGCGCAAACAAACCGGCGCTCATCATCAACAGCAGAATGGCGGATGAAACAACTCTCATAGTCTGGCGCCCTTCCTTAGCTCACGAGTTTGACTAAAGCCGCCGCGAAACTCAGCCACGCATTCGTCCCGGAAAGCACCAATCGCAACGGTTGCATGACGAGCAGAAAGATCCCGCCCCACAGGAAAACCGGATGCAGACGACGATGCTTGATCGTGTCGAATGCCACGCACGCGAGCAACACCAGATCCGTCAATCCGAAAAACGCGAGGGGACCGCCATTGGTAATGAAGCTCAGCGGAATGCGAGCAATGGCAGGCGTCAACAAGTTGATCGCGGCCAGCAGCATCAGACGTTTGTGTACGTCCAACTTGCGCCGGAAGTAGAGAGCCAATCCGATCAGTAACGCGAAGATCACCATGTCGCCAATCGGAATGATCAGAAATGAAAGTGCCGGTGGGCCAGGACTGTGGCCGCGCGCCGCAGCGTAGAGTCCCGTCAAAATCCCGACAATAAAGACGAGCCCGGCCAACACGCCGCCGAAGATTCCGAGACGTTGATGAATTCTCGTACGACGTTTCGCGACCAGGGAGACTTGCACGACAAACAGAACGACCCACATCGTCATGATGAAGCCGTGCAGGTGAACTATTCGCCCGGGAAGGTCGGGAGTGTTGAAGAATGGCTTCAGGTAGTAAGTGCGTCCAAAACCGGCGAGTACGATCAGTGGGACAAAAATCGCTGCGAGTATGTATAGCCGTCGATCGTTAACACGGCTGGGCATTCTGGGGGTTGCCGCCATCGTTTCCTCCGAACAGGGGAATTTGCGGCGACGATATTAGCAGAATCACGGTGCTTTCTCAGCTACCGTAATCGCCCACCATGAGCCATGGTCGTGTTGAATCGCCGACCAGTACCAGGCGGACACGTCAGTCCACGTTTCGCCCGAGTCAGAATGGATTTGTTCGAGCACGATCAGCCGCTCGCTATCTTTGGTCGCGGCAAAACTTGTCCAGAGCGAGCCGCGTTCATCGCGATGAGCTGCAAGTGGCTTCACTGTGTATCCGAGGCCCTGGAAACAGTCAGACGAAGGATGCAACTTGCGCGTAGCTTCGGTTACCCAGCGAATGATTAGCTCGCGTTCGCCGTCAGTGAAACGAGCGATGCGGCCGGGAAAGTCTGACGCGAAGGTTTTCTCCATTTCGGTGAGGGCCAGTGGTGTCAGAGTCTTGCCTTCAAACGTCGTGGGCCAGCCGGGAAATATGACCGGTGGCGCAGTTTCAGCCGCCGTTTGATACTGCGCAGACATGAACGGCACGAGAGCCGCAATCGCGCAGGCAATTAAGTAGAAGACAGTAGTTCTTCGCATACTCAAGTTCGAATGGAGCGTACTGTAGGGGCGGCCCTCCGTGGCCGCCCTTGTGTGGAACTCATCAGATTCAAAACGCGACGATGTTTGATTTTGGCGAACACGATTCGACACACGGGCGGCCA
>DASWUM010000142.1:0-13905 GCA_036401595.1 Pyrinomonadaceae bacterium
TATAGGTTCACCTTTTGTTGTTCGAACCGCCTGCATTCGCGCGTCGCAGCGCCAACAGCTCAGAACAGATTTGTGAAGGTCAACGACATATAGGTTCTTCTTTTGTTGTTCGAACCGGCTGCATTCACGCGTCGCAGCGCCAAAGGCGCGCAATATGATAGCCAGGGGCAAGCGCGAAGCGCGTCGCCCCTGGATCGCGTAGGCCAACAAGGCGTTGAGCCCTGAAAGGGCGAAATAGGATCGATTCGTTGCACGAATGGTGGTATGCTCTCGGCGCTTTACCAACCTCACAATCAGAAAGCGAGACCAAGACATGCCTCAATCCTTGTCTTCCATTCTCATTCACCTCATTTTCAGTACCAAAAATCGCGAGCCGTTCATCACACCTGAAATTGAGGCCGAGCTCTACGCTTACATGGCCTCAATCTTCAAGGCGCTGAAATCACCGGCGCTGATCATCAATGGTGCTTCCGATCATGTTCACGGCTTGTTTGCACTCTCGCGTGTGCTCACGGTCGCCGAGTTAGTTGAAGAGGTGAAGACTGAATCTTCCAAGTGGATCAAACATAAAGGACGAGAGTTCCAAAACTTCTATTGGCAGAATGGCTATGGAGCGTTCTCGATCGGTCAATCCCAAGTGCCCACGGTGAAGCGCTACATCGGACGACAGAAACAACATCACCGTCGAGTAACCTTTCAGGATGAGTATCGTAAATTTCTGAAGGCTTATGAGATGGAATACGACGAACGTTACGTTTGGGACTGAACTAGCGAGGCGGTTATCTAACGCCGTTTGTTTCACCCTTTCAGGGCTCGACGCCCATTGGGGCCACGATCCAGGGGCGACGCGCCTCGCTTCGCTCAGCGCTTGCCCCTGGCTATCATATTGCGCACCGTTGGCGCTGCCATACTGCCCGGTTGGCCATGATACCTCGATCGGGTTACTGCGTAGATCCTCAATGCCGTGATGCGCGGGCATGCCGTTACGTGGCAGAATGAGGTTTCATCATATATTTAATGGAGCAATACTAAGTATGGCGAAACCGGTTTTACTGACGGTGGATGATGACCGTGAGGTGTTGCGCGCGATCGAGCGGGATCTGCGGCGGAATTATGGAAGCGATTATCGTGTGTTACGGGCCGGTTCGGGTCCCGAAGCACTCGAAATAGTTCGCGAGCTGAAGATCCGTAACAACTCGATTGCACTCTTCCTGATCGATCAACGAATGCCCGGAATGTCGGGCGTCGAGTTTCTCGCACAGGCGATCACTCTCTTTCCCGATGCGAAGCGCGTGTTGCTGACAGCTTATGCTGACACCGACGCTGCCATCGCGGCGATTAACGAAGCGGGTATCAATCATTACCTGCTCAAACCCTGGGATCCGCCTGAAGAAAATCTCTATCCAGTGGTCGATGAACTGCTTGAGGAATGGGAAGCAGCATTCCCAGCCCAGTTCGACGGCATTCGTGTGTTAGGAAACCGCTGGTCGCCTGTTTCACACAACATCAAAGATTTTCTTGCGCGCAATCACGTCCCATACCAGTGGCTTGATATCGAAACTGCCGCCTCAGATTCGGAAGTTCGCAGTCTTGTAGAATTACTGGACGAAGAAGAGACGCGCAGTTTGCCGATCGTGATTCTTCCGAACGGCGTTCGTCTGCGACATCCTTCACTCGGAGAACTCGCCGAGCACGCCGGACTCAAAACTCGCGCGACCGAAGCCTTCTACGATCTTGCTATCGTCGGCGGTGGTCCAGCCGGACTGGCAGCGGCCGTTTACGGCGCGAGCGAGGGATTGCGAACGGTGATGATCGAGCGGGAAGCGCCCGGTGGTCAGGCCGGTATGTCGAGCCGCATTGAAAACTATCTCGGTTTTCCCAGTGGACTGACCGGGGCTGACCTTGCCCGGCGCGCGGTGGTTCAGGCGAGACGTTTCGGCGTCGAAATCATCTCGGCAGAAGCTACTGAAGTTAGGATCGATGGCCCATATCGCTTTTTGAAGCTCGCCAATGGAGAAGAGTTGAGTTGTCACGCATTGCTGGTGGCGACCGGTGTGCAGTGGCGCAAACTGGACGCGCCCGGTGTCGAGCGGTTAACCGGCGCCGGAATTTACTACGGCGCAGCGATGACCGAAGCAATGTCAACGAAAGGCGAGGACGTGTATGTCGTCGGCGGTGCCAACAGTGCCGGACAAGCCGCAATGTACTTTTCGCGTTACGCGCGTCGAGTCGTAATGCTTGTGCGCGGTTCATCGCTCGCTTCTTCGATGTCGCAGTATCTGATCAATCAGCTCAAAGCCACACCAAACATTCAAATCGAATACAACACCTCGGTCGAGGAGGCGCACGGCGACGAACACCTGGAAGCGATTACCATTCATTGTGCGGAAACGAACGAGATAAACAAAGTGCCGGCCAGCGCGTTGTTCATCATGATTGGAGCGGCGCCAAACACTGATTGGCTGTCGAACATCATCGAACGCGATGAGCGCGGTTTCATTTACTCCGGTCCGCAACTCACGCGCGATGGCAAGCGGCCCAACGGCTGGAAGCTCGACCGCGATCCGGGTCTTTTGGAGACGAACGTTCCCGGCGTTTTTGTTGTGGGCGACGTTCGGCATGGTTCAGTGAAACGTGTGGCTTCGGGCGTAGGCGAGGGTTCGGTGGCGATCTCCTTCGTGCATCAATATCTCAGTAAGGTCGTGTGACAAATGGAAGAAACAGTTTCGGGCGGCATTGATGCAATCATTCCCACGACTGCTTCGCCGCCGGATAAAGTCGAGGCACTTCGTCGCGTTCATGTGTTTGCCGATCTGCCTGAAGACCAGTTGCGTTGGTTTGCTGGTAACTCCGAAGAGCACCGATTCGCGGCGGGTGAGGTTATGTTTCGGAAGGGCGACCCGCCGGACCGGATGGTGGTGTTTCTCGAAGGCGAAATGCACGCATACTGGGACGAAACCGATCACGATGTTGTTTACATCACGCGGGCAGGCGATCCAACTACGGAAGTGACCGGCATGCTGCCGTTTTCACGCATGACCCAGTTCACGGTAACAGGTTACGCGGTGACTGATGTGCGCGTGTTGTGGTTTCCGGTCAATTTGTTTCCCGAGATGATGCTGCACATGCCGGATCTGGTCCAACGGCTCGTCGGCATCATGAGCGATCGCGTGCGCGAGTCGACAACGCTCGATCAGCAGCAGGACAAGTTGATGGCGCTGGGCAAGCTGTCTGCCGGTCTTGCTCACGAGCTAAACAATCCGGCGGCGGGAGCGACGCGAGCGGCCAATGACCTGATCGAGGTTCTGAAAGAGCTGCGCGCGGCCGATATGAGACTCTGTTCTCACGACCTGACGCACAACCAGCAAGATTCGATCGACGCCTTTGAAAGAAAGGCAATCGATCACACCGCGACGGCGGAGCAACTGAACTCGCTCGATCAGAGTGACCGCGAAGAAGAAGTCTCGGAGTGGCTCGAGGCCCATGGCATCACGGAGCCATGGAAACTCTCGCCCAATCTCGTCGAAGCGGGAATGGATTCAACCGCACTCGAAAAACTGCTCGGCGAGATTCCCACAACCGCAACTGCCGACGTGCTGGCCCGAGTGAACTGCCAGCTCGCCGCGGCAAAGCTGGCATCGGAGATCAAAACCGCTACAGCGCGCATTTCCGAATTGGTTGGAGCGATCAAGGAATACAGCTACATGGACCAGGCGAAGGTCCAGGAGTTGGACGTCCATAAAGGTCTCGACAACACGTTGCTTATCCTGAAGTACAAGTTGAAAAAGAAAGACATCACGGTCACGCGTGACTACGCGGAGTCGCTACCGACGATCAAAGCCTACGGGAGCGAACTCAATCAGGTGTGGACCAACTTGATTGTTAATGCAGTTGATGCGATGAGCATCGGCGGAAAGCTGAAGGTGCGTACCAAGCGCGAGCCAACGGATATTTTGGTTGAGATTCGCGACAACGGTGCCGGCATTCCGGCCGAAGCGAGAACGCGCATCTTCGAACCATTCTTCACTACCAAGCCTGTCGGAGAGGGAACTGGATTGGGTCTCGACACTGTTGCCCGCATCATACGCAAACACCGCGGCAACGTTCGTTTCGAATCAAAACCGGGTGACACGTGTTTTCAGGTCCGATTGCCAATCGGGTAGGTCATCCGCGTTAATCCGCGTCTTCATTTCGCATCGTGGAAAATGACTCCGAGGGTGTATCGGCTTCCCGAACCCAACCGGCTAACACCATGCCGCAGATTCACGCGGTAAACACTCTTCTTACCCTGCACTGGCCGATGATGGACTGCAAACACGACACCGTCGCCCTTGCGCAGCGGCACAACCACGGGTCGCGACTGCATGCGTGGCCTTTGTTCGGTCATCACAAACTCGCCGCCAGTGAAATCTTTATCCGGCTCTGACAATAGCACTGCGATCTGGAGCGGGAAGATGTGCTCACCATACAGATCCTGGTGGAGGCAGTTGTAATCGTCGGGACCGTATTTGAGAAGCAGCGGTGTTGGTTTGTCCTGGCCCGCCTTGTGACAACGTCGAATGTACTCGGCATGCGCGCTCGGATAGCGCATCTCGATCCCCATCACCTCATTCCAATTATTCGCGATAGGCGCGAGATGTGGATAGAGCGCCGTGCGCATAGTAGTGATTAAATCGGGCAACGGATAGCGGAAGTATCGATACTCTCCACGACCGAAGCCATGCCGCTCCATCACAACCCGACTGCGAAACAGTTCGTCCTTGTCATACAGAACACGAATCGTGTCGCATTCATCCGACGACAGAACGCTTTTGATTACAGCGTTTCCGTCCGCATTGAGATCTTTATGAACCTGTTCCCACGAAATGTCGTCGAGTTTCATTATCGAATGATACCGCGACCGTTCGCGCCCGCCACTCCGTTTCTTGCTTTCAAACTTGATGGTGGGTTACTGGTGTGTGTAGGCGGAGCGTGTGATTCTGAAGATGAAATTCTCGCGGCCGTTTGGCTCGATCTTCGTGCCGGCGCGCACGCCGCCAATCTTCTCGACGGCTCGTTGCGAGCGCAGGTTGGTTGAGCCAACGTAGAACATCACGTTGTCGACGAATTTGAAAGCGTGAGTCAGCATCAATCGTTTCATCTCGCCGTTGTAGACGCCGCCCCAATGGGATCGCGCGAGGAAAGTCCAACCGATCTCAACTTCGCTTCGCACCAGATCGTAGCAAGCGAATCTCGAAGAGCCGATCACTTGATTGGTTTTTCGGTCAATCGCGATCAGCGCGCCGCCTGACTCCATTGCTTCATCAAAGAACTTCCGGAACACGTCGAGTTTGTAACGGTCAGAGTGTGGATGCTGCTCCCAGATCAGCGGATCGGAGGCGACCGCAAATAGGCGATCGAAATCGTCGGCTCGAAGCGGCTGCAGTTCCAGAATCTCGCTCGTCAATATTGGTTGAAGCTCAAACGGCATCTCGGTGATAATTCTACCAACCATGAAGATTAACATCGAGCAGAGCTTCGACCAGGTTAACGATTACTGGTCTCCGAAAGTTATCGGCCGCGTTAACGACCAGTACGTGAAGATCGCAAAAGTGAAAGGCGAATTCACATGGCACAACCATAAAGACGAGGACGAACTCTTTCTCGTCGTTCGTGGACGCCTGCGGATTCAGCTCGAAGGTGAAGAGATTGAACTAAACGCCGGCGAGATGTACATCGTTCCGAAGGGCGTGATGCACAACCCGATTGCAGACGAAGAATGTTGGGTGATGCTGGTCGAGACAGTCACGACAAAACACACCGGCGACGTCGAATCGCCGCTGACGAAATCAATCGCCGAACAGTTACTTTGAGTTGCGGAATTCGGATTTGATGTCTTCCCAGCTTCTGCCGACTTGAGGATTCTGTTGGAACGACTGAATGCGAAGATCGAGTTCCTGCTTTTGAGCTTCCGTCAATTCGAAGCAGCCGTTGTCTTCGGCTATGCTGTCCCAGATCTCTTCAACGAGCGCGATCCGCTCGTCCACCGGGAGTTTCTTGGCTTCTTCAATCAGCTTCGACGCCATTTTGTTTTGTCCCTTCGCGATTCGTTCCTTCGGATCGGATCAGTTGGTTGCCATCTCTCGTACGCCGAACTCATCCGCGATAAAGTTTCCGATAGCGATCATTCTTTTAGCCTGCTGACATTTGGCGTAACTGGGGTTGTCGTACAAATACGTTCTGTAGGTGCGTTCATAGTTGAGCTCAACGACATAGCTCATCCCATCGAGTGCGCCACCGGAGCAACTGATTTCTTCGGCATCCGGTAGAGTTGCGACGCCCATTTCGACTAACTTCCTCCAGGCTTCATTCCAGCCCGATTTCGGGGCCGACAGTTGTTTCTGATACTCCAGTTTGGGCAATCGCGGACGGATGCCTTCGAGATGAATAGCACTCCACTCGCCGGCGTGGCGTCGCAACACAAACCCCTCGAGCGCCGTCAGCCCAAATCCATTCCAGAGTCGTAACTCCAAATCATCATTCGGGAGCGCGACTCTTATTCCTTGCAGCTTCGCGATACGAGCTCGCTTATTGATCTCTTCAAAGAAAATCTGCTCCCAGGAGGATTTGGGGACGATCAACTTGAATTGATTTGCGGGGCGCTTTTCTGGTGGCTCGATCTGTTGTGTCATCAGTAGAAATGGGATTAGAAGTAGAGTCAGTAGAATTACTGGTTTCATGCGAAACTCCAGCCAAGGTGAAGGATACTACGGCCCTGGGAGCGACGGCTGATTATTGCTTATCAACGCAAAAACCGCTATTGATTGAGAACCTACTTTCAGTCTCTGCCCAGCTTGGCTTTGCCTCAAGAATTCCACAATCGTACTTGGAAGGGGTCAGTACCGTCCGCGGTAGCGGATGGGTCAGCGATCAGCATGCGAACCGACTGTCAATCTTGAACCTCGACGTTGACCCATCCGCTACCGCGGACGGTACTGACCCCTTCCAAGTTCGATGCCTGGGCCGTTAGCTTGTTGCTAGTCGTCCGCAGCGGTGGCGATTTCGGCGAAAGCTTTTGAGCAAAGCGTCAGTGTTATGTAATCTTGTCTGCAAAACCCGAGGAAACAGAACATTGAACTCTGCAACAACTGATCTCTGGCAACGCGGTGAATACACCATCAGCACGGATCGTGCGCGTCTGAACATCGAACTCATTCACGACTTCATCAGCAATCATTCGTATTGGGGAAAGGGGCGGGCGCGCGAAGTCGTGGAACGCTCGATCGACAACTCAATGCCGTTTGGTATTTATCATGGCGAGCAGCAGGTGGGGTTCGGCCGAGTCGTAACCGACTATGCAACGTTTGCTTGGGTGGCCGACGTCTTCATCGTGCCGGAGCATCGTGGACGCGGATTATCGAAGTGGCTCATGGAAGTCATCATCGCTCATCCCCGGCTGCAGGGATTTCGCCGCTGGGTTTTAGCGACCAAAGACGCGCAAGGCTTGTACGAGCAATTTGGTTTCATCAAACTGCACCGCCCCGAACGTTGGATGGAGCGGCCCGATCCAAATATGAAAGAAAGTCCGGATTACTGGCAGCGCTGAGAACTCTTACTCTTTCCAGTGCACGGTGGTCCAGAACTGCGGATCGAACAGTTTCGGATCCAGCTCAACGTCGGCGCGCATCTCAGAGTACTTCTCAGTGGTCAACACTTTGCCGTCGACCATGAAGATCACTTCAGGCGCGATCCAGCCGCCGCCAAGTTTCTGATACTTGTTGAACTGTGTCTCCTGCGTTTGCGCTCCGTCCTTGCCTGCGGGTCGCAGCATCCTGACAAAGTAGAGATTCTTCTGATCGATCCAGAACTGCGGTGAATGCAAGTCACCGGCTTTTGCGCCCACGACGTAAACGGGCCGGCCTTGCCACGTGTCTTCCCTGAATTGCGACAGGTCAAACTTCAACGCCTGCAATTTTGTGTTCACCTCGCTGGCCGGTGAGCGATAGATGTCGAATCCGAGAATCAGCAGCGGATGATCGAAGGGCCGCGTGGTTTCGACCTTAGCGTCTTTGAAGACGAAGATCTTGCCGCCGGTGAACAGTATGCCGTTACCGGCTTTTGTTGGTGTGAAATCGATGCGCAGACTGCCGGGGACGGACATCGCCTCGTACCAGATCTCAACCTTGGAAGTGCCATCCGGTTGAATGTTGGTAGTCTCCTGAACAAACGTGGCCGTCTTGTACCACGACTTGCCATACTTCCTCTGCATGGCTGCGATCAGTTCGTTTGTGTTTGAGATCTTCGCGTACGACGTTGCTGGCAAGGCCAGAAAAATTGCGATTGTCAGAATGAAATATTTCATTGTTCCCTATGTCCCTCGTGTTTGGTCGTGCACGCTGATCGCTCATCCAGACGTAACCAACATCAATATCAGATTCAGTGCCGCAAACAAGCCAGCCCCGATAAAGACCCTCCATCTTCTGCCCGATCTTTCCTGGTAGAAGTAGCCTGACATTGGTCCGGTTTCATTTGTTTCGATCGGTTGCGGCCAAACGATCGAGATCACCGTGAAGGCAACTACGAAGGGCGGAGCCAGGAGGACGCCAATAATGAGTTTGGCCCAATCGTCGAGCTGAAAGAAAAAGCCAAGTATCTCGGGATAGTTCAGGTGCACTATCCACATGCAGATGGTGACGACTGTGGCGCCAGCGCCGAAACCGAAACGTACATTCTTGTGCGCCGGTGACTCCAGCGCGTCAACCAGCGAGAGCGCCCATGATTCTCCGCGTTCTTCCAAAGACATCGAGAATGCGGCTCCTCTGTGAAGTGGACGAACGATAATAGCTTGGCACCAACTCAGGTCGCCTGTCCAGACTGGATCGAATCTGCAACCATACCTTGCCGCCGTGCGTATAAGCCATCCAAGTCAAGCGTCCGCCCCGGAGCCTCTAATGCCAGCGATCGAAGTTGAGAATCTTTCACGCGCTTTCAACAGCCGTCGAGCGGTTGACGATATCTCGTTCTCAGTCGAGGTGGGAGAAATCTTCGGGTTCCTGGGCCATAACGGCGCCGGCAAGACCACCACTATTCGAATGCTGAGTGGACAATTGCTTCCCACTTCCGGGCATGGACGTGTTGCGGGTTGCGATATCGTCGCTGAACAACAACGGCTCAAGCCGCTCATCGGCGTGGTGTCCGAGCATCAGAATCTGTACGAACGAATGTCGGGACGCGAGAACCTCGAGTTTGCAGCGCGCCTTTACGGCCAGGACATGCAACGCGTCGATGCGGTGCTCCAGCTGGTCGACTTACTCGATCGAGCGAAAGATAAAGTGCAGAACTACTCAAACGGCATGAAGCAGCGGTTGCTGATCGCTCGCTCCATTCTGCACGGTCCGCAAATAGTCTTTCTCGACGAACCGACACGCGGTTTAGACCCGATAGTGGGTCGTGAGATTCGTCGCTTAATTGTCGACATGTCGCAGCAGGGAGTAACCATCTTTCTTACCACGCACTACATGGAGGAAGCCGATCAGCTTTGCGATCGGGTCGCGTTTCTGAGCGAAGGAAGGATCGTCGTGCTCGATACGCCTGCGAAACTAAAGACCGCTCACGGTCAGCATCACGTGAATGTAACTCTTGATAACGGCGAGAGTCTCACTGTCGCGTTGGATGGTGAAGACTCGGGCAGAGAATTACAGCAGCTCTTGAGCTCCGGCCAGGTTAAGACGTTGCACTCGGCCGAGGCGACGCTCGAAGAGGTCTTCATTCAATTGGCAGGAAGGCGGTTGTCGGAATGAACCTCAACATTGTCTCGGCGATCACGCGAAAAGACGTTGTCGACGCGATCAGAAATCGCTATCTCCTCACCGCTTTGGTCACACCGCTGTTGGTCGCCCTTTTATTTCGTGTGTTGTTGCCAGGAATCGACAATGCCAAGATCCTGACGATCGTGGTCCATGATGCCGGTGGCTCGGCGCTGGTTGCGGAACTGCGCAAGAGCCCGCAGATTGGAATTGTTGATGCTGCTTCAGCGGATGCAACTGCCGGCGAAGTTGAGCGACGCAAAGCGATTGGCGGGTTCGTAGTGCCCGCCGGTTTCGATGCAGATCTTACTGGAGGCAAGCAACCGGAACTAACTGTCTACCTCAACAATCAAAAAACCATTTTTGAACAAGCCGCTTTCCGCCAACTGTTGGACAAGATGGTGCGCGCGTTTGCCAAACAGCCGGAGCCCGCGCGCTTGATTTGGGTTGACGTTGATAAAGGAGCGAACGACCAGCTACGCGGTGGCACCGGACTCGATCAAATGCTGCTGCCGTTGTTGCTGGTGCTGACGTTTGGAATGACCGGCGCTTTCGTGGTGCCTTTGTTGATAGTCGAAGAAAAGGAAAAGCGGACGCTCGACTTTCTTCTCTCATCGCCGGCGAGCCTGAACGATATTGTCGCAGGCAAAGCGATGACGGGCGTGGTCTACACGATTCTAATTGCCGGTATTTTGTTGGGTATCAATCGCCGGTTTATACAAAGCTGGCCGCTGACTTTGTTGACTGTAGTTCTCGGACTGCTTTTCGTGGTTGCAGTCGGGCTCGTGATCGGAAGTCTGCTGAAGAACACGATGCAGGTAAACACGTGGGCCAGTTTCGTTCTGCTCGTACTGATGGCTCCGAGTTTTCCCCTACTTGGCATTTCAGCATGGTTCGAAAAGGCGATGCGAGTTATCCCAACGTACTACCTGAGCGAGGCGTTGAAGCTTTCGATGGCCGGCACGGTGTCGTCGCAGTTGTGGTTGTATCTGGCGGTATTGTTGGGTTGCACGGTTGTCGCATTCTTTGCCGCTGGATGGGCTCTTTACCGGCGAGGCTGAAACGTTGCTCGTGGTATAATCCCGCAACCCGATAGTCGAGGTTCAAATCGATGGAGTCATTGTTCGTGGCGTGGCGACTCTTCTTACTGGCGACCCTCATCATCTTTCCGCAGCTGCTTGGAATTCTTCTCTTTTTCAGACTGAGGCGCGCGCCGCGATGGTTCGCTGCGATCGTTGCGGCTCTGGCCCCAGCCCTCGTCTTCTTCTGGCTCGAGCGAATATTCATGATCGCTGAGTTGACCAGGCTTTACGCCAACGGTGAGAACTGCGGCATGCCGGTGATGGGCGCTGTACTTCTCTTGTTCACAGGGACAGCCTTTCACGTTGTGCTCGGATTTTTCGTGCAAATGCTCCTGTGGGTAACGCGTCCGAGGGTAGCGTAGGCTCTCACTCACTCCGCAAGGTTTGTATCGGATCGATTCTTGTTGCCCGTCGTGCAGGAATGCTCGAAGCGACGAGTGCGATAGCGATAACTGCTGATGCCATGATCAGGTAGATCAGAGGATCGGTTGCACTGACCGCAAAGAGAAGAGACTTCATCAACTGATTCAGCGCCAGCGATGCCGCAAAGCCGATCACGAGTCCGGCAATTACAAGTGCGCTGCCTTCTCCGAGTACCAACCTCATCACCGCACTCTTCTGCGCGCCCAGCGCCATCCGAATACCGATCTCTCGGTGGCGTTGCAACACCGCGAAACTCATCGTCGCATAGATTCCTGCTGCAGCTAACAGCGCCGCCAGAAATCCAAACGCCGAAAAGAGCCACAGAGTGAAGCGACGGGGCGCGACGGCATCGGCGACGAACTGATCGAATGGTCTGACGTTGAATACTACGCCGCGCGAGTCGAGCGCTTGTAGTCGTTGCTGGACGGGAACGATCAGTGAGGCAGGATCGGTCTTCGTCTTTATAACAAAGTTCATGATCGGAAATGTTACAGACTGCAGGTACGAGACGTAGAGTGCCGGTTCGGCATCCAGCTCCAGACTTACATGTTTGATACTGCCAACGACTCCCACGATTTCACCCTCAACAAATTTATTACCAGTGAGTCGAACACCGATGGGGTCTCTGCCGGCGAGGTATGCGCGAGCGAAAGCTTCGTTTATCACCAAGACTTGAGGTGTTCCGTCGCGATCGTCGAACAAACGTCCTTTCTTCAGTTGCACTCCAACGGTCTCGAAGAAAGATGGCGACACGACACGGTAATCGGTAACTCTTTCGTCGGCCTTTCTCGCTTTCGTGTCGTCTCCGACGATTATGAATGTCTGCCTCATGGTGCGGCCGCCGAGAGGCAAGTGCGATATTGCGCCAACCGACGTAACACCGGGTAACGTGCTCAATGTATCCAGTGCCTGATGAAAGAGTTGCGTGCGCTTCGGACTGCCGTTCGGATAATCCGCAAAACTCAAAGAGAGCCCGGCGGTCAAAAGGTGTTCGCCGTTGATGCCCGGATCGACGGCTTGTAATCGCCAGAAGCTCTTCACGACAAGACCCGCGCCGGTCAAGAGAATCAGCGCGAGTGCGATTTGCGCGACGACGAGTGTGCGACGAACTGTGTTCGACCGCCGCGGAGTTGTTCCGTGACTGTGAGAGGTTTTGAGTGCACCGTTGAGTTCGAACTGTGACGCCTGAAACGCCGGAAACAAACCAAACATGACCGTGCTGAGACACGAAATCGCCATAGCAAAACAGAAGGCAGGAATGCTCAATGCCGATTCGGTCAGACGAGGTATTGAAGCGGGGCCGAGCGTCCGCACCGCGTAGAGGCATGCCGAAGCGGCAAACACGCCGAGCGTTCCGCCCAAGGCTGAGAGCATCATGTTTTCGATCAGGAATTGGCGTGCTATGCGGAAACGTCCGGCGCCGAGCGCGAGCCGTACCGCGAGTTCTCTGCGCCGGCTCTGAATGCGTCCGAGCTGTAGGTTTGCGACATTCGCGCACGCGATGACAAGCACGATTGCAACCGCACCAAACAACAGCACCAACGCGGTGCTTGAATTACCGAAGAGATATTCACGCAGTGACTGGATTTGAACCTGCCAGCCTTTGTTGGTGTCGGGATAGAGCTCGGCCTGTCGTAGTGTCAGCGTGTTGATTTCGGCTTGGGCACGTTCGATTGTGACGCCGGGTTTGAGTCTTCCAATCGTGCGCCAGTTGTGTGTTCCGCCGCGTTCGGATTCTTCTCGCTTGATTTCGGTGGGAGTGAAGACATCGACGCGCGCAGGGAAGTTTGCGTCTGCGGGAAGGACGCCGACGATGACTTCGGTGGCGTTGTTGTCGTGTGGTTGTAGGCCGAACGTGATCTTCCGGCCGATGACGGTTGGGTCACCGCCGAATTGGCGCAGCCACAGTCCGTGACTGATGATGACGCTGGTTTCGGGTTCGTCTGCTTCTGCGAAGTCTCGTCCGAGTTGGGGGCGGACGCCGAGAGTGCGAAAGAAGTTGGGTGTGACGTAGATACCCTCGACGCGTTCGAGTGTTTTGGCGCCGTAAAGATTGACCGGCAGCGTTCCCCACGCGGCGACGCTGTCAAAGCTCTGGCTCTGCTCGCGGAAATCAAGGATGTCGGCGGGGTTCAAAAACGCGCCACTGACGCCGAGCGTCGGGTTGCGATTCGACAACCAGGCGACTCGCTCTGCGTTGGCGTAAGGCAGCGGTCGAATCAGCACCGTGAGGACGATGCTGAAGATCGCAGTGTTAGCCCCGATCCCCAGCGCGAGCATGACCGTCGCCACCACCACAAAACTCCGACTCCTCGCCAGCGTCCGCCACGCATAGCGCAAGTCTTGCCAAACATCAGCTATGGGATTGAATGTCTCAAGTTTCATGTTGAATCTGGAAGCAAGAAAGTGCAGGTGACTAACGCCGCGAGATTACACCGGGTTTGAATTATCACCAACGGTTTATTTCTGCTGTACAGGTCTCGGGCACTGAGGTTAGAGGACATCCTTTTATGTGTTTCGCATGCCAGGTCGTGCGCCGCACTTGGACGGAGTCAGTACCGCCCGCGGGAGCGGGTGGGTCGACTTGGGAGTCAACCTCATCAGGAGGTCGCATC
>DASWUM010000143.1:0-127505 GCA_036401595.1 Pyrinomonadaceae bacterium
CCCCCCTCTTCGTTGCGGGGTCTTCTTTTGTGGTGTGGGTGGCGCGCGCGCCGGCCTCCCGCCGTCTCGCTCCCCCCCCCCCCCCCCCCCCCCCCCCCCCCCCCCCCCCCCCCCACTCCAAAGTGACTTCCGAAAGCTACGGAGCTATTCGGATAACTCCCGTATTGCTGACTTGCCCGTGGAGGCTGATCGTGACGAGGCAAGTGCCTGCGGCAAGAGTGTCCGGCAATCGGAAATTGATCTGCGAAAAGCTCGTGTTGGGTATGGCTCGCACATCCTCAGCAGGCACATTGAAGGTCTGGCTGTTTCCGTCGACCAGATCGCATAAGAAACGTTGACCGTCGCCCCGCTCGCCGCAGAAAGCGTGACTGTGAACACGAGGTTCGTAGTGCCGGCATTGCCCTCTGTGACACTTACGTCGTTGATCCCGGTCCCGTAATCGTCAGGTTCTTCTCAATAGTCAACTGAGCCGTGGTCAAACTGATCGGACTCGTGACTGTCGCCATGTTGAATGTGATTGTTGATCCGTCGCAGGCATCGGCTATTGCCTGACGCAAACTTCCGGGGCCGTCGTCGAGGTTGTTAGCTACAACCGGATCAGTGGTGCAGAAACTCAAAGCATTGGAAACGTTCGCAGGCGCGGCTGAAGAGCCGGTGGAACTCACAACCAGAGCTACTCCCAAAACGATCAGCATTAATGCGATGGTGGAAAAAGCGAAGACACGTCGAGGGCGCAGGTAAGGAGATTTATTGTTTTTCATAGTAGGGGATCTGGGTCATTTGGGAGAAAAGAGCCTACTAGATTGAGAATCGAGTGCCGGGAGATGCCGTAAGGTAGCATCAATCTAGCGCTCTTATCAATCCAATTTTTTGGGCAAGTTAGAGATTTGCGACGATAAAATCGAGCATCATTTGTCGCATGTGTTTCAGGAGCTGCGGGTCTGTCACGCCGTGCCTCGACTTCGGATACAGCATCAACTCAAACTGCTTCCCTGCCTTCTGCAATTCATAGATAAACTGCATTGTGTTTTGCATGTGGACGTTGTCGTCGATTGCACCGTGGATCAGTAACAACTTCCCGTGCAGGTTTTTAGCTGCATTGACTGGCGAGCTCTTTTTGTAGCCTTCGGGATTGTTTTGCGGCGTCTGCATGTAACGCTCGGTGTAAATACTGTCGTAGTCACGCCAGTCGGCGACTGTGCCACCGGCGATGCCAAGCTTGAACGACTGGCTATGCGTGAGTGCATAGCTCGTCATAAAGCCGCCGTAGCTCCAGCCCCAAATCCCAATCCGTGTGCCGTCGATATAAGGCTGGCTCTTTAACCACGTGAGACCGTCTTCAAGATCGCGCAGCTCGAGCTCGCCGAAGTTTTTGTAGACAGGCCAGGTCGCATCCATTCCCTTGCCGCTCGCAGTGCGGTTGTCGCAGACCCAGATGATGTAACCCTTCTGCGCCAGCAACTGATGAAACATGTAAGTGGTCGAGCCCCAACCGTTCCGAACCTGCGGCGCGTGTGGTCCACTGTAGGTGAAACTCATCACCGGATACTTCTTGCTCGGGTCGAAGTTTGGCGGCTTGATCATCATTGCTTCCATCAGGAAACCGTCGCGCGTCTTCACCTGCATCAGCTGGGCGTTGCCGAGTTTGTACTCCTTGAGCGCGTCGACTTTATTCTCGGCGATCACGCGTACGAGTTTTCCGGACGCATCGTAAAGACGAACCTGCGATGGCGTGTTCAGATCGCTCCAGACGTCGACGAAGTAATTGTTTGCCGGACTCAGTTCGACACGATGTGATCCCTCAGATTGCGTGAGCCGTGTCAGTCCGCTGCCGTCGAGCTTGACGCGATAACCATTCGTCGCGATGTGGCTGTGCTCGGTCGCAGTGAAATAGATGAAACCATTTGCTTCGTCCACACCTTCGATCGAGCGCACTTCCCACTTGCCGTCGGTGATCTGTCGCAGGAGTTTGCCGTCAGCCGAATAGTGATAGAGATGTTCCCAGCCGTTGCGCTCGCTGGCCCAGATAAATGAACCGTCTTGCAACCAGATCGGCTGCTCGTTGATCGCAACCCACGCTTTCGACGTTTCGTGGATGATGTTTGCCGTCTTCCCATCTTTTGCGTCGGCGAAGTTCACGTCCAGAAAAGTCTGTTCGCGATTCTGTGCCTGAAAGACAACTTTCTTACTGTCAGGCGTCCAGGTGACACGCGAGATCAGCAGATCGGCGGGTTGATATTTGTAAGTATCGACCCAACGGATGTCGCCGCCGGCGGCACTCACGACGCCAAGCTTTACGAGTGGATTAGGATCACCGGCTTTTGGATACGCGGTGACTTCGAGTTTCTGGTCGTAGGGAATGTGATCGACGACTGTGAACTCCGGCACCGGAGTTTCGTCAAAACGTAAATACGCGATCGTGGTTGAATCGGGACTCCACCAGTAAGCGCCAAAGTTTCCGCGTCCATAAAGTTCTTCCTGGTAAACCCAATCGAGGCGGCCATTCAGAATCTTCGCACTGCCGTCGCGCGTAAGAGCGCGTTCGCGACGCTGCATGCTGAGATCTTCGACGTAGAGATTGTTCTCGCGGATGAAACTGACCATCTTGCCGTCGGGACTGAAAGCTTCGCCGACTTCTTCTTCCGGATTGCTCGTGAGACGAATGGCGCGGTCGCTGCCGAATTCGTAATAGAAGAGATCGTTGGACCAGTTGATCAGGACTGCGGTTTCCGCGGGATTGAGATTGTAGTTACCACGATTAGCGAGCTGTCGCGCATCCGGAGTACTGACTCCCGGCAATGCGGCAAATGCAGCCTGCATTTTGGCAGCGTCGAAGAATGGCGTGGCTTCACCCGTCGCCGCGTTTACCTTTTGCAGCCGCGGCACATTGCCTCTGCTGGCTTCGTTTGTCAGAAGATAGTGATTGCCGTCTTTGAGCCAGCGAATGCTGGGTGTTGAGCCGTTGAAGTTGACTCGCTTGACCGGATCGAAGATGTCGTCGATGGTTAGAAGTTTGTTTTGCGCCTGTAACGATTGCGCACTCAACGCAAGAAAAGCAGTGGCCAGTACAAATGCTTTCAAACGAGTTCTTTTTGTCATAACGATCTTGGCGTCATTTTCTTGATCAGCGGAGTCAACACCCCAAGGATAACTGCGGCCGCAAGCGTAATGCCCGCGAATATTCCGAAGCCTCGGACCAACACTGCGTTATCGTTGCCGGCAAACAGTCCGGTGGTTAAGCCCGCGATATAACTACCGATCGAAATCGAAAGGAACCAGACTCCGAGCATCAGTCCTACCATTCTTGCCGGCGACAATTTAGTCACAGTACTGAGACCAACCGGGCTCAAACATAGCTCACCGATCGTTTGCAGGAAATAAACTCCTATCAGCCACATCGGGCTCACGCGTCCGGTGCCGGCAAGAGATGCCGCAAAAGCGATCACGACAAAGGCAATACCGGCGAAAAACAAGCCAATGGTGAACTTACCGGGACTGGACGGTTGACGGTTTCCAAGTGTCTGCCAAACGATTCCGATAATTGGCGCAAGGAATATCACGAAGATCGCGGGAACGGATTGGAACCAACTCGAAGGATAGACCCAGCCAAGCACAGTTCTTGCCGTCAAACGGTCTGCGAAGAGTGTCAGGCTCGAGCCGGCCTGTTCGTATGTCATCCAGAACAGTATCGAGAAAAGAAACAATACAAAGATCATCATCACTCGTTTGAACTCATCGCTGTTCAAGTGACGAATGATTCCGATGAGGTAACCGGCGAAGAAGAGAACCACTCCCGGAAACAGCATCGCCAATTTCGAGTCTCCGTAGCGCAGTCCCGCCAGCGCCCCGGATATTCCGCCTACGAGGGCAAGGCCTAGAGTCAGATAATCAAAGCCTTGCTGAGGCTCTGTTTCGTCAGTACTCGAGGTGGGATTCGGTTTTTCTCCTACATGGCTTATTTGCTTGTGTCCTATGAGGTATTGAATGATTCCGAGTGTCATGCCCACACCTGCGGCGCCGAAGCCCCAGTGCCAGGCGGAGTTGGGATCCATTCCCCATGAAGTCAGTCGGCCTCGAAACCATTGTGACTGCGCCAGAAAACCAACCACAATCGGCGACAGAAACGCGCCCAGATTGATGCCCATGTAAAAGATCGAAAAGCCTGCATCGCGACGCTTGTCGCCTTCGGAATATAACTGGCCCACCATCGCGCTGATGTTTGGCTTCAACAATCCGGTTCCACACGCGATCAGAATCAGACCAGCGTAGAACGTCCCTTTCGAGTTGATCGCCATCGAATAATGGCCACAGGCGATTATGATCGCGCCAATCAGAACCGCACGGCGTGCACCGAGGATTTTGTCAGCCAGCCAACCGCCCGGCAGTGGTAGATACCAAACTGAGGAAACGTATGTAGCGTAGATCAGGCCGGAGTACTTCTCCTCGAAGCCAAGTCCTCCCTCAGCGAACTTCGCCGTCATGTAGAGCGTCAGGATCGCGCGCATGCCGTAGTAGGAAAAACGTTCCCACATCTCGGTGAAGAAGAGTGTGGAGAGACCTCTTGGATGTCCCAGAAATTCACCACCTCGGACGGGAGTAGCCGCATCTTCCGATGTGCTCATAGGCTGATTCCTTTGTTCAGTAATGCGGAGCTTGGGAAAGACCGCGAGCATTCAGCCAAATGTGAGGGAGTGTGTCAAGCCACAGATAACGCAGATCTGCGTAATTCGATTTACACAGATCTGCGTTTATCCGTAGTTGACTTAGTCAGCGTGGAGTTGGAAGACCTCGGCGGCCTCGGCCGGAGTCAGCACCGGATGGAAGCTCTTGCCGTAACGCTGCGTGATGATCTTTACGTAGTTCTGCGTCTCGTCGTAAGGCGGGATGCCGTCGTATTTATCGACCGAGCCCTCGCCGGCGTTGTAGCCCGCCAGCGCGAGTTCAACATTGCCTGAGAATCGTTTGAGCAGCCAGCTCAAATACTTTGTACCTGCGGTGATGTTCTCTTCCGGATCGTCCGGATGCTCGCAACCGAAGCGCTTCGCCGTCGCCGGCATGAGCTGCATTAATCCATGCGCGCCGGCATGCGATTTTGCGTGTGTGTCGTACTTCGACTCCTGCCAGATGACGGCGTGTATGAAACGCGGATCGACACCCTGATTCTCGCCAACTTCAAAGATGATGCGATCGAGTTTTAGATCCCCGGAAGTGGGAATGTCTGCTGGAATGTGAAACCTGTCAGTGCTGGCCACTACATCCGGCGCCATCACGCGGCTGAAAAGTAAGCCAGTCAGGTTGCTGAAAAGGAAAAGTGAAACAAGTGCAAACGGTGCAAACTTTATCGAACGAAAATGGGGTAACTTGCGGGGCAACTTCATCCAGTAAATTCTCCAAGTAAACGATGACCATAAGGGCACCTAACTATTGTGCGCAGCACGGCACACGGGGCGCTGCAAAACTTCCAACGAACTACCAACTACTAGGACTTCCAACAGCAACGCTGTAATTGAAGGACCGGCTTTCTGATTCACAAACTTACGATAGCGGTTGCCTTTTCGTTCAATTTTTATGTCTGTAAGTTATAGAAAATACTGTACTTGTTCGTTTCACTAAGATCGGTCTATCTGAAAGAAACTGTCAGCGTGACAGAAAAAACAAGACACTCCGGGCCGATCTGGTCCCATTATCGAAACTTGACAGGCCCTAGCCGCGAAGCGTATAAGCACGATGAAAAACGTGGTGAGTTAAGGCGACTTGCGGCCACGTAAAATAACCAGCTAAACAGCTCGGGCGACTGGTCGAAACCCGAAAAACTTCAAACGAATTTTGAAGTCCCGCGTTGTTTGGCGCGGGGCTTTTTCATTGCCGATGCAATCATTTCGAGAACTACTCTCAACTGACCGAATTCTCGTCGTCGACGGCGCGATGGGCACGATGCTCTATGCCAAGGGTGTCTACATCAATCGTTGCTACGACGAACTGAATCTCAGCGCTCCCGATCTGGTCCGTGAGATTCACACCGAATATATTCGCGCCGGCGCCGACATCATCGAGACCAACACCTTCGGCGCCACCGCTCACAAATTGCAGGCATACGGGCTCGACGCGAATCTCCACGAGATCAACGCTCTGGCAGCAAAAGTGGCACGCGAAGCCGCAGGCGATCGCGCCTACGTCGCCGGTGCGATTGGTCCACTCGGCCTGCGCATTGAGCCGTATGGTCCAACGTCGTTTGCTGAAGCGCGTGATCTGTTCAAAGCACAGGCTGTCGCACTCGCCGAAGGTGGTGTCGATCTGTTTTGCCTGGAGACGTTTTCGGACGTCTCGGAAATGCGCCAGGCAATCGCCGCTGTGCGCGAGGTCTGCGATCTTCCGATCATCGCGCAGATGACCATCATGACTGACGGCAACACCATGTTCGGTACGACGCCCGAGTTATTCACGGAGCGTCTCGACGAGTGGGGCGCAGATGTGATCGGCCTCAATTGCGGTGTTGGCCCAGCGATCATTCTCAACGCGCTCGAGAAGATGCGCGAGGTCACGAAGAAAAAACTCTCGGCGCAGCCAAATGCCGGTCTGCCGCGCGACGTGCAGGGGCGGCAGTTCTACATGTGTTCACCGGAGTACATGTCGAAGTTTGCGAAGCGATTCATACAGGCGGGAGCCAAGTTTATCGGCGGTTGCTGTGGCACGACTCCGGCGCACATCAAGATGATTTCCGATTCGGTGCGGGCGGCGTCTCCCCGTGCACAGCGATCCGTGTTCAGTGGCGACGGGACCCTAATTGTTGACGACACGGCGCCCGACATTCGCGTCGTTCCACCGGAAGAGCGTTCCGCCTGGGGACGCAAGATCGCGGTTGGCGAATTTGTAACTTCAGTCGAGGTATTGCCACCGAAAGGGGTCGACGCGAAGAAGACGCTCGATTCGATTCGCCTCCTGAAAGACGCGGGTGTTGACGGTGTCAACATTCCCGATGGCGCGCGGGCGCAGTCACGAATGAGCGCGATTGCCACGGCTGTTTTGGTGGAGCAACAGATCGGGATCGAGTCTGTCCTTCATTACTGTTGTCGCGATCGAAATCTGCTCGGGATGATGTCTGATTTGCTCGGTGCTGCGGCGCTGGGTCTGCGCAACATTCTGGTTATCACCGGCGATCCGCCGAAGATGGGTCCGTATCCGGATGCCACTGCCGTCTTTGATATCGATTCAATTGGCCTGACGAACATGGTCAACAAACTGAATCATGGTTTGGACCTTGGGAACAACCCGATCGGCGAGCCGACTGCGTTCTGTATCGGAGTGGGCGTCAATCCGGGGGCAATCAATATCGACGAAGAGATAAAGCGGTTCGAGTGGAAAGTTGAAGCGGGCGCGCAATATGCGATTACGCAGCCAGTGTTTGATACAGGTCAATTGCGTGACTTTCTGAAACGGATCGATCACGTGCGAATTCCCATCATTGCCGGAATCTGGCCGCTGGTGTCGTTTCGCAATGCGGAGTTTTTGCACAACGAAGTTCCGGGAGTGCGGGTGACGCCCTCGATCATGGATCGGATGCGTGCGGCTTCGGCCATCAGCAAGGAAGCTGGACGTGAAGAAGGGTTGAAGATCGCGCGCGAGTCGTTGCTCGAGGTGCGTGATGAGATTCAGGGTGTGCAGGTGTCAGCGCCGTTCGGGAATGTGAAGTATGCGCTCGAGGTCTTTCAAGCGCTGCCCGAATTTAGCCACGGATAAGACTGATCATTGACGGTTTAGTATGTGGTGCAATGCCGGCTCGAGTGTGGGCCAGCTAAAAAGAAATCCGTGGTCCTGTAAAACTGTTGCCTCCACTTTTTGACTTGAAAGCAACAGGGCGTCGGCGAGCTCGCCGAATGCAAGACGGACCGCAAAGGCAGGGATCGGAAAGATTGTGGGACGCGAGAGAACGCGTCCGAGTGTTTTAGTAAACTCCGCATTAGTCACCGGATTTGGGGCGACGAAATTTACTGCTCCCTGCACCGGCTTATCTGCAATCAGAAACTTCAGTCCGTTCACGACATCATCGAGCGCGATCCAACTCATCCATTGCTCGCCACTGCCGACTCGTCCGCCGATTCCCATCCGAAACGGTGTCAGCATCTGCGCGAGCGCGCCGCCGTTCGCGTCGAGAATGATTCCGAAGCGTGTATGAACCGTGCGAATGCCCTTCTCCATCGCGGGCTTCGTCGCATTTTCCCAATCGACACAGACGCTCGATAGGAAGTCGTTTCCAGGCGCGCTGCTCTCTGTCAGCAGTTCGTCTCCGCGATCGCCGTAATAACCGATCGCCGATGCACTGACAAAAACTAACGGCGGTCGAGAAAGGTTTGCGATTGCTTCGCTAAGCACAGCGGTTCCCTGCGAACGGCTTTCGCGAATCGCGCGTTTCTTCTCGTCGGTCCAGCGACCTGAGGCAATGCTTTCGCCTGCGAGATGAATCACCGCGTGGAAACCTTCGAGGTGTTGCGTGTCGATTTGCCCCTGCTCCGGATGCCACTCGACTTCAGGAGCACCAAAAGAGCGCTCGTGACGCACCAGTCGCAGAACTTCGTGGCCGTCAGCCGTGAGCGAATCGATCAGAGCCTTGCCGACGAGTCCGTGTGAACCACTTACGAGGATTTTCATGTTTGCTTCACCGTTGGCGCAGAGAATATCACCGCCGCGAGATTCTGCTTGAAATTTTTCTGTCGAGGTGTAGAATGCGCAACAAATTTAAGCAAGGAGCAACCTCACTATGCTTCGTCTCACAGTCTGTTTTCTCATCACCACTTTTCTTTTCGTCGTGATTGCAACACCGCGTACGGAGTCGTTTGCGACGCTGACGCGGATTACAAGCACGCCGGAACACACACTGAATCTCAACCCATCGCTTAGCGATGACGGCAAGACAGTTGTATTTGAATCGACTGCCGATGTCGCGGGAACCGGGAAGAGTTCATCGTTTCATGCGTTGCGAGTTGATCTCGCGCGAGCGGAGCCGATGTTCGAGGAGTTGGGAAGTACACGCGCGGTGTGCCCGAGTGTTTCGGGCGACGGGAAAACAATCGTCTTTGCGTCGGCCGAGGATCTCACCGGACACAACGGCGATCGAAATTCCGAGCTCTTTCTTGTTGACTCAAAGCTCAGGCAGTTGACGGAGACGGAGCCTGAGGCGACTGAGTCACGGCTCACTGATGGGAATTTTCAGCCGTCAATCACGAGTGATGGACGCTTCATCGCCTTCTCTTCCAATCGAGATTTCAACGGATTGAATAATGATCACAGTTTGGAAATCTTTCTTTTCGACACGCGTGAACGGAAGTACACGCAGCTAACGAAGTTGAGTGTTGAGCATGCAGGAGTGAATCCTAAGATCAGTGCCGACGGCTCACGCGTTTATTACAAGCGAACGAGTGTGGGCGAGCCTGACGCTGCGGATCTTGTCTTGGTCGATACAAAAACGCTGACGAGTCGAGTCATCGCTGAGCATGTTGCTGAGTTGTCATTAACTGAAGGTCGTGCGGTGAGTAACGACGGGATGCGTCTGGTTTATTCGGCGTTGACAGCGCCGAACCAGAGCCAGGTGTTTATGTTTGAGGGTCGTGACAATTCGATCCGGCCATTAACGCAACTGGGATCGAGAGTAACGGATGTAAAGCTACAGCCGACGATCAGTGGCGATGGACGGCGTGTTACCTTCGCAACACGGCGTCGAGTGCTGAGCGCGAGTGATGGTGGAGTTGAGCTTTACGTTCTCGATCTGCCGAGCGGGCAAACGCAGCAGATCACGAACGCGCCTGCGACGGCGACCGCGGAGGTGATCTCATCGCTCAACTTCGATGGCAGTCTGGTAGCGTTCAGCTTTCCACGGATTATTTCGGGGGCAGTTAGCGACGATGATTTCAGAAATAACAGTGAGATCTATCTCGCGTTGATTGCACCTAGACCGGTTGGAGTTTCTTCGATCGTAAATGCGGCAGCACGCGGAAACGAACCGGAGCCGTCGAACATCGCGCCTGGGAGCGTCGCGCACATTCATGGTTCGAAGCTGGCGCTGAAAACAGAGAGGGCAGAACTTAACGGCGATGAACTCCCATTCACGGTGGCAGGCACAACGGTTTTTGTAAACAAACAACTCGCGCGCATCTTCTATGTGTCGCCTGATGAGGTTGTCTTTGTAGTGCCGAGTGGGCTGGCGAATGGACGGACACAATTCGTCGTGACGAATGCGGAAGGGCTGTCGTCGGTGGCGGAGGCAACTATCGCCTCTGCCGCGCCTGGAATATTTACGGTAACAGCCGATGGGCGTGGCGAAGCTATCGCACTCAATGCGGATACTCTCTTGCGCGGTCCATTCGATCCTTCGAGCGGTACGTTGCGAGTCACGATCTTTGCAACAGGTATCGCGCAGGCTAACAACGTTTCAGTAATGATTAATAACAGGCTCTCGTTGGTCGAAACTGTGACGCCGGCACGATTGATCGGATTCGATGAGATTCACGTGCTGGGACCGGCGGAACTACGTGGCGCCGGAACGTCCACGCTGATTGTGACTGCGGATGGAGTGCAGAGTAATGCTGCTTCGATCGTGTTAGGAGGAATTGCGCCAACTCCGACACCTACACCAACTCCTAGTCCAACGCCGACGCCAACAGCCACCCCGACACCGACTCCTTCACCGACTGCGACACCGACGCCGACTCCGACTCCCACACCGACGCCAACGCCGAGTCCAAGTCCAACACCAACTCCTTCACCTACTGCAACTCCATCGCCGACTCCTACTCCCACACCGAGTCCATCGCCCACTGCGAGTCCATCGCCAACACCGAGCCCAACTCCTGACTCGTCACCACGAGTCGTTATCAGTCAGGCCTTCGGCGGTGGTGGAAATTCCGGTGCGCCGTTTCGAAATGACTTTATCGAAATATTCAACGCCGGAAATTCGCCAGTCAGTCTAAGCGGTTGGTCGGTGCAATACGCGAGCGCTACGGCTTCAACGTGGTCGGTAACCGCACTGACATCCGTGACCCTAGCGCCCGGTCACTACTATCTCGTGCAGGAAAGTTCCGCAGGCAGCAATGGCGCGACTCTTCCCGCACCCGATGCGACGGGAACGATCGCGATGGCCGCAGGCTCTGGAAAAGTCGCGCTTGTCAGAAGTGCAACTGCGTTAACAGGAACCTGTCCCAGTGATCCGAATATCGTGGATCTCGTCGGTTACGGCACGACTGCGAATTGCTTCAGAGGCTCAGCCCCCGCTCCAGCCGCGAGCAATACAAACGCAATCCTGCGCGCCGCCGCAGGTTGCACAGACACGCGTAACAACAACACAGACTTCATTCTCGGCGCGCCCAATCCGAGAAACACAACTTTTCTGCCACGGATTTGCACTGATCCATGAGATTCGTGTTATAGACTCGCGCATGCACTCGCTCACGGATGCACTTGCTTCGCTGCAAAAGCACTTTGGCTTCGAGGACTTTCGCGAAGGCCAGCGCGAAGTAATCGGCTCGATCCTGGAAGGCAAAGATGCCGTCGTCGTCATGCCGACCGGCAGCGGCAAGTCGCTGTGTTACCAGCTTCCGGCGATGATTCTCGACGGCGTCACGCTCGTGGTGTCGCCGTTGATCGCCCTCATGAAAGATCAGGTCGACGCGCTCCAGGCTCGAGGACTGCCCGCGACGTTCATCAACAGCTCGATCTCCGACTCCGAACAGCACGCACGCATCGAAGGTCTAAAACGTCGCGAGCACAAGCTCGTCTACATCGCGCCGGAACGTTTTCGCAGCAGTCGGTTTACTGCCGCCCTACAACAGATCCCGATTTCACTATTTGCGGTAGACGAAGCTCATTGCATCTCGACCTGGGGTCATGATTTCCGACCCGACTACCTGCGCCTCAGAAGCGTGATCAAATCATTGGGCCACGTCCAGACACTCGCGCTCACAGCCACCGCGACACCTTACGTTCGCTCCGACATCGTTCAGCAGCTCGGTCTGGATCGCCCGCAGACGTTTGTCAGTGGTTTCGATCGGCCCAATCTCTCGATCGAGGTTGTCCATACCGAAAAAGAACGCGAAAAGATGGCTCGCATTCGCAGCCTCGCCCGCGAGATCCCTGGCTCGGGAATCATTTACGCCTCGACTCGCAAAGCCGTCGAACAGGTAGGCAACAAACTCAAAGCACTCGATCTTGGTGTTTCGGTTTACCACGCCGGTATGACTGACTCGCTGCGAATCCGTGCCCAGGACGATTTCATGAGCGGACGCACGCAAATGATCGTCGCCACCAACGCGTTTGGAATGGGCATCGATAAACCCGACATTCGCTTTGTGGTCCATTATCAAATGCCGGGATCGATCGAGGCGTATTATCAGGAGATCGGGCGCGCCGGTCGCGATGGCCTGCCCTCGACCTGCGTCTTGCTATTCAACTACGCGGACAAAAACACGCACGACTTTTTCATCGATGGCTCGTATCCGGATATCAGCGTCATCAAACATGTTTACGACTCGCTCGCGTCAACTGAGCTGAGACGAATCGAGCTCTCAACCGCAGAGATTGCGCGGCGCACGGGCGAGAGCAACGAGATGGCAATTCAATCGGCGCTTTACGTTCTCGAGCGCGCTGGACATATTCAACGCACTGCGCCTGCACTCAATCGCGGCGGTCGTGGCGCACAACAAGGTCGCAGCATCATCATGCTCGACAGTGTCCCAACAAAGCTGCGTGTCGATCCTGCGGACGTGTCGCGCCGTGGCGAATTAGAGCGCCGCAAGCTGCGCGCGATGATCGACTTCTGTTACACCGATTATTGCTACCGCGCGCACATTCTCAATTACTTCGGCGATCGCAAGAGCAATCGTCAGTGTGGAACGTGTGGCAACTGCAGACCGAAATCGGCAGCAGCGCCATCGCTCTCCGCACCTGGCGATCCATCGTCACGCGCGCTGACAAATGACGAATTACTTCGCGTGCGCAAAATCCTCGCGTGCGCGAAGCGCATGAATGGTCGCTACGGAAAGAAGATGTTGATTTCGACGTTGCGCGGATCGGCGGCGAAGCAACTGCTGACCGCGCGTCTCAACGAGCTCTCGACTTACGGCTTGTTGCGAGATATGGCAAACGACGAGCTCGAAGTCTATGTCAATGCCCTGATCGACGCGCGATGTTTGCGAGTAAAAGGCGGTGCGTATCCCACCATCGCGACCACAGAGCTCGGCGATCGCGTGATGCGCGAGCAGGAACAAGTCATGCTAACACTGACCAACGTCACCTAGATCGCAACCAATTACAATCAAAATATCTGCAAAGCGATACGAAAAGTCATCATTGCTTTGGTCTAATTCTCGTCGAGGAGGAGATCCGATGGGAGCTTATTTCTCGTTTGAGAAAATGATTACGACCGGTTTCGTGAAGGTGGTCTACTTTCTTGGATTCCTGGCGATTACCGGAGCGGGAGTCGCGCTCGCAGTGTGGGCGGGAATGCAATTGAACGATGCCCGCATCGATCGCATGTTGGGATGGCGATATGTGGCTGCGGGCGTGGGATTGGTCGTGATCGGAAATGTTGTCTGGCGCGTGTTTTGTGAACTGTGGGTGGTCCTGTTTGAGATTCACGCCGAGCTCGTGTCAGTGAGATACGGTCTGAATCTTAACGCCCTGCATGTTAGAGAAGAGCCGGTTGAAAGAGAGGTGGTTGAGGAAGTAGTAAGGCCACGTCAGGTCGTGGTCCATAACGAAGCTGCTCAACACCATGCGAGCGTCCTGGGCTTGTCGTAGGTTTACTTGATCACGCCCGCGAGAGGACTCGAGGCGCTCGCATACAACCGCTTTGGCATACGTCCCGCCCGATACGCTAGTCGTCCCGCTTCAATTGCAAGCTTCATCGCCGTCGCCATCTTCGCCGGATCCGCTGCCTCTGCAATTGCCGTGTTCATCAACACGCCATCAGCACCCAATTCCATCGCAATCGCCGCGTCGCTTGCTGTCCCAACACCCGCATCAACAATCAAGGTCGCGTCGGGCAGTTGCTCGCGCATGATCCGCAAGTTCGCCGGATTCTGAATACCTAAACCCGATCCGATCGGCGCCGCAAGCGGCATGATCGCAGCACAACCTGCGTCGAGCAGTTTCTTCGCCATGATTAGATCGTCAGTGAAGTATGGCAGGACCACGAATCCTTCCTTCGCGAGAATTCGTGCAGCTTCGAGGGTTTGCTCGTTATCGGGAAACAATGTCGTTTGATCGCCGATAACTTCCAGCTTCACGAGATCTGTTTGCAAAGCCTCGCGTGCGAGACGTGCAGTACGCACCGCATCTTCGGCGGTGTAACAACCGGCAGTGTTCGGCAAGATAGCGAGATCCGGATTGAGATAATCGAGAAACGACTCGCTGCTGCGATCCAACGGCACGCGCCGCACAGCCACCGTCACCATCTCAGCTCCGGAAGCCTCGTGAGCGCTCCGCATCTCTTCGTAGCTGCGGTATTTCCCTGTTCCAATAATGAGTCGCGACGTAAATGATCGTCCGCCAATGACCAGTTTAGACATGTCTTTCAGACTCTAGCACCTCCGCCGACGAAGTGCACAATCTCGATCCTGTCCTCATCTTTCAGCATCGTCCTCTCCCACTCACCACGACGCACAACCTCCCGATTGAGTTCGATCGCTATCCTCGCCACAGGTAGATCGAGATAACCGATCAACTCGGCCAGCGAAGCCACCTCGACTTCCCTCGCCTCTCCATTTACATAAAGATTCATAGCCACAAAAAAGCACAAAAGGCACAAAAAGCACAAATAAGCATTTTTGTGCATTATGTGTTTTATGTGCCTTTTGTGGCCTTATGTGGCTGGATGGATGATGCGGCGTAGCTCGGCGGCTTGATCACGGGCAACGGCGCGCACTAGTACCGCGGCGCGGCCCGAAGTGAAGTGAGGAATCTCTGTGGCGATGCTCGCCACGCCGTCACTCTCAGTTTTCAATGTATAAATCAGTGGCCGGAACGTCGTACCCAGAATCTTTACCGACACGGCAACATTGGAGAGCGGTTTTTCCTGGCCGCTGGTCGAGTTCGTGATCAAAATCCGCAATGTGTAGCGCCGGGCGGAGTAAAACTCATCGTCGTCAAGAATATTTATATATAGGCCATCCGGAAGCACGGACTCCACAACCGGCTCCGGTTCCTGCACTTCCTCAGCTTCTAAGCTCTCGGGCGCCGTCTCGACCGGCTCGTAGCGCGGCTCCATCTCAGACTCGTCAGCTATTTCAACTTCCTCGCGCGGCGGCGCAGGTGGCGGTGGCGCCCATTCCTGCGTCATTGGCCAGTACTCAATCTCGAAATCATTCTCGACCGCCGCTGGCGGTGGACTTTCGACTTCCGGTTCAGTTTCGACGACAGTTCTCTCGATAACCTCTTCGACTGGTGGGAGCGACGCAGTTTTCCCGCGACCGCTCATCTTTTTGAGATCGTCGATGCGTCCGGAATGAATCGCGGCACAGATCAGTCGATGCTGTCGCTTCAAACGCTCCGCCAACACCTCATCGCTAAAACCCTCAGCGATCAGATCCCTATAAGGCGAGCGTTTGCTGGCCAGAATCGTACCACCGGCATACACAAGTGAGAGGATGATCGGTGAGTCGAGTCCCTTGTCCTCAGTTTGCACATGATAGATAACTCCATCATGCTCGATGTCGGTGTTGAATCCAGTAATCACTGTTTCGAGGACTGCGCTCTCACAAACTTCATAAGCTGAAGTACAAGGTCAACCGGGAGGCCGCTGAAACCCCACTCACGGGCGGGCTAGCTGAACGTTAACACAAGCATTTTTTCACGGTCAATCAGCATTTTTTCTGGCGCGATCTCTGCAATAGGGGTTGCTTGACACCCTTGATCAGTTCGACTAGCATCAGCTTGTACAATGATTCTCAATCTCGTGGATGGAGTGGCACTGACCGCAACGAGGTTTTCTGATTTGAAACAGACTGCGGCCGGTGAGGGTGTGCCTTAAATGCCTTTTCGGCTTTACGATTACTTGCCCATTCTCCTCATGTTCATCGTTGCCGCAGGCTTCGCGGTGGGCAACGTTCTCCTTTCCCAATTTGTCGGACAACGCAAGCGAACACGAACGAAGTTGATGCCTTACGAGTGCGGTAAGGATCCGGTGGGTTCCGCGCGCGAACGGTTCTCTGTAAAGTTTTACCTGATCGCGATGATCTTCATCCTGTTCGACATAGAAGTGATCTTCCTGGTGCCGTGGGCCGCGGTGTTCAAATCGCTCGCGGCGCAGGGTGCAGGCATGCGGACCTTTGTTTACCTCGAGATGATGATCTTCGTCGGTCTGCTGCTCGTCGGTTACATCTACATCGTAAAGAAAGGCGCATTTGACTGGGGCGAGAAAGCGCGACGAGAAGCGGAAGCCGAAGCAAGAGCTTTGGCTGACCTGGAAGCGCGCAAAATGGCGAAGCGGCGCACAGCAGCATAAGGAAGTTTTACGATGGGTCTCGAAAATATAATTGCCGAAGCGCTACCAGAGGTGTTGACCACACGGCTCGACTCCCTGATCAACTGGGCGCGGAAATCGTCGCTCTGGCCGGCGACATTCGGACTGGCATGTTGCGCGATTGAGATGATGAATGCGACTTCAGCTCGCAACGACCTCGCACGCTTTGGTTCCGAGGTGTTTCGCGCGAGCCCACGCCAGGCTGACGTGATGATCGTATCAGGAAGAGTCTCGCGAAAGATGGCGCCGGTGCTGCGTCGAATTTACGATCAGATGCCGGAGCCGAAGTGGGTTATTTCGATGGGAGCATGTGCGACGTCGGGCGGTGTTTTTGACAACTACGCTATCGTTCAGGGTGTCGACAAGATTGTTCCGGTTGATGTTTACATTCCGGGCTGTCCGCCGCGACCGGAGATGTTGATTCACGCCGTGATGATGCTCCAGGACAAGGTTATGAAAGAGAGCGTCCGCGATCGCAAAGATATTCCGGAAGATGAAGCCCGAGAAGCCGTAGTGCCGGGAACTCTTCCTGTGACCGACGGCTCAACTGCGCAACAGAACACGTTGCCGGAGTCACGCCCGTACACAATCGCTTCGCGACACGAGCGACGGCGTTCTAATTAAGGTTCAATCGCGGATGACATCAGGGCCGGAAAACATCGAACAGACGCCGTCACCGCTAGTGGCGGCGTTGCAGCGTGAACACCTGGAGTGGTTCGGCGAAGTGATCGTTGCACTCGGCGAGACGACGTTTATCGTTCCGCGCGAGCACATCGTCGCCGCGTGTACTTTCTTGAAGGCATTTCCTGAAGCACGCTTCGATTTTCTTGCTGATATATGCGGCGCCGATCGCGGAGTCGAAGAAGAACCGCGTTTCGAAGTCAACTACCATCTCTTTTCAACAACGAAATATCACCGGATTCGCTTGAAGGTGTTGTTGAACGAAGAAGACACGCACGTCGGCAGCGTTACCGGTGTTTGGCGTACTGCGAACTGGCACGAACGCGAAACGTTCGATCTGTTTGGTGTGATTTTTGACGGCCATCCGGATCTGCGTCGCATTCTGCTGCCGGACGACTGGCAGGGACACGCATTACGCAAGGATTTTCCCTTGCGAGGTTACGAACCCTACAGTTTGAAATAAATTAATCCGTGCTCTTGATCCGTGTTATCCGTGGCTAATTAAGTTATGAGTTCCGCAACCATTCCACCACAGTTTGAGATCGTCGATCGTCCGCTCGATACACAAATGACGATCTCGATGGGTCCGCAACACCCTTCGACACACGGCGTGCTGCGTCTCGAGCTCGTGCTCGACGGTGAAATGGTTGTAAAAGCCACGCCCGACATCGGCTATCTCCACACCGGAATGGAGAAGCTCTTCGAATACAAGAAGTATCAGCAAGGTATCGTCATCACCGACCGCATGGATTACCTCAATCCACTCGGCAACAACCTTGCTTACGTGATGGCGGGTGAGAAGCTGCTCGGACTCGAGATTCCGGAACGCGCGCAAACGATTCGCGTGCTGATGTGCGAACTACAGCGCATCGGATCACATCTCGTCTGGCTGGGAACTCACGCGCTCGACATCGGCGCGATGACAGTCTTCTTCTACTGCTTCCGCGAACGTGAAAAAATCCTGAACCTGATCGAAGCCGCGTCCGGTGGACGTTTGACGCCGTCTTACTTCCGCATCGGCGGACTGATGATGGACCTGCCCGCAGGTTTTGAGAACCGCTGCAGACAGTTTCTCGAAGCGTTTCCTAGAGCTCTCGACGAATTTCACAAACTTCTGAGCGGCAACAAGATTTTTCAGCGTCGCACTCAGGGAATCGGATACATCTCGGCTGAGGATGCGATTGACTGGGGACTTGCTGGTCCGTGTTTACGAGGCAGCGGCGTAGCGCTCGACATCCGCCGCGCGAATCCATATTGCGGCTACGAGAAATACGATTTTGAAATTCCGACCGAAGCCGATTGCGACGTTTGGGCACGTTACATGGTGCGCATGCGCGAGATGAAAGAGTCGCACAAGATCGCCGTACAGGCCGTTTCGCGTTTGAAGCCTGGGCCGACCAAAGCTGACGCGCCGAAAGTTGTGTTACCCGATCGTGAAGCGATGAAGACGCACATGGATGCATTGATCCATCACTTCCTGATCGTTGCGGAAGGTTTTGACGTACCGGCCGGTGAGGTTTATTTCCCGATCGAAGCTTCCAAAGGCGAGCTTGGGGTTTACATGAAATCGGATGGTGGACCAAAACCGAGTCGCGTCCACTTCCGTGGACCGAGTTTTGTGAACCTGTCGGCGCTGCCGGTGATGTCGGAAGGCGAGATGGTGGCAGATATCGTAGCGATTATTGGTTCGCTGGACATCGTGCTGGGTGAAATCGATCGGTAGTTAAACCACAGATTACACAGATTTAAATCGGATTGATGAGCAGTCAACTAACTCAGATTCAACCGTTGTCGCAGCCTGTCGATTTGGGGGTTGAGCCGGCTGTCTTCTCGCCTGAAGTCGAGGCGGAAATCGATCGACACCTCGCAAAGTATCCCGTGATGCGTTCGGCGATCCTGCCGTTGATGTTCATCGTGCAGCGCGAACGTGGTTATCTGGATCCGCCGGGCGTGCTCTACCTCGCCAACCGTCTGAAGCTTCGCGTGACCGATATCTGGGAAGTCGCGACCTTCTACTCGATGATCAATACCCAACCGGTTGGCAAGTATCACATTCAGGTTTGCAAAACGCTCTCGTGCAATATCCGCGGCTCCAGGAAGGTCACTGAATACTGTTCTCAAAAACTCGGAATCAAGGTTGGTGAAACGACCGCTGACGGACGTTTCACACTCAGCGAGGTCGAGTGTCTCGGCTCGTGCGGCACGGCGCCGATGTTCCAACTTAACTTCGACTATCACGAGAACCTGACACCTGAGAAGATCGATCAAATATTGGACAAACTGCCTTAATGCATATCAAAGCCATCGGATGTGAACCACTTCAGCTACGTCGCGTTCATCTCGAACGTTCGCGCACACTCGATGTGTATCGTCGCAACGGTGGTTACGAAGCGCTCAAGAAAGTGCTCGACGGCATGTCGGCCGACGACGTGATCAACGAAGTGAAGAAGTCGGCACTGCGCGGCCGCGGCGGCGCGGGTTTTCCTACCGGCATGAAGTGGAGTTTCGTTCCGAAAGACTCACCGAAACCGAAGTATGTGGTTTGCAATGCCGACGAATCCGAGCCCGGCACATTTAAAGATCGATATCTGATGGAACGCGATCCGCACATGCTCATCGAGGGCATGCTGATCGCCGCCTACGCACTTAATTCAAAGACCGGTTACATCTACACGCGCGGCGAGTACAAGTACCTGATCGATATCATGGACGTCGCGCTCGAAGAAGCGCGCACTGCCGGACTCATCGGCGACAAAGTTCTCGGCACGAACTTCTCCTGCGAGATCCACACGCATACCGGCGCCGGCGCATACATCTGCGGTGAAGAGACCGCGCTGCTGAGTTCACTCGAAGGTCTGCGTGGTCATCCGCGTATGAAGCCGCCCTTCCCTGCTGTCTCTGGTTTGTACGCGGCTCCGACTGTCGTCAACAACGTCGAGACACTCACCGCCGTACCCGACATCATCAAGATGGGCGGCGAGGCTTATCAGAAGCTCGGCACTGAGAAAAGTGGCGGCACGAAGGTTTGGTCTGTTTCCGGTCACGTCAACAACCCCGGCGTCTACGAACTGCCGATGGGTTACGACGACATGGAAAAGTTCATAATGGAAGACTGCGGCGGCATGCTCGACGGGAAGAAGTTGAAAGCGGTGATTCCGGGTGGTTCGTCGGTCTATATCATGCGCGCCGATCAGATCATCGGCAAAGACGTGCGCATGGATTACGAGGGTCTGGTTGCCGCGGGCTCGAGTGTCGGTTCGGGTGGATTCATTGTGATGGACGAGACCGTCGACGTGTTCGAATCGACGAAGAACCTGACTGAGTTTTACAAACATGAATCGTGTGGCTGGTGCACGCCGTGTCGTGAAGGCACGGATTGGCTGGTGAAGATTTTCAAACGCATCGAGAGCGGTGGTGGAAGAATCGAGGATGCGCAACTGATGCTCGATCTTTGCGACAACATCGAGGGCAAGTCGTTTTGTCCGCTTGGTGATGCAGCGTCGTGGCCGATCCAGTCTGCAATCAAACGATTCCCGGAAGATTTCAAACGAAGGTTAATAGCCACTGATTAGACGGATTTATTTTTGATGTCCACGGAACTGATCAAAGTAACGATAAACGCAAAAGAATTTGAAGTGCCCAAGGGTGCACGTCTGATCGACGTGTGTCGCGATAAGGGTTTCGATATTCCGTCATTCTGTTATTACTCGGATCTCGCGTTGCAGGCATCGTGTCGCATGTGTCTCGTTCGCATCGAGAAAATGCCGAAGCTGCAAACGTCCTGCACCATCACCTGCACCGACGGCATGATCGTCACCACGCAGAGTGAGGAGATCGAGAAGGCACAGCGTGGAATGACCGAGTTTCTGCTCGCGAACCATCCGCTCGATTGTCCTGTCTGCGATCGGGGTGGTGAATGCGAACTCCAGGAGATGACGTTCGACTGGGGCGGACTCGAGGAACGCTTTACCGAGAAGAAGAATTACTACGCTGAGCGTTATCTCTCGCCGATGGTGGCGAACGATCCGCAGCGCTGCATTCTCTGCAAACGCTGCACTCGGGTTTGTGACGAGTGGATGGGCGAAGATGCAATCGAAGCCGGTGGCCGCGGCGCGCACACGGTTATCGGAACATATCTCGGGTGGCTCGATTGTTCGCAGTGCGGCAACTGTATCGAAGTTTGTCCCACCGGAACGCTCCTCGACGGAACTTATCGTCACCAAACGCGACCTTGGGAGCTCGCGCAGACGATCACGACTTGCAACTTCTGTTCGGACGGTTGCCAGATGTCACTCGGCTCGCGTGGCGGTGAAGTGCGGCGCTCAGTGGCGCGCGATCGTTACGTGAACGGAATCAACGGCGAGTTTCTCTGCGTCAAGGGCAGGTTCGCGCATCCGTTCATCAATCATGAAGCGCGCATTCGCACGCCGATGATTCGTTACAAGAAAGGCGGCAAGCTGATTCCCGCAACCTGGGATGACGCGATTCGCCACGTTGCGGAACGGCTGGATGCAGTCGCAGAAGAACATGGTCGAAACTCAGTCGGCGTGGTTGGCAGTCCACGATTGACGAACGAAGCGCTCCACGTGTTGCGCCGGTTCACGACCGAACTCGTAGGCACTGAAAACTACACGACAACAGACGCTTTCAGCCTGAATAGTTTCTTCCGACATCTCGGCGGACAGCTCGCAACTCATCGCGATATCCGTTACGCGAAAACAATCGTCCTGATTGGCGGCGATCCGAGCGAATTGCAACCGTTAACCGGGAAGCAGATTCGCCAGGCCGTGAGAAATGGTGGCGCGACGCTCGTGCTCATCAACTCCGTACCGATTCGTTTGCGCGAACAGGCAAAGGTCTTTCTACACATCCGACCAGACTCGGACGATGCAATTGCGCTCGCGCTGTTTGATCCCGCGGCTGATTCACTCGCCGCACTGAAAGCCGGTGTCGAAGAAAACGAGATCGCCGCCGCGCGTCAGGTCATTGCAGACAGCACCGGCGACGTCGTGGTGATGTTTGGTCGCGAGCTCACGAATGCGGCCCAGGCGATTGTCGCTCAGTTGCCGCAGAAGTTTGCCACACGCGACCGGCGGATTCTTTTCCATCCGTTGCCGCTCTTCAACAACAGCGTTGGCGCGCATGACATGGGAATGATGAATGCTCAGACGTCAGCGCGTGGGATATTGAACGCATGCGGCAGTACGATTCGTGCGCTCTACGTCGCCGGCGGCTTCCAGCCGGAACAGTTTGGCGGTCACGCGGACGCGCTCTCAAAACTTGATTTCCTGGTGGTCCAGGAGCTTTTTGAAAATGAGACGACGGCGACGGCAGACGTGGTCCTACCGGCTGCGTCTTATGCAGAACAGGACGGGACGTTTACGAATAACGATGGGCTCGTCCAACGCGTGCGACAGTCGATTCCGCCGCTGCATCAGTCCAAGCCTGACTGGGTGATCGTCTCGCAACTCGCGAAAGAGCTTGGCATGGATTTCGGATACGAGTTGTCGGCGAGTGCGGTCTTTAGAGAGATTAGCGAGAAGGTGCCGGCTTATGCGGGGATGCGTTACCCGCTGCTGAAGGACGAGACGAATCCGGTCCAGGCTAAGTATGAAGTGGTTGGACCAACCGACGTGTCAGCGGAACTCGCGGTGTTGCGAGAGTGTGTTGAAGGTCTGCCCAATACAGGTGAGAAAGTGACGGTCACGCCCAAAGTCGGCACAGAGTTATTTAAGATCGGCACGCTGACTGACAAAGTGGGACAGTTTCACCTGCTGGCGAACGGCAATCCGCGCCCTGAAACAACCGCGGTTTCGCCCCTTTATCAGATAACGGTGGGAGCAAGGGCCTGATTTCTGTGAGCAAGTTTCTCCCGCAAAGGCGCAAAGGCGCAAAGAAAAAACTTCAAATCAGTCTTTGCGCCTTTGCGCCTTTGCGGGAAAACTATTTCTAAAATCGAATGGATACTGTCGTCGATATTGTTCTCAAGTTTGTAGCTATCACTGTGGCTTTTGTAGTGGTGCTTTTGATCGTCGCCTACACAGTGCTGGCGGAGCGTCGCGTACTCGGCCTCATCCAGGGGCGGCTTGGCCCAAACCGCGTCGGTTACGGCGGCATCCTGCAGCCCTTCGCGGATTTGCTGAAATTTATTCTCAAAGAAGACATCGTTCCCGATAAATCGACGCGCTTCATCTACTTCCTCGCACCCGTGGTCGCCACGATGGCTGCTTTGATGACGATGATCGTCTACCCATTCGGGCCCGAGATCACAATCCCGTTCACCTCGATCACAATTCCGCTCGTAATTACGCATTTCGATGTCGGACTGCTTTACGTGCTCGGTATCACTTCAATCGGCGTTTACGGAATCATGCTCGCGGGATGGTCTTCCAATAACAAATACAGTTTGATGGGCGGCCTGCGTTCGTCGGCGCAGATGATCTCGTACGAACTCGCGCTCGGGTTGAGTTTGATCGGCGTGATACTACTTGCCGGCACTTTGGACCTTGCGCTGATCGTAGAACATCAATCAGGGTGGCATGGACTGCGGTGGAATATTTTCTTCAATCCGCTCGGATTCATCGTCTACCTGATTGCGGCGATTGCGGAAACGAATCGCGTCCCTTTCGATCTTCCTGAAGCAGAAACAGAGCTCGTCGCCGGTTTTCACACGGAGTACAGCGCGATGAAGTTTGCGCTGTTCTTCCTGGCTGAATACATCAACATGTTCACGGTTTCGATGCTCGCCACGACGCTCTTCCTGGGCGGTTGGAACGTACCGTTTGCGGAAGACATTTTTGGGCGCGGCACTTTCCTGTTCGGGCTCGTGAGCGCGATCGGCTTTTTGGCGAAGGTTATTTTCTTTCTGTTCTTATATATCTGGTTGCGTGGAACACTGCCGCGTTTTCGTTTCGACCAACTAATGGATTTCGGCTGGAAGGTACTGTTGCCGCTGGCGCTGCTGAGTATCTTCATTACAGCCACGTTGATTTTTCTGTTTCCGAGTTTATAGCCACAAAAGGCACAGACGTTTTAGATGTTGGCGCTTCTTTTCATTTTGTTTGCGGGGCTTGCGATTGGCTGTGCGCTCGCCGTGGTGGCGCAACGCAATCCACTCTATAGCGCGATTTCGCTGGTCGGCGTTTTCATTTCGCTGGCGTGTCTTTATGTGACGCTCGCGGCGCCGTTCATTGCTGCGGTCCAGGTGATCGTCTACGCGGGCGCAATCATGGTGCTCGTCGTCTTTGTCATCATGCTGCTCAACGTCGAGCAGGAAGACCGTGGACGCGCTCGTTTGAAGTTTCTCGTGCCGACCGCTGTCGCACTTGCTGCAATTCTGATCGCTGAGGTCGCGTTCATTCTCGTCTCCGTCCAGGAGTTCAGGGTGAATCCAACCGGCGCTTCATCAGACATTGGCCTGACGCACTCAATCGGATCTCAACTTTTTACCAGATATCTTTTGCCGTTTGAGATCACGTCGATACTGCTGCTGATGGCGATTGTTGGTGCGATGACGCTGGCACGTCGCGCAAAAGGAGAACAACGATGATCCACAGATTACACAGATTTCAATAAATGAATCTGCGAAATCTGTGGATGGAGTAAGAAATGGAACCACAACTTTCATGGTACCTGGCGCTCTCCGCGATCCTTTTCACGATCGGCGTGACGGGCGTCATCATCAAGCGCAACATCATCGCGATGTTCATGTGCATTGAGTTGATGCTGAATGCTGTGAATCTGACCTTCGTTGCGTTTGCGAGTTTCTTTCAGGATGTTACGGGGCAGCTTTTTGTGTTCATCGTGATGACGGTTGCTGCGGCTGAAGCTGCGGTGGGTTTGGGAATCATCATCGCGATCTTTCGCAATCGCGAATCGTTGGATGTGGATGACGCGAGCATACTGAAATTGTAGCCGCGTATTAGACGGATTTTGTAAGAGATCTATACGGATAAGAATGGAGAATAACCTCCTTAGCTTAATCATTTTTGCTCCGCTTGCTGGTGCGGCCATTAATTGGCTGATCGGAAGGCGTGTGCGAGATGAGAGGTTTATCGGAGTCGTCGCTTGTGGTTCGGTGGCGATCTCGGCGCTGGTTGCGTTTTACCTGGCATTCATGTCGGGTGGCGCGTTGCGGTCTGAGACGCCCGTGCTCGATCACATCTGGACGTGGTTGCAGGTCGGAACTTTCCATGCTGACTTCGCACTTGCGATGGACCGCCTGAGCGGAACATACGCGCTCTTTATCACTTTCGTCGGTTTTCTGATTCACCTCTTTGCAGTGGGTTACATGCGCGGCGAGGCCGGCTTCTATCGTTTCTTCGCGTTTCTCAACCTGTTCATGTTCGCGATGTTGACACTCGTACTCGCGGACAACTTCGTGTTGATGTTTGTCGGCTGGGAAGGCGTGGGTCTCTGCTCGTACCTGCTGATTGGTTATTACTTCGACAAAAAGGAAGCGGGCGACGCTGCGAAAAAGGCTTTCATAACGAACCGCATCGGCGACTGGGGATTCGTACTCGGAATCTTGCTGACGTTCTTTGTAACGGGTTCGGTCAGCTTCTATGCGAACCCAGCCGCGGGCGAAGTGACACATACAGCGCTTTCGTTCTTTAAGACCCTGCCAGTCGACCCGTTCACCTGGGGTGCGATATTTGCCGGTGGCGCAACGTCGATCGCGGTCCTGCTTTTTATCGGCGCGGCGGGAAAGAGCGCGCAGATACCTTTGTACGTTTGGCTGCCGGATGCGATGGCCGGACCGACGCCGGTTTCAGCATTGATTCACGCCGCCACGATGGTCACCGCGGGCGTCTACATGATCGTGCGTTGTTCCGAGATCTTTGTGCACGCGCCGACGGCGATGTTCATCGTCGCAGTGATCGGCGCAGCCACTGCGCTCTTCGCTGCGACTATCGGTCTGGCACAAAACGACATCAAGAAAGTTCTCGCATACTCGACTATCTCGCAGCTCGGTTACATGTTTCTTGCGTGTGGCATGGGCGCGTTTGTCGCTGCGATCTTCCACGTCATCACGCACGCGTTCTTCAAAGCGCTGTTGTTCCTAGGGTCCGGCTCGGTCATCCACGGCATGCATCACGAGCAGGACATGCGACGCATGGGCGGTCTCAGGAAGTACATGCCCATCACGTTCGCAACCATGATCACGGGTTGGCTCGCGATCAGCGGCATTCCGATCTTTGCCGGATTCTTTTCAAAGGACGAGATCCTCTGGAAGACGTGGAGTGCGCCGGCATTCAGTATGCCGTCAACAGGATTCAGCAAGTTTCTTTGGTTTATCGCGGCGCTCACTGCGTTACTGACTGCCGTTTACATGACGCGAATGATGGTGATGACGTTCTGGGGTTCGGAGCGTTTTCGCGAGAATCACGACTCGAAACACGACGAACAGGATCATCATCATGGTCCAGTTGAACCACACGAATCGCCATGGACGATGACTGTGCCGTTGATCGTGCTGGCCGTTTTATCGACGGTCGGCGGATTTATCGGCGTACCGTACGCGCTGAGCTCTGCATTCACGCATAAGGATGTCAACGTACTCGAGCACACACTCGAACCGATTGTGGCTACGGCGCCACCGGGCGCTCATGCTGCTGCCGCTCATGGTGACATAGAACAACTCGGAGCCGGAGCGTTTACGCCCGAGATCGAGGTGCCGCACGCGATACAGGCAAGTGAAGAGATCAGCGCCGAGCGTTGGCTGGCGCTTCTTTCCGTGCTGATTGCGCTCAGTGGAATCGGCCTCGGCGTGCTCATATTCGGGAAGCGTCCATTGCTGGCTATGCCCCGAATTCTCGAAAACAAATACTACGTTGACGAGATCTACGACGCCGCATTGATCCACCCGATCGAGAGTGGATCGCGTGAAGGGTTGTGGAAGATCTTCGATGTCGGCGTGATCGACGGCTTCCTGCACGGAATTGGCGAGGCTGTTACTGAGGCGGGGCGAGTCGCGCGGTACCTGCAAGCGGGCTTCGTGCGCGGCTACGCGGCGATCATCCTTGTTGGAGCACTGATTTTGATTGGACTGTTTGCGTTGATGGGTTTTCCTAAGATTACACCGTAGCAGTCCACAGATTACACAGTTTGATGCCTTATTTATTATCCATTCTGATCCTGTTGCCGGTTGCCGGCGCGCTCGCGCTGGTGGGCTACAGCTTCGTATCGAGCCGGCGTGAGGAACATTACCGGTGGATCGCGCTCGTTATTACCATCGCGACCTTTGCGGTTTCGTTGTTACTGCTGCGTGGCGCCGGAGCAAGTGGAGCGGAGTTCAGGTTTGAAGAGAATGTAAGCTGGATCGGAGCGATTGGCTCGCGTTATCACGTGGCGGTCGACGGTATCAGTCTCTGGCTGGTGTTGTTGACGACGCTGCTCATGCCGATTGCTGTGCTGTCGAGTTGGACCGCCGTTCACAAACGACAACTCTCCTATTACGTCTTCCTGCTGATACTTCAGTCGGCAATGACAGGGGTGTTCGTGTCGCTCGACCTCCTGCTCTTCTACTTATTCTTCGAAGCCTCCCTCGTACCGATGTTCTTTCTCATCGGGATCTGGGGCGGCGAACGACGCGTTTACGCAGCGATCAAGTTTTTCATTTATACCTCGGTGGGCAGCTTGTTGATGCTCGCGGGGATTATCACGCTCTACTTCATCTATCACTCGTTTGACTACCCGACGATCATTCAGGCGATGAAGGCGAGTCCGCTTGCACCGCGAGCCGAGTATTGGCTGTTTCTCGCGTTCGCGCTCGCGTTTTGTATCAAGGTTCCACTCTTCCCTTTACACACCTGGCTGCCTGACGCACACACCGAAGCGCCCACGGCCGGTTCAGTGATTCTAGCCGGCGTGTTGCTGAAGATGGGGACATACGGACTGCTGCGCTTTAACCTGGCGCTGTTTCCGGATGCGGCACGCGACTGGGCCCCGATCATCATCACACTCGCCGTCATCGGTATCATCTACGGCGCCCTCGTGGCAATGGTCCAGCCAGACGTAAAACGGCTGGTTGCGTATTCGTCAGTGAGCCACATGGGATTTGTCGTGCTAGGTCTGTTCTCGTTCACCGAGCTTGGCATGCAGGGCGCGCTTTACCAGATGCTCAATCACGGCGTTTCAACTGGAGCGCTCTTCCTGTTCGTCGGCTTTATTTATGAACGGCGTCATACGCGCATGATCAGCGAGTTTGGCGGGCTTGCGAAGCCGATGCCGTGGTTTTCAACCTTCTTCGTGATTGCGTCGCTCTCGTCGATTGGTCTGCCATTCCTGAATGGGTTTGTCGGTGAATTCTTGATCCTGATCGGCACGTGGACATCAAGGGCCGTTGGCCACTCGTGGATCACGACGATGCTCGCGGCCACAGGTGTGATTTGGGCGGCAGTCTACATGCTTTGGATGCTGCAGCGAGTTGTCTTCGGCAAGATCACGAATGCTGAAAACGCAGGGCTATCGGATCTGAACAGCCGCGAACTCGGACTGATTCTGCCCCTTCTCTTCCTGATGCTATTCATGGGTGTTTACCCGCGTGTGTTCCTCGATCGTTCAAAGCTCAGCGTCGAAACAATCCGCGCTCGTGTTTCATCAAGTCCGGCTGGCGGATCGTTTACGACTTCGGATACAGAAAAGCGCAGCAACTCTGAAGGGCAGATAGCAAACGGCAAAACGGAATGAGTTCATTTCTCGCACAGTCAGTTATGCCGATCGTCGACTGGTCGTTAATCGCACCGGAGGTGATCGTCTGTGTAGCGGCCGTTGTCGTCATGCTGGTTGACGCCTTCGTTCGTCCCACACAACGCTGGATTACCGGTGGAGTTGCACTCGTGGGGATCGTCGCTAGTGCGTTTAGCGCCGTCTGGCTTTGGGCCGCTGGTACGCCCTCGGCCGATGCATTCAACGGAATGATCGTGCTCGACGAGCTGCGTCTCGGTTTTACGCTCGTCTTTCTGCTTGTGTCCGCGCTCACGCTGCTGATCTCGACTGTTTGGGTGCAGGGCGAACAATTGCCGGCGGGTGAGTTTCATTCGTTGCTGCTGTTTGCGACCGTGGGAATGATGCTGATGGCTTCAGGCAACGACCTGGTCATCATTTTCCTCGGACTCGAAATCCTCTCGATCGCCACTTACGTGATGGCCGGTTTCCGTCGCTCAGACGTTCGCTCGAACGAGTCGTCGTTGAAATACTTCATCCTCGGTTCGTTCTCGTCTGCATTTCTGCTCTACGGCATCGCACTCATCTATGGCGCCACTTCAATCGCCGAGCCCGGCCCCGGCGGTTCACTCAGCCGGATCGTCGCCGGAACGACAAACATCTCCGAGATCGCAACGCGCGTCGGCCAGGCACAGTATCCGGCACTGCTTTACGCCGGCGCAGCGATGATGCTCGTCGGTTTTGGTTTCAAGATTGCGACCGCGCCATTTCACATCTGGACACCGGACGTTTACGAAGGCGCGCCCACTCCAGTCACTGCATTCATGGCTGCGGGTCCGAAAGCCGCCGGCTTTGCGTCGTTCATTCGCGTTTTTGTTTTCGGTCTGCCATTTGTAGTTTCGGCTTCGAATGCAAGTGCTGGTAACTTGCATCAGCTATGGGTGACGGTGCTCGTTGTGATGGCGATTCTGACGATGACGCTCGGCAACGTCGTGGCGATCGTTCAGAACAACATCAAACGCATGCTTGCCTACTCCTCGATCGCGCATGCGGGATACGCGCTCGTCGGTTTTGTTGCGGCTGGAGCCGCTACCGATCCTGCTCAACGGAATAGCGCCATCACCGCCGTGATCTTTTACTTGTTGACTTATGCGGTGATGAATATCGGAGTGTTTGCGGTGGTCCAACTCATCGCGCGCAGTGGCGATCGGCGAACTGCCATCGAGGACTATCGCGGGATCGGATTTGAATCGCCCGTGCTGGCGTTCTCTTTGAGTCTCTTCATGCTGAGTCTGCTGGGGATGCCGCTGACCGCAGGCTTCATGGGCAAGATCATGGTGTTTGGATCGGCGATCGATCAGCACTACTACAAGCTCGTGGTCGTGGGCGTGTTGAATACCGCCGTGTCGGCTTACTACTATCTGCGACTGATCGTCGTTATGTTCTTTGGCGAACGAACGATGGAATGGAAGGCGCCGCAGATTCCTGCGAGCGTGGCGGTGGCGCTGGTGTTGACGGTGCTCGGCGTGCTTTATCTCGGGCTCTTTCCGGGTCGTTTGATTAATGCGCTCCAGACGCGGATCGAAGCGCCAGTTCTCACCGAGCAGCTAATCCACAGATTACGCTGATGAATCTGTGATGTCCGCCGAAAACTACGCTCAAAAGATCCAGGAACAACTTGGCGAAACATGGCTGCCGAGGATCTATCGCGAACGCATACTCAAGCTGCGAACTCGTTCTTATGAATTCGAAAATGCGAAGCCGTCGGCCAGCATCGTCATCCAGCACACGCTGCTCGGAGTTGAGCTAAAAGTTGGACGCCGCCGGCTGCTGTGCCCGGATCTTGCCACTGCGAGGTACTTGTCGGTCTTCGCCCGCCTCGGTTGTAAGGCTGTAGCAGTACCGTACGACATAACAAAAATCTCGCATTTAGCGGACGAATTAGAGTCGTCGTGGTATAGAATGTTGTTGCTGGTTGAGCAGGAAGCCAGAACAGAAAGCGCCAGGTTCAGGGGAAGACTTCGTGGCCTGCTACTTGCTAAGATTCGGACGGAAATTGCGGCAGCCGGACCCGGAACGCGTGTTCCAGAGTTCAGGCAAAGTACAAAACAGCGTTTGAAGTAAATCTCTGACGACACCTTTAGCGATTAAATGACTCAAGAATTAACCCCCACTAACGACCAGACAAAAGTTTCCGGAGCACTTCCCTTTCCATTCAACCAGCAAACTTACTGTCGCTACGAGCCAATCGCGCAGAGCATTGAAGAAGCGCGCGTGCTCGTGATCGATAACCTGCTGCGCGACGAACGCGACCTTTCTGAGGTGGCGCGCTCAGAGTGGGGCGAACTGCTGGCGGCTGAGTTACGACGCGAGCGTCTTATCGCCGGGATGGCGATTGAAAATATCCTGAATAACGTTTCTCGACTCGTGAAGCGGCCCACGACTGAAGTGGCCCATCTATCCGAAATCGGAGAAGCGGCTAAACGTTTTGCGCCTGACGCGATCGTACTGAGCGGAACACTGCGTGACTTTGATTACTACCGCCAGTCGATCCTCGATGACTTTAGTGAGTTCATTCGCGAGACGCAGATACCGGTGCTTGCGATCTGCGGCGGACACCAGTTGGTTGGTCTGAGTTTTGGCGCGCGCGTTGTGACGCTCGACAAACTCGAGCAGCACGAACAACGCGCCGCGCGCCCGCTTGAGTATCAGTATCGTTTCATCCGCATCACCGAGCCCGGCGATCCGATCTTTGAAAACGTCAATTGCAACGAGCCAAAGAGTTCGGCGCGCATTCTCCGAGTCTGGCAAAATCACGGGCTGCAACTCGACCGCGTGCCGGAAGGCTTCGAATTGCTCGCGACTTCGTATCTCTGTCGGAATCAGATGATGGTGAAGCGCAGCGAAGGGCAGTTGATTTACACGGTCCAGTTTCACCTCGAGAAGTCGTTCGAAGACTGGAACAAGAACCGGACGCGTTGGGAACACCAGAACGAGTCGCGCGATGGTCGCATTCTGTTTGAGAACTTCCTGACTATCGCCACACGGAATTGATACTCACGCAAAAGAGTCTCGCGCTGGCAGCACGTGAGCTCGCCGCGCGCGATGAGATCCTGGCGGGAATTCACGCCAACCACGGTGATCCACCTCTCTGGCGACGTGCCACCGGGTTCACCACACTCGTTCACATCATTCTCGAGCAACAAGTTTCGCTGAAGTCAGCGAAAGCGATGCTCGTGCGTCTCGAATCTTCGGTTCAACCGTTCACGCCGGATCGATTTCTCGAGCTCGGCGAACCGTATCTCCGCAGTCTTGGTGTTACGCGACAAAAGTCCGCGTATCTGCTGCATCTTTCGAGTTCGATTACGAATGGCGACTTGAGCTTCACGAAACTCGCGCGCATGAGTGACGAAGAAGCACGGGTTGTGCTGACACGAATAAAAGGAATCGGATTGTGGAGTGCGGATGTTTACCTGCTGATGGCGATGCGTCGCGCAGATATCTGGCCGGCCGGCGACCTCGCGTTAGCGGTCGCTATGAAGGAGTTGAAACGGCTGCCACACCGTCCCGGTCCAATCGAATTGGAAAAACTCGCCGAACAATGGCGCCCACATCGCGCCGTCGCCGCAAGAATGCTCTGGCAGTATTACCTGGCCACAAAAGGCACAAAAAACACAAAAGGCACATAGAAAACCTTTTGTGCATTATGTGTTTATGTGCCTTTTGTGGCTCTATTTAGAGATCGTCGAAGCGGTCGTGGTTGGAAGTGGCACCGTCAGATCCGGTGTCATGGGCACGTTCTCCATCGTTAAATCGATGAGATCGTCGACCACGGCTTTCAGGTCGTTGGTTTCTTTATAGACTTCTAACTGACGATCCGCTGAGGTGCCGCGCGCAAGAATCGTATGCACGTGCTCGATCTCTTTTCTCGATCCCAATTCATCGACAACATCGTCGATGAATTCCAATAACTCGAGCACGAGGTCATGTATTGGGACCTCCGTCTGCTTGCCGAAGTCGATCAGCTTCCCTTCCAACCCGTATCGCACGGCGCGCCACTTATTTTCCTGAATCAACATGCGCCGGTACAAACGGAAGCCGAGATTCTTGTCGATCAACTTATTAAGCTTCGCGACGATCGCCTGGAACAGCGCCGCGATCGCGATCGTGTCGTCAACGCGCGTCGGAATATCACAAACACGAAACTCGAGCGTCGGGAAGTATGGATGCGGGCGAATGTCCCACCAGATCTTCTTCCCGTCGTTAATACAACCTGTCTTGATCAACAGATCGACATAGCGTTGAAATCCGCTGTATGAATCGAAGTGATCTGGAATATCAGTCCGCGGAAACTGTTTGAAAATTTCAGTGCGATACGATTTCAGACCCGTGTTGTGGCCCATCCAGAAGGGCGACGAGGTCGAGAGTGCGAGCACATGGGGCAGGAAATAACGCGCCGCGTTCATGATGTGAATCGCGCGCTCGCGATCAGCCATGCCGACGTGGACGTGAAGTCCGAAGATCAAGAGCGAACGCGCGACTGTCTGTAGCTCCTGGACCAGCAGTTCATAACGCTCGTCGTCAAAGATCTTCTGGTCCTGCCAACGCGAGATCGGATGCGTTGAAGCAGCGACGATCACGAGGCCATTCTTTCTCGCCAGTCCTGCGATAATACTGCGCAGACGCGTGATATCGGTTCGTGCTTCCTGAATATTGCGGCAAATTCCCGTCCCGACTTCCACCATCGACTGGATCATCTCGGGCTTGATCTGCTCGCCGAGCAGCATCTTGCCCTCTTCGAGAATCTCTGCGACGTGCGAACGCAACTCGCGCGTCTGCGGATCAACGATCTGAAACTCTTCTTCGATGCCCAGTGTGAATTGATCGAACATTTGTCCTCTTTCCGCTTAAACCTGCACCTTCAGGCATTTTGCGATCGTGCGCCAGTCGGGCTTGGTTTTGCTCAGGAACTCGTACCGCAAATGCTTCCATGCGCTTCCCGGTGAATGTACCGGGCTATAAAGGTCGAAATGCACGTACCAGGTTCGTGGCGTTCCTTCCTGAAACAAAAAATGAAGGACGGCTTCCTCTCGACCCTTTTCGTAGAAGCCGCCGCTCGTATCCTTGTGGTTCGCAAACCTGCGTGTGAAATCGCGTCGGCCTGCGAGGTTCGATTCAATTATCGGCCACGCTTCAAACTGTAATCCTACTCCACCTTCGCCGTACACATTCGTAATTCGCCTCACAACATGCCAGAGATCCTTGGCGCGAATGCGTTTGAGCAAGAGCAGCAGCGCGTACTTCTTGTCGATCGTCCATGAATCGAATGCTGCTTCATCGCTTTCCGCACCCCAAAGCCCAGCCAACTTTCCTTTGAGAAGCTCTTTTGTTTCTCGTGAAAGATCGGCCCACACCAAAGCAGTCGTGGGGATATCCGCTTCAGCCATTTGCGACTTCACGTTCCAGCAGTGCCAGAACTTCGTCCGACAATCCCTGGAACCGCAACCCGACACCTCGTCCCGGATTGCTGTAGACGACTACTGCGTTACAAACCACTTGAGCGTCGCTACGGAACGGTATGCGAATCAGTAACAACGCACCTTCGAGGATCTCTTCCTTCGTGTTCATGTAGAGCCCGCCCACGCTGATGTCTTTCGTGCTCGCGACGCCGGTAACATCTTTGCCGTCAAAGAAAACGTCAACAATCAACCGCGAGCGGTCGTAGCTTCGACGCTCTTCCTGCGGGTCAAGAGCCTTGTCGTTGTCGTCAACCACGTGATGCTCCTCTTCCTGGCAACAGGTTACACGGATTGTAACCGTTTTCCCTCACTTTTGGCTGACGATGTAAGTCGGCACCATTCCGCCGCCTGAGCTGACATTCGCGAGTTCGGTAAATGACAGGCGAGTGAACGCCGAGCCGACCTTGCCGTTGAACAGCAGCGGGTCGAGATCGACGAGCTGTTCGGCAAACTCGATGCGACCGTCGTCAGTCAACGCGGGGAAGGTCTCGCGGGCTGTGGGCACGCGTTCCTGAACGAGATAGTCACCATCGGCAAGGGCGTTATTGATCGCGTCGTCCCAGCCGCGCTGGTCAACGTTCCAGCCAATCGTGATGCCGTGGCCACCGTAATCGTCGTTTGGTTTCAGCACGAGGCGCTCGCCGTCTGCGCGGATAAAATCGAGCAAGTTTACTTCACGCCCGAAATAATCCGTGTGTTCGTCCCTAACCAGGCGTGTCCAGGGTACGTGCGCGCGAATTGCTGTCGTCTCGTTGTCGGAAAACAGAGCCGCGTGCTTTGGATCGGTCAGCACAGCAAACAGCGCTTTCTTGTGAATCAGCTTCGAGCGAAAACTGTTGACCATGCAGATTGCACCGGCGCGATAAGCGTCCAACAGCGCCGGGTACTCGCGAATGATTGGCAGGTATTCGTTGACGAGCAGTCGCTTGTAAACGATGTCGATCTCCTGGCCGTTGACGCTCAGACGGTTGTCGCGAAACTCTAGTTCCTGCGGCGTGCAAATCACCGAGGGGTAACCGGATTTTTCAAAGTACTCCCGGAAGAGCTCAAACTCTTTGACGGTCGGCACTCCGGCTAGATCGACGATTGCGATCCGCGGTGGGCGCTCTGGAGTTCGACCGAGATACTCGCGGTACGAGCTGAGCAGAACGTCGAGCATAAGGCCCTTGCCGTACATCGCTCGCAGGTTGTATTCGGCTGCAAACTCCTTCATCACCGGCAGCGACGAGAAAATGTCGTAAGCGGCGTCGGCGTAAGCGATGCCGGCCGGGCTTTCGCCGTTGAGCTCAACGAAGCTGTAGGCAGACTTCGTTAGAAATGAATCGAGCCGCGAGGTGGGCGAGACAGCCGTGTAACCGGGATCGATCGCGACGAGTTCACGTTCAATCTCGGTCAGGCCGAGGTCATCGAATACATTTTCGTCGGCGACAGCCGCGTCTTTCACTTTTTGAATGGCGGACCAGACGGTTTCGCAGATCTGGCAGATGCGTGCGAAGTCTGTTTCCGTCACAAAGTGCGGGCGGAGATAAGGTGAGAGACGGCGGCCGCCAAAAATCAATTTGGCATTTTCCAGACCTTCATCCAGGAGAGCACGCGAGCTTTCGGCTATTTCTTGATTCGCGAGCAGATCGTGATAACGAGCAACGGCCTCAGGGAACATGGGCCGCTAGGGTATCACTTGCCACAAAAAGGCACAAAAGGGGCCACAAAAATCACAAAAGGCACAAAAAGCACAAAGGAGAAATTAGATAACCCCACAATCAGCCCTTTTGTGCCTTTTGTGATTTTTGTGCATTTTGTGGCTCTACTTCTTCTTCGCGGGGATTGTGACGACGCGTCTTTCTTTCTTGCGAACGACTTCGAATGTGTAGGTGGCGGGTTTCGGATCGGTCTTGAAGAACGAAACTGACTTACCGTTGATGGACTGAATCACGTCGCCGGGTTGCAGGCCGGCTTCGAAAGCTGCCGTTACCGGGTCGACGTAGACGACCAGAAGACCTGCGGTCGTTCCGAGTTGGGTGGCTACGAAAGGCTTCAGCGCAATCGTTTCGATTCCCTGGTCGAGAAGAGAAAAACCCTTAAACGGCGCGAATGTATTGCGCAGATTGAAAGTGAAAGTCGTATCAATCATCTGGCTCAACTTAACATTCAGCTCTTCCTCGAACGGACGATCGGGACGCATGACAGTGAACTCGACTGAACTGCTTGGTCCAGCCTGTTCGAGCCACCAGGTAAAGTCGTCGGCAGTTTGAATGTCCTTATCGTCGACTTTCAAAATCACATCGCCGGCACGCAACGCAGCGAGCGCCGCCGGACTACCGGGAGCAATCGACGTCAGCATGATTCCGCGATGCTTGTTGGCCAGCGCAGTGGCCCGGTTCAACTCCCAACCGTGATTCACAATCTCGTCAAACTTTAGCGCCGCAATCGCTTCACCTTTGACGCCAAGCCACGGACGCGGAACACTTGCCTGCTGTTCCAGCACACGCTCTGCTGCTCGTTTGATCAGAGACGCCGGCAGGATACTCGCTGCACTTCCGTCCATGCCGTCGACAATTCCGATCGTTTCACCAGCCTGATTGAGCGCCACGCCGCCGATGTTTGCCTGTGAAAGTTTTGGCGCACTGACTTTGAATCGCGCGACACCGCCCGACGGCGACTGCTGGATGTTTTGAATGCGACCCTCGATCGCGCCCATGCGGGCGTAAAGGCGTGGACGCATAAGTGGACGCGCGTTCGGCACCGGCTCCGGCCGAAACAGCACTACCATCTCGCCAGTGTTTACTTGTTCATCCTTGAACGCACTTGCCCGTATCGCATTCTTCCTTGTGAGGCGCAAGATCGAGAGACCTGTGACCGCGTCAAAGCCGATGTACTTCGCGGGCAGCTGTCGACCGTCAGCCCCAATCACGGTGATGTCCGGACTATCGAAAAGACTATTGGACATGCGTGGGAATGCTGTGACTGGCGCGTTCGGCGGCAGCGGTGGCTCTGCTGGCGGCTGCGCCGGAACAGGTACTGGTCCAAATTCAACTTCCGCTTCCGGCAACCACGCGGCGATCGTTTCGCCGTCGTCGAGTGCCAGACCTGCAATAACATTCGTGTGGACATCGTCCATCAGGTTGAACGCAGAATCCAGCCCGGCAATCGCCTGCACCTGGTCCTGCGAGCGAATCAAAAGACGAAACATCTTCAAGCCGTTGAGACGATGAATTATCGTAACGACCTGCGGCGCAGCCGGTAGCTTGTCTGCACTGGCTCTTGCGGGTGGCGCTGCGGGCTTCGGCGACGGCGCCGGAGACGGCGTTAAAGTTTGGCCACTGACGACTCCGCAGCACAGCGCCAGGCTCACGATGATTACCGCTCGGATTTTTCGTCTGACATTCATCTTACTAATGCCTGCTTACCAAACTCGCTTCGGTGCAAACTGATTCGCGTTCTGCATCAACCGTTGTGAACCAAAACTGATCGACGGCACCGAGATGGTCTTTGCATTACCGCGACCATCGTCGACGGAAACCTTGAAAGTCGCTAACGACGAGGCATCGATCAGAAAAGCCGCTGACGATGAGACTGGTTGAGCGCCATTAATAACTTCCGCACCAGTACTCGCAGAGTCGAGTGTCGCCAGTGTTCGCGTGTTTCTGACTGCCAGTTGTGTCGAACGCTCGGTCTTGTTTCCTTGCGGACGCTTGTTTGAAGCTTGAGTCGCCACAATCGGCTTGGGCGATTCCGGTAGAACCGGTTTATATGCTTCAGGCGGTCTCGGGGCTTCACGAACTTCAGGCGCCGCCGAGTGCTTCGCTACTTCGTTGTCCCCTGCCGGTCGGTTCAAAACGTTTCGCACCAAAAAAGCACCGGTGGCGAAAACGAACAGTAGCGCCGCGGCCGTTAGACCACGTCGCACAAACGTCCACTCGAAAAAGTTAAAGTGCGTCGCAGCGCTGCTCGACTCGCTTGCGAGCCGTGCACGCAAACGGAAATCAAAATCCGCCGGCGCAGCGACAGTCCCAAGACTGCCGACTATCTGTCGCAACTTCGTCTGCTTCTCGTGGAACTGACGGCACGCGTCACACTCTCGCAGGTGGTCGACTGCGGCAGTGCTGCACGTCTCGTCCAACATCAATTCGTCAAGTTCACGACGAATCTCCTCGCAAATATTTTTTCTCATAACTTCATTACCTACAAATAAGCATGCATCTTCTCGCGCAGAAATCCTCGCGCCCGGCTGATCCTCGATTTGACTGTGCCCTCGCTCGTTTCCAGAATTCTCGCGATCTCGTCATAACTGCGTCCGTCAACGTCACGCAGAATCAGAGGCGCGCGATACTTTTCGGGAAGCGTGCCGATGGCCCGTTGAACCGCGTTGCGGCGCTCAGTATCCACAAGATCAGTATCCTGGAGCGGTCGCGTGTCGGGTGGATTAAATTCCTTTGCCTCACCTCCATCGGTTTGCTGAAAGAACCCTGTCAGCGAAATCAGCTTGCGCCGTCTACGCTTGCGAAGTTCACTGATCGCGAGGTTCGTAGCAATGCGATAGATGTAAGTTGAAAATGCATAGCTTCGCTGATATCTGTCAGCCGCCCTGTAAACCCTCACAAAAGTCTCCTGAGCAAGATCCACGGCGCCGTCGTAGTCGTTGGTCATCCGGTAGATGTAGCTCGTAATCTGGTTGCGATATCGACTTACCAACTCAGCAAAGGCATCCTGGTCGCCACTGCGAGTCGCTTCCAACAACGCATGGTCGGAAGTCGTGTCCTCCAGCACGTCCTGCTGAAGGGCCGGGGCAAAGCCCAGCTCATCGATGGTAGTCAAAGTATTCATCAGGGCAGGTAGGCTCTCACACCACCAAATACACGCAGGTATTTGGTTGAAGTTCCCACAAAAGGCGGAAAAAGTTTACCCGATTTGTGCCTTTTGCGCCTTTTGGTGGCTGTCTATGGGGGCTAGCCTTCTGGATTCTTGAAGATGGAGTCGCTGATTTTCGCGCCGTAAGTGATGGTCAGAACACGCGTTTCCTGACTCTGACGCCCGTCTTCAAGCAGCACTGTGCGATAAGGAGCGAGGGTCTGTTGCACGGCCCGATAGTCGAGGAATTTTCGCGTGTACTTCACAGGCACGCCGCCCGGAATACCTTCTTCGTACTCGAGCCAGAGTACGCGCAGCGATTTGGCGCTGATGTAAAAGCGAGTCTTTCGTTTTTCTTTATCGAGGAGATCGACGACGAACAGATCCAGCCCTTTTTGCTGGTCTTTACCGATGAGGGTGATCGTTGACCCGCATTCTTTGTAACGCAGGAGGGAGTCGATGCTGTGGTGATGCTGAGAAATGAAACTGGCAGTGGCATCCTGACGTGGCGTAAAGGCAGCGCCGTTAATCAATCCCCAAAGCTTTCCGTCGCCGAAGATCAACGAATACTCCATCGTCGGCAGCTTCTGGTCGAGGCGAATCTTGTCTTTGTCGAGATTTTCGCCTCGGATGAAGCGTCGCTCGTAGTCCGTTTCCTCTGACTTACCCTCGTTGTCGGTGCGCGTGATCTTGCCGCGCTCAACCCCATTCCGGCGAATGTGTTCAAGTGCCGGACGAGTGCCATAAACGAGAATCACAGACTCAACCACCTGTTCAGCCGTGTACTGGCCGGGGGCTTGTTTGGCCGGCTTAGTCTCTTGCTGCTTGGTTTCTTTTTTGTTCTCCGCGGGCGTGCTCTTTGGCGTGGCTTGCGGAGTCGCCTTGGGATCTTGTAGCGCCGCCTGAGTCCTTGGCGTCGATCCGAATGGGATTAGAAACGCAGTTATGGCTATGAGGGACAGAACTAGACGAAGCAAAATGTAACCGTTCTCCTTGAATCCAGATCGCCGTATTGCCGACGGCGCCAACCGGGGAAAGCCAACTTTAAGGCCGAATTGTAACACACGCCCTGCAAAAAGCCGCTTCTGACCTTAATAGCAATTGCATGGATGCTATTAGCCAACATGCCGGATGCCTGTTTGACAAGCATGACCGTCGCGGGTATTTTCCTTGGTTTTCTCGAAAGGACATCTAGCGAATATGAAGCGAGTAGGAATTCTCGTAGGCCGGGAAAAGACTTTTCCGGAAGCACTAATCAAAGGCATTACTGAACGCAGTGGCGGCGACGTCGTAGCGGAGTACATCACGCTGGGCGGCATCAAGTACGACGATCCGCCAAAGTACGACCTGGTCATCGACCGCATCTCGCATGAAGTTCCCTTCTATCGAGCGACGCTGAAACGGATGGCGCTCGAGGGAACGATTATCATCAATAACCCCTTCTGGTGGTCGTCCGACGACAAGTTTTTCAACTACTCACTCGGCAAGAAACTGGGCGTGGCGATTCCCAAAACCGTGCTCTTGCCGCAAAAGGACTACATCGAAGGCATCGTCAGTGAGAGCTTGCGCAATCTCGAGTTTCCGCTCGACTGGAAGGGAATCCTCGACTACGTCGGCCTGCCGGCCTTCTTGAAGCCGTTCGATGGCGGCGGCTGGAAGAATGTTTCGAAGATCAACTCGCTCGAGGAGTTGTGGACTGAATATGACAAGACGAACACGCTCTGCATGACGCTCCAGGAGTCAGTCGAGTTTGAGCAGTTCGTCAGATGTTATTGCGTGGGACAGCAGGAAGTGATGATCATGGCTTACGACCCGCGCAAGCCGTATTTGTCTGGTGAACAGTACGTTCACAATCCCAACTATCTCGCGCCCGCGCTGGCGGAACGAGTGGCGAACGACGTGAGAACGCTTTGCACGGCGCTGGGCTACGACATCAACACGGTCGAGTTTGCGATCAAAGACAACATTCCGTATGCGATCGACTTCATGAATCCTGCTCCTGATGCGGAGTTGGCGTCAGTCGGCGAGTTCTATCACAACTGGATCGTGAATGCGGTTATCGATCTCGTGTTCAAGCGACTTGCTGAGGAGCGCGAGCGGCCGCGGTATCGATGGGATGCGCTGCTCAATCCCGAGCCAGTTGCCCCCAAGAAACCGGCGTCCAAAAAGAAAAGCACTAGCCGCGGATAAAACGGTTCAAATCCGGATTTACATCCGTGTCATCTGTGGCTTATACAGCAGGCTTGGAACGCGTGAGAAGCATTTTCGTACCGACTAAAGACAGCAACCAGATAATCAACGAGGACGAGGCAATAGACCAAGCCACACTACCCGCAAACGGATCAAGCAGATTACCAATTAGCGCAAGCAGCACACTCGCATTCGTCACGCGCAACGCCAAACGACGAATGCGAGTGACACTCTGCAACCAATTGATCCGGCGCAGTTCCGCAACGAGATAATCGTCATCATTATTCAAATGCATGTAGTACTCGCCTTCACTGCGAGCATAGCGCACCAGCGCCTGTTCCGAGCTCACACGCGCAGCTTCGTGATAATGATGGATCACGTGGGCCAACTTTCCTTCCCGTAACGCGATGTCCGCGAGGCCAATCCTGGCTTTGAAGTTTCCGCTGTCCAGTTCGACTACTCTTTGCAGCGCCCGCCGCGCGCGATTAGCATCGCCACACTCTAGAAAACTCTCGCCAATCAACGGCAACAACACGATGTCGTTATGTGCGCGAATACTAGCCAGTCGCAAAGCGGCTCGCGAACGCGTCAACAGTCGCGCATCTGCTTGTGCACTCGCCTGGGATCGCAACAGCCGCGCAAAGTCATAGATCAGCCATGCGCCGTGCGGTCTAACGTTGAGTGCGCGCCGGAAAGCCTCGCTGGCTTCACGCAGACGACCCGATACTCGCAGTTCATTGCCAAGCCGGCGTAGCAGTCGTGCGCGCTCGAGATCTTCAGGCGTCGCAGGCGTTTCGGGAATAGTTGGGTTTCGCTTGAGTTTGCGACCGAGTTTGAAATCCGATCGCGTAACGTCGAGCAGATCGGACGACGCAAGCTGTGAGAGCTGTGTTTTCCGATTGATGAAACGCGGATCGTTTAGATAGTCGCGCAAGTCGCGGCTGCGATTATCCAACTTGCTTTCGTGGATGAGTGGAAACAACTCGCGCACGAGCTTGCGGTAATCACGGCCGCCAGAAACGACGACAAACTCTTTTCCTTTGCCCGTGATCTGTGTGCGATAACGGTAGCGAACCCGTCCGCCACGACGCAGCGTGCGAACAGCCTGCGTTTCTACTGTTTCAAAGTCGTCGAGGTTGATTTGTTTGCGGTAACCGAAGATCAGATCGAGAAGCGACGCGAGCGGCCCCTGACGTCGCAGCGACGTACCGTCAAAGACGATGCGATCGCTGAGTGCAACGACCGGCACGATCAACCACGCAGCAGCTATCAAGAGGAGCGCCGCCAGATTGTAGTTTGCGCGCAGCAGCAGCGCCGCCGAAAACGACACGACACCCGCAAAAGCGAGATACGGAGCAGGCGAGACTCGAACGCTGGCAATCGTTGATTTCGGGCGAGCGCGCTCACGTACTTCCTGCACTTCCGCGAGTGCTGGCAGGCTATTCAACTCTTTGGTCTCGTTCATTCCTTTATCGCTCGCCGGGACAATCGATCGGCATCTCAAATGCGAAGGTACCGCGCGACTGGCCTGGTTCAGTGTAACGCAAGTCTGCTATTTGAACGAGAGTGCGCGTCGTGCAATCAGGATCGGTTAGCTGCATGACGGGAAATCGCGCGAAGCCGAGAAATACGCGTGCCGGTCGCTGCTGAGTAACTGTGTTAAGCAGCTCTGGCGCGGGCTTCGGATACCGGACTGGAACGCGCTCGGCTTGCTCGCCCAGTAGACCCAACTCAAAGCGATACATCGCTCGGTCGGTTTCGAAAACGCAGTCCCAGCGGAAGGGATTCGCAAGCTTTGGCATCGCAGCCAGTCGCGCGACTGTTTCACCATTCGCACCTGCCATCTTCGCGGCCTCTTCACTTCCCTTTGCAATCGCTCTCGAATGAGCAATGCCGAGGAAGGTCCAGTAACAGATCACAAGCGCGATCGCGACGAACGCGATCCGTTTGCCCCAACGCTCTCGTGCGTCTTTCAGTGAAAGAACAATTAGCGCAATCAGCGCCCCTATCCATAAAAGCGCAATCAGGCGTGGATTTGGCAAAGCATTGCTACGCGGGCTCGCGATGATTAGGAACGTCAACACCGCGGCGATAAAAGCCCAGATAAACTTCAGGAACTTCGACTTTGCCGTCAGCAAAAACGCCGCGCCGCCGAGAATCAGCCAGAGGTATGGATCGACGATGAACACAAGATCGCCGTAAGACCACTTCTGACTCCACGGCAGGAAGAATCGGATCCCATAGTTGTTTGTCCAATCCAGCAACGGGTGAGTCGCGCTGGCGATGAGCGAAGCAATCAATAAACCTTTGAGATTTGTTTTAGGCGGCTGATTTCGAAACCGCGACCAGAGCCGGTCGACAGCATAGAAGACCAGAGGCATCAAGAAGGCGAGACCAATTACGCCCACGATGGCGTGAGTAATGCCTCGATGATGTTGTAGGAAAGTCCAGCGATCTCCGAACGCTAGTACGACGATGTCTGCGTCAGGAGCATTCGCCGCGAGGATGCAGAGTGTGGTTGCTCCCGGTGACAATCTCTCCAAACCCGCCTTGGCTACAGTCAGTCCGACGAGTGAATGAGTGAGATTGTCCATCGATCTTTACGCCACAAGAAAGCACAAAATACTTTTGTGCTCTCTGCTATCCGGCTAGCGGCGAAGAAATCTCGGGCGGGAGCTGGGCATAACGATCGGGATCGAGTTTCTGGAGTTCGTCTGCCGCCTCACGAGCCGCTGTGGACTGCGGCACTGGCTGATTGTCAACCCCTTTCGCCTTTCTGGATGCATCTACGATATTGAACAACAGGTCAGCAGCTTCCTTCTTCTTGCCCTGCTTCTCATAGACTTTCGCGAGCCGAAGATTGGCGGTGTCCGGAGTTACGGCTGGATTATTCAGTCGCACTAGTTCGCTGTAAAGACGTGAAGCGTCGTCGTACTTGCCGTCACTCTCATACGCCTGGGCGAGCGCGAATTTCGAGAGGGCGGCCACTTCACTGTTGCTGTTGCCGGCAAGTTCTGTCAGTTCGCTAATGGCTTTTTGACGGTCAACCACGAGGCGGTTGGAAGCAATGAAATAGCGCGATTCTGATTTATAAGGCTCGCCATACTTGGCGGCGACTTTTTCAAACTCGGCTATCGCCCGCTCGGCCCGGTCCTTTTCAGTAGCGAATGTTGGCTCAGTGTTGCCCGGTACCGGAGTGCCCATTACAGGTGTGGTTGTGACCGTGATTGCCCGACCGAGTGCCTGGCGAGCTTCGTCGTTTTTGCGGTTGTTCCACTTCACAAACACGAAAATCAATACGCCGGCGACGATGATCCCGCCCAAACCGTACAAAATCTGACGTCCACGACCTTCGAGCAGATTGCCGAGACGGTCGAGAAAGCTCATGGTCGTGTCACGAAAGCGGTCATGTTGGAGCTCACGCGCCCGTTTTTTCTTATACTTTGCCACTTGTTTTCCTCTTGCAAGCCTACGTGGTCGGCTGCGTTCTCTTGGGTGTATGATTAGCGGAAAAAGAGTCACTCTAATGGCCTGTATAAAAACTTGTCAAGAAGCGGCGCCGACTAGAAAAGCCGAAACGAGCTTCGTTAATCGTCTACCTTGACTGTCCTTCTGTGATCGCTGTGAATGCATCTAAGACACGGGTATGAAATTTTTTTCGAAACATCGGGAACAAAAGCCGAGAGGACGTTGTCTAAGGGGCAGCCTGTCCGGGAAAGGGCAAAAATCATTAACTGCTCTGATTCCCGCCCCAGGGGGTGATCAGTGAGCTACGGAGAACCAATTGCCCTCCACGGGCAAATGGAATTAGAGCAGGTTGCTCCCGCGACCGTGGCTGAAGCCCGGCCACCGGTTGAAGCTCAGTTCATTGAAAGATTGAAGCGAGGCGACGCCGCAGCCTTTGAAAAACTAGTGCACGAACGGTCTGGTGAGATTTACGGGCTGCTCTATCGCTTGACCGAGAACGGCGAAGAAGCACGGGACCTGACACAGGAAACATTCCTCCGTGCCTTCCAAAGCATCGGTCATTTTAGAGGTGATTCGGATCTGCGGACGTGGATTTACCGCATTGCGATTAACCAGGCTCGTAATCGTTGGCGCTGGTGGCGTCGACGGCGTCGCGAATCGACAATTTCGATAGATGCGCCGGAGATTGGCGGTGGACGGCTTGGCCTAGTGGCCACACTAAGATCTCCAACCGCAAGGGATCCGGAACAGGACGCAATCGCGAACGAACGAGAACGGGCTTTGATGAAAGCGTTGACTGGTTTGCGACGTGTTTATCGCGAGGCGGTCGTTCTCAGGGATATTGAAGGTTTTGCATATGAGGAGATCGCTGCGACGCTGGAAATCAGCGTCGGGACAGTGAAATCCAGACTGGCGCGAGGTCGCCAGGAACTCCGGCGCAAGCTGGAAGGCTCTTTGTAATCGGATGGCTGATCCGCCCCGGCTCACGAAACTCGGTGCCAAATGGGTCGAAGTGAAAAGCGGCGGGCTCAAGGCTTCCGTGAGTGGCATGATGAGGGCGTATTGAAACGTGGCCAGCAACACCCGTTGAAGCATCGCTCACTTCAAGCCTGAAGGGGTTGCCCTAAACTTGTCGAAGTTGCTTCTTAACAGGGAGCAGCCGGGGTCGGTCAGCCATCCGAAGCATAGGCAATTGAAATGTCTTTAATGTCGTGCGAAGAAACCAGACAATCACTTTCGTCATACATTGACGACGGTGTATCTCTGCCGGCTCGAGTAGTAATTGACGAGCACCTTGATCGTTGCCCGGTATGTCGATCGGAAGTGGCTTCGCTGCGTTCGTTGACTCGGAGTTTGAGTTCGTTGCCGCGGCCGAAACCGCCCGCAGATCTGGCATACACGATTTCTGATTTACTGACGATCGAGGCTGCCGCGCGTCTCGCGATCAAACCTGCGTTTGGTACTCGCGTCGCACGTTTTCTCGAACCACGCTTGATGCCTTACACGGTCGGTTCCTTTGCCTCAGTTATCCTGTTCTTCCTGATGTTCACCGCGCTGCGTCCACATTTTGTGGCGCTGCGTGAAGCTGCGCTGCGAAACAATGGCGGTAATGTAATCCTCGTGCGTCCGTATGAACCGCGGTTCGATCTTTATCAACCCGTCAGTCAGCAGGATTTTGCGGACAGCCGCGCACCTTTTGGAGAGCAGTCGCCAAGCTTGAATCCAGGCGGTGCTTTGGCTGCTTTGACGCGCGTCTACTCACGTCCACAGGCAAGTTACACCGCTGATTCTGACGATATGATCGTCGTTACGGATGTTTTCAGTAACGGCGCTGCCTCACTGGCAGACGTGGTCCAACCTCCCAGGGACAAACGAATGCTCGATGAATTTGAATCCGCCTTGCGCCGGGACGCGGCCTTCGTCCCCGCCTCCCTCGACCGCCGGCCTGACACGATGCGCGTCGTGATCACGCTCGGACCAAAGGTACAAGTCGACAGTCGGAACTTCTAAAGTTCGTCGTTGGCCAGAGCCGTGGCGTCCTTTTATCCTCCCATTGAGTTCGTCACTCGCTGATCTCAAGACAGATGGTGGTTCAGTTTGAAATAAACCCGTGGCTAATTTAGCCGTGGTCATAACGCCGAAGGCGTTCGATAACCCCAGCCCAGGGTTCGAGCGCAGCGCGAACCCTGGGTAAGCAAATAAAAAGTAAATATCAACCCTGAAAGGGTTCATCGCTAGGCGAACCCTTTCAGGGTTGGTTACTTTTCTCAATGGTGATCCCAGGGTTGTCGCGTCGCTCCAACCCTGGCCTGAAATTAGCTAACGCCTTCGGCGTACTTCAAACTGAACCAGTACTCAAGACAACTCTCGCTTGACGCACCGCAGCGCGCATGCTAGTTTGCGGATTCACTCGTTATTACTGAATAAATAACGCGTCGCTACGAGACTCCGGCGCGCGTGGTGAATAGCTTGACCGCAACAGCTCCGCAACTCAAAAAAACTCCACTCAATAACGCCCACCGGCAGATGGGTGGACGTATGGTTGATTTCGGCGGCTGGGATATGCCCGTTCAGTATCCCGCCGGAACGATTGAAGAACATTTGCGCACGCGCACACATGCGGGACTGTTCGACGTCTCTCATATGGGCGAGATCGACGTGCGCGGTGCGGACGCGATTGCTTTTGTGAATCGCATCACCTCGAACGACACGACAAAGCTTGTAGATGGTCAGGCTCAGTACTCGGCACTCACGACGCCGGAAGGCACGGTGATCGACGATCTGGTTGTTTATCGTCTGGCTGCCGATCACCTGTTGCTCGTCGTCAATGCCAGCACGACTGACAAAGACTGGGACTGGATCAAGTCGAATCATTCGGGCGAATCGCTTGAGCTGAACAACGTCAGCGCTGATTACTGCCAGATGGCACTTCAGGGTCCGGATGCACAGTCAATCCTGCAAACACTGACGGACGTTCCGTTGAGCGAGATCAAGTATTACCACTTCACTCGCGGCAGCGTTGACGGCGTTGCTGGAATCATTTCGCGAACCGGTTACACGGGTGAAGACGGTTTTGAAGTTTATGCGCCACCCGATCGTGCCGAACAACTTTGGAATAAGATTCTCGACGCCGGTAAGAGTGGGACACCGACAGGCGTGTTGCCATGTGGACTTGCTGCGCGTAACACGCTCAGACTCGAAGCAGGTATGGCGCTTTACGGTAACGAGCTCGATGAAAGCACAACGTTGCTCGAAGCCAATCTCGGCTGGATATGCAAGTTGGATAAGGGCGACTTCATCGGCCGAGAAGCGCTCGCTCGTCAGAAAGCAGAAGGCGTAAAACGCAAGCTCGCCGGGTTTGAAGTGGTGGAGCGCGGCATCGCACGCGACCATCAGGATGTTGTCGTCGACGGTCAGCGGGTTGGAACAGTGACGTCGGGAAGTCCGGCGCCGTTCCTTAAAAAGAATATCGGATTCGCGTATGTGCCGGTTGAGTTCGCAAGTGTGGGCCAGCAGATACAGATTGACGTGCGCGGAAAACTTGTGGGCGCACAGGTTGTCAAGGCGCCTTTTTACAAACGCGCAAAATAGAAACAGGATTTACAAGATTATCAAGATTGACAAGATGGAGGATCCATGGCGAACGTTCCGGAAGACCTGCACTACAGTAAAGACCATGAATGGGTGAGAGTCGACGGTGATCAGGCCATCATCGGCATTACCGACTACGCCCAAAACTCATTGGGCGACGTGGTGTATGTCGAGTTGCCGAAGGTGAACGACGAGTTTGCAGCGAATGAAGCGTTTGGTTCGGTCGAATCGGTGAAAGCAGTCTCGGAGGTCTTCACGCCAGTAGCGGGAACCATTTCGCAGATCAATGAATCGCTCGCAGACGAACCGGAATCAGTCAATACTGACCCGTACGGCACGGGCTGGATGATCCGAGTAAAAATGTCGAACCGCGGCGAAGTTGACAGCCTGCTAACCGCCGCCGAATACGAAGATTTTACGAAAGCTGAGAGCGAATAATCTTGCGCTACATTCCCAACTCGCCGGAAGAGCGCATTGAAATGCTGGAAGCAATCGGGCTCGGATCGGCCGAAGAACTGTTTGATTCAATTCCTCAGGAACTACGTTTACAACGACCGCTCAACACGCCCGCGGCACTCTCAGAAATAGAGTTGCTCGACACGTTCGAACAAATGGGCGCGCGCAATGCGGGCGCGCGGCGCATCAGCTTCCTCGGCGGCGGCGCGTATTCTCATTACGTCCCGACCATCGTCGATCACATTCTTTCGCGCTCCGAGTTTTTCACGGCCTACACGCCTTACCAACCTGAGATTTCACAAGGAACACTGCAAACTATTTTCGAGTTTCAGACCCTCGTGTGTCAGTTGACGGGAATGGAAGTCGCCAATGCTTCGATGTACGACGGATCGACTGGACTTGCCGAAGCAGTGTTGATGGCCGAACGTGTGACGAGACGTTCGAAGGTCATCGCGTCTACTGCGGCACATCCGCAGTACCTCGAAGTAGTCAGAACTTACGTTCAGCACGCCGGCATACATCTCGAGTTGGTTGAGTTTGATGAGAAGACCGGGCAGTCGTGGCAAGCCCTCGCTGAAGCGATCGACGATACGACCGCGGCGCTCGTGGTCCAATCACCAAACTTCTTTGGCTGTGTCGAAGACGTGTCGGCACTCGCCGATGCGGCTCACGCCAAAGGCGCGCTGCTGGTTGTTGCTGTTACCGAAGCGATGTCGCTTGGTTTGTTGAAATCACCCGGAGCGTGTGGCGCTGACATCGTGGTGGCAGAAGGACAGTCGTTCGGCGTGCCGCTGTCGTTTGGTGGGCCATACGTCGGACTGTTTGCAACGCGTGACAAGTACGCACGGCAAATTCCCGGCCGTCTCGTGGGAGAGGCTTTCGACAAACAGGGCCGTCGCGGTTTTGTGCTCACGCTTGCCACGCGCGAGCAACACATCCGGCGCGAGAAGGCGACCTCAAACATCTGCACGAATGAGGGATTGATCGCACTCGCTGCGACTGTCTATCTCGAAACGATGGGCCGGCGCGGAATTCAGGAAGTCGCGCAGCAGTGCGCACAGAAAACTGCGTACGCAGCGCGCGCGATTTCAAAGCTCAATGGTTATTCACTTCCCTTCTCCGGTCCAGTCTTCAACGAATTCGTAGTGCGTGCGCCAGGCAAAGCAACTGAGTTGCTGTCGCGTCTTGGCAAAGAAAAAGGAATTGACGGTGGTATCGCTTTGTCACAGTTTATGCCGGATCGGCCGAACGATTTTCTCGTTTGCGTCACCGAAACGAATAGCCGCGCACAGATCGATGCACTTGTCGAGGGGTTAGCCGCAATTTCATGACGATCACCAAAGTCTCAAGTCACATCAGTCCAAACGAGCAGCTCATCTTCGAGCGTTCACAGACGGGGCGCATTGGCTACCGGCTTCCTGCACTCGACGTCGATGAAGTCGAGTTGAATATTCCGGCCGAGTTTCGTCGTGACGACGATCTAGAAGGCATGCCCGAGGTGAGCGAAGTCGACGTCATTCGGCACTTCGTTCGTATGTCCACCTGGAACTACTCGATCGACATCGGCATGTATCCGTTGGGCTCGTGCACGATGAAGTACAACTCGCGACTCAACGAACGCGTCGCGAGAATCGCGGGCTTTGCAAATCTTCATCCGTTGACCAACGAAGAGGACGCACAGGGCGCACTTCAGGTCATTTACGAACTGCAACAACACCTCGCGGAAATCACCGGTCTGCCGGGAGTTTCACTGCAACCAGCCGCCGGTGCACACGGTGAGATGACCGGGATCATGATCATCCGTGCGTTTCTTGACGCGCGTGACGGCGCCGCAGCATCGCATCGCCGAACGATGCTGATTCCCGACTCAGCTCACGGAACTAATCCGGCGTCGGCACATCTCTCCGGTTTCTCAGTCAAAACGATCCGATCCACAGCCGAAGGTCTTACAGATCTCGATCACCTGCGCGAACTCTGCGCACACGGCGAAGTCGCGGGCCTGATGTTGACGAATCCGAACACTCTGGGACTCTTCGAACGCAACATCAAACAGATTTGCGACATCGTTCACGAAGCCGGCGGACTCGTGTACATGGATGGCGCAAACATGAATGCGCTCGTCGGCGTCGCGCGTCCCGGAGACATGGGCGTCGACGTTATTCATTTGAATCTACACAAGACTTTTTCCACGCCGCATGGCGGTGGTGGACCAGGCTGTGGGCCGTGTTGCTGTACGAAGGAGCTTGAACCGTTTCTGCCCGTGCCGCGAATAGTGAAGTCTGCCGAGTCGAATTACGGTCTCGACTACGATCAGCCCAAGTCGATCGGGCGTGTGAAAGCGTTCTTCGGAAACTACGGCATGATGTTGCGTGCGCTTTCTTACACGCTGACTCACGGCAACGATGGTTTGCGTGAAGCAACGGAAGCGGCTGTGCTCAATGCTCGTTATGTTTCTGCCGGACTGATCGAGACTTACGACAAACCGTTTGCCGGCTCCCCCATGCACGAGGTCGTCTTCACCGACAAGAAGCAAACGCGCAAGGGTGTCCACACGCTCGACATTGCCAAGCGCTTGATCGATTACGGATTTCATCCGATGACGATCTATTTTCCGTTGATCGTGCAGGGAGCCATGCTCATCGAGCCGACGGAATCCGTCGGCCGGCAGGAACTCGATCAGTTTGTGGCGGCAATGAAAGCGATAGCGGAGGAAGCTGTAGCAGATCCCGAATTGGTCCTTAACGCGCCTCACAACACACGCATCGGTCGTCTCGATGAAGCGACGGCGGCGCGTAAACCCGTGCTACGTTGGAAACCGGCCACGGATTCTGACGTATGAAATTCACGGATTTGTTCGTGTGGCGGGAACTCGTAGCAGAGCGAGACGCTCAACCGGCCGGCCGTTGACGATGTGTTCTTCAACGATCTCAGGAACGTCAGACGCCCGCACTTGCGCGTACCAAACACCGTCCGGATAGACCATCACCGCCGCACCGATCGCACAAAACCCTACTGACGCGCACTCAGTCAGCACCACCGATCCATTCGGATTACAACCCTTCTTCGCTTTGCCGTACTGCAGATTTCGCGCTTTCAGCTCACGCTCAAACGCGTTTCTAACCTCCGCGCTCTCCACCGCCGAGCACGACTTCCCGGTACACACAAACACGTGATACTGAATCGACGCCGCGGCAATCGGCGCGAGTTCAACTAAACGTTCGCAGTCTTCAATAAATTCCACGCCGGGCATGCTAGCAGCTTTGCCGTAAAAGACACAAAAAGCACAACTCTTTCGCGAATCATTTCTTTGTGAATGAACAACTTCATTGTAGAATCTCTCACGTCGAGACAACGGCTCGATTCGTGATCGACGTAATTGGTTTGTAGAATTTATGGCAACCGGCCTGGTTATCCACATCTCCTCGGGCGACGACCGGCATACCGAAATCCTCTCTGACGATAGCGTTCGCATAGGTGCTTCAGAAAACTGTGACTTGCGGCTCCGCTCGTCCAGCCTGCCGAAAAACGCAGCAAACACCGTAATGCTTGAACTGGGCCGAAAAAACGGCTCCTATCGCGTGACCGATTTCGACGCCGCGCTGGCGCTAACCCTGAATGGCGAGCCCGTCAATTCAGGAAACGAGATACACGATGGCGACGAGTTACGAATTGGTGACTCGGAGGTCGTGCTGCACTTCTTCCCTGTCCGCGACCTGCCGGCAGTTGTTCCCCAAGCGGCTCGTGAAACCCACGTAGCGCCGTTTATCGAGGCCGCTGCCATCGAATCGGCTGCCACCGCGCGGCGCGACGACGCGAAGGTCTTCCTCCGCGAGTTCACACGCGAACTGGTGCGCGAGGTCAATCCGAGCACCAAATTGGTCACGCTCGGCATCGTGATCGCCCTCGTCGGAGGCATGCTCTACCTGGGATTCGCGATGTACAAGGAACTCCAGCGCAGTCGCCGCCTGATCGACGAACAAGGTAAACAACTCGGTCAGATGAGAGATCAGGTTTCCAAAACCAACGAGCAGATCGTCAACATCGACGAGTCGACCAGACAGTTGCAGAACAGTTTGTCGCTCGCGGTGAAGCTCCGCAGCGAATACGGCAGTGGTGTTTGCCTGATCGCAGGTTCTTTTTACTACGTCGAGGCTGGCACGGGGCGGCCACTCCGGTATGCCGAGGCGCAGTTAAATGACAACGGCAGCGCGGTTCAAAATGGCGCGCCGGAAGCGTTAACGCCTGAGGGCAATTCGGCGATTGCTGAATACGAATTTGTCGGTTCCGGATTTCATATCGGCCAGGGTTACGTGCTGACGAATCGTCACATCGCTCAACCCTGGATCGCAGATGAGCGCGCGCAAGGTATAACTGTTGGTCTGAATGCTCAACCGCGGTTGCGGAAATTGATAGCTTACTTTCCAAACATCCCGCAGGCAATCCCGCTGAAGTTTAAGGGCGCCGGGCAAAAAGACGACCTCGCGGTTTGTAGTCTCGACATTGCGGAACTTCCAGAGACGATTCCGGTCCTGCCGTTAGAAACAGATCCGGATGCAGTCGCCGTCGGCAAGACGGTAGTGATGATGGGTTATCCGTCTGGTCCAGATCGGCTGCTGGCCCTCCTGGACGACGCGGAGTCGAGAGGAATTCAGCAACGATACGGGACACCGATGGCCCAACTCGCATACCTTGCAGAAACAAAACGTATTCAACCGCTCACGACTCAGGGCAGCATCACGGATCTCGACGTGCGACGAATCGTATATGACGCACGAACTGCTGAAGGTGGTTCGGGCGCGCCCCTTTTTGGTCCATCAGGTCGAGTAATCGGAGTTAATTTCGCAGTCTTCACTGAAAACCAGGCGTCAAACTTCGCTGTTCCCATTCGCTTCGGGATACCGCTGCTCGAACGGAGCGGCTGGGAAGCTCCGGCGAAAGAAGTGAAGGATGGCGAAACTGCCAGCCAGTCCTCAGGCCACGCTGGCGGATCTCGTTAACACCGGCACAAACAAAATCGTCTTCATCAACATCAAAGCCACGGCGAGCACAAACGCCCCGAGGACCGATTCGATTTATATGCTGTCTGAGACATTTTGTGGCTTGTTACAATGCACAACGTGTCACATCGCCGAATACAAAATTGGTTTACGTGGGCCTAGAGTAATGTATATTTAGTTTGTGCCCGATGCGGGCATAGGTATTGCTGACAAACTACTGACGTTGAACGATTTTTTGAGGGACTTTCAAAGAATTTAGCTTTACAGTGCAGCACAAACTCCCCATCTGCCAGAATTTTTTGTTTGTTAACGAAAAAGGATGACGTTCCAAAGCCGTAGGCACTGGCACCTGAGGGCGAGCTTTTTCTTTGCTTTTCTGCTCGTTGTCTCGCCATTACTCTCGACCTTCAGCATGGCCCAAGGGCCAAACTCCCCAGAACCCGCGGAAAATGACCCAACGGTGCTGCTTTCTCAGATCCTGAGACTGGAGCGCGTCGAGGTTGCCGGCGGTGCTGAGTTGATCACCGTCTCCGCGAAGCTCGCTGGACTTGAGTCTACTGATGGCGACAAGTGGGTGCCGCTCGTGTCTATTCTGCGCGACACTCTCGGCGACCAGAATGCAGAGAATAACCGTCTGCGCTACGTCTGGCCGTTGACATACACGCGTCCGACGACGAAGCAGCGTTTGGCCGCAGCGATTCCTTTCTTCTACACGCGCGTTGGAAACAAGGAAAAGCTGACGAAGACTCCACCGCCCGCGCTCGATCTCGCATCGCCGGAAAGCGAAGTGTGGGACAAGATCTTCTGGGCAGCACTGCAAAACATTCTGCTCGATCCGTACGGCACTCCGATCAAGGCGTCGACGAGTTCTTATCGTCGCAACTCGAGCGACTATCGCCGGTCACACATCATTCGTGCGCTCTCGGTGTTGGCGCTGTATCAGGCCGTCAAAGGTGAATCAGCTTTCACACCGGCCGAGATGTCGACGATCCAGGCGCGTCTGCTATTGAGTGAAAAGACGTTCGGGGGGCTTGTCGACGATTCGAAGTTACCGGCTTACTACGCTAAGAAGACGACACAGGCCCGTGACGAGCGCGGACACAATTGGGAGCTGCTGCGTCAAAGAGCGGAATCGGAATCACTTTACTTCGAGCCTTTGCTGATGCCGGACGGAAGCGCGACTCACGCGCTGCTCTGGGTCGCTAAACGCGATCTCATCAAGCAACAGGGTACGCCTTACAGTTCACGCTTTCTAAATATCGCCAACCCGTGGACCGACAAACGACTGTTGGACTGGAAGGGTTACGTCGAGACTCGTTACTTCGATTCCGAGAACCATGTGGTCGATAGCGAAACACCCGGCGCCGAAGCAGTGGAGATGATTCCGCTTGGACTCTACGGGCTCGATAATCCAAAGATTCCGATGCTGCTCGTCGACTTCCGCGACAGTTACAACCCGAAGAAGCGTGAGATGTCGCGGCGTGTGCTGAACGACGTCACGCGAAACATGCTCTCGCTGTCGAAGTTTGGGAACCTGCCGTTCTTTCTCGGTCGCACGGTATATGATTTTGTCACCGGCCGGCGCGGAATGGATATCAATCAACCATCGCGGCTGCAGACATATTCGCAACTAAAGCTTCTGCTTGCGCTGAACACGTCGATGGAGCCGGAGCTGCGGTCTGAAATCAGTGGACGGCTCGAAAAGATCTCGCTCAACCCGTTTGAGAACGATCTTGATGCTGAGGCCAACATCGCCACAGCGCAATACGAAGCACTGCTTGCTTACGCGAAAGATCCAAGTGGGCTAGCGGTGAGACTCGAACGCGACCGACGGGCGGAGATGCTGCCGTTGGAGCACGGCGACAAGGCGCAACTTGCCTTCCGTGTAATGAACGTTTTGAGTTTTGGAAAGTACGTGCATCGTGAAGAGCTCACCGACGATATGGAGGATCGCCTCGATATTGCACGCCGGCTCGATTATCACACGAGGTTTCTGCAGCAAATCGCCAAGTCGACTGCGGAAGTCGATATCACATGGAACCTTGAAGACGTGAGACGGTCGCTGCGCTTCATCGCCGAGCACGGATCGGAAGCCGACGGGAAAGCGGCGTCAGCAACCGCAAATATTTTTGCACGTACAAGGGATGATGAAACGCGTCGCGCCTGTCTCGACGGCCTGTCCCGAATTCACAGTCCGAAGGCGAACAAGGAATTGCTGCGGATCTCACAGAACACCGACGTCGACAAGAGTCTCAGAGACTTAGCCAGCGAATATCTCCGCGGACGAAACCCCAGAGTTCAGCCAATCGCCGCCACAGTTAGCGGTGCGCCAGCCACTATTGGCCAACCATAGTGAAGGACACCGCAAAGTTTCCCGCAGAGGCGCAAGGGCGCAAAGCGATTAAGTTTGCTTCTTTGCGCCTTTGGGCCTTTGCGGGAGTAATCCTCCTTTTATTCTGCTCGACCACCTCACTCGCTCAAACAAAACGGCTTGTAGTAATCAAATGCGACGGATTGCCTTATGACGTAGTTGACCGCTTCGTCAAACAACGCGATCCGCAGTCTGGAAAGAGTCTGCTTCCCTGGATCGACCACATCTTCTACCAGCGCGGCTCGAGACTCTCGAACTTCTACGTGAGAGGCATGAGCCTGTCGGCTCCATCGTGGTCGTTGCTTGAAACTGGCCAGCACCTGCAGATAAAAGGCAACGTCGAGTTCGATCGTTACACTCTGCATTCGTATGACTATCTGAATTTCTTTCCGCTCTATCTCGCAGGGATTAACGGCAGTCGCATCGATATGCGCGCGGTTGAAGTGCTCGACTCACTTGGTCTGCCGATGCTGTCTGATGCTTACCCGCACAATCAACGCTACATAACGTATTCGATATTTTTGCGGAACCCGCGCTACTCGACGCTGCAACAAAGTCTTCAAAATAAGTTCAGAAAACCTCCTAAGGAATTGTTCGACGAATGGACCATGGGCTTCGAGCTCCGCAGCGCCATCACCGAACAACTCACCAAGGAGCTGATCACGAACCTAAACGATCCGCGCTTTCGGTATCTCGACCTGATGATGGAGGATTTCGACCACGTTGCGCATCACAACAACGACGAACAGTCGCATCTGTACGTGCTGCAACGCATGGACGCGGTCATTGGCCAGGTTTGGACCGCGATTCAGAAGAGTCCACTCGCCGACGAAACTGCAGTCGTGCTGATTTCGGATCACGGCATTAATTCTGACGAGAAGGTCTACAGCCAGGGTTACAATCTGGTGAAGCTGCTTGGCAGTCGCATGGGCGGCGGACACCACGTCATCACCAAACGCCGCTTGATGCTCGACTACTCGATCAAAGGCGTGAATCCGCTCGTGCCTTTGATCACGACGACGACGCCGGACACCTACTATCTCAAAGGCGAGAGCACCACGTATCCAACTGCGATGCTCGATTTTGACGGCAATGAACGCGCGTCTCTGCATCTGCGCGACAGCGATCTCAACATTCTGCACATCCTCTTGCAGCAGCTTCAGCGCACCAAGCTGCCCGATGCAACGGAAAAGGCAGTAACAGATGAGTTCTTCGCCGTGATCGATCGCAGACGCGCAGACTGGGAAAAGGATCTCAAACAGCTCGACAATGAGCTAGGTGCACTCGACCGGACGATCGCCGAGCAACGCAAACTGTGGGAAGCGCAGCCGAAGAAGTTCACAAAAGAACAACAGGACCTGGGATTGGACGACGCTGCCAAGCGCATCTATGTCCAGCTCGATCGCTGGCAAATGGAGCGCAAGGAATATGCTGAATATGCGCTTGCACTCCGGAACCTTTTGAAGATTTCCTCCGAGGCGTTCTCGGCTTCGAAGGTCAATCTTGGCGACGTGATTCCGAAGATGTCGATGGGCGATAGAAACACGCTCTACGAGCTTCAGAATTACGTTGTAGGTCTTGGACCAAACGGTTTTGTTTTGAATCCTGACGGGTCACTGAACCGCGAGCAGACCTTCGTACGAATCGACTATTTTTCACTTCTGCAAAGCATCGCAGTTAGAAACAACGTTCAGCGCGGTATCACAAACCGTCCGGTTGATCTAATAGCGACCAGGATCACGCGCGATCTCGTGCTACCGCTGATCGACGAACGCGATGTCGACGAAGACGTAGTTTGGGTTACGACGGGCGCGAATCGCCAGGCGCTGATCCTTTCGCGGCGGAACGCCGACGGTGGGTTGAGTCTGCGTTATCTTCCGATTAGTGGTCTGACAGAGGACGCGAGCGGTCGCTTGCAGTTCAAACAGATCAGTTGGCAGGCGGGTTTGCCATTGCAGATCTTTGAAGATCCGAATCTGATCGTGCCCACGTCCGACCGCACCGCGTGGCTCAGTCAATGGCACACAGACACCGAATGGCTGAATGCTTTGCATAAAACTCACTATTCCAACGGTCTCATTGGACTCAATGAGGAGCTCGCGCGCCACGACATTGAACGACTTTCGACTGAGAACCCTGGCTTGAGCCCGGACGAGCGGTTGATGAGAGAGTTTGCGCGCCGCAAACGTGAACTGGTCGAACCTGATATGCTGATCGTCGCCAACGATCACTGGAACTTCGACGTGCGCGGGTTCAATCCGGGTGGTAATCACGGCTCGTTTTTCCGTGTCTCAACGCACTCGACGTTCATGGTCGCAGGCGGAGCCAAGACCGATGTCCCGAAGGCATTCAATATCGAAACACCTTATGACAGTCTCAGTTTTGTCCCGACGCTGTTGGCATTAACGGGAAATTTACGCGATGATAGCACTCCCATACCCGAGCTTTGGGACAAAGGATTCAGAAAGTTTCCCGGACGTGTGGTTAAAGAGCTGCTGCCTGCCACCCAAATTAGGCAGACAGCGCAGCAAGAAAGATAGACTACGAGTGCAGCGCCTTGATTGATTCGAGAGAAGAGTTCGCAAATAACTGGTCAACCGGTGAAACAGAAGAACTCGCCGAAGAACCGGAACCCACTACCAACAACTCGCGCCGATCTTTCATTTGGCTTCAGACACTCGCCTTCCTGCTTGGTCTCGGCCTGCTCATCTATGTAATTAACCGCGTTGGCGTGCAACCGCTTTTCGACGCCCTGCTGCGCATCGGTTTTGGCTTCTTCGTCATTCTTGGTTTAAGCGGACTGCGTCACGTGCTGCGCACGATCTCGATGCGCGCCGCGGTCCCACCCGAGCATCGCCGTATTAGTTTCCGCAACGCCTTTGCAGCAAGACTCGGCGGCGAAGCGATCAGTTTTCTCACGTTCACTGGCCCATTGCTCGGCGAAGCGACGAAAGTTGCGTTGCTCCGAAAACGCGTGCCGCTGACCTACGGCGTGCCAGCACTCGTCGTCGATAACCTGATCTACAACCTGTCAGTCGTCTTCTTCGTCCTGAGCGGCGCCGTCGTGATGTTGTTGCGGTATCCGCTGCCTCCCGGCGTCTACATCGTCCTGCTGATAATTGCCGCGGTTGCGGCCTCGGGAATTTTGATCGCTGCGATTGCGGCGAAGCGTCGCGTGATGTTGCTGACGTGGTTGATCGATCGATTAGGTGAACTGCGGCTGAGTCCCAAAGTTATCCTGAAGCGACGCCATCACATCTTCCACCTCGAGTCGAAAGTCTACGACTTCTACAAACATCATCCGGGGGCTTTCTTTCTGATGATTGCGTGCAACCTGCTGGCGCACGCGGCCAGTGTGCTCGAGGTTTATCTGGCGCTCAAGATGCTCGGCTTTGCACCACAGGTGGCCCAGGCTTACATCATCGAATCGCTCACGAAAGTAATCAACTTCGTCTTCGCGTTTGTTCCGGGAACAATCGGCGTGTACGAAGGCGGCACCGAAGTTATTCTTCAAAAAGGTCTTGGTTTCACGCCTGCCGCAGGTCTTGCTTTAGCGCTTGTGCGCAAAGCGGCAATAGTCGTCTGGACCTCAATCGGTCTCATCGTGCTCACCTGGCGCACGCTCCCCAACGCGTGGCGCCGCATTCTTGATCGTAGCCCGCGCTTACAACGTCTTATGGATAGTCTCGTACTTTCAAACATTGCTCATCGACCAGCTCGCACTGCGGTCAGCGTTCTCGGCACAGGAGTCGGGGTGCTGCTGATCGTTTTCACTGTCGGTCTTGCTCACGGCGTTCTGCACGAACGTGGGCGGCGTGAATCGAATATCGGCGCCGAGATCATGATTCGCGTCTCGGGATCAATCAGTCTTGCCGGCGCGTCTCAATTCCGGCTTCCGACTTCGCACGCTGCGGAAATCGCAACCATTCCGGGCGTGCGCGCTACTACGCCAATCGGCCAGGCGGTGGACAGCAGTGATACCGGCTTTGGCCAACGCTTGCTCGACGGAATTGAATACGACCAATACGCGACCATCGCGAAGATTTCGATGCGCGAAGGCCGGCCGTTGCAATCGGGCGACGAAGCGATTGTCGATCCGGAGTGGAAGCGAAACCGCAGGGCAAACGTGGGCGACACCTTGCTGCTCTTTCACCGGCCGTTCAAAATCGTCGGTGTTTACGAACCACCTGGTGGCGGTCGTATCAAGATTCCGCTGAAGACGATGCAGGAACAGGTGGGCGCGGAAAACAAAGCCACCGCAATTCTTGTCGCGTGTGTCGATCCGTCCAAACAGGATGAAGTAGCGGCACGCATACTCGAGCGCTTTCCGGAAGATCAATTGCTGTTCACGCGCGACCTGCCGGAGTTGTATGCGACCGGTGTGCCTGCGTTGAATGTGTTTCTCAACGTGGTAGTCGGCGTGGCGGCGGCGATCAGTATTCTCGTGATCCTGCTCGCGATGTACACGACCGTGACGGAACGGACGAGACAGATCGGCATTCTCAAGTCGCTTGGCATGTCGAAGACAGCGATCGCTTGGGTGATCGAGCAGGAAGCGATCATTGTGAGCGTGCTTGGCGTTGTCGTCGGTGTGCTATTGACGATGCTCGCGCAACTCATCGTCACACGAACCACGAATCTGTCGATTGAGATCGAACCACGGTGGGTGCTCATCGCACTTGCTGTTGGGTTGTTCGGTGGGAGTATCGGGGCTTTGTATCCGGCGCTGCGAGCGGCGCGACAAGATGCGGTTGAGGCCTTAAGCTACGAATAGTTAGCCACGGATCGTACGGATTTAAAATCCGATCCGCGCTGATCGGTTTCGAGATCCGTCAGATCTGTGTTTCGAATTTTATGTATTGCCCACAGTGCGGTTCAGAATCACAAGCTAACGTTCAGTATTGCCGTGCCTGCGGCTCCGATTTGAAGGATCGTGGCCCACTCCCGAAGATTAAAGAGATTCTCAGGAGAAAGAAGACCGCGGCAGAGCGACGTGAACAGCACCTCACGAAGGGTGTGGTGTCGTTGTTCTCCGGAGCTGGTTTGACTACTTTCCTCTACTTCCTATCGACCGCACTGGTTCTGAAACTTCCGCCACACATTGTCGTTCAAGTGCCTTTTGAAATCGACCCGGTGGTAAAGGTGATCTGGCTGCTTGGTCTATTACCAGCATCCGCGGGGTTGGGCCACATCATCGCCGGCCTTTTGATTCGCAGGGATGCCGACACGCAACCACAACAGATCGATCAAGTGGTCGCGCCGCCACGCGAGCTCACCGATCAACCAATAACGAGTCCCATCCCGATCAGCGTTACCGACCACACTACAAATCTTCTCGAACCCGATCGAATCAAGCCGTCCGAAGCGCACAAAAAAGCACAAACGCTCAACTAGCTCGTTCGTGCTCTTTGTGCCTTTTTGTGGCTAGTTACCAGTCTTTTCGTGGCCTGATTCGAATCGCATAATCCGGCCAGCAATCAAACGTATCGGAATTCTCAATCGACTCGTCATCCAGCCCAAATGGATTTACCGGCGCTGTCGCCGCCGGTGCGGCAAACTTCGGATCCAACGCCTTCGCAATCTGATCGCGAGCGTCGGCAAGATGCGCGCGCGTCTGTCGATCGGTAGCTCGCGCACTCGCCGTTGTAATCGCCGCACTCAAATCCCGAAGCTCGGCTTTGATCAACGCGCGATAGTCGTCCGTCACCGACGGCCGCACATTCAACTTATTCGACAGCAAGTCAATGTACGAGTTCTGCAGATTACGACGGTAGACGTCGATCTTAATTGGACCAGCCCCGTCAAGCTCACTCCAGATACCATGGCGAACATCAGCCATAAAGTCTGCCGGCTTGTATGCCGCCATGCCGTCAAGTGCTTCCTGCTCGACGAGACGATCGAAACGCGCATTGCTCAGTAGCGAATTAAGAATTCGCTCCTGTGCGACATTCACACGCGCCAGCGCTCCAGACGGCTCGATGCGACGCAGAATGTCAGGCTTCAGCGCCCACGTCGGCGTTGCAAACGCGTTCTCGTTCAGAAAACGTACCGCCGCAGCCTGTCGCTCCTTCGGAACGATCACGAAGCGAACTCCATCCTGCCCGGCATGTTTCTGTTGCGAGTTAAAGCCACCGACAATGACGGTGACGTGATTCAATTCGGTGGCCCACTGGCCCAACATGCGACCATAGAGCTCTTCCAGATCGTCATACGGTTCGCCCGGATGGGACGTCGCGGGAAGAAGCATGTCGGAGACTCGCTTCAGATTCTTGATGCCAAGCGCGGTGGAAGCAACTGCGTCAGCGTCGCCGACAGCTTCGGTATTCTCACCCGGATCAGAGCCACGCGAATCGGCCGTCGAAAACCGCAAATATGGTTTTGCATCCTGTTCCCTCGCCCATTCGTCGAGTGTTTTCTTCTCATCGTCAGCAGTCCTGGCGCCGGGAATCGGCTTGTAGCCCCACATCGTGGCCCACTTGTCGTACGGACCAATCCCGGGAATCAGTTCGTCGAGCGGAATGTTGTCTTCAGGCTGGGCCACGTAGTTGAAGCGCGAGTAATCCATCAACGTCGGCGTGTGGCCCATCGTCTTCAGCCACTGCGGATCGCGAACCTTGTCGGCCGGATATTCCGCACTCGCCTTCATGTTGTGTTGAAAACCGAGCGTGTGTCCGACTTCGTGGGCGATCACATACTCGACCAGACGTCCCATCAGATCGTCCGGAAGCGGAAGCTTCTTTGCACGCGCATCGAGTGGACCAACCTGAAGGAAGTACCAATCGCGAGCGAGGTTCATCACGTTGTGATAGTACTGAATGTCTGACTCGAGAATCTCACCCGTGCGCGGATCGCTGACGTGCGGTCCCGAGGCGTTCTCGATTGTGGATGGCAGATAACGAATCACCGAATAGCGAGCGTCTTCCGGATCCCAGTAAGGATCTTCAGTCTTTGAAGGCGCTTCTTTCGCGATGATCGCATTCTTGAAGCCGGCTGCCTCAAAGGCGGGCTGCCAGTCTTCAATTCCCTTCTTGATCCACGGCACCCATTTCGTTGGCGTCGCGGGATCGACATAGTAAACAATCGGCTTGACCGGTTCGGAGAGCTCGGCGTTGGGATCTTTCTTTTCGAGCCGCCAACGAGTGATGTAAGTACGTTGCGGCGCGCGGTGTTCGTCTACGCCGTAGTCCATTTTGCGAACTGAGAAATAGCCTACACGCTCGTCAAACAAGCGAGGCATCATCGGATGGTCAGGCAGCTTCACCATGCTGTAGTGCATAACCACGGTCGCGTTTGTTCCGGCGCGCATTCCCGCTGCAAACGGATTGGGCGCGGGTTGTGGTCCACCGCCGCCGCCACCCGGTGTCGTGTCCGGCGGAGACGTGTACGTCTGTGAAACTTCGACTTCGATATTTCCCGGGAACGACTTTGTCTTCTCGATGAACGAGCGCGTCGCGTCGAAGCCACGAGCACGCAGACGTGTACGCGCGCTGAACTCTGTAACCTCAGTCGTAAACAAACGACTGACGTCAATCACGGCCGAGTCGTCTTTGCCGATCGCCTCGATGTTGAAAGCCATGATGATCGTGTCGTTATTTGAAGCCTGAACTGCGCGCGACACGGGCAGCTTCGAATCGGCAACGACGTCATAAGAGACATTTCGCAGCAGAATGCGATTGCCTTTGCGCTCCCACTTCACCACTCGATTGCCGGCAGCCTGACCGCCGTAGCCGACACCGAGCGTGGTTTTGGCAATCTGGCTCACCCAGAGAAACTCTTTGCCCAGCTCGTTCTTGGGTATTTCGTAGTAGACCTTTTCTTTGATCGTGTGGATCGTGAAGATGCCTTCGTCAGACTTTGCGTCCTTCGTGATCACACGTTCGTAGGGTCGCGGTTCAGGTGACTGATCGGGTCGACCAGGACGATCCTGACCGGCGCCTCCGGCAGGTGGCGTTGGTGGATCCTGAGGCGAGCTCGTCGCTTCAGATCGCGGCGCCAGAATGAAAACGCAAATAGTTAAAGTCAGAATAAGGATCGAGACAGGGAGATACCGGGATCGCATTCGCATGCGTTAGCTCCTTCCAGTTTACCTTTGGAATTTGGTAACACAGATAACACGGATCTTAAAGACAGATCAATACGAATCGAGTTTAATCGATAATAAATCCGAACTATCCGTGGCTGGTTTTAGTTAAGCCTTTCGGCTAACGAGAGTTGGTTTGGTTTTGGTTTCTTTCGGTTTGACGGTTGTCACTGTTGGCGCGACGCGATCCGTCAGCAAAGGCAGAGGATTGATTGCTCCCGTTAAGGTGTAGATTCCGAAGTGTAAATGTGGAGGGGTGCCCTGAGCGTTTCCGGTCGTGCCGACATATCCCAACACGGTCCGCTTCGAAACGCGATCGCCGACGGCAATCCCGCGGGCGTATGAGTCGAGATGTGCGTAGTAATAAACCCGTCCGCCCGAACCGATCACGGAGACAGTTTGACCACCGAGATTATTCTCACCGATCTTGTAGATGTAGCCGTTGGTAGCTGAGAGAATCGGCGTACCTTTCGGCGCGAATATGTCCTGACCTTCATGACGCCGGCCGGTACCTCGCGGAGCTTGCCACGTATCGGCTACTGCCGTTCTCGATACATCCTCCAGGGGCATTGCGATTTTGGTATCAGGAGATTGCGTGTAAAGCTTTGCGACGCGGGCATAAAAGAGCAACGTGTCAGAAAAACCGACGACCACCACTATCACTAACGTAACCAGCAGCACCGCTGAAATTTTTATGAGACGCCATGGCCATCGCATGGTACTAGAACGAACAGTCGGGCGATCCGGTTCCAAATCAGTTTGAGCTAACGGAAAACCTTGGGCTATTATCAACCTTCATGTCCACCCCTAATGACTATGAACAGTTCCTGAGGGACTTTCGCGAAACGATCGTCAGCGCGGCGACGCGTCTAAGCGACCTACCTGAAGAGCAGGTGCGCCTTCGTCGTTCGCCGGACGATTGGGCTCCAATCGAGATTCTCGGCCACTTGATTGATTCCGCGGCCAACAATCATCAGCGGTTTGTCCGCGCACAATTTACCGACGATCTCGTTTTTCCCGGCTACGAACAAAACCAGTGGGTCACCGCGCAGCGTTATCACGACGAATCATGGTCCGACGTGATTCAACTTTGGACCGCTTACAATTTACATCTGGTCCACGTCGCCTCAGGCGTATCCAACGACGCGCTCACCAAACCACGCGGCAAGCATAATCAGGACGTGATCGCGTTCAATCTCGTCGATCAAAACAAACCGGCAACACTCGAATACCTGATACGCGACTATGTCGTTCATTTGCAGCATCATCTCAATCAAATCTTTGCAACAGTGAATCAGCACTGAACAGGAGCTTCCCATGGCGGAGTTGACATTCGAACAACTGAGACACAAAACTCTCGCGGACCTGCGCGAAATGGCTAAGGGTATCGACCATGAGGCCGTTCAGGGTTATACCCAGTTGAATAAGGAACACCTTATCGTCGCGCTCTCCAAAGCATTAGGTATCCAACACGAGCACCACTCTGTTGTCGGCATCGACAAGAGATCGATCAAAGCACGCATTCGCGAACTGAAGACGCAAAGAGCAGCGGCGATTGAAGCCCACGATAACGCTCAGCTGAAAGTGGTCCGGCGAACGATCCACCGTTTGAAGCGACGAATTCATAAGGCAACCGTTTAGGCGTTGACTTTCGCTCGAAACTGGCTTAGAAGTTCGCCTAAGAATAAATCTTCCTACAACTTAAAGAATCAAAGTGAGGTAGCTAATGAAAAAGGCTATCAATCTGAACGTGAATGGTGTCTCTCATACTGACGAGGTCGAGCCACGCATGTTGCTCGTTCATTACCTGCGCGACGTGTTGGAGCTAACTGGCACGCATGTCGGTTGCGAGACGTCTCTTTGTGGAGCTTGTACGGTGATGCTCGACGGTCAGGCGGTGAAGTCGTGCACCGTGTTTGCCGTCCAGGCCGATGGCTCATCAATCACCACGATCGAAGGACTTGCGACAAACGGCGAACTGCATCCGGTCCAGGAAGGCTTCTGGGAGAAACACGGATTGCAGTGCGGCTATTGCACGCCCGGAATGATCGTCACCGCGGCGCAGTTGCTCGAACGCAACGCCGATCCGTCACGCGAAGAGATCTGCCACGGTCTCGAAGGCAATCTGTGTCGCTGTACCGGCTACCAGCACATCATCGAAGCGGTGCAATACGCGGCTGCGAAGAAAGCTGGACACGGATAGACGCGGATTGGTTATGGATCTGGTTCGTGTTGATGTGGAGACAAAATCATGACTGAGAATTATGTTGGCAGACGGGTTAAGCGTACGGAGGATCCGCGGTTGATTCGCGGACTCGCACACTACGTCGACGACATCGCGTTGCCGAACACACTGCACGTGGCTTTTGTGCGATCGTATTACGCGCACGCGAAGATCAACGGCATCGATACGTCGGCCGCACTCGCGGTTCCGGGTGTTGTGGCCGTTTATACCGGTAAAGACGTTGCCGACAAGATCGGGCCAGTGCCGTGTGCCGGCGCGTTGCCCGACTTAAAAGTTCCCGATCATCGTGTACTGGCGCAGAAGAAGGTCTATTTCGTCGGTCATCCTGTGGTGGCGATAGTTGCGAAGGATCGCTATGCGGCCCGTGACGCTGCCGACCTTGTCGTAGTCGATTATGAGGACCTGCCCGCAGTAACTGACGTCGAAGCGGCCGCGGTTGGTGGACCAGTTATTCACGACGGCTTTAGTGACAACATCGCGTACAAGTTGACCTCGGGTGAAGGTGACGTTGACGCGGCTTTCGCTGCTGCCGATCGAACTGTGAAACAACGTGTGCTGCACAAACGCCTCGCGCCGATCGCGATGGAGCCGCGCGGCGTGCTCGCTCGTTACTACCCCGGCGAACAAGAACTGACGATCTGGTCGTCAACACAGATCCCGCACCTGATGCGCACGCAAGTCGCGATCATGATTGGAATGCCGGAAAACAAGTTGCGCGTCATCACGCCGGAAGTCGGCGGCGGTTTCGGGTCGAAACTCAATGTTTACTCGGAAGAAGCGCTACTCGGTTGGATTTCGATGCAGCTTGGGAAACCAGTTAAGTGGATCGAAACGCGACGTGAGAACATTCAGGCGACGATTCATGGACGCGGTCAGGTTGGGGATATCGAAGTCGCATTCAAAAACGATGGCACACTACTCGGTCTGCGTTACAGCGTCTTTGCAGACATGGGCGCTTATCATCAGTTACTCACTCCTGCAATTCCCACGCTCACGGGGTTGATGCTTTCGGGCGCGTACAAGATTCCCGCAATCCAGATGAACATCACCGCTTGCTTCACGAACAAGATGGCCACCGACGCGTACCGTGGCGCCGGACGTCCCGAAGCAACTTACATCGTAGAACGTGCTCTCGATCTTGTGGCTGCTGATTTAGGCGTGGATCCTACCGAAGTGCGTCGCAAGAACTTTCCGGCGGCTGATGAGTTTCCATTTCACACCGCCACCGGTCTCGATTACGACAGTGGCGATTACGAAGGTGCACTCAACAAAGCGCAACAGATTATCGATTACACCTCATTGCGCGAAGAGCAAAAGAAAGCGCGTGAAGAAGGTCGGTTGATCGGTATCGGAGTTTCGACTTACGTCGAGATCTGCGCGCTTGGACCATCACAGGCGATGCCTGCTGGCGGTTGGGAAAGCGCGACAGTGCGTATCGAGCCAACGGGCAAAGTGACGGTGTTGACCGGAGCTTCGCCACACGGTCAGGGCCAGGAGACTTCGTTCGCACAGATCGCCGCTGACGAACTAGGCGTCGATCTTAACGACGTGACTGTCATCCACGGCGACACTGGGATCGTTCAATACGGCATCGGCACGTTTGGCAGTCGCGCGACCGCAGTCGGCGGCACGGCCGTCTACGTGGCAATTCAGAAGCTCAAAGAGAAGGCGCTCAAGATCGCGACGCACATGTTGAAGGCGGACGCATCGCGCGTCTCGTTTGAAGGCGGAAAGTATTCGCGTCAGGCCGCCGCGGCGGCAAGCGCCACCGGAACTTCAGAACCGGTTGTGCCAGTCGCTGAAGCACCCGCGGCCGCACTCCCGGAACCGCAAACTGAAGGCAAGACGAGTTTGACGATTCAGGAGATCGCACTCGCGGCGCACATCGCGAAAGACTTGCCTCCGGACACTGAGCCCGGGCTTTCGGCAACTTACTTTTTCGAGCCGAAGAATTTCACGTTCCCGTTCGGCACACACATCTGCGTGGTCGAAATCGATCGCGAAACCGGCGACATCAAGTTTTTGCGATACGTCGCAGTTGATGATTGCGGCAAGGTCATCAATCCCCTGCTCGTCGACGGACAAGTTCACGGCGGCATCGTGCAGTCGATCGGTCAGGCGATGTACGAGGAAGTCGTTTACGACGATTCGGGACAACTGCTCACGGGCACGTTGATGGACTACGCTGTCCCGCGTGCGTCACACGTTCCTGATTTTGAGTTGGATCGCACCGAAACTCCTTCGCCGGTGAATCCACTCGGCGTCAAAGGTGTCGGCGAAGCTGGAACGATCGGCGCGACACCGGCTGTGGTCGGTGCGATTGTCGATGCACTCGCGCCGTTCGGCGTGAAGCACATGGATATGCCGATCAAACCTGAGAACGTTTGGCGAATCATTAGCCACGGATGAGACGGATCCTTCAAGCAGATAAAACACGGATCTGAGGAGTAGAAACATGATTCCGACCCAATTTGACTACAAAGCGCCGGCAACTCTCGAAGAGGCTGTGTCGTTGCTGAACAACGATCTCGATGGAGCGAAGATCCTCGCCGGAGGACACAGTTTGATACCGGCCATGAAGCTGCGACTCGCGCAGCCGCAGTTGCTCGTGGATATTGCACGGATCAAATCGCTTTCGTATATCCGCGAAGAAGGCGATCAGATTCTGATCGGAGCGACGACCACGCACTATCAGCTCGAGTCTTCCGATCTCCTGAAGAAGATTTGTCCGCTCATTCCCGCATGTGCGAAGAGCATCGGCGACGTACAGGTGCGCAACCGTGGCACGATTGGCGGCAGTATTGCCCATTCGGATCCGGCCGGTGATTGGCCCGCCGCAGTTCTGGCACTCGATGCCGACATTGTTCTCGTTGGTCCAAACGGCGAACGAACCGTGAAAGCCGAGAACTTCTTTGTCCATTTAATGACCACCGATATTCAGCCGGGTGAGATACTGCGCGAGATTCGGATCAAGAAACCGAGCGGAAAATTTGGCCAGGCATATCAGAAGGTTCCACATCCCGCTTCAGGATTCGCGGTTGTCGGAATCGCGGTTAATCTGGCGCTGAATGACGATGGCTCATGTAAGTCAGCCGGAATTGGTGTTACTGGCGTTAGTGTTAAAGCCTATCGAGCGAAGGGCGTCGAAGCCGCATTGGTCGGAACAAGTCTCGACGACAACGCCATCAACGCGGCTGCGACTCATGTCTGCGACGGCATCGACGCCAGTTCAGATCTGTACGCCTCAGGCGAATATCGTTGCCACCTCGCGCAAGTCCACACACGCCGCGCACTCCAAGCCGCGAAGTAGGCCACAAAAAGCACATAAGGCACAAAAGGCACATAAGAAAACATTTAAAGTTCTCTTTTGTGCCTTATGTGATTTTTGTGCCTTTTTGTGGCTCTATTCTGACTGTCTTCGCGCCTTCGAGATGAAGTCCTCGATCTCGCTCAGCTTTCGTGGCAACGCTGCGCTCATCCAGCGGACGCCATCGGCCGTGATGACCATATCGTCTTCGATCCTGACGCCCATCCCTTTGTACTTCTCAAACGCCGGCCGAACTGCGGTCTTGAATTTTTCCCACTCTTCAGCATTCCAACCGTACGGCATCTGGTCCAGGGCGTCGGGACGAATGTAGATACCCGGCTCGTTTGTGAACACAACGCCCGGAACAAACTTCGCACCACCACCGACGTCGTGAACGTTCATGCCCAACCAATGCGATGTGCCGTGCATAAACCACACGCGATGCTGCATCGAATTGCGATCCGTGATCAGCCCAAGCTTAAGAAGACCATCTTTGATCACTTCGGTTCCGGCACGATTCACGTCAGACAAGGTAGCGCCGGGCTTCGAGGCCTTTGCCACTGCTTCCTGTGCGTCGTAGACGATCTGGTAAACAGCCGCCTGTGCGGGCGTAAACTTTCCGTTGACCGGGAACGTGCGCGTGATGTCAGCGGTATAGTGATCGTACTCGGCGCCCACGTCCATCAGCAGCAGCTCACCCTGCTTCACCGGTCCCTGCGATTCTTCGTAGTGCAGTGTGGTTGCGTTTGGACCACAACCCACGATATCCGGATAACCCCAGTTGTCGGCATTGCGCAACTTGAACGTGTAAGCCATCACAGCGTCGACTTCATATTCCCACTTCGCGTCACCGGCTGCGGCCCACGCGCGCTGATGCGCTTCGGTACTGATGTCGATCGCATGCTGAAGCAGCCGCAACTCCATCGGCGACTTGACGAGCCGCATCTCCGTAAAGATGGGCCACGCATTCTTGATACTGTAACCGGAAGCCGTGCTGGCCCAGTCGGCGGCAAAGCGCTGTTCCTGTTTGTATTCGCGACTCTCACCCTGACCCGGCATTAGCATGAACACGCCGGCCTCGCCTTTTGCAGCAGCCTCAAACAGCGCCGTGTACCCGTTGTCGTTCGTCAAGGGCGCATCTTTCGGCAGATCGGACATGAAAATGTTTTCCGGCTTGGGACGATAAGGTTGCCGGTTGCGCAACGCTTTGATAAACGGATCAAACTCACTCGCGTGCCAGATCTCTCGAATACCCGAAAGCTGGTTCGCTTCTTCCGCGCTGTACATGTGACCGGTCCACGTTTCCGCGGCTGGATTCCGGCGCGGCATGAAGAGGATCTCACGCACCTTTGTATTACCCGGCAGCAACACGAGCGTCGCGCCCTTCTGCTTCAGATTGGTCAGATAATAAAGATTGTTCTCCTGACGATAAGGATAGTCGACGTCGTTCGCGTAAACGCGCGGCTCCGTGCTGAACAGAATCACGAGCGACTGCGGCCCGACGCTTTGGGCCACCTTTTCGCGTCTCTGCATCAACTCGGCAACTCGCTCTTTGTCGTCGAACGCCGGCGCAGGCGGCGTGATTCTGATAACTGACGGAATGGATCTTTCACTTGTCGCCCGGACAGCAATGACCGGACTGAGCATCGCAAGCGAGATACAAACAGCAAACAGCACAAAGATTACACGTGTAGTAGTTGACTTCCTCATTTTCAGTTCTCCTCTTGGAATACAACGAGCTCGCGAGCAATGCAGAAAATTACTCTGGCGATGGGGCTGGTGCCGGAATGGTGGTGGCTCGACGACGCGCTCGCGGCGGACTCAAGATCTGTCGCTTGCCGTCTTTCGTTACCATCACTCTAGTACCATCCGGCGTCGTTATTATTTGCGACCCATCGGGGAAATTACGTATCACGACCCCACCTGGAAGGACCCTCGTACCCTGACGACGACGGTTCCGCTCGTCAAAATTCGGCGGTGTCGGCACCTCAGGCGGTTGCTCCTCGTGTCCTCGATTTTCTGTTTCTACACGAGTAGGCTCGGGCTTAGGCGCCGGCGTCGGTTCCTTCTTTGGTTCTTCGTTACGCGGAGTCTTCTCAGTCTTTTTAGGTGTCGTTGGTGCAGCGTCGACTTGGTCCTTCTCTACTGGAGATTCCGTTGCTTGCGGGCTCGGAGCAGGCGTGCTCGCAGGGCCGCCAATCGGAGTCGGAGACTCAGCGGCGATTTGCGTAACGTTCTCGTTCCGGTTTTTTAGTGCATAGAAACCTAAAGCACCACACGCAACCAGGACCAGCACCGCCGCCGAAACTGCAATCGGAACTACGCGACTTGGTCCACCTACCTTGCGACGAACGACTGTTGTTTCGCCGCTCGCAGCCACCGTTCCCGGCGCCGCCACCGTTTGCGTGGGCACAGTAACCGTCGTAGGCGGCGGTGGAAACAAAACCGTCTGTGCCTCACCGCGCTCGACGACAGTGGAAGCCTGCGCAGTCCCGTGCAACGCCTTGCGCATCTCGTCGGCGGAGGTGTAACGCTGTTCGCGATTCTGCGCCATCGCCTTCGCCAGCACGTGGTCCAATCCCGGCGCAACTGCGCTATTCACTTCACTCGCGTTCAGCAACGGATCAGGCTGGCCATTTACGATCGCAGCGGCACGAGTCAACGCATCGGGCGGCTTCACGTCCGTGATTAAGTGATAGAGCGTGGCCCCTAACGAATAGAGATCGCTGCGCGAGTCAGTTCCCAATCCCTGAATCTGTTCGAGCGGCGCATAGTTTGGCGTGTACCCAAAAATACTTGCGGCAGTCGTGATGCGCGAGACGTCACCAGCCTGACCCTTAGCAAGACCAAAATCGAGCAGGATGATCTGGCCACGCGACGTAAGCTTCAGATTCTGCGGTTTGATGTCGCGATGAACGATCTGCGGATCCTGCGTGTGCAGGTAATCGAGTGCATCAAGCAGTTGATCCGCCCAAGTCAAAACCTGGTTCGCAGGAAACGGCGACCGTTTGCGAGTCATCATCTCCGACAAGTCGTCGCCGGGGATAAACTGCATCACGAGAAACTGTCCGTCGCCTTCAGAAAAATGGTCGCTGACACGCGGCAACGCTGGATGATGCAAACGCGCCAGAAGTCGTGCCTCACGCTCGAACTGTTTCCGCAAGCGTTCATCAGCAAACAACGTCTCTTTGAGCGCTACCGTGGTGTCGAGACGCTGGTCGACGGCCTCATACACCGCCCCCATGCCGCCCTGTCCTAGCTGGCGAATGATGCGATAACGACCCTGTAGGATTGTTTCTGGGGTGAGCATCCTTGGGATTATACATCAGCCACCCGATCCGTGTTTATCTGCGGCTGATAGGGTATGCTACACGCATGAGCAGTCGCATTCCTGAGCCTGAAGTGATCGATGTTGGACCACCCAAACGACGCCGTCTGAAAATATGGCTCATAGTCGCCGCTGTCCTGCTCCTGCTTTCGTTCTCGCGCATCGTTTCAATCTACATCTCAGCGCTCTGGTTCGATTCACTCGGTTACTCGTCGATCTACTGGTACATCTTCAAGGTAAAACTCGCTCTCTTCATCGGTTCTGCCGTAATCACCGCAGCTTTATTGAGTGCGACCTTTCTGCTGTTTCAGAAACTCTTTGGAGCCCTCGCGTTCGAAAAGCGGACCATCATTCTCAACAATCAGCCGTTTCAGTTTTCACCAGCAAAGATCATTAGACCGCTTGGTTGGATCATCGCCGCACTTTTCGGACTCATCTTTGGCTTCAGATTGAAAGAGAACTGGCGGCAGTTCGCGCTCTATTGGAATCAACCCGCCACGAACATCTCCGATCCAATCTTTGGCAAGTCGCTTGGGTTCTATCTGTTCTCGCTACCGCTTTACGATCTGCTTAGCTCGTGGCTGCTTGGCGTAACCTTCATCATCCTCTGCGCCGCGGTTGCCTATTCGCTATTGGGCTTGCCGCAGACCGTGCTGAAGCCAAGCGTGCGCTGGTCATCTGGAGCGGCGTTTCGTGGTGTTTGTTGCTCGCTGGCGCTTTTTTTAGTAGTGCTTAGCTGGCGCACGTATCTTTCGCGCTTCCCTTTTCTCTGGGAAGACCATCCCGTGTTTTCCGGAGTGACTTACACCGAAGCGCATTACACGCTGCCTGCGCTTCTGATCCTCTGCGTCGTGCTGATCATCGCGGCGATAGTTCTGATTATCAATGCGTTCAGCGTGCGTCGCTTCAGCTTGTTGCTGATCGCACTCGCACTGCCGGTTGCAACGTATGTAATCGGAATAGTTCTTGTTCCGTCGTACGTTCAGAGTTTTATCGTCAAACCTAACGAGCTCGACCGTGAGACGCCGTACATCAGCTACAACCTGGAATGGACGCGCAAGGGTTTTGGACTCGATCAGATCGAACTACGCGATTACGAAGCCGAGAATTCCACTGCGGCGCTCGACCTGGCAAACAATCGCCAGAGCCTCGATAACATTCGTCTTTGGGACTGGCGCGCCTTACAAGATACGCTCCGGCAGATTCAGACCATTCGCGTTTACTACGACTTTCCGGACGTCGACGTCGATCGTTATGTCATGTCGGGCCAGACGCGGCAAATGATGATCGCGCCGCGCGAGATCAACGACGACAAGCTGCCTGCGTCGTCACGCAACTGGGTCAACGAACGATTGACGTACACGCACGGTTACGGCGTGACGATGAACAGCGCCAACGGCTTCACACCCGAAGGTCTGCCGCAGTTTGTATTGTCGAACATGCCGGTTGAAGGCGAGATCAAGGTCACGAGACCTGAGATCTACTTCGGCGAGAGCACGGATCGTTACGTCTACGTCAAGACGAAACAGCAGGAGTTTGACTACCCGCAGGGTGATACAAACGCGACCACGACTTATCAGGGTATAGGCGGCATACCGATTGGAAATCGTTTGCGACGCATGTTGCTCGCGTGGGGAGTGGGCGACCTTTCGCGACTGCCGTTCTCGGATGCGGTTACTAGCGACAGTCGCGTGCTCATCAATCGAAACATTCGTGAGATCGTCAATGGTGTTGCTCCATTTCTGACTTACGACAAGGACGCTTACATCGTCGTATCAAACGATGGCCGACTGTTCTGGATGCTCGACGGTTTTACCGAGTCGTCTTACTTCCCTTACTCGACGCATCACGACGTCGCCGGCAATTCGCTCAACTACATTCGCAACAGCGTCAAAGTCGTTATCGATGCTTACAACGGTACAGCCAATTTCTACGTGTTCGATAACCAGGATCCGATTCTGGCCGCTTATCGACGCATCTTTCCGAGCCTGTTCAAGGATGCGAGCCAGATGCCTGCCGACCTGCGCGCACACGTTCGTTACCCTGAAACGCTGATCCGTTCGCAAGGTGAAGTCTACAGTCTCTATCACACGCAGAATCCGAAAGTGTTTTTCCAGCGCGAAGACGTCTGGAGCATCGCGCAGCATATCCGGATCAATGATAAGAACGAGAAAGTAAGTGAACCGATCGACCCGTATTACGTGTTGATGCAGTTGCCCGGCGAACAGCAGCAGAATGAGTTTGTGTTGATCCTGCCGTTCACACCGGCGAACCGAAACAACATGATCGGTTGGATGGCCGGACGCAGCGACGGTGAGCATTACGGCAAGCTGCTGGTCTATAACTTCCCGAAATCAAGGCTCATCGATGGACCAGTACAGATCGAGGCACGCATCGATCAAAACGCTCAGCTCTCGGGCCAGTTCACGCTCTGGAATCAGCAAGGCTCGCGTGTAATTCGCGGACACTTGCTGGTGATACCGATTGGACGTTCGCTGATGTTCGTTGAGCCGATCTACTTGCAGGCTGAGCGGAGCCCGATGCCCGAGCTCCGGCTCGTGGTTTTGGCAACGCAGGAAAAACTCGGCTACGGACAGTCGTTCAACGAGGCAATGAACAGTCTCTTTGGTGAGGCAGCAACGAAACCAGCAGCACCGCAGGAAACCAGTCAACAACCTCAACAACCAACACCCGCTGCGGATCTACAGGAATTGGTGAACCGCGCCATCCAGGAGTTTGAGGATTATCAGCGGCTCACCTCGCAAGGCAAACTCGGCGAAGCCGGGCAGAAACTCGAGCAACACAAACGAACACTCGAGGAGATAAGACAAAAAACCGGCCACAGATAACGCGGATCAAATCCGGATTTTATCTGTGTAATCTGTGGTTAGCGTTCTTCAGAGTTTATTTTGTTGAGAAGTTTTTTTGCTTTCTCGACCGCGTCTTTGTGCTCCGCGGCGTACTGGGCATCGGGAGTTGCGGTCATTAGGGTTTCAATCTGCTTCTTTGCGTCGGCATTTCGATTGTTCGATTCGAGTGCTTGAGCCAGATATAAACGCATGACCGTGTTGTTGGGATTGAGTTTTAGACCTTTTTCGAGGTACTCAATCGCTTTGTTGACGTCGCCGCCGAGAACTTTTGGGGCTTGCAGATAAAGCCGGCCAAGGCCGACATACGCGCTGTAGCCCTGATAGCCTTCATCAATCTTCAAAACCGCTTCCATTTCGCGCTTGATATCCTGAAAACTCGAAAGATTGGAAAGCGTGCTGTGCGCCGCCTCGCCTCCATAGTTCGCTCCCAGCCAGAAGTGACCTTCGGGTTTATCTGGTTGGAGTTTCACGGCTCCTTTACCGGCCTCAGTCCCTTCGCGAAACATGTCGTCGCGTTCCGAGTCGTTATCGGTGCGGTCGCCCACGTAATAGGCCGCGCGGGCCAGTTTCCAGGCAGCCTCGTAGTTGCCATAGTCGGCCGAATGCGCCTGGCGAAGGGCGGTGACCGCCACACGAGCCCGGGTCATGTCTTCGCGGGCCGCGTAGAGAGGCTCAGCCTCGGCAATCTTGTCGACGGCCATCTTCGCGTCGGTGCTACCCGTGCTCGCTGCACCCTCCGAAGCGCTCTGACTGCACGCCATCTGAGCCATCACGATAGAAATCAAGGCTGAAGCAATCATTGCCGATCGGAGAATTTCCTGCGTTTTTATAGGAGTTATCATCAATTGTCCTCGGATTGTCTAGAATCAGCATACAGTGTGTAATACTTTTGCTTCCGGTTATCCAAAAAGGTTCGAATACGGTATAGTGGCTTCCCGTTCAGGCCAGCATCGGCCGCAAGACCGCAAAACCAGCTTGGAGGAGAGCTTGGCAGGGGCTGCATTCTACGATCTCGAGGGGACTTTAGTAAGCACCAACCTCGTGCACACGCTGTCGTTTTATGCGAAACGCCAGCAAGGGTTGATGGCCAGTCTGTCGAAAAGCGCTACCACGTTTCTGAGCCTTCCAGTTTTCGCGGTGACGGATCAGTATAGCCGAAAAGTTTTTAACGACCTCTATTTCAAGCGTTACAAAGGTCAATCCGAGGATCGGCTTCGCTATTTTGCCCACGAATTGTTTGAGGACGTGATCAAGCCGGCTGTATTTCCAGGCGCCTATGAGCTGATTGAGAAATCGCGAAGCCTGGGATTGAGGCAGGTCGTGATAACCGGTGCCCTGGATTTGTCCGTAAAGCCACTCATGGACCATTTTGGAATTACTGAATACGTCACCAATCGACTCGAGTTTGTGAACGGAATGGCGACCGGACGTCTGCTGCCGCCGGTAATGGCTGCGGCAACCAAAGCTTCGTGGATTCGAACGTACACCGAGCGCGAGGGCATCAGCCTCAGCGACTCTTACGCATACACCGACAGCATGAGCGATCTGCCGATGCTCTCGATCGTCGGTCATCCGGCCGTTGTGAACCCTGATATGCGTTTACGACAAACAGCACTACATCACGACTGGCCGATATTAAATCTGAAATAAATCCGTCTTAATCAGTGGCTAATAAACGATGGCACTTCAACTTCGACGCAAAACACACGAATCAGTAGTCTACATCGATCGCGACAGTGCGCCGCGCATTATGCCGTCCGGCGAAGACTTCATCCTCGAAGATCTGCCGATCGGAACGCGTGTGCTCTATCCGAATCCGTCGATCAAAGGTCTGCCCAATCGCGAAGCAGCCATTCGTTATGCACTGAATCATCCGCTCGGTTGCGATCCACTCTTTGCACAACTCGAACCGGGAATGCGCGTCACTGTCGCGGTTGACGATATCAGTCTGCCACTGCCACCGATGGCCACGCCCGACATTCGCCAGTCGATTCTCGAGATCGTGCTGGACATGCTCGCCGGTCACGGCGTCGACGACGTTCACATCATCATCGCCAACTCGCTTCACCGGAAAATGACGGAGTGGGAAATGAAGCGGATGGTGGGCCCAAGAATCTTTGCGGATTATTACCCGGACCGTTATTACAACCACGACGCCGAATGGATCGACGGCCTCGTGAAGATTGGCGAGACAAGACACAAAGAGCCGTTGACGCTCAATCGCCGCTGCGCCGAAAGCGATTTGCTGATCTACGTCAACATCAACTTCGTGCCGATGGACGGCGGTCATAAATCAGTGGCTGTCGGACTCTGCGATTACGAATCGCTGCGCGCGCATCACGATCCGCAGACGATTCGCGATTCGGACAGTTACATGGACCCCGCGCGTTCGGCGCTGAACCACAAGGTGATTCGCCTCGGCAAGATCGTCGACGAAACACTCAACGTTTTCCACATCGAAACGGCCATCAACAATCGCATGTATGGCGCGGACATGGATTTCCTGCTCCGTAACGAAGACGACTTCACTGCCTTCGATCGCATGAAGTTTGAAGCCATGCGTTACACGATGAGCAAGTTGCCGCGTCCTGCGCGCCGCAAGCTGCTGCATTCACGACCGGCGCAATACGAGATGACTGCATGCTATGCGGGCAAGACCGATCTCGTTCACGAGAAGATCATCGCCAAGGGCATGGAACAGTATCTGGTTCCGATTCGCGGCCAGGCTGACATCCTGATCACGGGCATTCCGGATATTTCGCCGTACAACGTCTACTCGATTCTGAATCCGCTGCTGGTCCAGGTGATGGCGCTTGGTTATCACTTCAACTTCTATCGCAACAAGCCGCTCTTAAAGAAAGGCGGTGTGATGATCCTGCATCACCCGTGCTACGACGATTTCGATCACCAGTTTCACCCGAGCTATATCGAATTCTTCAATCGTTTGTTGCCGGAGACGCGCGATGCATTCACGTTGCGTGAGAAATATGAGCGCGAGTTTGCAAACAATCCGAGCTACGTCGAGATGTACCGGCGCGGTAACGCCTATCACGGCGCGCATCCGTTCTTCATGTGGTACTGGGGCGAGAATGGTCGTCAACACATTGGCCACGTAATCGCTGCGGGTGCTGAAAATGCGCACGTGCCTGCGATTCTCGGTTGGGAACGTGCAGACAATTTGACTGAGGCGATTGCGATGGCGCGCAGCTACATGGGCAACTCCGCCGAGATCACGATGCTGCATCAGCCGATGATCGGGATCGCCGACATGGAATAGGGCCGCGGATTACACGGATTTAAGCAGATGAAGTTATCACCAACTGAGATCTACAACGATAGAAGGATCTTCCTGATTGGAAGCACGGGATTTCTCGGCAAGGTAACGCTGAGTATGTTGCTTTATCGCTTCCCTAACATCGGCAAGATCTACCTCACCGTGCGCGCGCGTTCTCAGGAGGAGTCGGAGAGTCGTTTTTGGAACAACATCATCACTGCGCCTCCGTTTGATCCGCTGCGCGACCGTTATGGCAGCGCGCTTGAAGGTTTTGTTAACGACAAGGTGATTGTTCGGGGAGGCGACATTGCCGAGACAAACTTCGGCTACTCCGAAGAAGAAGCACAGGCGATCGCCGACGATGTCGACGTCATCATCAATTCTGCCGGCAATGTAACTTTTAATCCGACACTCGAGAGCGGCCTGCGCACAAATGTCGTCGGCACACAAAACGTCATCGCGTTTGCGCGGCGAATGAAACGTCCTGCGCTCGTCCACGTTTCGACTTGCTTCGTCGCAGGCAATCGTTCGGGCGCCGTTTGGGAGAGCGATGAGGTTCTTGGTTACTTCCCTCGCCGCCGTGAATCGGAAATGCAGGGCGTTCAGTTCTCTGTCGACCAGGAGATTGCAGACTGCGCCAAGCTTGCGGACCGCGTCAGAGATGAGGCGCGCGACGCGATGATGACGGCGCGCTTCCGCGAGCTCGCACGTAAACGACTCAACGAGGAAGGTCGCGACGTCGACGATCCCGATGCACTCGGACTCGCCGTCGCACGCGAGCGCAAAGTCTGGACGCGCACTCGTCTAACCGATCTCGGGGTCGAACGTGCCGCGTACTGGGGTTGGCCCAACATTTACACGTACACCAAATCACTCGGCGAACAACTCGTCGCTGCCGAAACAAACATGGTGCGCAGCATCGTGCGGCCGAGCATCGTCGAGTCGGCGATGTCGTATCCGTTTCCGGGCTGGAATGAAGGCTTCACGACGACCGCACCGATTATCTTCCTGATTCGCAAAGGCCAGACGCAGATTCCAGCCGATCCAAAACTGATTCTCGACATCACGCCGGTGGATCAAGTGGCGTCAGTAATGCTCGCAGTCTCGGCACAGGCGTGCGTCGAAACACCGGAGCTTGTCTTTCAGGCGGCGACTGGCGATGCCAACGCCAACAACATGGAGCGGATCATCGGTCTGTGCGGACTCGATAAGCGCAAGTACTTCGAAGACAAGGACAGCGGTGTCAAGATCCTGAATCAGATTGCAGGGCGCATGGAGCCACGACCGGTTACAGTCTCGAAATTCGAAAACACGTCTGTGCCGATGTTCAACTCCGCTGCGAAGAAGGCGTCGTCGTTATTGGATCGTGTGCGACCGCGCTGGGGTGGCGGTCGTGTCGGCGAAGTGATCGACAAGGTCAAGACAAGTGTCGAACGTGTCGAAGAATTCACGCGCGAAACCAGCGAGGCTTTCGACATGTTTCGTCCGTTCACGGTCGAGAATGCTTACGTATTTCGTTCCGACAACGTGCGCGCGCTCTTCAACCGCATCAGCGAAGATGAACGAAATCTGATCACCTGGAATCCGGAAATGTTTGACTGGTACGACTACTGGCTCAACATTCACTTGCCCGGACTCACCAAGTGGGTATTCCCGACACTCGAAGACGAAATGCGCGCGCAACCGAAGCGCGTCTACACCTATCGCGATCTGCTCGAGCTATTTGAAACTGCCACCAAACGCCACGCCACGCGCGTTGCAATGCGCATCGAGCGAGATGGCCGCAAGGAACAGTACACGTACGCCGATCTGCGCGAGCTCGCCACACGAGTAGCCGGATTTCTCGCGAGCCAGGGCATCAAGCACGGCGATCGCGTGATGCTGGTCAGCAGCAATTCGCCCGAGTGGGGCATGAGCTATTTCGGCGTGCTCAAAACGGGCGCCACGTGCATCCCGTGCGATCCCGAGAGCTCGACTCAGGAGATCCTTAACTTCGCGCGTGCCGGAAATGCGGCTGGAATTATTTGCAGTGAGACTGTTCTTAACGATAATCCCGTGCTTCGAGAGCGCTTAGGTGAGCAGGGACTGACGCGTGTCTGGACTTACGAAGACGTCTTCGCGTTACCCGATGAACAGACCGAAGACGAACGTATCGCGCTCCTGCCGCAACGCGTTCAAGCGCAAAGTGTCGCATCGTTAATCTTCACGTCTGGCACAACCGGACAGCCTAAAGGCGTGATGTTGTCGCATCGCAACCTGACGAGCATGGTTTCGATGTTGTCGTCAGTTTTCGACATGACAACTCACGACGGCGTTTTGTCTGTCTTGCCTTTGCACCACACGTTTGAGTTCTCGACGGGATTTTTGACTCCGCTGAGTCGCGGCGCACAGATCACTTACCTGCCAGAACTGACCAGCGACGCCCTCGCAAAAGCAATCAAGAACGGGCACGTGACCGGAATGGTCGGCGTTCCCGCGCTCTGGGAGTTGCTGCATCGTCGCATCAAGAATCGTCTCTACGAGCGCAGCGATTGGATTGGCAAGACTGCCGACAATCTGATCTATGCAAACGCATGGCTGCGGGATAAGACGCCGCTGAACTTCGGCCAGGTCCTGTTCTATCCGATTCACGAAGGACTTGGCGGTCGCATTCGCTATTTCATCAGTGGCGGCTCCGCGCTCAGTGAAAAGATTCAGCGCGATTTTCACGGTTTGGGATTTACGATTCTCGAAGGCTACGGTCTGACTGAAGCATCGCCCGTTTTGACTGTTACCAGACCGGAAAACAGTATGCTGACTGGAACGGTCGGCAAACCGCTGCCCGGTGTTGAAGTACGTATTTCCGATCCTGATTCCACTGGCGTCGGCGAAGTGATCGCGCGTGGTCCAAACGTGATGCTTGGTTACTACGAGGACGAGGCTTCAACGCGCAAGACACTCGTGGATCGCTGGCTCTACACCGGCGATCTTGGTCGTGTCGACGACGACGGCAATCTTTATCTCGTTGGTCGCTCGAAAGAGATCATCGTCGATACAAACGGCAAGAATGTTTATCCTGACGAACTCGAAGAGACTTACAGCAACTCGCCTTACATCAAGGAGCTGAGCATCGTCGGACTCGCTGACGGCATTGGTGAGAAAGTCGCTTGTCTCGTCGTTGCCGACGACGAATTCGATATTTCACTCTCGCGCGCGGCTCTGCATCGACTGGTTGAAGAGCACTTCCGCGAAGTCTCGGCTTCACTACCATACTACAAACGCATCAAGGTTTTGCATTTCACCGACCTCGAGTTGCCGCGCACGGCCACGCGGAAAGTGAAGCGACGCGAAGTGGTCCAGATTATGGAGTCGCTCGAGGAGAACCAGAAATCCGGACGGCGCGGTAAAGCTCCGGAGAGTGCCGATGGCGACTCGGCGTGGTTGATGGGAGTGGTTGCGACCGTTGCAAATCGTCCGCGTTCGGAAGTCTCTATCGATACGCGGCTGAGCGATCTTGGTTTTGACAGTTTGATGTTCGTCGAGCTCGCGACTGCGATTGAAGGCGCCGGCGGTTCCGTCTCGGCGCCGGAGCGCTTCAATGAAGTTCAGGACGTGCGCGAGTTGTTGACGGTGGTCGCACGCCAGGCTGGTGCGTCAACCAAACAGGAAGCGCGCATCGACGATCGACCCAAAGACGACGAGATTCACATTCCCTCTTTCGTGCGCACGGCGGGAAACAAAGCAGCCGATTTCCTACAGAGTTTCCTCTACGATCAATTTCTGCGAACGCATTACGAAGGACGCTCGAACATTCCGCCGCATACCAATTTCCTGGTAGCGGCAAATCATTGTTCGCACCTCGACATGGGTCTGACGAAGATGGCGCTCGGCGAGTTTGGAAAGGATCTGGTCGCGCTCGCCGCTGCCGACTATTTCTTCGATACGAAGTATAAGCGCGCGGTGATGGAGAACTTTACGAATCTCGTGCCGATGGAACGCACGGGCTCGCTACGACAGTCGCTGCGTCACGCGAAGTCGTTTCTCGATCGCGGTTACAACGCTCTCATCTTCCCTGAAGGCACGCGTTCGATGACGGGCATCATGGCTGACTTCAAGCCTGTCGTCGGCTATCTCGCACTGCACGCGCGTGTCGGTATCCTGCCGATGTATCTCGATGGGACTTACGAAGCGATGCCAAAGGGTACGACGCTCATTAAGAACCGGGACGTCGGCGCGCGCATCGGCCGTTTTCTCGAGATTGAGGAATTGGAAGAGATGACAAAGGGCATGCCACGCGCTGAGGCCTACCGGCTCATCGCGGCTCGCGTGCGGCATGAGGTTGTGCACCTGCGCGATCGGACGCGCGGTGACTTCGACGCGAAAGAGTTGCGGCGGCAGTGGAAGAGCGAGCGCCGGAAAGAGTTGATAACCGAGGAGGTCGCGGTATAAGAGATGGATTTCTCACGCAACGGCGCAACGGCGCGACGCCAGAAGGATTTCAACGACGTCCCTTGCAATCTTCGTCGCGCCGTTGCGCCGTTGCGTGAGAAACCTCTTTTCTAAACTTTATGCCTTCCAAGACCTCCGGCAAACGCACCGCTCGCATGACTCCGGTCACAACCGGCACGAAGCGACGCGCCGCCATCGAAAAACGACAGCGTGCCGTGACACTCATCACCGGCGGCACCGGCTTTCTCGGCTCACATCTCGTGCGACAACTGATTGAAGACGGCGCCAGAGACGTTCGCGTGATGGCGACCTCGATACCCGATTGGCTTGTCGATCTGGGCGTCGAGACTTTCGCGGGTTCGATCACGAACGCTGACGACAACAAGCGCGCCGTCGAAGGCATTAGCGAGATCTACCATCTCGCCGGAAAAGTGTCGCGCGAACGCGAAGACGCCCGCGCGATGTACGACATACACGTCGAAGGCACGCGGCTCCTTTGTGATGCTGCCAAAGCTGCGGGAGTGAAGACAATCGTGCTCGCGTCTACCAGCGGCACGATCGCTGTCACGAAAGACGGCGAAGTCGTTCCCGACGAAACATATCCGGTTCCGCTCGATGTCATTTCGCGCTGGCCTTATTACGCGAGCAAAGCGTACCAGGAGATGGCGGCGCTCGAACGCTTCCATGGCAAAGGACTGCGGCTCGTGATCATGAATCCGAGTCTGCTACTTGGGCCTGGCGACGATCGGCTCAGTTCGACCAAACTCATTCTCGACTTCATGGCGCGCAAGATTGGCGCGGTACCGACTGGGGGAGTGAGTTTTGTCGATGCGCGCGATGCGGCTCACACGTTTCGCGTAGCGATGAAGAAAGGACGTCACGGCGAGCGTTACTTGCTCGGCGCGGCAAACTGGACGTTCTCGAAATTCTTTGGACGTCTCGAGCGTCTCACAAAAATTTCGGCGCCGTGGCTGGCGCTTCCGTCGCGACTCGCGATTACGGGCGCGAGCCTGGTCGATTCGTTATTCAAACAATGGGACATGGCATCTCCAGTCGAGCCGGGCGCGATCGAGATGGCACAGTATTTCTGGTATTTGAACTGTTCAAAAGCCGCCCGCGAGTTGAGCTTCAAGCCGCGCGATCCCGGCGAAACCCTCCAGGACACCGTCGCCTACGTCCGCGAGAATTTCCTCGGCAGTAACGCCTTCGGGAAATAGCCACAAGAAGGCACAAAATATAAAAAGAAATGAACTTGGGGAACTCGTTGACGCTTTAGTGCGTCTTAGGACAAGCTCTAACGTTTCTGACAATCAGGAGAGACTCCCATGGGTAGACTTCGTGCGCTGCTTTTTCTCCCTTTCTTCATCTGCGTCTCGCTGTCAGGACAAGCTCAGGGCCAGACTCCACTTCAGATGAGCACGCCCATTGAGCGAGCGCTGGGGCCGGGTGAGCCGCAGCAATTCAGCGTCACTGTTGAAGAAAATACGTGGATTCAATTGGTCGTCGAGCAGCGAGGCATCGATGTCGTCGTCAAAGTGTTCGGGCCTGACAAAAAGGATCTGGGAGAATTTGATTCGCCCAATGGCAACGACGGTCCCGAGAACGTCTCCTTCGTCGCTGCGGCCGCTGGAACCTACACGATCTTCGTTGGTCCGCTCGATCCTGCCAACACACCGTCAGGTCGATTCCAAATCAAAATTCTCGAACAGCGTCCGGCAACCTCAGAAGAAATCAATTCCAGTCAAAACGCCGGCACCGTCAAAGCGAAAGGCATCGCTCTACTCCTCGACCTGGAAGACGCAATTGCACAAATCAAGTCCCCTGTCACACGCATCAACGCGCAACTCCTCGCCGCTCAGCTCCTGTGGGAACCGCAAGAAAAACGTGCTTCGAAGTATCTAACTGATGCGACTATTGGCGTGAAAGAGATGATCGCCTCCGCTGACCAAACCGATCCCGAATATTCGCAAGAGTTCGCATTGATCGCACAGTTACGGTTTGAGCTGACGAACGTGCTGGCGCGACGCGATCCCGAAGCCGCTCTCAGTTTCCTTTACTCGACTGTGCCGCCACCGAATCCGTACAGCAATCAACGGGAACAAGCGTCGCAGGAAAGCATGATGGAACTGTCCATCGCTAATCAGATCGTGCAGAAGGATCCGAATCGTACGTTACAGCTTGCGCGCAAGAATCTGAAAACCAGGCTCACACCCAATTTACTGAACACGCTTGGCCTGTTGCGTCGCCAAAATCCCGAGTTGGCTGCCGAATTCGCAAACGAAATCACCGCCAAAGTTCTTAATGAGAAGCTGCTTAAGAATCCCGAAGCGGCCAACGTTGCAATCGGCTTGCTCCGCTTCGGCACCAGTCCCGAACGCCGGCAAGCGGTGACCCCGCGAGCCAACTTTGCCCAGCCAAGGCCGCCAACATTGCTGTCAGACGCACAATATCGCGAGCTGTTTCAAAAGATAGTGAACGAAGCGCTGTCGTTCTCCATGCCATCAACTCAAGGCTACACACCGGAACGCGATGCCGCGGGGAACATGTTAAGCGCACTAAAACAAATGGGTCCGGAACTGGAGAATGTAATGCCCGGCGGCACTGCAGCAGTTGAGAAGAAGTTGAATGAAGTATCCGGTCGAAGTCCTGTTGGTCCATACCGGGATCAAATTACAATCGCTAACTTACCTGTGGACACTGCTCTCGAGGCAATTGAAAAAGCACCGCGGGAACAACGCGAACAACTCTATCTCATGCTTGCAAGTCGTGAATCTTCCAGCGGCGACACCTCAAGGGCCAGACAGATCGTCAACGAACGTGTCACGAATTTCTATCAGCGACGCAGTGCGTTTTCAAACATGGACCAGCAGGATATCTATCGTGCGCTTTCGAAAGGCAAGGTTGAAGATGCGCTGAGAATCATCGGCGGATTTCGCACCGCCAGAGAGCGGGCCGCGCAACTGGCGCCGATCGCAATGCAAATTGGACCAGGCCACAAACGGGCGAATGCGATCAACCTACTCGAACAGGCGCGAGCAATGTTGGGAAGTGCGGTTGAAGCACCGGACCAGGAGCAGATGAATGCGCTGTTTGAGATCGCTCGTTCTTTTGCGCGTTACGACTCAAAACGATCTTTTGAAATAGTCGAGCCGCTGATCGATCAGATCAACGAACTGTGCACGGCCGCGCGAACCATGGAAGGATTTGGCGCCGAGAATTTCACCGACGAAGAGCTCAACTTGCAGAACGGCAGCAGCGTCGCACAGATGGTGAAACGAATGTCGACTTCACTTGGCGGGCTGGCGGTAACGAACTTCGAGCGCGCAAAGGCAGACGCCGATCGTCTTCGCTTACCCGAGGTAAGGCTCAACGCTTACCTCGAGCTCGCACAGCAGGCGATCAATGGTCCAACAAGATAATCAGGACTACTCGCCTAACGCCGCATACTTAAACAGTCTGAACCTATACCTCTGTTGGGCTCGGATGTTCGCGGCGATCACGCCGTGAATCTTGTCGTCCCACTTCGTGTACTGATCGATATATTGATCCGATGCCGCCTTGTCGCCCTCATACTGGACTGCCAGTGTCTTCTCGAGCATCTTTCCAACTACGTCGTGATACTTGTCGTAGTGAACCTGGAGCGTCTTTGTAGACGGATCGAAAGTCAGTAATCCGTTCTCGAGATAGAAGTTCCACTGCATCAACTGCATCGTGTTGTAAGGCTGGTCGCGTCGCGGGCGATTGTTCTGTAACACACGCAGAATCCCGCCGGCATAGACGCTGCGCAACTGCGCGTCGGTGTAATAACCCTGCTTGTGCAGGGCCTCGGCCACGAACAACGAAACGAGGTCGGCCTTCATTTCTTCCATCGCGTTCGCATTGTCCTGCAACGCTTCGTCGAGTTCGCGACCGTCCTTGGTGCGATCGACGCCGAGGTAATGGCCCACTTCATGCCACAACGTGCGATAGAAGTTTCCGTCAGGTGTGAGTTCCCTGGCCTGCTGTTCGCCAATCGCGGCCGCGAGTGTTTTCGACGTCCCCTCGAAAATATTCGGATCGCGCATGATGTTGGCGCGCAGCAGAATTGTGCGACCGTAACGACGAGCAACGTAGCTTTCATTTGGCAGAATCGTCGCCGTGTTTCCACCGCGTGACTGGCCGAAGTCCGCAATGACGTCGTAAACGCCAACGGGAATGTCTTCGCGCACTTTCTTGTGGTTCTTGTAGGGAAGCGAATCTTCGAGTGCCTGAAGTCCCTTCATTGCTTCGCGCAACGCGGTTGTTTCCTGTTGCCGCGTGAGGAAAAGACAGAAGGAGAAGAAAGTCTTTACGCCGTACAACTCGTCGTCGTAGGTTTCGTACGAACCGATTTGGGCGTTGAGATTCTTGAAGCGTCCGGTAACCCAGCTTGCGTCGCCTGACTCGTAATCGTTGGAAAGTAAATCGCGCGCACGATTGCGCAGGTATCTCGCAAACTCGTCATCGTCCTTCGCCAGCGCATCCGCGGCTTCGTTCAAAAGCCCGTAGGCTTTCATCAGCTCATCCGCATAGGCAACGGAGTAAGGGACGGCATAAACATCTGTCTTCGCGGCGGGCACGAGTCGTTGCAACTCGGCGAGCAGTCCGGGATGCAACGTCTGCAAGGCTGGATACTTGTTTAGGCTTGCGATGTCTTGCTGAATATTCTTAGCGTTGGCGTAACGGACAACGCTTCGCAGGTCGAGAACTTTCTCGCGCTTATTTGGCTGACCGTTCGGCAATGCGAGAGCTTGTTCAATCTGTTCTTTGGTTATGCCCCAGGGATACATGTTCTTGCCTGGCTGGGTTGGATCGACAGGCACAAACGGTTCCCGTTTATTCTCGAGTGTCGTGGCGATTGGTCCCTGAGACAGGCGATACAGGGTCAGCAGGTTTTGCGTAGCCGGCGTCGAGCCCGTTCGCTTGCCGAGTTGTTCGAGGGCACGATAAGAAGAAAGCGCCTGAGGGTGACGCTGTTCTTCGTAAAGCTTCTGAAAGATCTGTCCGACTTCGATCAGCTTCGCCACAGCCTTACGTTCGCCATCCGATAATTTCGAGAGGTCACCCGATAATCGAATCGTTTGCGTCTTGTCGATTATTGGTTGGCTCTTTTCGAGCGGCCAATATCCTGCGGGAAGAGTTTGAGTCAGCAACAGAGCAGTCATAAGAAGTTTCGTCATGCGATGGATTTTGCCACAGATTTACACGGATAGGTACGGGTTGCAGTTGTCAGAAATTGTCGGCGACGCATATTTGCTGCACCTTCGAATCACGCCTGATTTACGCACTATTGTGACGGCACCGTGGTTGCACTAAGCACATGCGGTGACAAGTCTGGCGACAACAATAAAACGACGCTTCACGCGTGCACGACGACGACGCAAGGTTGGTCGAGCTTATGACATGGCGCTTGAAGTGGCGAGCGTCCTGCCGTCGAAAGCCGACGTGCTCGACGTCGGTTGTGGCAACGGATTCATCGCACACCATCTCCAGAGCATGCTTGGCAAAACCGTGGTGGGGCTCGACGTTGGCACAAACACAGCCCTCGCGCAGATCAATTATCTTCCTTACGATGGCCGTCACTTCCCCGTGAAGGACGACAGCTTCGACGCCGTGTTGCTTTGTTATGTATTGCATCACGCGCAAGATCCACGCCTTGTGTTGAATGAAGTCAGTCGCGTTTTGAGAGACGGTGGTCTAGCGATCATTTACGAAGACATACCGTCGATCTGGTGGGACCGCGCCGTCTGCTGGACTCACGATCGGCAGTGGCGCGGACGCACTGGTCCATGCACTTTTCAGGCAGAACAGGGCTGGCGCAGAACTTTCAGCCTCGCAGGATTTGAAGTTGTGAAGGAGCGTCAGCTATCGCGCTGGCGCAACTTCGCGCATCCGGTCTCGCGACGTTTCTTTGTTCTCAAGACAACAGATCCCGCAAAGGCGCAAAGGCGCCAAGAAAGCCCGGTTCTGGATTTAGCCTTGGCGCCTTTGCGTCTTTGCGGGGAAATTTACTCCGGGTCCGGAAACGCCTCGGGAAGATCTTCATAGTGAGCCGTCGCACGGCCAAGACAATTTAGGGTCATCTCTTTTCCGTTTGGCGGCGTGATGCGGATTCCGCGTTCATGTTTAGCCGGTTTCTCCTCGCCATTGTAGTCGTCGAAGACCGCATATCGATATCCGTCAGACGTAAAACTGATCTCTGTTTGATCGACCTGAGCGCGGAAGTAATGTGAGTATTTGAATAGTGACTGCGTCTGCTCACGCTGCTTTGGAAACTCCAGCTCGAGTTTTCCGGGTAAGCCGAAGCGATACTGTAGATAACCGCGATCTTTCGTCAGCTCGATTGAAGAACACAGCGAAACGGTCTTGGCCGATTTGCCTACAACGCAACTGAAGACTGTCTTCTCGTTGCTTTCGCATAACGATGCGCGCCTCATTTGAGACACACCATGCTCTGATGTAGCGGTGATCATTGAAACGCAAAGCAACCCGCCGAGTAAGAGCATCGAGTGCTGTTTACTTAATCTCAACGATGCCACGCTCCATCAGCTTCTTAATCATCCGCAAGCAGTCAGCCTCGCGAAACGGACAAATCGACAGGATCGACTGAATGTCCCAAGAACCGCTAATGCGCGAAAGCACAAACCCTTCCTGCGGATCGATCTGCTCAGTCAAATCCATCGCCGAGACACGCAACTGCGGCACTGACTTTGGCGAGATCCCGCCAGTCTCGTAAACGCGCTTGATATACTTTTCCTCTGCTACCGGCAACAAGGCCTGTGCTTCGGGATTGTTAGGTTGCTGCTGCAACGCCTTCTGAATGATCTCCAAAGCCGCGTCCGGATCCTCGTCGAGCTTGCGTTCGGCTGACCAAACCATCTCGGTCACGCTCTCGGGTAAGTCCTCGACTTCCTTAACCAACGCCGGACTTCCCTCCGGAAGCTCGCCCGCCACGCGCGCAATGCCTTCGCTAATCAGCGTGTAGAGCTGACCGTAGACATGAAACGACGATGCGTGCATGTGATAACAGATCTCCGCCACCGACATCCGCTTTTCAACAAAGAAAAGAACCTGCCGAAACTCCTTACCGAGTTTTAGCGAAGAGGTCCAGCCGGCATTGAGCTCAAGAATCGTTCGGTCTGTCGGTACTAACGTGCGGTAGCGCGCGAACTCGTCAATGCGATAAATGCCCTCCATGATGACGGTCGTTGGTTCGACTTCAATCAGGAGCAAATCTTCCGGCAACGGATCTTCGTCGTAGAACTCAAAGTCACCATCGGTCCAAACAAAGAGATCGTAGATCGCGTCAAGCGTCCTCGTCTTGAGAGTGCTGAGAACATCATCCTCACTCAAAAACCCCTGCTCGACCAGCACCTCGCCAAGTTTTGCGCCGGAGGTTCGTTGCAGTTCGCGCGCAACCTTCAACTGCACTTCATCGACTTTTCCGTAGTGCAGTAGTACCTGGCCGAGATACTCCCTCGGATCGTTCGACTTCGAGCCGACGATCATGCCGTTCTTAAAGTAAATCTGTTTGGTGATTTTGACGTGATCGAATTTGAGTGTGCCTGATTTTCTGCCTGCCGCCAGAAACTGGAGCAGGTCAACCAGACTCATTGTTTTCAAAGTGCCTTGGATCGCCATTGGTCGTCGGTTTTGTCGGGCACCTCGCTGGCGGGCCTACATCGTGAGGACCTCTGGGGGGAGCTCCTGATCGTGGACCAACAGAAGGTCTGACTTCAGAAGCGTCTTCAATCCTCAACCAGGTCTGCACAGATCGCCGTTTCAGGACCGGCTTCTCTCGCGATCTGCAACAGACGCTCAAGATTCTCCATTTGTTCTTCGTTTAAATCGACAAACTGAACACCAAAACCCATGCCGTGGCGATGATGCCGAACTTCACCTTCGAGGTAAAGCCAATCGCCATCAGGCAGCAGCACACGAAACGCAACGATCTCGCCGGCCATTACCTCACCCACGGTATCAAGGTAGCAGCCTCCCTCAGAAAGGTCAGTGACGCGGGCTGAATGTCTTTCTTCGCCGCCGTCCCAAACCGCATCCAGATGAACGCTTAGTCGGGGTTTAGATCGTCTGTCATCCATGAGCTAACGTCATCATAGATGATTTCAGCCATAGATTACACAGATAAGTTCACACGGACTCGAAGCGCTTCGGGAATAATCTGGAACGTTGCCGGAAGTCTTCCAGGAAGTTCGCCATCGACTTCCAGTGGGATTTCCGCGGCGCGATCGGAAGCGCGCACCGTAATCTTACGAGCCAAGGCATGACTCACTTCAGGCATCGAGAGATGCGAGCCCGTGTAGACACGCGGAGCGCTGGTGAAGATCTTCATCGCACTCAAATCGCCGATACTGACGATGTCGAGCTTGCCGTCGGTGAGTTTTGCTTCGGGCGCGATCTTCATTCCGCCGCCAAAGTAACGTGCGTTGGCGACGCATAGATTCGAAACGACGAGGTGGTGTTCGTGGGAGTCGTCAAGTTGGACGACGAGTCGCACCGGTTCGTTGCGCATGGCGGTCTTCAGGAGTGCGTTGACGAACGACACGTCGTCAGTCTTGACTCGCTCGATGACTTTCGTGCTCATGCCGCACGACGCAACACCTACGAAATATCGTGTCGCGTCGCGTCCTTCCTGATCCGTGTATGAAACGCGGCCGACGTCGATACGCACGGACCGTCCAATACGAAGAATTCTCGCGGCGTCACGACTGCGCGCGGGAATCTCGAGTGTTCTTCTGAAATCGCCGCCCGTTCCGCTGGGGAGGATGCCAAGCTCGGCGTCTTTGCCGGAAGAAAGAATTCCGTTCGCCACTTCAGAGATTGTGCCATCGCCGCCGCAGGCAATAATGAGCTTCACGCCTTTGCGTGCGGCTTCACTCGCGAGCGCCGCTGCATCGCCGCGGTGTTTCGTGAACATGGCGCGAAACGAGCCGAAGTGCGAACGCAAATCACTCGCAATCTGCGGCCAGGCTTCGCCCGTGCTACCGCCGGCCGACGATGGATTAACTATCACTACCGACATGTTCGATCTGTCTATATCCGTCTAATCCGTGACTAAGCTTCATTGCTTTGTCTCGTTCACCGAGTTCTGCAATCTTTCCCATCACCGTGTCAGCAATTTCTTTGTGTGTCCGCAGTCGATCCGCTTTTGCGAGATGTTCGCTCAAGTCGAGCACCGGTCCAAAGTGGATCCTGATCACATCCTCGCGATTCCAGTTCCGCGCTACCTGCTTCGGGAGGCTGTTACACAAGCCGGCGATGAACACCGGAATCACTTGCGGCTTTGCTTCCATGATCAACTTGCCGACGCCCGGCTGCGCGCGCAGGAACGAGTAAGGATCGTCGTTCTTGTTGCGCGTTCCCTCCGGATGAAATCCGATGATGTTCCCTGGTCCCGAGCGCGCCAAATCTACGAGCACTTCAAACGAAAACTTGTCAAAAGCACGCTTCTCCGGAAGTGGATGATCGCCGGTGGCGAAGAATGGCGGATACATCGACCACCAGCCCATGATCAGGTTGACCAACAATCCGATTGGTGACTGGTAGAAGAATCGGCCCCGGACCGGAAAGAATAGTCGTTTCTGCCACTTCGTTCTGTAAAAGAGAACTGTGGAAACGGCGTACATATCAAAGAACGAACGATGATTCGCGACCAGCAGCAACGGTCGATCGTGCGCCGCGGCCTCGACGTGCTCGAGACCGTAAACATTCATGATGTTGTAAGTGGAAAGATGGATCCAGCCGGCGCCGAGTGTGCTTTGACACCACGTCCAGAATCGCTTCCAGGCGCCCTGATTCATGCGTCTGACGAGGCGGAAAGCGAAACGTTCGAATGCAGTGAGCGCTTCAAAATCATTCGAAAGATTTGTTTCTGCTTGTGCCTCGTTGTGGCTAGTCAATCGAAAAGTATTTGGCCTCCGGATGGTGGACAATAATAGCCGAAGTCGATTGTTCTGGCTCCAGTTGAAACTCCTCGGTGAGATTCACGTCGATAAGTGAAGGGTTCAGGAGTTCAAAGAGTTTCTCCTGATCTTCGAGTCGCGGACAGGCCGGATAGCCGAAACTGTAGCGCGAACCCTGATATTCCTGCTTGAAGAGTCGCGTCAGGTTGGGTGAGTCAGCGCCGGCAATACCCAGCTCTTCGCGGATGCGCTTGTGCCACAACTCTGCGAGCGCTTCGGCACTCTCGACGCTCAACCCGTGAAAGTAGAGATAGTCAGCATAGTTGTCCGCTTTGAACAACTCGTGCGAATACTCGCTCGCTCGGCGTCCCACCGTGACGAGATGAAATGCAACCACGTCTTTCTTACCCGAGTCTCGCGAAGCGAAGAAATCCGCGAGACACAGATGCTTCCCTGTCGGCTGGCGCGGAAAAGTGAATCGCACTTCCCTGCCGTCGTCGTAGACGATCAAGTCGTTTCCTTCTGACTGGCACTGGAAATAACCGTAAACCACTTTGGGCACGAGCAGCTTTTCACGCTTCGAGCGCTCCTTGATCTCTTCATAAATCGGTCGCACTTTATCGCGCACCAGAGCCTGATAATCTTCAAGTGGCATCCGACCCTGCTTGAATTGCCACTGACCTTTGAAGAGCGCGGTCTCGTTTACGAACTCGAACACATCGTCCAGCGCAATGTCTTCGACGACACGGGAGCCGAAGAACGGCGCCGTTGGGATTGGCACATCCTGACTCACAGCGGAACGCGTCGTGTGGGTTGTGTCTCCAGCGATCTTCGCACGCGGCTTCGCAGCCTTACGAATGCCGAGTTTCTGTTCTTCACCGATTAAATCTTCCACATCTTCTGCCGCGTCGACACTCGATTCTGCTTCGTGCGTCTTGTCCTCGCCGTTGGTACCTCCAACTAACTTGTCCATCGTGTGAAGCCCGGCAAAGGCATCCCGTGCGTAGTAAAGTTGACCGTGATACAGCGACTTCAGATCATCCTCAACATAACGCCTCGTCAACGCCGCACCACCAAGCACGACCGGAACCTTGATGCCACGTTCGTTCATCAACTCGAGGTTCTCGCGCATGATCAGCGTCGACTTAACGAGCAACCCGCTCATGCCAATCGCATCCGCGCCGTGTTCGGCGTATGCCTGAAGAATGGCTTCTATCGGCTGCTTGATGCCGAGATTCAGGACCTTGTAACCGTTGTTCGTCAGGATGATGTCGACGAGGTTCTTGCCAATGTCGTGAACGTCGCCTTTGACGGTGGCGAGCACCATCGTTCCTTTGGCCGTCGCGCCGCCCTTCTTTTCCATGAACGGTTCGAGAAATCGAACGGCAGACTTCATGGCTTCAGCCGACTGCAATACAAAAGGCAATTGCATTTGTCCGCTGCCGAAGAGATCGCCGACGACTTTCATGCCGTCGAGCAGAATGTTGTTGATGATGTCGAGCGCGGAATGTTTTTCGAGACCGGTTTTCAATTCATCTTCGAGCCCGATCTTCTCCCCGTCGATGATGTGATTCTTGAGACGTTCTTCGACTGTGTCGCCTTTCGAGGCTTTTTCTTTCGACTTCGACTTCACACCTTCAAACAGCTTCGTAAACTCGGTAAGCGGATCGTACACACAAACGTCGCCTTCAAACTTCCGCTCGTCGTAGATCAGCTCGCGCGCGACTTTCAGTTCCTTTTCACCGATACGGTTGAGCGGTTCGATCTTGCTCGCGTTGACGATCGCGGCGTCGAGTCCGGCTTCGACAGCGTCGTGAAGAAACACGGAATTCAGCACCACCCGCGATGCCGGATTCAGGCCGAACGAGATGTTTGATACGCCGAGGATCGTGTAGGCGCCGGGAAGCTCCGTCTTGATTCGCTTAATTGCCTCGATCGTTTCGAGGGCGTTGCGACGATCCTCTTCAATACCGGTCGAGATGGGCAGCGCGAGTGGATCGAAGAAGATGTCGCCGACCGGAAGACCGAACTCTGTTGTGGCCTGATCGTAGGCACGCTTCGCGATCTTTAGCTTACCTTCCCTCGTGCGCGCCATGCCGTCTTCATCGATCGTTCCGATGACGACACTCGCGCCGTACGTCTTTGCGATATCGATCACTTTTAGGAAACGCGGCACACCGTCTTCGTAGTTGGTTGAATTCAGAATGCACTTGCCGCCGGCGTGTTGCAGCCCGGCTTCCATCTTCTGCCACTCGGTCGAGTCGAACATCAACGGGAGCTTTATGTTGGTGACGAGCCGCGAGGCCAGCTCGTGCATGTCGTGTTCACCGTCGCGGCCGACAAAATCTACGTTGACGTCGAGAATGTGCGCGCCTTCGCGCTCCTGTTCCTTACCGAGTGCTACGAGGCCGTCCCAGTCTTCGGCGTTCAGCAGATCGCGCATCTTCTTCGATCCGCTCGCATTGACACGCTCGCCGACGATCAAAAACGATGCATCCTGCACGTATGGCTGTTGCATATAGATCGAAGATGCTGCGGGCAATGTCGTTGCGTGCCGCTGCTTCGGAGTGATGCGCTGCATTGCTTCGACGACAAGACGCAAGTGGTCGGGAGTCGTACCGCAACAGCCGCCGACAATATTGGCGCCGAAGTCATTCGCGAAATGGACTACTTGCGCCGTGAAGCTCTCGGGCGTCTCGTCGTAATGCATCTTGCCGTCAACAACCGAAGGCAAGCCTGCGTTTGGAAGCACTGAGACCGGCAGTGGCGAGTTTTCGCAGATGTAGCGAATGCTCTCGGTCATGTGCTTTGGACCAGTGCCGCAATTCATGCCGACCACGTCGATCGGAAACGGCGCGAGCGCGGTCAGAGCCGCGGATATCTCGGTGCCGTTCAGCATGGTGCCGAATACTTCGATCGTGACCTGGGCGATTACAGGCACGCGACGACGCGTCTCTTTGAAGTGAGCAAAGATCGCGGCGAGTGCAGCTTTCGTCTGAAGCAGGTCCTGGCAGGTTTCGACAATCAGCAGATCGACGCCACCGTCTAGCAGCCCACGCACTTGCACGGAATACGCATCGCGCAGATCGGCGAAGGAAATGTGGCCCAGGGTTGGGAGCTTGCGACCCGGCCCCATCGATCCGGCAACCCAGCGTGGCTTTTCATTCGTGGAGTAGTCTGAGGCGACGCGCTTGGCAAGCTTGGCCGCGAGCACGTTCATGTCGTACGCCTTATCGCCGATGTCGTATTCCGCGAAGTCGACCGGAGTGCCGTTAAACGAATTCGTCTCGACCACGTCACAGCCAACGTCGAGAAACGCGGCGTGAACTTTTTCAACCGCATCGGGCCTCGTCACGAGCAGATTCTCGTTACAACCTTCGAAGCGCGGGCCACCAAAATCGTCGAGCGAAAGGTTCTGGACCTGTAGGTTTGTACCCATCGCACCGTCGAAGACGACGATGCGTTCTTTAAGAGTGTCGAGAAGATTCGGCATAGGCAATAACAAAGGCCCCGCGCTTAACAACGCGGAGCCTGAAACTTAATTCACCGAGCTGTTTAGCGGATTATTTTATGTGGCCGCAAGTCGCTTTAACTCACCACATCGAATTGTCAAAGGGTATTGAAACACTGGCCATACCCACTGTCAAGCAAGAGTATCCACAGATTACGCAGATTTGCTTCACCAAAGCTCTGCGGTCTCTAGGACGAACCCCGGTAACAAGGGCTCACCGGAAACGCTCTCTGGATTCTCCAGCACGACTACCTCTTCGTCAGGCCGATAGACATAGACTCGGTGTGTGCGGGGATCAATCAACCACCCGAGCGACGCGCCATTTGCAATGTATTCCGACATCTTATTCAGAAGAACCGGCAGGCGATCGGTTCGAGATCGAAGTTCAACAACGAAGTCAGGACAAATATGAGAAAAGCTGTCCCTCTGCTGTTTTGTTAACATTTCCCACCGTTCGCGGTGGATCCATGCCGCGTCCGGCGATCTTACCGCGCCGTTCGGTAAGGTAAATCCGGCGGACGAATCAAAACAGATGCCGCTGCTATTCTCTCTGGACCAGGCTTCGAGTTGATAAGTGAGGTTTGAGTTACCGCTACTAGTCTGAGCTCCGGCAGGTGGCATAACTATTAATTCTCCGGTTGAGGTGAGTTCAAGCCGCAGGTCGTCATACGTACTGCAGAGTTCTTCAAATTGTTCGTGACTGACGGGTGGGCGCAGCGCGAGCAGTTCGGACGGAATCTCGTAGTCGGCTTGTGTGAGACTGTGAGCCATTTCTGAATCTCCTAGTTGCGAGAGATCGTACCACCCATCTGATTCGCCGACAAGACTGCGAATTTGGCTATTCTTTGTCGAATCTGGCTACTATCAGGCGAATTTGGCTATTTACGATTTCCGGTTTAACCTCTAACATCCTTTTATGCGACGCGCCATCTACCCCGGTTCATTTGACCCTGTCACCAATGGTCACCTGGACATCATCGAGCGCGGCTGCAAACTCTTCGACGAGATAATCATCGGCATACTCGTCAACCCAGACAAGCAACCACTATTCACAGTCGAAGAACGGCACGAGATGCTTACCGAAGTCGTCAACGGTCTCAACAAACGAGGTTGCACGTTGCAGGTCGATTCGTTCAGCGGACTACTCGTCAACTATGCGGTGGCCCAGGAAGCAGACGTCATCGTCCGCGGCATCCGCGCCATTTCCGACTACGAATACGAACTGCAAATGGCGTTGATGAACCGCCGGCTCGAACCGGGCATTGAAACTGTCTTCATGATGCCCGCTGAGATTTACTCCTACGTCAGCTCGCGACTCGTCAAAGAAGTCTTCCACCTCGGCGGCGCAGTCACCGGACTCGTTCCGCCGCTCATTGAAAAACGAATGAAAGAGAAATTGAATCAAGGATGAAGACCTGGCCAGTTATGTCACCCTTTCCCGTTTCTGAAAACGTCGCTCGCATGCAGTCGTCAGCCACGATGGCCGCCATGCAGGCTGCGGAAGCGTTGCGGGCCTCCGGCGCGGATGTGTGCGACTTCGGCGCCGGTGAACCCGACTTCGACACTCCTGACAACATCAAACAAGCAGCCGAACGAGCCATGCTTGCCGGTTGCACAAAGTACACAGCCAACGCCGGCATTCGCGAACTGCAACGCGCGATCATCGACTTCTACAAAAGAGAGTTCGGCAACGAGTATCAAACGACTGAGGTGATGGCGACGGCTGGTGGGAAGCAGGCCATCTTTAATGCTGTTGTCACGCTGCTAAACCCGGGTGACGAAGCGCTCATCCCAAAACCTTACTGGGTGACGTTTCCGGAGATCGCAGTCTTCGCAGGCGCTAAACCCGTCTTTATCGAAACTGAAGAAACTGACTTCGTGCTGTCAGCCGAACAGGTCGAACGCGCCGTCACGCCGCGAACAAAGCTTCTGATTCTCAATTCGCCTTCGAATCCTTCGGGCCGCGTGCTGCCGCCAGCGGAGTTTCGAAAGGTCATGGAAATCACCAGCGAGCGTGGCATTTATGTTGTTTCCGATGAGTGTTACCTACGGTTTGTGTATCCGCCGGGCGAGGTGTTTAGTGCCGCGAGTTTGCCTGCCGAACTGCGAGCGCGCTTGTGTATTGCCGGTTCGTTTTCCAAGACTTACGCGATGACGGGTTGGCGTGTCGGCTACGCACTCGCGCCGGCCGAATGGACCAAGGTGATGTTGAAGGTCCAGGGACACTCAACGTCGAATACGAATTCAATTGCCCAGTGGGCTGCTGTTGAGGCACTTACAGGACCGCAGGAATCTGTCGCAACTATGCTGGCCGAATACACGCGGCGCCGCGCATGGTTGTTGAATGCACTGCGCGAGATTCCTGGATTCAAATGCAGCGAACCTGAAGGCGCGTTCTACGCGTTTCCGGACGTACGCGGCTGCCTGCATAAGTCGTTGAAGACTTCTGGCGACTTCGCGCGGCAACTCCTCGAGGAAGAGCATACTGTCGTAACTGACGGAGCAGGCTTCGGAGCGGAGGGCTATATTCGAATCTCTTACGCGACTTCGATGGAACGGATTCAGGAAGGTGTTAAGCGAATCAAGCGCTTCGCTGAGAAGTATAGTTAGCCACAGATTAGACGGATAGAAAATGGATACGGCGCTGAGGTTTAACCCAGCGCCGTATCCGTTTTCTATCCGTGTAATCTGTGGCTAATACAAATTGAAGTTGTATTCCAACTGCATCCACATCGAGACCTGATGTCCGTCCTTCGTTGCAGGTACGAACTTGATCTGACGTGCCGCTGCAATCGCCCTCTCAGTCAAACCATACGGCAGACCCGAAACAGTTCTGATATTCGAGACTGTTCCGTTTGACGCAAACACCACTTTCAGCACGACTGTGCCGGTAACCTGGTTCTTGCGAGCGTCTTCTGTGTACTGCGGTTCAGGCTTCGAGATCAGACGTGCTTTCGTCGTGACGTCCTTACCGGTAAAGATGCGGTCGTAACCGCCGCCACCGCCGCCGCCTGGTCCACCACCGCCATCATTGCGATCGCCGCCGCCGATGTTGCCACCGCGACCTGGTCCAAGACCGCCGCCTTCACCCGGTCCGATACCACCGCCGGTTCCAGTTCCAATACCGTTTCCAGTGCCTGGACCCGACGAAGGATCGGTGCTCTTCGATTTGTAATCGCCGTATGGCAACACGCGCGCATCAGGTGGCACAAGCATCGGATCTGCAACCACCGTCGCAGCCACTGGCAATGACGGGTTCTTAATTTGCGGTGGCTTGGGATCCGGCGCCACTACCTGCGGAATTGTTAATGATGCTTGCGGAACCTTACCAAACGAAGCAGGCTTCGCTTCTTCACGTCCACCGCCACCGCCGCCAGCAGCACGCTCAGGCTTTGGCTTGCTTCCGCCGCCGCTGCCTTTATTTAGACCCGCCGTGCCGGGATCAGGTGTCGGCTGCTCGTCGGGAATGTCGAGCATTTGTTCGACCTGAAGCTCTTCCTGGTTCTGTACGAGCGCTTCATGTCGCCGCTGCCTGTAATCGATACCGATGATTATGCCGAGAATGGCAAACAGGAACACGAACGACGAGACCATCGCAGCAACCACGCTTCGCGAATCCGACGGCTCAGCACCCATTACCGCTGCGCCACGCTCGCGTCCAAGCCATGTCGAAAAGAGCGCTACCAGCAAGCCACTCGCAATCACTGCGAAAATGATCAAACCAATTCGCGATGACGCCGGCCCCTTTGCACGATCCATGAGCATGACCGCGACGACGAGTCCGACCATACCCAGAAATGCAGCGCCCATCGCCACCAGCACATTCGGTTTCGCGAGAAACTGGCGAAACTTCTGCCCGTAACCCACAAACGCACGTTTCGTGAAACCAAACGGATCGCGTTTGAACTCGGGCCAGGTCAGTTCGTATTGGTGGGCGGTGTCTTTTATTTCGTGGCTAAGACGAGCAACCAGACCGGAGTCGTCCATGATGGTCAGGTGATACTCATCTCGCAGAGCGAGTGCTGAGGAAGTATTGGAGGCAACGTAAACCGGATCGTTTGCGACCGGCTCATCATTATATGCCGCCGCTGATTCGATCTCGGGAGTTTGATTGTTTCTGCTGACGGTTATGCTTGGGTCGCGTTCAATTGTCAGGCTTGGATCTTCCACTGGCGGAGTTATCGCGGCCAGGGGCGTGCCATCAACGGGACAGAAGCTAAACTTGTCAGCAAACGCTTCTTTACAGACTGAACAGAACTTCATCAATACTACCTCTTCCGCTCCGGAAAATTCTCTTGCAAAGCTGGTTTCGATTCGCTTGTCGAGAACTCTCGAAGGCCCTGGCGCAACCCAGCGTTCGAGCAACGAGCTGAGCTCATCATCGGAAATAAATTCTTCTTCCGGCTCAACGCCCATTTCAGGCCTCCCTCAAAGTAACAATTTCCCGACCACTATTCAATTCCTGATTGCCCTTTAGATAAGGACTCAGGATGCGTCTTAAACCTTCCCGGGCTCTGTAAAGCCGGGCCTTAACCGCGCCTACATCGGTGCCCGCAATCTCGGCCACCTCGTTCAAGCTCAAACCTTCATACTGAAACAAGATCAGCGCCTCACGCTGCAATGGAGGAAGACTAAAAATCGCTTCCCTCACCTGAGTCGCCAACTCCTCGTCGAGCAACCTTCGCAAAGGTCCTCGACTCCGCGCATCCTTCGGTTCCTCCGCAACTTCATCCATACCGGTTTCTCGTCCCTGATCACGGAAGTGCTTCAGGGCCAGGTTCCGGGCGGCGGCATACAAATAAGTTTTCAAAGAAGCTCGTTCCGGACGATAGTTCTCAGGCTTGCGAATCAAACTGAGAAAGCAGTCGTGCGTAACGTCTTCAGAAATTTCAACCGAACCCAATAATCGGTACGCAAATCGAAAAATCGGTTCCCGATACCGGTCGTACAACTCCAGAAAGGCTGCCTGGTCGCCGTCTCCTGCCTTTTCCAGCAAAAGCTCGTCTGTGATTCTCTCGGGCAATCAAGCACTCGATCCTGCAGGATTAGCTCCTGCTTGTGTGTTACCGTCAACCGGTTAAAAGTTACTGTCCGAGGAAAAAACTTGCGCGCGCTCCGGCAAATGCCGAGAATATCGACCGAATATTAATCCCACGTCCCCGGCAAGTACATACTTTTTGCATCCAAGCCGGGTCAAAACGGCCGAATCCCTTTGTCAATCAGGGCTTAGGATGCGCCCAAAAGCCAAACGGTTGACGGGCAAACACCCGGCATCTAAACTGTTTTCTCCCGAAGATCACGACATTTTCCGTAATCTAACGATGAGAACTCCCGCAACGACGCAACGGCGCAACGAAAACAGACTCGTACCCACTCAATCATTCTCGTTGCGCCGTTGCGTCGTTGCGGGAGTAATTCTTCTTTGCACGCTGCTAACGCCGTCTTTTGCCCAAGCACCTGCGCAACCCGAACGCGAACAACTCCTAAACGGCCTGCGACTGCTGTTCTGGCTCAAGCCGAACACCCCTGACGTCACCCTCAAACTAAGAATCAACAGCGGCGCTGCATTCGATCTTGCCGGCAAGTCAGGCCAGATGGCGCTGCTCGGCGACGTGCTCTTCCCCGATCCCGCCACGGTTGATTTTTTCACCGACGAAATGGGCGGCAAGCTCGATGTAGCCGTCGACTACGATTCGACGACCATCACGATGGTTGGCAAGGCCCACGAGTTTGAGCAAATAGTCGAGGTTTTACGCAACGCTCTCTTGTCGACACAGCTAACGCCGGAAGTCGTAACGCACATGCGCGACCAGCGCATCAAGATCCTGCGCGACACTTCGATTGCACCGGCAACAGTGGCGAATCGAGCGATTGCGGTGAGATTGTTCGGTGATTTTCCGTATGGCCGTCCAGCTGCAGGCACTCCTGAAGACGTGGCGCGTGTGGATCGTGCCGATCTGATGCAGGCCCGCGATCGTTTCCTTAATTCAAACAACGCGACCCTCGCAATCATCGGCGGCGTCACCAAACCACGCGCGATGCGAGCGGTGCGTCAGTTGCTCGGTCCATGGCGTAAAAGCGAACAGATCATCCCGACAACTTTTCGCCAGCCAGGTCCCGCGGACACACGAACGCTGATCGTAAACGTCCCTGGACCAACCGTCGAACTGCGTTTGGCTGCACGTGGAGTTGCGAGAGCTGACAGCGACTTTCCAACCGCCACCATTATTGCGAGAGTCGCGCAGAACCGGTGGCAGGCCGCGGCGCCTGAGCTCACGAAGCAGCCAGTGTTCGCGAGAAACGATGCTTATGTCTTGCCGGGCGCGTTTGTAATGGGAGCCGCAGTTAACGAAATGACTGTGGCGGATTCATTAGCAAAGGCAAGAAAAGTGATTGACTCATTGATGAGCACGCCACCAACTCCGGAAGAATTGGAACGTGCAAAGAATGAAGTGATCAACGATCTGTCCCCCATCATTACAAAACCAGATGCGCTCGCGGATCCGTGGCTCGACGCTGATACGTATCGCTTGAGTGCACCACAGGATCAAATCGCGTTGTTGCGGTCAGTAACTGCTCCGGAGGTCCAGCGAGTTGCGAACAGAATCTTTAATAAAACGATTGTTTCGGTCGTTGCAGGTGAAACAGCTCCACTAAAAGCGGCACTGCAAGGTCGATATCAGTACGAAGTTCTCGGTGAAATCGCGCCTCCAGCGCCTTCACCTAAACCGCCAGCAAAACCGGCGAATAACAACAATCCCAGGTAATCACAAATTGTTTGCAAGCGTCTTGCAACCAAACCTCCATCAGATTTGGCTTAACTGTGCCTGTTGAAAACGGAAGTGCCGCGAGAGAGCATGCGAGCCGCGTTCGGGAAATGTTTTCAACGATCGCCGGCCGCTATGACTTCTTGAATCATGTGCTTTCCGGCAATGTCGACAAACGTTGGCGCCGGATCGTAGCAAACAGAGTACGCGAGAAGCTTTCGTCGAGCAGGGCGTGCGTTCTGGATGTAGCATGTGGCACGGGCGATTTATCGCTTACGCTGTTTGAAATTACGGGAGCAGGAGTTGTTGGGACTGATTTCTGCCGGCCGATGTTGGATATCGCTGCCGGTAAGACGTCTGGTCGCATACGCTTTGTCGAGGGTGATGCGTTAGACCTTCCCTTTCGAGATGGCACATTTGACGCAGCGACAATCGCATTCGGATTGCGCAACCTGTCGAATGTCGAAAGTGGTCTGACGGAACTCTCCAGAGTCTTAAAACCGGGCGGCTGGGTGGCTGTGCTCGAGTTTTCGAGACCCGCGAATGCGATTCTGAGACCTATGTTTAATCTGTACTTCAGAAAACTATTGCCGTGGATGGGAGGCCTCGTGAGCGGTTCGCTCAGTGCCTATACCTATTTACCGGCATCGGTCCAGAAGTTTCCAGACCAGTCCCAACTCTCGCTCCTGATGGAGCAGGCAGGATTCGTTCAGGTTGGTTATGAGAACCTGACCGGTGGGATCGCGGCCTTGCACATGGGCAAAAGGCCGGAATGATGTATTGTGAGATTGGTTGCAGCATTTAGTTTGCAACCAGATACGTAGTCACGGGGTATGGTTTGGTAAGCGCGCGGTTGTCGGGGCTGTGCGAGTATTCGAACCTACCCTGGGCTACGTTTTTATTTGTGGCCACAGATTCAAGCGGATGAACGCTGATCTGTGGCCATGATATTATGCGCGCGCGTGCGCAAGACTCTCCGGTATCGGATCTTCGGCATTCTCAGACGCCTGCTTATTCTCCTGCTGGTAGTTTGGACCGTCGTCTCTCTTGTCACGTTACTAATCGAACTCGTACCGGGCGATCCCGCGGTTGCTGTGCTCGGCGAGCAGGCGACTCCGGAACAGTTTGCGCAGTTTCGCGAGAAGCATGGTCTCGATCGGCCGCCGTTCTTCTTTTCGTTTCCACGCGACGACAACGATCAGCGACACTTCGTCTGGCACGGCGTTAATAATCGCTACACCGACTACTGGCGGGCGTTGCTCAGCGGCGACATGGGTCTTTCGTTTCGCAACGATCGGCCCGTCTCAGAGCTGATCCTCGAACGTTATCCAGCCACAATCGAGCTCGCCATCTTCGCGATGCTGATCGCAATCGTGATCGCGATTCCACTCGGCGTCATTGCCGGCACAAATCGCGGCACTCTGATCGACAATACCGCCTCAGTTGTTGCCCTGCTCGGCATCAGTCTGCCCAGTTTCGTGATCGGTCCGATGCTGGTTTACATCTTTGCAGTGAAGCTCGGTTGGTTGTCGCCATCAGGACGTTTTGGGTGGAGCGACATCATTCTTCCCGCGTTTACGCTTGGCGCCGCGCTCTCGGCGATTCTTACGCGCATGGTGCGGTCGTCTGTTATCGAAGAATTGAATGAAGATTACGTTCGCACCGCGCGCTCGAAGGGATTGAACGAGCGAACGGTAGTTTACAAACACGTTTTGAAGAACGGGTTGATTCCCGTCGTGACTATTCTGGGCCTGCAGCTCGGAGTACTGCTGGCAGGCGCAATCATCACTGAAAAAATCTTTGGCTGGCCTGGGCTGGGTTTGCTCCTAGTCGAGGACGGCATCGGCAAACGCGACTATCGCGTCGTGCAGGGCTGCGTGCTCGTAATCAGCATGACGTACATCATCGCGAACTTACTCACTGACATGGTGTATAGCTGGCTCGATCCGCGGATTAGAGTGGGATGAATCGATTAACGATCATTGGTCTGGTTATCGTCGTGGTGCTGGTGCTCGTGGCGCTGTTGGCGCCTTGGATTGCGCCGTATGACGTCGGCGCAACCGATTTGTCGATGCGTTATCTCGCACCCTCAGTGGCGCATTGGTTTGGCACAGACTCCACCGGCCGCGACATCTTCTCGCGTGTTGTGTTTGGCGCACGAATCTCGTTGCAGGTCGGAATCATCGTGGTGACAGTGTCAGCGTTTGTCGGCACGATACTCGGCGCGATTGCCGGTTATTACGGCGGCTGGGTCGATCGTTTTGTCTCGGGTTACGTCTTCAACGTCTTTCTCGCGTTTCCGGGTTTGTTGCTTGCCATCGCCATGGTGGCTTTTCTCGGCGCGGGCTTGAACAAACTCATTTTTGCGTTGTGCATCATTGGCTGGGTCGGCTACGCGCGTCTCATTCGCGGGCAGGTTTTGAAAGTTCGTGAGTACGACTTCGTTCAGGCCGCGCGGGCACTCGGCGCCAGCGACGCGCGCATCCTGCTGATTCACATTCTTCCGAATGCAATTCAACCATTGATCGTGCAGGCGAGTTTGGGAATGGCAGGCGCTGTGTTGTCTGAAGCGTCGTTGTCGTTTCTGGGCCTTGGCGTGCCGCCGCCCGCGCCATCGTGGGGTGTCATGATCGAAGAAGCACGTGACCTGTCGACACTGAGTGTCGCACCACACGCACTGATCTTTCCCGGTATCGCGATTGCACTCACGGTTCTTGCTTTCAACTTCATCGGCGACGGGCTGCGTGAGTATCTCGATCCGCGACAACGAGCTCGATGAGCGCCATTTCCGTTCGCAATTTATCGAAGACGTATCCGGTCCCCTTCCGGCGCCTCCGCGCGTTCTTTCGTCGCCCAGTGAAAGATCCGGTGGAAGCCCTGCGCGATGTCTCGTTCGAAGTTGAAACAGGTGAGATCTTCGGTCTAATTGGACGTAACGGCGCCGGCAAGACGACGTTGACCAAGATCGTCGCAACTCTCGTCCAGCCGACAACCGGCAGCGTCGCGGTGCGTGGACACGATAGCGTAACTGACGACGAAAATGTTCGCCGTGAGATTGGTTTGGCTACTGCCGAGGAACGCAGTTTCTACTGGCGCTTAACATCCGAACAAAATCTGCTGTTCTTCGCACGGCTTCATGGTCTTTCGGATCGAGTTGCAAAGCAACGCATCAGGGAGCTATTCACACAACTAGAACTCGACGAATTGGCGCGACGTCGCTTTGGGGAGCTTTCAACCGGCAATAAGCAGCGACTTGCAGTCGCGCGTGCGCTGTTGGCAAGTCCACCAGTGCTTTTGCTCGACGAGCCAACGCGTTCCCTAGATCCGCTCGCGGCAGCGCGAATGCGCGAGATGATTCATCTGCTAGCACAACAGGATCCACCTGTCACGATTTTTCTAACGTCGCACAACCTCAGCGAAGTTGAAACGCTCTGCGGGCGCGTTGCTGTCATCAGCCGCGGACGTATTCGAGCGATCGACACGCCAAAGAACCTGCGCGATCTCAGCTCGGGATCGGAGACGGTAACGATAACAATTGCGAGCGGTGAAAAGATCTCGTTTACACGCGAACACGACGACAATCTTCTTGATGAAAAGATCAGAGAGTTACAGAGCCGCGGTGAGCGTATCGTCGATATCGAAACAGAGAGGGCGACACTGCTGGATGTTTTGGAAAGGTATGAGAACGCGGATGAGCGCGGATAAACGCAGATGAATAGCCTCACGCTACTCCCGAGACGCATCTTCGCCTTCGTGGCGCGAGACTTTCGTCTGTTCGTCAGCTATCGCATGCAGTTCTTCCTGCGCATCATCTCGATACTGGCTGTCGTCACAACTCTCTTTTTCATTTCGAAGATCTTTGCCGGCTTTACCGATCCACAGTTCTCTCAATGGCGAGATCCACTCGCAACCTGGCTCACGGGGCTTGCCGTTCTCAACTACTTCATGACCGGGTTTTCGAGTCTCGCCAATTCGATCAGACAGGAACAAATGCAGGGTACGCTCGAAAGCGTATTGCTGACGCCGATCAATCTCCCAACCGTGATCGTCGCGAGCTCAGCCTGGGACTTTCTCGAAACGACGTTCTTCTCTTTCCTGTATCTTTTCTTCGGTCGAGTGTTTTTTGGCGTGCACTACAAAGGCAGTTTCATGCTGGCGCTTGTGTTTCTGCTACTGACGACGGTCGTACTCGCCTGTCTCGGCATTCTCTCGGCGAGCTTCGCGATGGTTTTCAAACGCGGCGATCCATTCGGGATATTCCTTGGTGCTGGCTCAGCGCTATTCTCCGGCGTATTTTTCCCGACGCAGTTATTAAAAACCTACGCCGGACCTAAACTCGGCAATATCTCGCTGGCATTGCCAACAACCCACGGCCTCGACGGTATCAGACAGGTCCTGATTGAAGGCCACGGCTTCGATCAGGTAACTCAGCCCCTCATAGTCCTGCTCGGATTCCTGGTGGTCCTGCTTCCCTTTTCGCTATGGGTTTTCGGACGTGCCGTGAAGCGCGCTAAGCGCGAAGGAAGTCTAATACAGTATTGACCAATCTATCCACAGATTACGCAGAATATTTCTGTGTAATCTGTGGATGGCCTTGGTTATGCTACCATTCACCACGAATGTCACGCGGCGCCGCAGAAAGTATTCTCGATCTCATAGGTCAGACTCCTTTACTTCACCTCTCGCGATTTGCGAAACCTCCACTGGCAGATATCTACGCCAAGCTCGAATGGATGAATCCCGGCGGCTCAGTAAAAGATCGTGCGGCGTTGGGAATGATCCTCGACGCTGAAGAAAAAGGATTACTCAAACCCGGAGCCACGATCATCGAGCCGACTGCCGGAAATACCGGAATCGGGCTTGCGCTCGTGGGAGTCGCACGCGGTTACCGTGTTATTCTCTGCGTCCCGCGAGGCTTCGCGGTCGAGAAAATGAAGTTGATCGAAGCGCTCGGTGGCGAGATCGAATACGTGCCACACGAGGCCGGCATGCAGGGCGCGATCGACCGTTGCCACGAGCTGGCCGACACGATCGAAGGCAGCTTCGTGCCACAGCAATTTGAGAATAATGCGAACCCGTGCTTTCATGAGCAGACGACAGCACGCGAGATCATCGAACAGATGAACGGCCCAATCGACGCGGTCGTCATCGGTGCCGGGACCTCGGGAACGTTCTGCGGAGTTGCGCGTGCGTTGCGGAAGCACAACGCGGATGTGCTATGTGTACTGGTCGAGCCCGAAGGTTCGATTTACGGCGGTAACCCGCCTGGACCAAAGAAGATTGAAGGCATCGGACAGCGCGATTTTATTCCGAAGATCTTCGATCGCTCGCTCGCGGATGAGATCCTGATGGTCCAGGACGAGGACGTCTGCGCGGCACTGAAGAAGATCGCGAGACTCGAAGGTCTCCTGGGCGGCTGGTCGTCAGGCGCCGCTGCCGCTGCGTCGTACCAAATTGCGGAGCGCCTGGGCGCAGGTAAACGCGTGGTCACGATTTTTCCCGACGGCGCTGAGCGATATCGCAGCCAGGGAATTTTTGACGAGTAACTGATTATGGGATTTGCAACTATAGCCATTCATACCGGATCGGAACCCGACGAGAGCACGGGCGCCGTTACCGTTCCGATCTATCAGACTTCAACATACGCACAGGACGCACTCGGAAAGAACAAGGGCTACGAATACGCGCGTACACAAAATCCAACGCGTTCGGCAGTCGAACGAAACCTCGCCGCGCTTGAAGGAGGACGTTTCGGTTTTGCGTTTGCCTCCGGCATGGCCGCCATCGACGCCACGTTGCGCCTCGTAAAAGCCGGCGAACACGTCGTCGTTTCCGATAATACCTACGGCGGCACCGCGCGTCTTTTCAATCGCATTCTCGCGAACTACAACCTCGAGTTTGATTACGTCGACACATCCGATGCGTTGAACGTCGAAGCCGCGATCAAGCCAAATACGAAGATGGTGTTTATCGAAACGCCAACAAATCCGATCATGACTGTGACGGATCTAAAAGAGGTCAGCGAGATCGCGCACCGTGCGGGCGCGCGCGTCGTGTGCGACAACACCTTCATGTCGCCTTACCTGCAACGGCCGCTCGAGTTTGGTGTCGACATTGTGGTCCACTCGACCACCAAATATTTAAATGGACATTCCGACGGCGTCGGCGGCGCTGTGATCCTGAACGACGAGGAAGATGCGAACTGGATCGGCTTCGTACAAAACAGCGCGGGTGCGATTCTCTCGCCGTTTGATTCATGGCTCGTCTTGCGAGGCACGAAGACTCTCGCACTGCGCATGGAGCAACACGATAAAACAGGTCGCGCCGTGGCAGCGTTTCTGGAAGAGCATCCGAAGGTGAAAAAGGTTTACTATCCTGGCTCGGCGTCGCATCCGCAACATGCGCTGGCCCGACGACAGCAACACGGTTTTGGCGGTATGGTGGCTTTTGACGTCGGCTCGCTTGCGGCAGCGCGAACTGTGCTCGAGTCTGTTAAGCTTTGCACGCTCGCGGAAAGTTTGGGCGGTGTGGAGACATTGATTTCGCACCCCGCGACGATGACACACGCTTCCGTCGATGAGGCCAAGCGTGAACGACTCGGGATTACGGACGGATTGGTGCGTATTTCCGTCGGAATTGAGGATACGGACGATATTATTGCCGATTTGGATCAGGCTTTGGACAAAGTTTAGTTAACAGGATTACAGGATGTTCAGGATTAACAGGATGGGTTACAATCTCCCGGTTCTCAGCCATATATAACGACTTCCTAATTGCTCTCCATTTATGATCGTAGAGTTATTCGCCAAATCAGACGTTGGCCGTGTTCGACGTGGCAATGAAGACAACTTCCTGGTTCTTGATCTGTCGACCGAACAAACATGGACCGGCGCCGATGGTACTCCCCCGCCCGAGAAATTGACGCGGTTTGATGTTGGCGATAAGGGGCTTGTCCTCGTCGTCTCGGACGGCATGGGCGGCGCGCTTGCCGGCGATGTCGCAAGTCGCATGGCCGTGGATTCGGTCCGCGAGATGCTGATCGGCGAAGGCGATGCTTCCTGCGAACCAAATCTGGACCTCGTGGAGTGTCTGAAAAGCGCAACGCATTACGCCAACACCGCAATACATCTCCGCAGTCAGGAAGATTCACGTTGTGCCGGAATGGGTGCAACCTTCACGGGCGCGGCGGTTCGAGGCGACAGTCTTGACCTGGTGCAGGTTGGTGATAGTCGCGGTTACGTTATCCGCAAAGAGCAGATTCGTTTGGCGACAAAGGATCAGTCGCTCGTGCAGCAACTCGTCGACGTCGGGCAGATCAGTGAGTCAGAAGCAGAGACACACATGTTCCGGAATGTGATCCTGCAGGCACTCGGCGCCCAGAGTGAAGTCAATCCCGTGACGGGAAAGATTCGCTTACGGCAGGATGATGTGGTGCTGCTTTGTAGTGATGGCCTGTCGGGGAAATTGCGTGCGGAAGACATTCAGCACATTGTTGCCAACAGCAAAGGCGATCTCGCGAAAGCGTGTGAAGCGCTGATCGAGGAAGCAAACAATCGCGGCGGTGAGGACAATATCACTGTCGTGCTCGCACGTTTCTTTGGCGACGATCTCGAAGAGCCATCAACCGACAGGATCACGATCGAGCTGCCGCCGCTGGAAGAAGATAAGACGCTCGACGACACCTACGAAGCCGATACCGAACCTCACTAGCCACAGATTACACGGATTGAAGACGGATTTATTCCGGTAGAGATTTGGCTCGCCAGTCTGGTTCAGCGCCAACGCGTCGCACGTAGATCGACGCGCCCTCGACACTCTCAACGCAAACTCGTTCGCCAGCTTCCAAAGGCTGTTCGCCGGCTGCCGGATACGCGGTCCATGTCGAGCCAAAGACTTTTACCGCGCCTTCGTTCATCGCACCTCTACTCGACGAAACGACAGTCCCGATCTTACCGGGCAGCGCATCGACTCCGCTCCGCAACGATTGTTCGCTCGTCCCGCGTGTAAAGTAGTTGGTAAAAATCGTCCGCGAGGCGGCAGTCAACGCAATCGACACACCAGCAAAAATCAAAAACTGAATCACAAGGCTGTCGACGCCGAGAAAGCTCGCGAAGGCGGCCAGCAATGCGCCGATGCCAAACCAGAGCAGAACAAATCCGGTCGTGAAGATCTCTGCGACAATGAGTATCGCACCGAGGATGCACCACAAAACCCAGAACCAATCGCTCATTGTCAGCCCTTCGCCAAGTTTTTCAACACGAACCAAATGTTGGCGGGACGTTCCGCCAGCCTGCGCATGAAGTAAGGATACCAGTGTTTACCGTAAGGAACATAGATTCGCATGTTGAAGCCGTCACGTGCGAGCTGGCGTTGCAGGTCACGGCGCACGCCGTAAAGCATCTGAAACTCGAATTTCTCTTTACCGATTCCTTCACGCGTCGCAAAGTTGATAGTCGCATCGATCATCTTTGGATCGTGCGTGGCGATGCCGTGGTAAACACCACTTCCCAACAGCAGTTGCATCACCTTGATGTAGTTTGCGTCCGTATCTTTCTTCTCAGCGAAAGCGACTTCGGGTGACTCGTTGTAAGCGCCTTTGCAGATGCGAATACGCGCGGGCAGTTTCACCAGTTCCTGCGCATCCTGATAAGTTCGGTACAAGTACGACTGTAAAACTATACCGACAGTATTCAGATCAAATTCAGCTCGTAGACGCTTAAAGATGTCGATCGTCACCTGGGTGACACTCGAGTCTTCCATATCGACGCGAACAAAGTTGCCGCGTCGATGGGCGTCTTCGACAACTCGGCGTGCGTTCTGGTACGCGAGTTCCGGATCGAGACCGAGTCCAAACTGCGTGAGCTTGATCGAGACATTCGAGCGAATACGCGTCTCATCAATCTTCGCCAGAATGTTCAGATACTCTACAACTTCCTTCTCCGCTTCGTCCGCGCTTCCTACCGATTCATTCAGGTGGTCGAATGAAGCCGTACAATTTTCTGAATTTATTTGACGAATAAATGGGATCGTTTCGGCAATCGAGTCGCCGGCGACGAAGCGAGTGGTGAGTTTCTTGAAAAATCCAAATTTGGTCGCGAAATCCTTCAGCCCTTCCTGTTGGGACAACCAAAGCAGCGCGTTTCTGGTGATCATTTATTTCAGTCCGTTGTGTGGTCCGTCCCTGTGTTATCCTTGGCGGCGCCTTTCTCTCACCAACCGAGGAGGAGCGTTTTGCACGCGAGCGTCAAATTAAGGAAACTGTCTGAATGCGATTGAAGCTCGTCGTGATTGCTTCATTGCTCGCTGCAGTTGTCGGTGCCGGTTCGTGCATCGCGCTCGTGCTGGGCGTCTTCTCGCGGCAAGCCTTGTCTAGCCCCGGGCTTCTGGTCGCTTCAACGTTTCTGCTGCCGCTCGCAACAATCGTCTACTCTTCAATCTTCGTCTATCGTCACACCGCACGGCGACGAAGAACCCAGGCGTTCTTAACTCTGGTGCTGGCGACCTTGCTCACCATCGCGCTCTTTGTCGTCACTTCAATCGTGACTGCGCGCAGAGATCGAATGGAGCCGGTGCGCCCTGCTGGACCACAAATCGCTTCGTGATTTCAGCCTTCGATCGGATTCAACCCAATCTCTTTTTGCACGGGCCGCAACGAGTCGATCACGAAACGAATGTGTTCGTCGAGATCGACGCCTAACTCTTCGACACCTTGCCGAATGTCGTCGCGATTCACGGAACGCGCAAACGCTTTGTCTTTCAGTTTCTTCTTCACCGACGAGACTTCCATGTCGTCAAGGCTCCGAGTTGGTCTAACGAGTGCGCAGGCTACGAGGAAGCCACAGAGTTCGTCGGTAGCGAAAAGCGCTCGCGCCATGTCAGTGTCTCGTGGTACGCCGGTATAAGTTGCATGGCCCAGGATGGCGCGAATGATGCGATCGGGATAGCCACGCCCACAGAGAATGTTTGAACCGGTAAATGGGTGCTGATCGGCTGTGGGAAACATTTCATAGTCGAAGTCGTGAAGCAGGCCCACCATACCCCACTCATCTTCGTCTGCCGGTCCATCGGCATAACGCTTCGCGCACGCGCGCATAGCCGCTTCGACAGCGAGCGCGTGTTTGCGCAGGCTATCGCCCTTTGTGTACTCACACAACAGCTCCCAGGCTTCACCTCGATCGGGCATGAGTGGTTCTTGTAGCACAAAACAAGGTTAGCCACAAAAGGCACATAATGCACAAAAGGCACAAAAGAAATTTTTTGTGTTTTATGTGCTTTTTGTGCCTTTTGTGGCCGGCTCTACTGGCCCTTGGTGGCGATGTAACCGGGGCGTGCGCGAATCGCGACGTTCTTGCGGGTGCTTGCTACTTTGATCTTGCGATAGCGTTCGTCGCGGTCTTTGTTGATTGGATAGTATCCGAGCATGTACTGCGTTCGCAGCTCGGCTGCGATCTGTGCAAAAGCATCAGGCAGCGATGCGAGTGTGTCGGCACGCAGCAGGCGACCGCCCGACTTGTTCGCTAATTGGTTCAGGTAGCTGTCGGCTTTCAAATAAGCCGCGTCGAGCATTGCCGTGATCGTGTCGTCCTGACCTCGCCTCGGTTGCGGCGTGGTAGTGGTGTCAGGTCCCGTGCCGGGAACACGCGGCATGCGTCGTCGATCGCGATCGTTTGGATCGGGAGTTCTCTCACTCGGATCTCCGGTCGGAGCTGGACCACGGTTCGGATCGGGATAACGATTACGCTCTTCTTCACGACGCCGACGCATGATCTCGTCAGCCGACGGCAGTCCGAATGGTCCGGTCTTGTTTCGGGAGCCTGACGGCACTGTAGTGTCACCGGGGAAGGTGGGAGCGGTGGTGCCGCTGGGTGGTGGCTTTCTGATTACGTCAATCGTTGGCAGAGCTGGTGCAGAATCAGACTGCTCTCGAGCGAGGGCTTCAGTAGTGGCTCTCGTTTCGTAACGAATCGGGTAGACGACGATTCCGTCTTCATCAAGCGAACGAGTTGTGCCCTCGAACGTCGCGCGATCGCTGTGCCAATCCATTCCGTCACTAAACAGCACGATCGCCTTGCGGCCATTTATTTTGCGAATCGTATTCACGGCCAGCTCAACGGCGTCGTAGACTTTGGTGCCGTCGCCGGATTTGGTCGAGTTGATCGCTGCGTGCAGCAAAGTCCGATTGCTGGTGAACTCGTTTAGATCGTTTACAGTGTCGTCGAATGAGATGATCTTTACGCGATCCGCCGGCTGCAACTGCTCCACAAACGCGCTTGCCGCCTTCTGTATTTCCCTCAACTTGTCGCGAGTGCTTGAACTTGTATCGAGCAGAAGAATCACATGGAATGGCGCCGCAACTTTTCCAAAGAACGCGATTTCCTGTTGCACGTCGTCTTCGCTAACCGTGAACTCTTCCTTGCGCAGGTCCGTGATGTACATGCCGCTGCGGTCCGTAGCGATCAGCGGTACCGTCACGAGATCCGTGTCAGTCTTGAGAGTCTCGACGTCCTGAGGCTCATCCGGCGGCGTGGACGCGGCTTGTGGCTGCGTTTGAACAGGCTTCTGGCTTGTGGGACGAGTTTGGCCGAAGACGGCGGTCAAACCTATCGCAACAACCAACACGACGGAAAAGGCATGACGCGTCGCAGGCGAAATCATTCGGACCTCCTCACGCAGACCACTTAGCCAAACTTTTGAGAAAACTGAAGCGAAGAAGTAGTACAGCGCTACGATGTTGCCTGCAAGAATAACGTTTGCCCGGTGCTACCTCAATCCGTGGCAGCGCCTGCCGCCCTGGCCTCCGGGCGTTTCGGAAACGCCAATGACAACGCGACGGATATGAAAAGCACTGACAGGATGATTCCCAGCGACAGCCAGATCGGGAAGTGTCCATCGAATAGTTGATTCAGCCACACCATCTTCAATCCGACAAACAAAAGCACCGCGCCCAGCCCGTACTTGAGCAAGTAGAACTTATCGACAGCACCTGCCAGCAGGAAGAAGAGTGCACGGAGGCCGAGGATCGCGAAGATGTTTGAGGTGAAGACGATCAGCGGCTCGCTCGTCACCGCGAAGATCGCGGGTACCGAATCGACGGCAAATACAATGTCAGTGGCCTCGAGGAAGATCAATGCAATGAGCAGAGGCGTCGCGAATGTCCTTCCATTGAGTCGCTTGAAAAACTTGCCACCTTGCAGTTCCGGAGTGACGGGCAAAATGCGTCGCAGCAACTTGATGAGGAAGTTCTTTTCAGGGTCGACCGGTTTTTCCTTCGCCAGGAATATCTTCACGCCGGTGAAGATCAGGAACACACCAAACAGGACCACCACCCATTGATACTGCATCAGCGACGCACCAATCGCGACGAAGATCGCGCGAAAGATGAGGGCGCCGAGAATTCCATAAAACAACACTCTATGCTGATACTTCGCCGGTATGGCGAAGTATGAGAACACCATCACAAACACGAAGATGTTGTCGACCGAGAGCGCCTTCTCGATTACATAGCCGGTAAGAAACTCAAGGGAGACACGCCACGCAGCGGCGCTCGCATCGAAGCCCGGAATCGCCAGCAGACGAGGATCGTGCTCAAACTTCCAGAGGGAGTAGTTGTAAAGCAGGAAGTTGAAAACCAGAGAGAGTACGATCCAGACGACGCTCCACGTTGCTGCTTCCTTAAATCCGACAGCGTGCGCTTTGCGGTGAAAGACGCCGAGATCGAGTGCGAGGAGTAAAAGCACCAGACCGACAAAACTGAGATAGAACCACCAATACTCAGAAAACGGAAAAAGCTCAACCATAACCAAAATCATCCTTTCGCGCTGACTAAGCGACAAAAGGTCTTGGTCGTTGAGCTTTATGCTTTTCCCGACGGGCCGGGCACCTTGTTAGATACCGTGTTGACGGCCGCGTCAGACCCTGAACTGGGTGACCTACTCCCCTTTTTGACGTCAATTACTGTACACGAATGATGACGCGGATGCACGCCGATAAAACGCGGATTACTCTTTTGTGCTTTTTGTGCCTTTTTGTGGCTAACTGACTTTTGTGTCTTTTTGTGGCTTAATTTGTCTTCGATGCGATCCTTACTGTTGGCGGTCCTGGCGGCGTATCTAATCGCCGCGATTCATTCCATTCTGGCGTTCGTTAATAAACGGCGCTCTCTGCAACGCGTGGCGGAGTGGTCGATGGCTGCCGGCTTCATTCTGCACACCGGAGCTCTCATCGCCGATTGGGCGATCGACGGTCATTATCCGCTCTTCTCCCTGCGTGAATCGCTCTCATTCCTGGCCTGGGCGCTCGTGGCGCTGTATTCGATCGTGCTTTACCACTACCGGACACAGGCAGTCGGCGCTTTCACAATGCCACTGGTTTCGGTGCTCACACTCATCGCGCTATTAATCGGTACGGATGCATCCACCGCGCCGGCGGCTTTTTCCGCAACGTGGCTTTTCCCGATACACACGACGCTCCTAATCTTCGCCTACGCTGCATTTTTTATTGTCTTCATGGCGAGTGTGATGTATTTACTTCAGGAGCGCGAACTTAAACTCAAAACGTTCGGTGCGACCTTTCATCGCCTGCCCTCCCTGACGACGGTGAACGAAATCGCGACCAGCTCGGCCGCACTCGGCCTGACGCTATTGACTCTCGGTATCGCAACCGGCGTAATCTGGTCGTCAACGCGATTTGGACGCTTCTGGCGGAACGATCCGAAGGAAATTTTCGCGTTACTAACGTGGGGACTCTATTTCTTTCTCACCTGTTACCGTTTGACGGCCAACTGGCGCGGTCGCAGCGCCGCGTGGCTTGGTGTGGTGGGATTTGCCCTGGTGCTTTTGACGTTTGTAGGTGCCCGATTTCTAGGTAGTTATCACGTTTTCGGGTGATTTGAGTAACCAAATGTCCATTCTTCTCGTCGGGGTCAATCACAAAACAGCTCCGGTCGAGATCCGCGAACGACTCGCGTTCAACGACGAAGCGTGTGCCAGTAGTCTGCGCCAGCTCGTCGACGGCGAAATCGTGCGCGAAGGATTGATCGTTTCAACCTGCAATCGGGTTGAGATCCTGGGCGCGACGGCGAGCGATAAACTCGAATTCAGCGCCGGACGCATCGCTCAGTTTCTCGACACTTCGGGAAGTCTGCCAGCCGGTTTTCTCGACGCACATCTCTATCGCCACACCAATGAAGAAGCTGTCCGACACCTTTTCCGTGTCGCTTCTTCGCTCGATTCGATGGTTGTCGGCGAACCGCAGGTCCTGGGCCAGGTGCGACATGCCTATGCAGTCGGCGTCGAAGCCGGGACTGTGGGCCGAGTACTAAATCGTCTGGTCCATCACACGTTTCGCGTGGCAAAGCGCGTGCGCAGCGAAACCGGAATAGCTGCGAATGCCGTGTCGATCAGTTACATGGCTGTCGAGCTCGGCAAGAAGATCTTCGATTCGCTCAAAGGTTGCAGCGTGCTGTTGATTGGCGCCGGGGAGATGGCCGAACTCTCAGCGCGGCATCTCGTAAACGCCGGCGCGTCTCGCGTCACTATCGCCAATCGGACTGAAGAAACTGCACGGCAGCTTGCGAACGAGTTTGGCGCTACGACCGTTTCCTTCGATCAACTCGACCAGGTGCTTCATGAAACCGATGTCGTCATTTGTTCGACCGGTGCGCCTGATTACGTCGTCACGGAGGCTCGAACCCGCAAAGCTCTCGAACGGCGGCGCAATCGTCCCACCTGCTTCATCGACATCAGCGTGCCAAGAAACATCGATCCGGCCGTCAGCAACATTCCGAACTGCTTTCTTTTCGATATCGACGATCTGGAATCTGTGATCAGCTCGAATATCCGCGAACGCGAACGTGAAGCCGAACGCGCAGAGCTGATAGTGCAGTCGGAAGTGATGCAGTTTCAGCAAAAGCTGCGACTGATGGATATTGGACCAAGCATCGGTGCAATGCGACAGAACATGCAGGACGTTGCCCTGGCGGAGCTGGCGCGCCAGCGCAAACGACTTGGTCCGCTCACCAAAGATCAGGAAGCGGCGATTGAGTCGTTGCTGATGTCAACGGTCAAAAAGATCTCGCATCCACTCCTCAGCCAGATGCGCCGCTTCTACGAATCCAGTGAAACCGATGCTGCCGACATCCAAAAAGAGTTCGAGGATTGATTCAGGATGTCGCGTGCTCTCGTAATCGGTTCCCGCGGTTCCAAACTCGCACTCTGGCAGGCTGACCAGGCACGCCAACGCTTGCTCGAACTGAATCCTCAAATTGACGTTCGCGTCGAGATCATCAAGACCACCGGCGACGTGAAAAGCGATCCGCTTTCAGTGATCGGCGGCAAGGGTGTGTTTACGAAGGAACTCGAGGACGCGCTGCTCGATGGACGTATCGATATCGCCGTTCATTCGCTCAAAGATCTGCCGACTGTGCTTCCTGAGGGACTATCGATCAATGCGATCTGCAAGCGTGAAGACGCCCGCGATGCGCTCGTGCTGAGATCTGGAGTTCCTGGTTCATCGCTAGCTGGATTGCCGACCGGGGCGATCGTGGGAACGTCGAGCCAGCGGCGATTGGCACAGCTCAAGGCACTGCGTGGCGACGTAATTGTTAAAGACCTGCGTGGGAACGTTGATACGAGAATCAGAAAGCTGGATGAGGGGCAATACGATGCGGTGATTCTGGCGACGGCCGGTTTGGTACGGCTCGGGTTGCAGGACCGAATTAGCGCCCGGATCGCATTGAATGAAATGTTACCGGCAGTTGGACAAGGCGCTGTCGCGATCGAGACTCGGAGTGATAATCAGTTTGCAGTCGAAGCAACGCGGAAGTTGGATCATCAGGAAACTCGTCTTGCGTGTCTGGCGGAACGAGCGTTTCTGAGAAGTCTCGGCGGTGGTTGCCAATTCCCCATCGCCGCACACGCGATTGTCGACGGCGATTCGTTGAATCTCGACGGCCTCGTCGCCAAACCTGACGGCTCCGAGATCCTCCGCGACTCGTTATCCGGCGCCGTTGTTGACGCCGAGTCCATCGGCTCCCAACTCGCCGAGCACTTACTCCAACAGGGCGCGAGATCTCTATTGAACGTACTGTAGGGGCGGCCCTCCGTGGCCGCCCGTGGATTGAGATCTTATTCGCCGAAGCAGAGGCCGTCGTTTCTTGAATCCCGTGAAATCAATACAAGGGCGGCCACGGAGGGCCGCCCCTACAGTACGTTCCGCAGTATTTTATGGACCAACCACTTGAGGGACGGACGGTTGTGGTCACGCGTGCGGCGTCGCAGGCGACGGAGTTGACGACGCTGCTCGAAGGCTACGGCGCGAAGGTGATTGTTTGTCCGACCATCGAAATTCGCGAGCCGGACAGTTACGAACTGTTGGACGAAGCACTCGACCATCTCTACGGCTACGACTGGCTTATCTTCACCAGCACCAACGGCGTCGAATACTTCATCAAGCGTCTCTTAAGCCGCGGATTGAAAACGGAAGACCTTGACGAAATCCGAGTCTGCGCGATCGGACAGCGCACCGCCGAGAAACTTCACGATGCACACGTTCACGTCGATCTCGTCCCTTCCCTCTCGACCGCAGAAGGCGTCTTCACCGCACTGAGCGAGTTTGCCGGCGGCAACGAGCATTTGCGCGGACTCAACATTCTGCTGCCTCGTGCAGCAGTGGGTCGTGAACATTTGCCCAAAGCTCTCGAGCAAGCCGGCGCGCGCGTTGACGTCGTCACCACTTATCAAACAGTGCTACCGGAAAACTTCGATCGCGGTCGCTTCAGCGCCATGCTCACCGGCAACGGCGACTGCATCGCGTTCACGAGTCCCTCCACGATCAAGAACCTCGCACAGCTCTTCGACACACACGATCTCGGCAAAGTTCTTCCCGGTGTTGTGATCGCAGTCATCGGTTCAGTAACAGCAACCGCGGCCGCTGAATACGGTCTAAGCATCAACATCCAACCCGAACAATTCACCGCAAATGACCTAGCCCGCTCTATTGCCGAATATTATTCAGTCACGGATTTACACTGATCTAATTGTGCTAAACTGGCGCTCGATGTCTACCCTAAGCGATCTCGACCTGGCCAAAGAAAACGAACTACTCAAACGACAACTCCAGGATCGCGGAGTCTACGGCGAACTCGTCGGTCGATCGGAGTCCATCAGAAAGATCTACACGCTCATCGAGCAAGTTGCGCCGTCATCAGCTTCTGTTTTGATCACCGGTGAATCAGGCACGGGCAAAGAGCTCGTCGCCCGCACAATTCACAAGATGAGCCCGCGTCGCGAAAAACCGTTCGTCGCGATCAACTGTTCCGCCATCCCTGAATCACTGATGGAATCGGAACTGTTCGGACACGAGAAAGGCGCATTCACGGGCGCCGCCCAACGCCGCCAGGGTTGCTTCGAACTCGCCGACACAGGCACGTTGCTGCTCGACGAAATCGGCGAGATGCCTGCGTTGCTTCAGGCAAAGCTGCTGCGTGTGATCGAAGAGCGCGCCGTACGCCGACTCGGCAGTCGCAAAGAGATCGAAGTCGACGTCCGCCTGCTGGCGGCTACAAATCGTCAACCACAACAGGCCGTATCGGAAGGTAAACTCCGCAGCGATTTGCTTTACCGTCTCAATGTTTTTGGAATCCACTTGCCTTCACTGCGCGAACGAACAGAAGATCTGCCACTGCTCGCGCAGCACCTGGTCAAGCAACTCGCCGAGAAACACAACAGACCGGCACGCTTTCTCAGCGCCGCAGCTCTCGAAGCGCTACAGTTTCATTCCTGGCCCGGCAACGTCCGCGAACTCCGGAACGTGATCGAACGCGCCGTGATTATCTGCTCCGGTGAACAAATCGAACGTCACCACTTCGCGCCCTATCCAATCGAGCAGCGCGAGCGTCTGCGCAACGAAGACACGCTGTCACTACCTGTCGGCACGCCACTCGAAGAAGTCGAACGACAGATGATCATGCGCACGCTCCAGAAGACCAAGAACAATAAAACCCGCGCAGCCGAGCTGCTGGGCATCAGTCTTAAAACCCTCCACAACAAGCTCAATCTTTATCGCGAGCGTGGTCTCCTCCATGACAACATCAGCGACGAATGACGCGGCGGTAACCTCCACAAACGATAAAAACGACCGGCGCGAGATCTTCGGCTGGAAGATGTACGACTGGGCCAACTCGGCCTTTTACACCACCGTCGTCGGCGCGCTCTTCAGTCCCTATCTGACGCGACTGGCCCAAACTGCAGTCGGCGAAAATGGCGTCGTGCTCAATCTCGGTCCGCTCGGCGCAGTAACAGCGAAGTCGCTGCCCACACTCTGCGTCTCGATCTCTGTCGGCGCCCAGGTATTTATCCTGCCAATTCTCGGCGCCCTTGGTGATTACTCCGATCTCAAGAAGCGACTAATGGCTTTGTTCTGTTACATCGCCGTTGTCGCCAACTGCCTCATGTTTTTCATTACCGGAAATCTCTATCTTTTCGGTGGTGTGCTCTTCATCATTGCGAATGTCTGCTTTGGCGCGTCGATCGTTTTCTACAACGCGTTTCTACCGGAGATTACAACCGACGATCAGGCGGACAAGGTGTCGAGCCGAGGATTCGCGTACGGATATCTTGGCGGCGCGCTTTTGCTCGTTGTTAACCTGTTGATGGTGACGCGCGCCGAGCAGCTCGGCATGTCCACCGGTCTCGCAGTGCGTTTGTCGCTTTTGTCTGCCGGACTTTGGTGGGGTGGTTTTGCAGTGATTACGTTTGCGCTGTTGAAGTCGCGACCCAGCAAGAAGAGTCTGCCACCCGGCAGGGGCTACATCTATGCCGGGTTCTCTGAGTTCATCGCCACTTTCAAAGAATTGCGTCGATTGCCTTTGACTGCGCGCTATCTGCTTGGTTACCTGATCTACAACGACGGCATTCAGACTGTCATCTTCGCCTCGAGCGCATTCCTCGAACAGGAGCTCTTCCCAAAAGGCAATCCGGAATTCCTGCTCAAGATCTTCCTGATGGTCCAATTTATCGCGGTCGCCGGCGCGCTTCTCTTCGAACGGCTGGCATATCTCATCAAAACGAAAAACGCGATCATTGTTTCTCTGATCATCTGGGCCGGAATCGTTTTCTACGCCTATCGCTTTCTGCACACCGTGACGGAAGCGTGGGTGATGGCAGGATTTATCGCGATTGTCCTCGGCGGCTCGCAGGCACTCTCGCGGTCGTTGTTTTCAAAGATGATCCCGGCCGGCAAAGAAGCTTCTTTCTTCGGCCTTTACGAAGTTTCCGAACGCGGTACTTCGTGGATGGGACCACTGTTGTTCAGTATCGTGATCGCGCGCACCGGTTCATACCGGTTGGCGTTGCTGTCGCTGATCTTCTTCTTCGTGGTGGGATTGATCGTACTCTCGATAACAAATACCGATAAAGCCATACGCGAGGCGCAGGAAGCTTAGGTCAAAAAAATGGTTTTCTCCCGCAAAGGCGCAAAGACGCAAAGGAAGAAGAACTCAAGCCTGCTTGGCGTTTTCCTTTGCGCCTTTGCGCCTTTGCGGGAGAAATCTTCCCTTAACCCGCGATCTTGCGTTCCTTCGATCCTCTGTTAGCCATACATTCCGCCGAACAGAATGTCGCGAGTCCAGAGTTGAGACGCATCGCGCGTTCGGCAGGGATCCACGTACCACAACTCTCACAACGCACCAACTTGTTCTTCGAGGGAATCTTCGGTTGCGGCGTTGAGCTGCTGGTGGTGATATCCACTGCCGCATTCAGTGAGCTTAGGATCTTCTGAATGAGCTTGAGATATGGGCGGACTCGCGAGTAGACGAGTACAAAGATAATACTGACGAGCGCCGCTATGATGAGGTACTTCATGACAGGACCAACAACATCAAATCCTGTCTACGTTCGATCGCCGGTTTCTGACCCGTACGGCTCATCCTGGGCACGGCGTCGCGGCATTGGATCGCTGGCGCGGCGTCGTGGTTGAGATTCTTTCGTACGGCGATCGAGAGTTCCGGGTGGCAGCCCTTTTCCGTGCACCGCCTCTTCAAGTATCCGTGTAATCTCCTGTGAGAGCGTTCGGTGCTCGGCGGCCGCTCGGCGGCGAAGCGATTCCTTCAGGTGATTAGGAACATATGCGCCAATGAAAACCCCTTTGCGATTAGCCATCTATCCGCCTCTCTCCATGTCGGGTGGGATATCAACCCTGCAAATACGGAACAGGTCTGTAAGCCGAATTCTGTACTTCGATCGAAACCGAAGTGGCGATCATTCATCTAGTCCAGCCGTTGCCGGCTGGCTCCAGCGACCTACCCGGAGGTCGTAGCGAATCGAAATCCGCTTCGGGCGGGCAGCCCTTTTGACGCCTCCCTATTTGGTCTTGCACCGCGAGGAGTTTGCCTGGCCGCGCATGTCACCACACGCGCCGGTGCGCTCTTACCGCACCATTTCACCCATCACCCATAACGGGCTGGTATGTTTTCTGTTGCACTTGTCGTCGCCCGGCGGCCGAAACCGCGAGGCGCCCCGCCGTTAGCGGGCTCGCTGCCCTTCGGTGTTCGGACTTTCCTCTCCCGGCTGACGCCGGCAGCAACCGCCCGACCTGTTCACTTGCAAGGCTGGCAGATTATAGCAAACGGCGTTCAACGGGTATAGCCACGGTCCCATCAGCCGAAGTATTTGAATCCGACGCGGAAACCGTTTGTCCAGTGCGGTGGAATCGTGAGTGCTACGGTGATTGAAGCAATCGCGTGCGACAGTGCCAGGGCATAGAGGTTTGGCTGTCGTTGATAAACGACGGCCCAGATTGCCCCACCGAGAAATGTAAGTCCGAAAAGTAAAGGGTTTGGGAGATGAACTACGGCGAATAGTAGTGCGACAAGGAAAATGCTTTTCCAGCTTTGACCAAAGACGACTTGTGCGCGACGGTTCAGGTAGCCCTGCAAAGCGTATTGCTGAAACAAAGCCCAAAATGGGACGAGAAGGAAGCGCCATCTAAATGGTCGATCGGCGAGATGGAAGCCTGAGACAAAGATGATCAACGCGAGGACGACGATTGTCGGAATGATCAGAAGCTTCACGGCTGCGAGGAAGTTGTCGAAGCGAAAGCCAAGGTCGTACGGAGTCTCATCGTAGATGCGGTGAGAAGAGATCATCAGGACGAGAGCTAACGCGATTGGTATCGCGAGAGCGAGCTTGTTTGTGCCGATGAACGCAAGCACCACCCACTCGGCGATCAGGCAGGAGATGACGACGGACACGATCTCCCAAACAGCCAGGTTTGATCGTGTGATGGTTTCCTGATTCTGCATATCTCGATGTGGATTTCTCACGCAACGGCGCAACGGCGCAACGTAAAGACACCGGGTTCGACGTTGCGCCGTTGTGCCGTTGCGTGAGTACTCTTCCAACTGCCGTCCGCGCTTACCTCAAACCTGATCGGATCTCCCAACATCTGCAACGTGTATCTCGCACCCTGGCCGCTTGAATGCAGCGCATAGACTCGGGCTTCGTGTGATCCGGGGGCGAGTCCGGCAACTGTGAAGTTGTATCCATGCCATTCGTCTTTGGACCACCCAGCCTTAACCACATCAGGCCGAGAGAGTTGGGCCACCTGCGTGCCAGTGAGCTTTCCGTCGATAAACAACTGCACCTCGACACGTCCCCACGGATCTGCATCGTTCACCACCCACCCGGAAATACTCTTTGACTCTGCGACGGCTTCACCCCAACCATGAAATGTCGGCGGAAACGCGTTCAGATAGACAACGACTGCAATCGTCCCTACGAGGATCGTTTCAAGAATGGATTTTGCGATCAGGAGGTTGACGAGTCGGGTCATAGGCTTATTTTGGGCAACGAGCTCGGCGGAAACAGCTCCGGCCACCGAGCTTTGAATTCGGTCCTCACGATTTCTTCCACTTCATCCGCTGTCGCGACTGCCAGACAGCTCAACGCGACGTCACGTGCCTCAGCAATCGTGACCTGCGACAGCACCGCTCGGACGCGCGGGATCATTGCCGGCGTCATACTGAGATCCGTCGTTCCCAGTCCGCCAAGCAACACGGCATATGCAGGCGTTGACGCCATCTCACCGCACACGATCAGAGGAATTTGCGCGTCCTTCGCTGCCTGCAACGTGCGACTGATTCCATAAAGCACTGCCGGATGCAGCGTGCGGAACCACTCGGCCACTTTATCGTTACCACGATCCACTGCGAGCGTGTACTGGACCAGATCGTTCGTGCCTAACTCAAAAAAGTCTACCTCACGTGCTATTTTCTCTGCCGTCAAAACAGCCGAAGGCACTTCAATCATCGCCCCAACCTGAACCTCTGCAAACGTCGTGTTCTCGCTTGCCAGCCGCTCGACTTCTTCCGCGATCACCTGTCTCGACATGCGAACGTCAGCCACGTCTGCAACCATCGGAATGACGAGACTCAGTTTCCCTGACGCCGCCGCTCGCAAGATTGCACGCACCTGCGTGCGCATGATTTCCTTGTTTCGAAGATTGAAACGAACTGCTCGCAATCCCAGCGCCGGATTGCGCTCGCGTTCTTTCAGATCCGGCCCAAATTCGCCACCGACATCGAATAGCCGCACGATCGCGCCGTAGTCTCCCGCCGCTTCTGCCAACAACTTATACGCTTCGTATTGCTCAGTCTCCGAGCCCATGAGTCCCATCCGCGAAAGGAGAAACTCCGAACGGAACAAGCCCACGCCACACGCGCCAAAATCACGCACCGCATGAAACTCTGTGGGCAGCTCGACATTCGCACGCAACGAGATCTGAACGCCATCGCGTGTCACAACCGGCCCAAACTCATCAACACTCGCTTCGCGAACAGTCGGACCAGGCTCTTGAACTGTAAACCGGTACTGTTCGAGTGTCTCTGTCGCCGGATGAAGAATCACTTCTCCTGCACGGGCGTCGACGATGACCTGATCGCCCGTACGAGTGCGGTGATAAAAATTCCTTAGACCAACAACAGCCGTCAGCCCGAGACCTCTGGCAATAATTGCCATGTGCGACGTCCAGCCGCCCGCATCAGTGGCGATTGCTTTCACGTGACTGAGATTGAGCTCAGCGATCGTCGACGGGAGCAACTCGGTGGAAACGATTACCGCGTCTTCCGAGAGGTTCGGGTACTTCGGTCCCTCGCCCGTCAGATTCGACAGCAGACGCTGTATCACGTCTTCGATGTCTGAGCCTCTCTCACGCAAATACTCGTCGTTGATCTGCGTGTAAATCGATAACAGGCGATCGCCGACAACCTTCGCCGCCCATTCGGCGTTCGAGCGTTCCTTGACGATGTAATCTTCGACGTCGCGCGTCAGTTTTGCGTCCTGAAGAAACAGAAGATGCGCATCGAAGATGTATGCGTGACCGCGGCCGAGCTCTTTCTCGGCGCGATCCTTGATAGCTTCGAGTTGCCTACGGGAAAGTCTTACCGCGGCACGGAAACGTCGTCGCTC
>DASWUM010000144.1:0-50977 GCA_036401595.1 Pyrinomonadaceae bacterium
GACCGTCCGCGAAATCGAACTTCGCACCGGCAAGAGCACCGCGGTGCTCTTGCCAGCACGAAGCGAAATGAAAGGGCGGCAACCAAAAGTGTAAAGGATGTGTTGATAACAAGGTGTAAAGGATGTCTTGATAATCAACACACGGAGGGCCGCCCCTACAGTTCGCTCCACAGCACTCGTTGCCCTAATCACCTCGGAACGTACTGTAGGGGCGGCCCTCCGTGGCCGCCCCTGCGTTATTCCCGTTTCTGCGGTTGATAAACCCGGACGTAATCGACTTCCATTCGCTGCGGCCAGATTTTTTCATCGACACCTTTCTGACCGCCCCACGTGCCACCCACCGCGATGTTGAGGAGCAGGTGAAACGGTTTGTCGAATGGCCATTGTTTGTAGTCGGCGACGGGGTTGGTAAAGCGTTCGTTCTTGAAGGTGAAGTAGTGCTGCTGATTGACGTAACCGCGAATCTCACCGGCGTCCCATTCGACTGCGTAGACGTTGAATTCCGAGCGCGCGTTTGAAACGGTGATCTTCGCGGTCTTGTGTGTGTTGATGTTGTGGTTGTACGACCAGGTGTGCACTGAAGCATGGACCACGTCCGGGTCGAAACCGACGTGCTCCATGATGTCGATCTCGCCGCTGCCGGGCCAGCGCCCGTATTCCCAGCCGGTGGGAAGCATCCAGATCGCGGGCCAGGTGCCGCGGCCGGACGGTATTTTTGCACTCACTTCGATCCGACCATAAGTCCAGTCGCCTTTGCCTTTGCTGATGAGACGTGCGGACGTGTAACCGCGTCCTTCCCAATTCTCGCGTCTCGCTTCGATAACGAGATGGCCATTCTCGACACGCGCGTTTTCTTTGCGGTCCCTCGTGTAAAACTGCAACTCCTTGTTGCCCCAGCCGTGCCCGCCGACGTCATAGCCCCACTTCGCCGGGTCGGGCAGTCCGGTATAATCAAATTCATCGGACCAGACGAGTTGCCATTCGCCCACGCGCGAGTCCGCTATTTTCGAAGTGACTATTTTCGAAGTGGTTTGAGCGTTCGCCGAGAGAACGACGAGCACAACAAAACTCACGAGTTGCAGAAGTCTTGAAGGTTTGTTCATAAGATGCAAGCTATAATGTGCCGCACGTCCTGAGCTATGAGGCATTCTAACAAGTATCAAGTTGCCGGCTGGCTTTTACTCTTTTGCTGCGCGGTCAATCTGCGTGGACAAGAACCGCGCCCGAGTCCAACGCCGCCGCCAGTGCCGAAGCTTGAGCAGCCGAAGGGGCAGGAACCGGAGGTCGTGCGTATCACGACCAATCTCGTGCAGGTCGACGTCGTGGTCACCAAAGACGGCAAGCAGATAACGGATCTCACACCGGCAGACTTTGAAATCCTGGAGGACGGACGCGTCCAGCAGATTACAAGCTTTGGATATGTTTCGGCTAGTCCGGTCAACTCAAACACGGCGACAAACTCGCCCACACCGAGCACTGTTATCGAAGCGCCGCCACCGGTAATTCCGAAACCGCCATTACCGCGCGAGATCAACCGCACCATTGCGATTGTTGTTGACGATCTTGGCATGTCGTTCCAAAGCATGGTGGAGCTGCGACACTACCTGCGCACGTTTCTGGCTCAAAACCTGCGGCCAAACGATCTAATTGCGATCATCAGAACGGGCGGTGAGCTGGGAGCACTTCAGCAATTCACTTCCGATCCGCGCGTGTTGTCGAGCGCCATTGCCGATCTGAAATGGAATCCGTGCAGTCGTGTCGGCGTGAGTGTTCTATCGCCGGAAAGATCACTCGTTATTCCTAATGCACCCGAGCCGCAGTTGCAGGGACGAGTCCCGGCGGACCGATCGCCGGGCAGCAGTCAGATCTATCGACCCACGGTGGGCAACGAATCGAATCCGTGTTCAGTCGGCGGTTCACTCGCGTACTCGATCAACGCACTTCGTTTCATCCTCAGCGGAATGCGCGATCTGTCGGGACGTAAATCGATGATGGTGATCTCTGATAACTTACCGTTGCAAACGGCAGAGCAGGCACCGTCTGATTTTGGTTTCCAACGACCGGTTCGAGAAAATGCGAACCTGATCGATGTATGGACGCAGTCGAAGAGTTATGCCGACGGATTGCACAGCCTCGCCGAGCTCGCGATTCGCGGTTCAGTTGTAATCTACACCGTGATGGCGCACGGATTGCAGACGACTGGACCAAACGCGGCAGACGAAATCTCATTTCCTCCATTGATGTCGAGACGTCGACCGGATCAGCAGGACCAGTTGACCAGGCTGACACGCACGCGTTCCGCAGAATTATTGCGCAACCGAGACGGCGCGGAAGTGATTGCGAAAGAGACCGGCGGTTTTGTTGTGCGCAACTCGAACAACTTCGGACTCGACAAGATCTTCGACGATCAAAGTGGCTATTACCTGATCGGATACCGTCCCGCTGACTCAACTTTCGACCGGCGATTTCACACGATTCAGGCCAGGGTGAAGCGCGGCGGACTTACGGTTCGCACGCGCGCCGGTTTTTACGGCGTATCGACTGAGGAAACACAAGCCGGAAAAACTGGCGGGCGAGATCGACTCAATGCCGCACTCGTTACTCCTTTTGGCAGCAACGATATTCCGATTCGTCTCACTCCGTTCTTCGCGAACGATCCGGTACGGGGTTCGATGTTACGTCTATTCATGACGATCGACGCGAAGGAATTAACGTTCAACCTCGAACCGGACGGGACGCACACGGCAAACTTTGAACTGATCAGCGTCTTGTTCGGCGAGAACGGCTCGATGGTGAATCGTCAGGATAAAAGCGCCACCTTGCGACTGCGTGGGGCTCCGTATGAGCGCGTGCTGCGTGATGGAGTTGTTTACGGATTCGACTGGCCGTTGCAGAAGAGTGGCGCGTTCCAGATGCGAGTGGCTGTGCGTGATACGGCGTCGCAGCGAGTCGGGGCGTCGGGTCAATTCATCAACGTACCCAATATCAAAGATGGTGAGTTCGCGATTTCGGGGATCATGCTCAATGCTGAAACAGGCGAAAACCCCGAGGCAAACAATGCTTTCGTCTCGCGTCGTTTTCATCAGGGCTCGTCTCTCGCATTCGGATATGTCATCTACAACGCGACGCCGCACAAAACAAAACGCGAGCCTCAATTAACGACGAAGACACTCGTCTTTCGAAACGCTGAAAAGATCTACAGTTCCGATCCGGTCACCGTCGCCCTCACCGGTCAGCAGGATCTCCAACGCATCTCCACCGGCGCTCGCCTCCAATTCGGTCCCGCCTTAACGCCCGGTGAATACGCATTACAAATCATCGTCGAAGACAAGATCTCCAAACGGAGCACCAGTGAGTGGACCCAATTTGAAGTAATCAAATAATTTGCGTCCATCCGCGGCTAAAACTCTTCCTGTTTTCCTATCGATTATCACCATCGCCGTTCTCTGTGCCGGTACCATTACACTGAACCGGCTGCGTGTCTCAACATGTGTGACCTGCATGCGCTGATCGCGACTCGCTTCAGACACGAACGTATAAAGCACCACATCACGGAAAACCGACGGCAGGATCAGCACGGCAGGCGATCGCGGAAACGCACTGAAGATTGGCGCGATGCGCGCTTTAGCGAGAGCAAACCGGTAAAAGGCGACCAGCGCCGACATAGAATCGCCTAGTTCTAAAGGCAAGGTACTCCTGACGAGAAATCCTGAACCGATTTGCCTGAACATCGCTTTGGCAGTTGAACCGGCTGTTTCCACGACCGTTTTTTCGATTCGCTGCATCTTCTCGCCGTCATACCGCACGATATATTCCCGGCCCTCAATCGAGATGATTTCCGATTGGGCAATCGGCACGTTTTTCGGTCCGAGCGGAGCTAAAGCCGGTACGCGACGGTTGACTTCGAGTGCTCCCGAGACAGCGAGCGTGGCCCCACGTTCCATCTCATTCAAAAGCCAGTCATACGATTCTTCCGTTAGTTGAAAGGCTGACGGAACAATGATCAACTTCGCCTTGCCTGCATATTCTGAAAGTGTGTACTCACTGATCGCCTGGACCGGCACACCGAGGTGGTAATACAGCGCTCGTACCGCTCGACGAGTTGCTTCATGCGCAAAACTGCGCGGCGAAAACATCTGCGAATGAGGAATGACGAGCGCGACCCGCTCTGACACACGTCCTTGCAGATGGTGTCCATGCAGATCCATGAACTTCGCGATGCGCAGAAACGGTTCGAGTTCGGGTTTCATCGATCCGTCGACGCGATGAAAGCCGATGCCGACTTCGTTCGTCGAATTCATGTAAGGATTTGTGTTCCAGATCCACTCGACAAATCCGGCGCCGTCGGCGGCGAATGAAAGCGCCATTTTGCGTTCGAGCAGATTGCTGACGTCGTGTTCGCTGCGCCAGGGCGCGCCGCCGTCGGCTTTCTCGTAGAACATGACGCCGGTTTCTTCCATCAACATCAACTTCGACGGAGCTTTTGCGAGCACGCTGTCCCAGAGCAGATCGTCGTTGTTCCACCAGTTGTGCAGCGAAACGAAATCGATTTCTTTCGCGAAAAATTGAAAGTTGGGGCTATCGCCGAGGCCTCCTTCATCCTGGCCTACAGTGATCAATTGTTTGGTATTGCCATTGCCGCGGATGGCGGGCGTTACAGCGCGCACCCAGCGCATGAACATTTCCTGTGCGAACAAACGATAATCCAGCGTCTTGAGTGGCACACGATCATCGATCAGGTTAACGCTTTCGAAGTCCTGCAACTTCGGGAGCTCGAGTGATGCATCGCTACTGCGCCATAGTTCCTGAAGTTTACTGAGGCGTTCCTCATCGTTCGCGGCTGGGTAACGATCTATTAGCCACTGTTTCCACGCGGCTTGTTCGTGCGCATCGTAATTTGGACGGCAGTTCCAGAGAAATTTTGGTGAGCAGAACGACGGCTCGTTGATGAAGTCCCAAAGTACGTCGTCGATATGACGGCAACGTTCAGTGAAAGCGGAGATGAATTGTTGTTGTGCTTTGACAGAACGTGGATCCAGGTACGCATTCTCTCCGCCCCACGTCTCAGGCAGAAAAGCGAAAAACGTGAAGATCACCGGAATGCCGTACTTGTGCGCGGTCAGAAGAAAGGCATCGAAAGCACGCAGCACGGCTTCGTCGACCTTGCCCGGTTCGGGCATATATTTCTTCCAGCCGGTCCAGATTCCGGTGCGCACCATATTCACGCCGGCCCCTGCCATGGCTATGAAGTCGTTGTCCCAAACGAGCGGGTTCGGCTCGAAGAGGTAGCGGCGATGTTTGTCGGACGCCATGTAAGTCGTGCCGGTCACCGGAAACACGCGACCGTCGCGGTAGAAGACATGATTGTCGACAGTGAGTGCTTTACCGCGTGCAAGCAGTTCTTCGTCGTAAATCCAGAAGCCGTTAAGGTGAACGAGCGGATCAATTTCTCGTTCGAGTCTTGCCTCCAATGTATACAGACCGGGCGAGAGTCTTAAAGAGTTCGGAATCTTTATTGAGCCGGTTGCTTTGGTTCCCTGCGGATTGAGTGGAACCGTCAACTGTATGAGCGCTCGCTCGGGATTAGCGCGCACCTCGATGCTGCAATTCATTGACCCCAGCTTTTGCCAATCGCCTTTGGGACGAAGCAACTCGACAAACAGGGTCGGAGTTTCGCCGGGTTTGTACGACACAAAGTCGCTTCTTACTTCAAAACGACTGGCGCCTTGCGCTGCTTGTTTTGCAAGTGTCCTGACGCTTGAGCCTTCGATACTGCCCGTCAGATTGGCAAGCACCCAGCGTCCGCCTGCAAACTCTCCCAGCAACCGATCAACCTGAATTACTGGCACAGCCTGGATTCGACCATAAGTGTCCAAGATCACGGCTATCGGCGTAACGATACCCTCGTGTGGTCCATCACTGCCCGCTTCGTCGGGTTCGTTGTTTGTCGAACTCAGCCGCACGTACAACTCGTAGACTTCGTCAGTCTTGAGCTTTGTTCCAAACAGTGAACGGGACGTGTTGTAGGTTGAGGCATTGACTGGAAACGAGTGCGTGATGCCAAGACGCTTGTGATAAGTGGCCTGCTTCGGCTCGATGAGCCATTTGGAACCGTCGCGGACTACCGGTCTGGAAAGCGGAACGCCGCCGATGTTGAACCAGTTGCCACCGTCACGCAGATACTTCAAGAGCGTGGTCCAGATACGTTTGGGAAACGCAGAACCGTACGGCGTGATCAGTAAATCGAAACGGGTAGCATCGAGTTGTGCGATTAGATCTCGCTCGGTAAGAAAATTGACGTTGAAGTCTGCGAGCGACTGTTGCAGAGTTTCGCGCGTGACGTCGCAACCCTGGTAGGCGCGGAAGTCAGGCTCCCACAAGACGGCGACAGTCTGTTTTTGCGATTGAGTTCCGAGAACGACTTGCGGCAGTGCCGTTGCGACCGCGGCACCGCCGATGGTTTTGAGAAATCTTCGTCTGGGAAGATTAGCCACAGATGTGCACGGATTTACCGAAACGTCTTGACGTGCTCAACAGAATCTCGCTACTAAAGAAACCGAAATGCCGACCAATGGACCCAACGAAAAGCGCTTGTTCGAGTTTCTTAGTCTATCACTGTTGCTGGGCCTTGGGACCGCAATTGCGACGCTGATTTTCTTTGGCTGGCTGGCGGATGAGGTCCTCGAGGGCGAAACACGACACTTTGACGAAGTCACACGTGCGGCGATCCATCAGCTTGCTTCGCCAGCACTCACGCTCGTCATGCGTGCGTTTTCGATTATTGGAGGAACGATCGCCCTGACCATTGGGACCATCGTCGTCGTCGTTCGCTTTGCGATGAAGAAGTGGGGACGCGAGGCAAAGCTCTTCGCGATCACGATGATCGGCGCCGGGCTGTTGAATATTACGTTGAAGCTCGCTTTCAAACGTTCGCGACCGGAGCCGTTCTTCAACTTGTCGCTGCCGGAGACTTACAGTTTTCCGAGTGGCCACTCACTGACGAGCGCGGTTTTCTTCGGCGCTCTCGCCGCGATTCTCAACGCGCGAATCAAGTCCAGACGCGTGCGCACTGCGATCTGGATCGTATCGACGTTCATGTTTCTGACGATCGGCTTTTCGAGAATCTACCTGGGCGTCCATCACACGACGGACGTGATTGCGGGATTTGCAGCAGCGTTGATTTGGATCCTGATGGTGAGGTTTGTGGAGAGAGCAACAGTCATCCGCAGATTACGCAGATAAAGCTAAATCTATGCAGTCTGTGGATGATTGAGATCTAATCTCATTTCAACCGATAACCCGCCGCCGACGACGTTTGCAGCCTGAACCGATCCGCCATGCATCCGCACGGCTCGTTCGGTAATCGCGAGACCAAGACCCGTGCCGCCGCCACTCTGTCGGTCGCGTGCATCCTCAGTCCGATAGAACGGTCGAAAAATTGTCTCGAGCGCCTCTTCAGGAACGCCTTTGCCGCGATCGCGCACACTGATCACCGCGTGACCGTTTTGCCGTTGTAGCGCGACTTCAACCGCCGTTCCCTCGGGCGTGTAACGCACCGCATTGCGCACAACATTCTCGACCGCGCTACGAAGTAATTCTTCAATACCTTTGATCGAACAGTGATCGCTCGACACGACGTGGACCGAGCGGTTGGTGCTACGTGCCTCAAAGTTGGCATCGTCAGCAACTTCCTTCACGAGCGCTGCCAGATCGACGTCAGTTCGCTTGCGAGCATCCGTGCCGCTTTCCAGCCGCGTCAGAGTCAGCAACTGGCTGATCATCTCATTGAGATTGTCTGACTCACGTTCGATACGATCGAGCGCGCCATTCGCTTCCGGACCGGATCGCTGTCGCGCGAGGCCAAGTGCAACGCCGAGACGCGCGAGCGGCGAACGCAGCTCATGCGAGATATCGCCAAGCAAACGCTGCTGCGCCTTCACCATCGACTCGAGTCGTTCCGCCATCGAGTTGAAGTCACGTCCTAACTGACCGACTTCATCACGACGCTTGGCGAGCTTAGTCGAAACGCGTGCGCCGAGATTGCCTTCGGCGAGTTCGTTGGTTGTCGTGCGGAGTTTCAGGAGCGGCGTGGTCAGATAACGCGCGAGCCAGTAACAAAAGATGCCGCCGATCACGAGCACTACGAGCAGTCGCAGCCCCAACGTCTGGACGAACGGCTGAAACGGTGGACGAGGAATGTGCGCAACGTAGATGTATCGCTGTCCTTTCGCGCTGGTGACGGGACGCGCCACGAGTGTGTTTTCGGTGGCGAAGTTAAACTCGATATCACGACTCTCCGCCGCCTTCGCCGTCAATTCTGACGTGCCGGGCAGAACTGGTCGGCCGGAAAGCTCTTTCCCGCTCTCGTCGAAGAAAGTCGCATCAACACCGGTAGATTTCTCTGTAGCCTGAAGCGCGGCATTCAATGCCTGCGATCCCGATTGTTCGTAAATCTCAGCAGCCTTCTGTGAGTTTGGACCAGTTTGAGCGAGATCGCGCCACGACCGCCGCGTTGGTGTCGGACGCGTGAGTGCAAACGCCGCAAACAGCACGACGTTGATGATAATCATCGCGACCCAAAACCAGATGAAGATCTTGAGATATAAATTACGAAACGGGAACTTCATAAGTATTAGCCACAAAGAAGGGCCACATAAGGCACAAAATGCACATAAGGCACAAAAAGACCGACAGTTCCTCGATCTCTTTTTTGTGCTTTGTGTGACTTTTGTGCCTTATGTGGCTTCACTCTTTCTCTGTCGTGGCGCCGTAGATGTAGCCCACGCCACGAATGGTCTTGATTCGTTCCAGACCGTTTAGTTGGTGGCCCAACTTCTTGCGCAGGTTGCTGACGTGCATGTCGATACTGCGATCGAACGGCGACAGCTCGCGGCCCAACACTTCCTTAACCAAATCTTCTCGCTTAACTATCTGCCCCGCATTGCGCAACAGAATTTCGAGCAAATCGTATTCGACTCCGGTGAGCTCAACTACTTCCCCCGAGCGGCGGACATTGCGCGTGTTGCTGTCCATTTCGATGTCCCCAACACGAATGGTTTCACGCGCGGAAGTAGTTGACTCAACGGGCTGGGCGCGCCGCAATACCGCCCGAATTCTTGCTACCAGCTCCCGAGGATTAAATGGTTTCGGTAAATAATCGTCGGCGCCGATTTCGAGACCAACAATACGGTCTACATCGTCGCCCCTCGCCGTCAACATCAAAACCGGAATACGCGAACGCGCTCTGATACGACGCAGCACATCGAATCCGTTCGTGCCCGGCAACATCACGTCGAGCACAACCAGATCGTGTTCCTCCGAAAGGGCCCGATCGATGCCGCGCTCGCCGTTGTGAATCGCTTCAACCGTGTAACCCTCCGGCTGAAGATACTCTCCGACCAACTCGCAGAGGCCGACATCGTCGTCAATTACGAGGACGTGTTCCATTGGCTGCTTCTCAGCGAGATTGAATGACATATGGACTACCTAAGGCAAGGGCCTGTGTTGCACGGAGGAAGATCCTACAATAGTCGCCCAATTTCGTGCGTAAAGAAGTGTCAATTGCAATCTCCATAGAACTGACAAAACTTTACATTTCATTGACAGACTCTTTACGCCTTCTTTCGATACAATCCGCACTCATGCTGGGGCGGACGCACTCTATCCACGCCAAATAAGCAAAGTGTTCGAAGGAGCTTCGGAATGAAGAAAATTGTGTTGTTAATTGCCCTTTGCGCAAGCATCCCTGGACTTGTGCTCGGGCAACAGCGCACTGGATCGTTGCGTGGACAGGTGCTGGATGAGTTGGGTGGCGCAATCGTCGGCGCGAGCGTGACGGCGATTGACGGCAAGGGCGTCGAGAAGTCGGTGGTTACGAACGACAGCGGCTCTTACACCATCAATGGTCTGGTTCCCGGCAAGTACACCGTTCGTGCGATCAATGCGGGCTTTGCGATGTCCGAAACTCCCGACGTCGATGTCACTGCGGGCAAGCCGTCGCAGGTCGACGTCATTTTGAAAGTCGCGATCGAAGAGCAGAAAGTAACTGTCTCAACTGAGAATCGCGAGCTGAGCACCGAACCGGAAAACAACGCCGGCGCGGTTGTTCTCAAAGGCGACGACATCGACGCCCTCCCGGACGATCCCGACGATCTCGCGGCTGCGTTACAGGCTTTGGCTGGTCCTTCTGCTGGTCCAAATGGCGGACAAATCTTCGTTGACGGTTTCACCGGCGGTCGTTTGCCTCCGCGCGCATCGATTCGTGAAATCCGAATCAACTCGAATCCGTTTTCAGCCGAGTACGATCGACTTGGTTTTGGTCGTATCGAGATCCTGACTCGACCCGGTACCGATCGTTATCGCGGCCAGGTTTCTCTTAACTTCAACGACGACGCACTCAACGCTCGCAACCCGTTCGCCGACAACCGCCCTGCGATTCAGACGCGCCAGTACGGCGGAAACTTTGGCGGACCAATTTCGAAACGCAAAGCGTCGTTCTTCGTCGATTTCGATAAGCGCGATGTTGACGACAGCGCGTTGACTGTGGCGCAGGTGCTGGACGCGAATAACAATATTGTCGACTTCGTTGGCACGGTTCCCGTTCCAAGCCGCCGCACGTCTTTCAGCCCCAGGATTGATTACCAGATCAACCCCAACCACACGCTCATCGCGCGTTATAACTACGCGAAGACCACGCGCATCGTTGGAGCCGGTGGCTTTAACCTGCCGGAGCGCATCTACGACAGCGAGAACAGCGAACAAGGAATTCAGCTTACTGAAACAGCGATCATCAACAAGACCATCGTTAACGAAACACGCTTCTCGTTTGAACGCCAGCAGACGATGCAGAACGCCGACAACTCGACTCCGACGATCGACGTGCAGGACGCGTTTACGGGTGGCGGATCGCAGGTCGGCCAGGCACACAGCACAACACACGACTGGGAACTGACTAATAACACGTCGTTTGCGATGGGCCAACACTCATTGAAGGTTGGCGCTCGCCTGCGCGGCGTTAACATCACGCAGTTCTCGCCGCAAAACTTCGGCGGCACTTATACGTTCTTCGGCGGCACGCTCGGTCCGATTCTCGATGCGAACGATCAGCCGACTGGTGGAACGGAGTTGGTTACGAGTATCGAGCGTTATCGTCGCACGCAGGTTTTGCTTGCACAGGGTTTCACCGGCGCACAAATTAGAGCGCTTGGTGGTGGCGCCAGTCAGTTTCGTCTGTCGTCTGGTAATCCCGAAACGAAAGTGAGTCAGTGGGACGTTGGTGGTTTTGTGCAGGACGACTGGAAGTTGCGTCCAAACTTCACGCTCAGTCTGGGTCTGCGTTACGAGAACCAGAAAAACATCGACAGCAATCTGAACTTTGGACCACGTGTTGGCTTTGCATGGTCGCCTGGCGGACAGCAGTCGAAGACTGTCATTCGCGGCGGTTATGGAGTTTTCTACGAGCGCATCAGTGAAAACTTGACGATGAACGCGCTGCGATTGAATGGAGTGAATCAGCAGCAGTTCACCGTGCAGAATCCGGATTTCTTTCCGGTGATTCCAACCGCGGATCAGCTCGTTCAGTTTGCGGTTCCAGGCAGTGTTTATCGTCTTGCGGAAGGACTTCAGTCGCCGTACACGCTGCAATCAGTGATTAGTGTTGAGCGGCAGTTGCCGCACAATCTGACGATCGCGACCAGCTACATCAACGTTCGCACGCTGCACGTTCTGCGCACGCGACCGTTAAATGCTCCGTTGCCGGGCTCGTTTGTTCCGGGTGTGCCGAACAGCGGCATTCGTCCCCTCGACTGCGCTGACTTTATTCCGCCCGAGATCAATCCTTCTCCGCGTTGCAACATTTTTGAATACGAGTCGAGTGGTCGTTATAACCAGAATCAACTCATCATCAACTTTAACAGCCGCTTTCATCGCAACGTCACGATGAATGCTTACTACGTGTTTGCTAAGGCGAACAGTGATGCGGATGGCACCGGAAGCTTTCCAGCCAATCCGTACGACTTGAGCACTGAGTATGGACGCGCTTCGGGCGACATCAGGCATCGCTTTGTGATGACTGGTAACATCCGCGCGCCGTGGAATATCAGTTTGAATCCATTCGTGATCCTGCAGTCGGGCCGTCCGTTCAATATCACGCTCGGCCGCGACATCAATGGCGACACGCTGAACACCGAGCGGCCGGCGCTCGCGCCTGCCGGTGCGGATTGTGCCGATGTGAACAATATCAAGTGCACGCCTTACGGCAACTTCAAACTCACGTTTGCGCCGGGCGACGTGATGATTCCGCGCAACTTCGGCGAAGGACCGGGATCGGTAACGGTCAATCTGCGCGTCAGCAAGACGTGGAGTTTTGGTTCCGAGGGTCGCGGTTCGACGGCGAACAATCGTCAGAATCAAACTCAGGACGGACAGAATCCCCAGCAACGTGATGGTCAGCGAAACCCGATCATGGGTGGCGGCATGGCCGGTCGTGGTCAGGGTGGTCCAGGTGGCGGTGGTCCGGGCGGCGGCGGTGGTGGCCGCGGCGGATTTGGTGGTGGTGGACCAGGCGGTGGTGGTTTTGGCGGACCGGGTGGTGGCGGCACGGGCCGTTACAATCTGACGTTCTCGCTGAACTTCAATAACATCCTGAACCACACCAACCTTGGCAATCCGATCGGCAACATCGGTTCGTCGTTGTTTGGGCAGTCAACTTCGACAGCGGGCGGCTTCGGTGGATTTGGTGGTGGAAATCCTGCGTACAACCGTCGCATCGACGCGCAAATAAGATTCAGTTTCTAGGCCACGGATTATACGGATTAATTACGGATTTAAATCTGTAATCAATCCGTGTAGATCTGTGGCTGGTTTTCTGTAGAATGCTTTTCGTTGACTTACCTCCAGCGCTGCATCTCGGCCGACTGTCGTGCGGAATTCGATCTTGACGCGCGTATTTACGTGTGTTCGCGGTGCGGTGGGTTGCTCGACATTGAGCGACGCGACCCCATCGCAATCGATCCTGATTCATTACGAAAGCGTTGGTTAACACGCCGCGATCGCAGCGGCGTTTGGCGCTATCGCGAGTTCCTGCCGTTCCCTGAAGACGCAGCCGTCGTTTCGCTGGACGAAGGAAACACACCGCTTTACGACGCACCCCGCTCTGCCGACTACTGCCGCGTGCCTGAACTAAAACTCAAACATCAAGGCTGTAACCCAACGGGATCGTTCAAAGACACCGGCATGACTGTCGCCGTCACGCAGGCCCGCAAACTTGGCGCACGACTCGTCGTCTGCGCGAGCACCGGCAACACTGCGGCGAGCCTCGCGGCTTACGCGGCGCGTGCGGACCTTCAGTGCGCGATCATTGTTCCCGCCGGACAGGTGAGCCATGCGAAGCTGGCGCAGGCGTTGGATTACGGCGCGCGGGTTATTGAGATCGACGGCAACTTTGACGCGTCGATGCACGTCATTCGCGAGCTTGCCGAAGACGAATCGATTTATCTCGTCAACTCGATCAATCCGTTTCGGATCGAGGGACAGAAGACAGTTGCATTCGAGCTTGCCGAACAACTCGACTGGCGGGTGCCGGATCATCTCGTCTTACCCGGTGGGAATCTCGGCAACAGTTCTGCATTTGGAAAAGGGTTCCGTGAGTTGCTCAGCAGTGGATTAACCGCCCGGCAACCGAAGATCACAGTTATTCAGGCTGAAGGTGCGGCGCCGTTTGCTCGGTTCTTTACAGACGACGAACATCGGGAGTTTGTAAATGAAGAGGATCCGAAAACACTCGCGTCGGCGATCAAGATCGGCGCGCCTGTTTCGTGGCAGAAGGCGTGGCGAGCGGTCAACGAGACTGGCGGCGTCGTCACTACCGTCACCGAGCAGGAGATTGCGGATGCGAAGGCAGTTATCGGGCGCGACGGGATTGGGTGTGAGCCGGCGTCGGCGACGACTGTGGCGGGAATTCGGAAGCTTGTTGCCGAGGGAGTGATTGATAAGAATGAATCGGTCGTTGCGGTGTTAACGGGGCACGTACTGAAAGACACTGACTACGTGATCAAGTATCACAATCGCTCGTTAACTGATCCCGACGGGCGGAGGCTTGATAGCCCATTTGCTAATTCTCCGATTCGTGTCGCTGCTTCGGCGGACGCGATTCGGGAGGTTTTGTGAGCCACAGATGAACGCGGCTAAAGAGAGATCTTCGTTTGAGGTTCGTGTTCCGGGATCGACGTCGAATCTCGGATCGGGGTTTGACTGTTTTGGGCTTGCGCTGAAGCTTTATCTGACCGTGCGGGCGACGGCTGTTCCCGATGCAAGCGAGCCTTGTCGGGTTACAACCACCGGCGCGAAAGAGAACGAAGCGTTACCTCGCAACGCCGTCAATTTGATCTATCGCGCGATGTCTTTTGCAGCACGCAGTGAAGGGGCAACCTTACCGCCGGTTGAATTAGTTGCACACAACGAAATACCACTCGCCAGCGGTTTGGGTAGTAGCGCAGCGGCAATCGTAGCGGGTATCAAGCTGGCAGGGTTAATCACTGGAAAAGAGATCTCGGATCAATCGATTCTGAACTACGCCACCGAGTTTGAAGGACACCCTGACAACGTCGCCGCCTCATTGCACGGTGGGTTTCTCGCAAGTTGCATCAGCAGTGACAAAACCGTTGTTTCCGCTAAATTTGATTGGCCGTCCAGGATTAGAGTGGTCGTCGTCTCACCTCATTCACAACTGCCGACACACGTCGCACGCGCCGCGTTGCCACGGACGGTCAGCCGCCTCGACGCCGTTTACAACCTCCAGCGTGCAGCACTTTTCGCCGCCGCAATCGCGCAACAGCGTTACGACATGCTCTGGGAAGCAATGCACGATCGGCTGCACCAGCCGCAACGGGAATCACTCGTTCCCGGACTCGCCGCCGCGCTCGCACTCCCGCGCGCGCCGGGTCTGCTGGGAGTTGCGTTGAGCGGCGCTGGTCCAAGTATTGTCGCTTTGGTTGAGAGTAATGAAGAAGAGATTGGCGCCCGAATGGCGAAGTGTTTCAAAGTGGGGTCGACTGTCAGAATCCTCGACGTCGACAACGACGGCTGTCGCGTTAACTAAGTCGCTTCGTTACCCAAAACACCGGATAACTCACCGCCAGCAGTATCAACGCGTAAACACTGTTCTTCGTATCCGCCCGAATCGCTCCCGCAAGAAACAACACCGATCCAATCAATGCGAGGGCCGGCGTGACGGGATAACCCCACGCGCGATAAGGCCGCGGCTTCTCTGGCTCACGCTGCCGCAACACGAAGAGTGAAACAAACGAGAGGATGTAATTAACCACGAAGAAGAACGCGAGCACTGTAATGACAGTCTCGAATTTCTCTCCGAACACGATGAACAGCAGCGCCACGAGTGCGCTAAGAAGAAGCGAGACAGTTGGAGTTCCGCCTTTGTTTACGTCAGCCGCTTTCTTCACGAACAGTCCATCACGGCTCATCGCAAACACGACACGCGTCGCCATCAGATGCAGCGCATTTACGCCGCTCAGCATCGACACGATCGTGAGACAACGAAATACCGTGTCGCCGTAGCGGCCAAAAATCACCGTCGCCGCCTGGCCGGCCGCAAATTCCTTGCCGGCGATTTGCGAAATCGGCAACACGTAAAGCAGCGCGATGTTTACCAGCAGATAAATCGCCGCGATTGCCGCAACGCCGCCGAACAGCGCACGAGGAATGTCTTTCCCGGGATTATCAACTTCTTCCGAAAAGTAGATCACACCGGTCCAACCGTCGTACGTGTAAATTGCCGCCTGCAGCGAAATGACGATCGCCGATATCGTGATGACCGGCATCGCCGAAACTTGTGAACTCGTCAGCGAGCCTTCACCGCCAAAGATGAACGCCGCCACGATCAGCGCGACAAAGGCGAGCGCTTTGAGCAAGCTGGTTATGTTTTGAATGTTGCTGCCCCAGGCGATTCCGCGCCACTGTAAAAGCGCAAAGGCAATTGCCACCGCCACTGCGATGGGTACCGCTTTGCCATTGAGGGCGGGAAAGAGCGCGACAGCGAATGTGCCGACGACGAGCGACACCGCTGCGGTTGACCCGCACGTAGAGATCCAGTCGCTCCATCCCACGATGAAGCCTGCGTACTCACCCAGCGCATAACGTGAGAAGACGTATTGTCCACCGGAACGCGGCAGCATCGTCCCGAGTTCGGCCACTGAGATGGCGCCGAGGAATGCATAAAGACCACCGGCAAGCCAAACGAGCAGGAAGGGTGTCGGAGCGGGTAATTGTTCGGCAATCGAGCCTGGCGCCTTAAAAATCCCCGCACCAATCGTGTTGCCGATAGCCACGGCGAGACCAAACCCCACTCCGAGTACGCGCAGCAGGTGGCCTTGTTTTGTCATTCTTTAATCGGGATTTCTATCCGCGTTTATCCGTGTTCCAACCTACTTACGTCTCTATGCAGCAACCGATGGAATAAATGCTCGCCTGCCTCGCGTCTTACAGACAATCTTCCGGCATGATACGCACGCGAACCGAGGCCCCGCTGCACCGACTTGCAGATCGCCACATCTTCATCCTGGATTCGCTGGCCCACGGCCACGCTCGCTCGATTACGCTCGCGTGCCTCTTCACTCACCACGTCCGGAAAGTAAAAGTCGAAGATCACCTCCGTCTGGTCCACACCACGCGGTATGACGAGGTTCGTGTCCATCACACCGTCGTACCAGTTGATCATGAAGTTTGGATAGATCCAGTAATAGAGCGCTCGGTCGCCTTTTCTCACCGCGCCGGTTTGCGCTTCAGCTCCGTCAGTGACGATCGGGCTCCACTGCAAACAATGGTGCTCGCCGTTCTCGATCTGGTAATTGCTGTAGTCGAGCACGCTGTCGAGACCTTTGTGCAGGTAAGGCACGTGATAACCACCGTCGAGATAGTTATCAACAAACACTTTCCAATTGCAGTCGAACTGATAATGACGGCGCTCGAACCAATGCAGCTCGCTCAACTGCAACGGACTTATTTGTGCGAGCAGCTCATCGCCGAGAAACTCATCGATCGATTCAGGCACATTCTGAACAGTCTTAACGAATACCCAGTTTTCCCACTCGGCAATTTCGATCGACACGAGCCCATTCTTAACTCGATCGAAATCGCAGACACCGGAAAAATCCGGAGTGCCTTTCAGTTCACCTTCGAGCGAGTAGGTCCAACCGTGATACGGACAGCGAAGCTGCGGCGCCTTGCCTTCGGGCTCAGTCATCACCGCCGCCGCGTGATGGCGGCAGACGTTGAAGAACCCGCGCAACACGCGGTCGTTTCCACGCACAATCACGATCGGCTCGCCGGCAATGTCCGTCGTCACGTACCGGCCCGCCTCGGCCACCTGATCGGCGCGCGCCGCGAGTTGCCACGACTGTGAGAAGACGGTTTCGAGCTCGAGTTGATAGAAATCTCGGTTGGTGTACCACGACGAAGGGATCGTTAACGCCAGATCGAGCGCCAGGTTCGGATCGTATTGATTGACGATCTCACTCAGTTGAGCGTTCATACGACGGGCGTGGCTGTCTTGCGTTTCGGATTGAAGAACGGTGTTTTCGCGACCGTCGCACGCACGTTGTGGCGAACGGCTTCGACTGTAATCTCAAACTGCAATTTCGTGCCGGGGCGTGTGTACCCGCGGTTGACAGTGGCGAGCGCGATCATTCGCTTCAACGTCGGCGACCAGGTAGTCGTAGTCGCTTTACCAACCTGCATCCCTTCTTTGTACACAGGCACAGCGACGCGCGATGCCATCGGCGAAACCGCCGGCGGCAGGCCGACATCTTCGTAGAGACTCTCGACCTGTGGCCAATCGATCTCGAGACCCACAATCTCGCGTGCGTGACCGCGTTTCTGTTCTTCGATTAGAGCCGCCTGGCCCACGAAGCGATTTTTGTCTAGGTTCACGAGGCGTCCGAGTCCCATTTCGTAGGGCGAATAACGTTGTTCATCCACGAGCGCTTTCTTACTGCTGTTGAAATCGACTTCGATCAGCAGCAATCCGGCTTCGACGCGCGAGACGTCGAGCGCCAGCATTCCGGCAGGATGAATATCAAACGGACGGCCGCTTTCCATCAGCGCGTCCCAAACTTTGATGGCCTTATCGGACGCGATCCAGATCTCGTAACCGAGATCGCCCGTGTAACCGGTACGCGAAATCTCAACCGGCACACCTGCGATACTGCCTTTGGTCACGCGAAAGTATTTGAGGTTCGCGATGTCGGCGTCCTGTACGAGGCTCTTGAGCAAACGGCCTGAAGTTGGACCTTGCAACGCGAGCGCGGAAACGCTTTCGGAGATGTCTTCGATGTGGACGTCCATACCGGCGGCGTTTTGCGTGAACCAGCGCAGGCTCGGATCCGCTGCGGTCCAACGGTAGGTGTTTTCTTCGAGACGCGAGACCGTACCGTCGTCGATCACTTTCCCGCGCTCGTCGCACCACGGCGTATAGACCACCTGGCCCACCGTCACTTTGCGCATGTCGCGCGTAATGATCCGATCGACAAGACGCGTCGCGTCCTTGCCGGTGAGCCGGTATTTGTACAGCGGCGAGATATCGATCAACGCGGCGGCATTGCGAATCGCGTTGTACTCGTGCTCGTGATGCGGTTCGTAAGAGCTGACCGCATAGTAACCAGACCACTCGCGATAGTTGAGACTTTCGCAGAGCGGGAATGTCCGTTCATGAAAAGCGGTTCCAATAGGCATCGATTCAGTTTAGCCACAAAGAGGCACAAAACACACAAAAAATAATTTTGGTGACTTAGGTGCTTTTTTGTGGCTCTAAGATAGATTTGTCAGGGCGAGCGATTATAAGTATCCTAGCGCGCTTGCGGCAAGACATCCGAAACACAAACGTATGAACAGCAAATACGACGTCGTCGTAATCGGGGGCGGTCATAACGGTCTGGTGAACGCGGCTTATCTCGCGCGCGCCGGGAAAAAAGTGCTGGTGCTCGAGCGACGTCACGTGCTCGGAGGCGCGGCAGTCACTGAAGAAGTCTTTCCCGGTTTTAAGTTTTCAGTCTGCTCGTATGTCGTCTCTCTGTTGCGTCCGGAGATCATTCGCGAGCTCGATCTGCCGCGTCACGGTCTCGAAATACTTCCGCTCGACGGCACGTTCACGCCGATGCCAAACGGCGACTATCTCTGGCGCGTTAACGATCACGCGCGCACACGTCGTGAGATTGCGCGCCATTCACGTCTCGACGCCGAAGCTTACGACGAATACGGCAAGGCGATGATCGAGATGGCCCACTTCGTGAAGCCGATCATGAGTATGACGCCGCCCGATCCGACTTCACTCGATCCGCGCGGTTGGAAAAATCTCGCGTTCCTGGGCCGGCGTTTCCAAAAACTTTCCGACGAAGACAAGTACAACCAGGTGCAATTGATGACGATGAGCGCCACCGACTTTCTCGATCAGTGGTTCGAGACGGACGTGCTCAAAGCGACGATGTCGGCGTCGGGAATCATCGGCACCTTTCTCGGCGTGCGTTCGCCGGGAACGGCGTACGTGCTGCTGCATCACTACATGGGTGAGATTGACGGAGCGTTTCGTTCGTGGGGATTTGCACGCGGCGGCACCGGCGCGATTTCGAATTCGATCGCCGACGCAGCGCGCGAAGCCGGTGTTGAGATTCGCACTGAAGCGCCGATTGCGAAGATTCTGCTCAAAAATGGACGCGCCACGGGCGTCGTGCTTGAAAACGGCGATGAGATTCACGCTGAAGTTGTTTCGTCTAGCGTCGATCCGCGTTTGACGTTCATGAAGATGGTCGGTGAGCAGCATTTGCCGGACGATTTCTGCATCGACCTCAAGCGATACAAGTATCGCGGCTCGTCAGGAAAAGTGAATCTAGCGCTCGACGGTTTGCCGAATTTCAAGGCGATGCCCGGCCCAGGCGCGCATCTGCGCGGCGCTATCTCGATTTCACCGAGTGTCGAATACATGGAGCGGGCTTATGACGATGCGAAGTATGGACGTTTCTCGCGTCGCCCTTATATCGACATGGTGATTCCGAGTCTAACGGATCCGTCAGTGGCGCCGCCGGGTAAGCATGTGATGTCGTGCTTCGTGCAGTACGCGCCGTACAACCTGAAGGAAGGAACGTGGGACGAGAAGCGTGAAGAGTTTGGCGACACGGTTGTAGACACGATTGCCGAGCACGCGCCCAACATCAAGGAGCTGATTCGCGATCGACAGGTTTTGACGCCACTCGATCTCGAACGTGACTTCGGCTTGTCGGAAGGAAATATCTTCCAGGGCGAGCTGACGCTCGAGCAACTCTTTTTTCTGCGGCCTGCGCCTGGATGGGCGCAATATCGCACGCCGATCAAGAATCTCTACATGTGCGGATCAGCCACGCATCCGGGTGGCGGCATCATGGGTGCGCCCGGACGCAACGCCGCACTACAACTTTTGAAGGATCTTTAGCCACAGATTTACACGGATCTACACGGATTGATCTGTGTCATCCGTGTAAATCCGTGGCTAAACTAACTGCATGACATACGACGTCACGATTATTGGCGCTGGACATAATGGTCTGGTTGCGGCGTGTTATCTCGCGAAGAGCGGGCTGAAGACGCTTGTGCTCGAGCGACGTGAGGTGGTTGGGGGTGGCGCTGTTACTGAAGAGGTGGCGCCCGGATTTCGTTGTTCGACATTGGACCATGCGGCAGGTCCGCTCGCAGCTCAAGTTGCGGCTGATTTGAATCTGTCGCGTCACGGGTTGGAGATGATCACCCCGCAAGCGCGCGTGCTTGCACTCGCGCCTGACGGCAGACACTGCTGCATCTACAACGACGTCGCTCCAACCGTTGCCGAGATTGAAAAGTTTTCTGCCAACGATGCGCGCAGCTATCCGGAGTTTGTTAACAGCTTTTCACGCATCGGTCGCGTGCTCGCGCCGTTGGTTTCTATGACGCCGCCGTCGATTGACCAGCCGACTACGAACGACTTGTGGCACCTCGGAAAAGTCGGGCTTGCGTTTCGCGGACTTGGTAAGAAAGACGAGTATCGTCTGCTGCGCTGGGGGCCGATGGCGGTCGCGGATCTTGTCAGCGAATGGTTTGAGACGGAACTGTTGCGCGCAACGGTCGCAGCGCGCGGAATTCACGGAGCATCTGCTGGTCCATGGTCTGCCGGAACGAGTCTCGGATTGTTGTGGCAAGCGGCGATGGACGGAAGCGCGATCGGTTCGGCGTCGTATCCAAAAGGCGGCATGGGCGCTTTGACTCAGGCACTCGCGAATGCGGCGAAAGCTGCGGGAGCAGAGATTCGCACGTCCGCGCGCGTTTCACAGATCCATGGCGCTTACGGCGACAAACCGAAGGTGGTGCTCGACGGTGGCGAAGAGATTGAGTCGCGCGTCGTTGTTTCGAACGCCGATCCGCGCACGACGTTTCTGAATCTCGTCGATCCAATCGATCTCGAACCCAACTTCCTCTTGAAGATGCGCAACTATCGCACGCCGGGCGTGGTTGCAAAGATCAATCTCGCGCTTTCGGGCATGCCTGAATTCAAAGGTGTGAACAGCAGCGAAGCGACGTCGAAACTCTCAGGACGCATTCACATCGGACACGAGATCGACTATCTCGAACGGGCCTTCGACGCTTCGAAGTATGGCGAGTTTTCAAAAGATCCATATCTCGACATCAACATTCCGTCGCTTGGCGATCAATCGCTTGCGCCTGACGGCAAACACGTGATGTCTGTTCACGTACAGTTTGCACCCTACAAGCTAAAGGATGGCGACTGGACGACGCGCGGCGAGGAGTTTGCGAACAACGTGTTCGACAAGCTGGAAGAATATGCGCCGGGCATTCGTGATTTGATTGTTGCCGCGCACGTGATCACACCGTTGGATCTCGAACAGGAGTTTGGTCTCAACGGCGGACACATCAACCACGGCGAGCAAACACTCGATCAGTTCTTCACGTTCAGACCGTTGATTGGCTGGGCGCAGTATCGAACTCCACTCAAACGTCTCTATCTGTGCGGCGCCGGCACGCATCCGGGCGGCGGTCTGACAGGGCTCCCGGGCGCAAACGCCGCGCGCGAGATCGCGCGAGACTTCAAAGCAGGCAAAGTATGATCAAGCGCAGCTTCGCGAGCGACAACAACGCCGGTGTGCATCCGGAGGTCATCGAGGCTGTTAAGGCTGCGAACGATGGACACGTCGTCGCGTATGGCGACGATCCGTTCACCGCGCGCGCGACGAAGCTCTTTCAGAAGCATTTCGGACGCGATATCGCCGTCTATTTCGTGTTTGGCGGCACGGGCGCGAATGTTCTCGGTCTGAAGGCGATCACGGAATCCTACCAGGCGATCATCTGTGCCGAGACCGCGCATGTGAATGTTGACGAATGTGGCGCGCCTGAGAAGTTCACCGGTTGCAAGCTACTAGCAATCAAGACGCTCGACGGCAAACTCCGCGTCGACCAGATCAAGCCACTCCTGCATGGCATCGGCGTCGAACATCACGTCCAGCCACGTGTGATCACGATCTCGCAGGCGACGGAGATGGGGACGGTTTACTCCAAAAAAGAATTAAAGGAGCTGGCCCGTTTCGCACACGACAACAACATGCTGCTGCACGTCGATGGCGCGCGTTTGTCGAACGCGGCCGTGAGTCTCGGCGCATCGCTGAAAGAGATCACGGCGGATGCGGGTGTCGATGTGCTTTCGTTCGGCGGCACGAAGAACGGAATGATGTACGGCGAAGCGGTCGTGTTCTTCGATAAGAAACGCGCCGCGGATTTCAAGTTCATACGCAAACAGGGAATGCATTTGCCGTCGAAGATGCGGTTTATCTCGGCGCAGTTTGAGGCGTTGTTGTCAGATGATGTTTGGCGACGAGGCGCGGCGCACGCGAATCGCATGGCGCAGTTGCTCGGCAGTGAGCTTGCAAAGTTGCCGCAGATTCAACTGACGCAGCCGGTTGAAGCAAACGGCGTCTTCGCGATGATTCCGAGAAAGTACGTGCCGGCGTTACAGAAGAAATATTTCTTTTATGTCTGGACTGAAGAGATTTCGGAAGTGCGGTTGATGGCATCGTTTGATACGACGGAGGAGGATGTGCGCGACTTCGTCGAGTTTGTGAAGCGAACGGTTCGTTAGACAGGATTAAAAATCCTGTTCATCCTGTCCAACAATCCTCTCGCCGCAAGCACGATCAGCATCATCCAGAACACATACCTGATCCGGAACAGCGCGCCCACATTCACGACCACGAGCCCGAGCGCCAACATCCCGATCGTCGCCACCAGAAACACGAGCCACATTTTCATATTTCGTCTTTCCCGCCACACGCACAACCCGACAACGAGATAGAGGAAGTACATCACGAGCGTCTCCAGCCCGCTCATCAATCTTGGCGCACGACCGAAGCTCCCAGCCTCGATCCACATCTTCGGGAACGGCGAAAAAAATCCAATCACAAAAGCGCGCGGCAGATATCTCACCACGTCGCCAGTGCTTTGAAACTCTACATCCTCGTCGATGTTTGACGCCTGCGAGGTATAAGAACGGAAACCAGCCCGTCGACCGGACATCTGTTTGATTGTTGACGGTACTGTCGTCGTCACGACTGGCGGTCGCACGCCAGGCAGACCCGTGCTTTCAAGACGCGATGGGACGATCAGAATCGCCGCGATCGTCAACAGCATAACCAGAGAATTCGCCGCCATTAACTTCTTCGCGTGGATCATCCGAAGCACCAGCATCACGAACGTAATTGTGACCGCGATGACAATCACACTCCACATGTTCCCGCGCGCCAGCCAGAACACTGTCACCAACACCGCGCCAGCAATAGCAATCAAAATTCCTTCGCGCCAGGCAAATTCACGGCTCAGGACCATCGTCAGTACGAGCATCAACGCGAGCAGACACAAGATTGAAAGCGGATCGCGAATCAGTTGCGTCGAATGAAACAGGAAGGTGGGCCAGATGCTTACAATCGCTGCGGCAAGTAATCCAGTTTGCCCGTCAAAGAGCTCGCGGCCGAGGAGATAGATGCACGTGAGAATGCCGAGGAAGTAGAAAAGATTCAGGGGTTCGGCACTGAGAATGTTGTAACCGAGAAGTGGTCCAAAGATCATGAACGAGAGCGAATGCAGACGGCTGTGGAGCGGCGCTTTTGTTTCGAGCCACGCGTTGAAACCGTGCTGCTGCCATTCAGTAACGAGATTGACCGCAACTTGATGGTAAGTTTTGCCGTCGATGGCGAATGTGATTCCGATACCGTCTTCATCGAAGGTGTTTGGCATCAGACGAAAGTGGCCGATGAGAAAAATCGCAGTCGTCAGTGCGAGGTGAATCGCGCCTGCGAGTATCAGGTAACGCCACGTGGAGTTAAGTCGACGCACTGGGGAAGGAGTATCTCCCGCAAAGGCGCAAAGGTGCAAAGGTTGACCGATCTTCTTTGCGCCTTTGCGCCTTGGCGGGAACTATATTAAGTTCACCCTTTCCAATGAGCAGTGTGCTCGATGACGTAGTTGACGAAATTGAGCCGGCGCCAAACATCGTGTCAGTAATGGCAGGCACAAAGCCTGTGCTTTTACTCAGCATCGACGTCGGCACGTCAGGAGTGCGTGCGGCGTTGTTTGACGAGCGCGGTAGCGAAGTGACGGGCGCTCAGGTTCGCAGCCGTCGCAGCGCGGCCGTGTCAGACTTCGCCGAGCTCGATCCGGACAGCCTCGTCGATGAAGTTGTAAAAACTGTCGACGAGCTGCTGACTTATCACTTTCACTCGGCGGCGCAGATCGAACTCATCGCAATCTCTGCGTTCTGGCACAGCCTGATCGGAATCGACGCCGCCGGATCTCACACGACTCCGGTGTTCACCTGGGCCGACACGCGTGCGGCCGAGTTCGCAAAAGACTTGCTCCACGAATTCAACGAAGCTGAGATACATGCGCGCACTGGTTGTCGTTTCCATCCCAGTTACTGGCCCGCGAAACTGCGCTGGTTAAAGAGTGAACAGACGGACGCGTTTCGCAACACTCGCTGCTGGCTCGGATTTGCTGAGTATCTTTGTTTGCGACTCTTTGGAGAGAACTCGACGTCGGTTTCGATGGCGTCCGCCACGGGCATCTTCAACCAGCGAGACTGCGATTGGGATTGGGACTTCGTCGAACAGCTTGGCATCTCGCCCGATACGTTGCCCGAAATCAAAACGAAGACTTCGCTGCGCCTCACCGAGGACTTCGCACTTCGCTGGCCCGCGCTCGCAGAAGCGGGACTCGTAACAGTGGTTGGCGACGGCGCCGCAAACAACATTGGCGCGGGCTGTAGCACGAAAGACAGAATCGCGTTAATGGTCGGCACGTCGGGCGCGATGCGCGTTGTGTTTGCCGGCGAACCTCCCGAGAATCCTGCTTCGGGTCTGTGGAGTTATCGAGCGTGTAACCGTCGTGTCGCAGTCGGGGGCGCGTTGTCCGATGGCGGCGGACTGGTGCAGTGGATAAACGAATCGTTGAATTTTGTTTCCGATGACATTGCCGTACTCGAACCGGACGGTCATGGGCTCACAGTCTTGCCTTTCTGGTCGGGTGAGCGCAGCACCGGTTGGCGGGCCGATGCGCGCGGCGGAATATTTGGATTGAAACAAAGTACGACGCCCGTCGAGATCGCTCGCGCGGTACTCGAGTCGATCGCATATCGATTCGCATTAATCGCGCGTGCACTGGACGACATTGCGCCGAACGCAACCATCGCTGCATCAGGCAATGCATTGCGATCGTCACCCGCGTGGTTACAGATCATCGCAGACGTTTTAGGCCGGCCACTGCTGCTCGGAGGCAGTGCCGAGGCATCGAGTCGTGGCGCAGCCTTGCTTGCGCTCGAAGCGGTGGGCAAAATAGCAAACATTGAGGAAGATTCATTTGCAGTTGACCAGGTGTTCGAACCTGACCTGTCGCGACACGCTCGCTATCAGCAGGCACTCGCACGCCAGGAGGATCTCTACAATCGAATTTTTAAGTAGCCACAAAATGCACAAGATTGCTTTTGTGCTTGTTTGTGGCTGGAAAGCAGATTAAATGAGCGCGCCCGTGCAAAAAGAAAACATTAATCCCGAACTCGATCAGCTTTGCATCAACACAATCCGCGCGTTGACGATCGACGCCGTCCAGAAAGCCGAATCGGGTCATCCCGGCTTGCCACTCGGCGCCGCGCCAATGGCATACGTCCTTTGGACGCGCTTCCTGCGTCACAACCCGCGCAATCCGAAGTGGGACGATCGCGATCGCTTTCTGCTGTCTGCCGGGCACGGCTCGATGCTGCTCTACTCGTTGCTTCACTTGACCGGCTACGACCTCTCGCTCGACGAACTGAAGAACTTTCGCCAGTGGGGTTCAAAGACGCCGGGCCATCCCGAGTATGGGCTCACGCCCGGAGTGGAGATCACCACCGGTCCGCTCGGTCAGGGTTTTGCAAATGGCGTCGGCATGGCAATGGGCGCGGCACACCTGGCCGCGAAGTTCAACAAAGACGGCTTTCCGCTCATCGATAATTACGTCTACGCGATTGTTTCTGACGGCGATTTGATGGAAGGCGTCGCGTCGGAAGCAGCGTCGCTTGCCGGTCATCTCAAGCTCGGCAAGTTGATCTATCTCTACGACGACAACAAGGTCACGATCGAAGGTTTCACCAGTCTCGCATTCAGTGAAGACGTGCCGAAGCGTTTCGAAGCTTATGGCTGGCACACGCAGACAGTTTCCGACGGCAACAATCTCGACGAGATCGAGAACGCAATCAAAGTCGCGCAGTCAGTCACCGACAAGCCGAGTTTGATTTCCGTCAAGACCGTCATCGGCTTTGGCATGCCGACGCAGGGCACTCGCAAGGCTCACAGCGACGCGCCCGGTGAAGAAGCGGTGCGCGAAACAAAGAAACATCTCGGCTGGCCCGAAGACAAGCAGTTTTACATTCCCGAGGAAGCGCTCGCGCACTTCCGTGAAGCGGTGCCGCGCGGCGAGCAGCTCGAAGCCGAATGGCGCGAGCTCGTCGGAAAATATTCCGAAGCAAATCCCGAGGACGGCGAACTGTGGCGCACCACGATGAATGGTGAGCTGCCCGCAGGCTGGGAAGATCACTTGCCGAAGTTTGAAGATCCGACATCGGTCGCGACACGTGTCGCGAGTGGTGAAGTGATCAATGCGCTCGCGCCGGTGTTGCCGATGTTGATTGGCGGTTCGGCGGATCTCGGAGTTTCGAATAACACGGACATCAAGTCGAGCCACAGTTTTGAAGCTGGGGAATACGACGGTCGCATCCTGCATTTCGGCGTGCGCGAGCACGCGATGGGATCGACGATGACGGGAATCTCTTTGAACGGTGGTTTGATTCCGTTTGGCGGCACGTTCCTGACGTTCTCCGATTACATGCGCCCGGCGATTCGTTTGGCCGCGTTGTCGGAAGTGCAGGTGATTTATGTTTTCACGCACGATTCGGTTGGATTGGGCGAGGATGGACCAACGCACCAGCCCATCGAACACCTCGCGGCGTTGCGCGCGATCCCACACCTGTTTGTGATTCGACCGGCGGATCCAGCGGAGGTGAGCGAGGCGTGGCGCATTGCGATCCTGCGGCGCTCTGCGCCGACAGCTTTAGCGCTGACACGACAGAAGGTGGCAGTGATCGATCGCAATCGTTATGCGAAAGCTGAAGGCTCGCGCCGCGGTGGTTACGTGTTGGCTGAGGCTGAAGCTGATGGAAACGCCGTTACGCCGAAATTGATTCTCATCGCGACGGGATCGGAAGTCGGACTCGTGCTTGAGGCACGCGACAAACTTCAGAACGAGGGCGTACCTACGCGTGTTGTTTCGCTGCCGTGTTGGGAATTGTTTGACGAGCAAACGGCGGACTATCGTGATGAGGTTTTGCCTCCATCCGTAACGGCGCGACTCGCAGTTGAAGCGGGCGTGCGACAGGGTTGGGACCGTTACGTGGGAACGGCAGGCGACGTGATTTGTCTCGATCGTTTTGGCGCGTCAGCGCCTGGAGATGTGGCGTTGAAGAACCTCGGATTCAATGTTGAGAATGTTCTCCAGCACGCACGGAAGCTGGTGGGATAGTTAGACAGGATTTACTGGATTTTTCAGGATTGACTAGATTAAGAAGCGTAACGCGCCCGGCAGGACTTGAAACTGGACCGGCGTTACGCCGCGAACGTTTCCGTCAGCTTCCAACGGCATTGCATCCTGCAACAGTAACGTTTCGATTCGGACGATGGTGCCTTGCGTGATCGTAACCTTCGGGTTGTTAACGTGACCGCCGGTGTGGACGCGTGAGAGTTCGGTAACGACGTTCGCGCGCGAGAGACCTGAAGCAGTAATTACATCCAGCTTGCCATCGTCGATTCGTGCGTCGGGCGACAGCATCATCCCACCACCGCAGTAAAGCGCGTTTGCAACAGCGACGAGATTCATTGGACCATCAGTGATTGTGCGACCGTCGACAGTCACGATCACGCGACGTTCACGCCACGCGGCCAAAGCACCCACGGCAGCGAATACAAAACGAAACTCGCCGGAGAAGTTGCGCATAAACTTTCCCTGCGCTGCGACGCGACCAGCCGTCTCGCCACCAATACCCATCGTCGACGCGTTGAGACAGATGAACGGCTTTTCAAATCCATTGCAACGTCCATAAAGCACATCGACCGTCTGCGGCTGATTGCTTTCTTCGCGCGCGCGCGCGATGACGGTATCGATCCACGTCTGCAACGGCGCGCGCCTGCCACGCAATCCACGAGCAAAGTCGTTTCCGGTTCCGGCTGGAAGAAGTGCGAGAGTTGCGGTTGGATTGATCGCGGTTGGCAACACATCGAGATCGTCATTGAACTCGAAAAATCCTTCCGCTACCTCACTGAGTGTGCCATCGCCGCCAACGACGACGATTGAATCGATACCTGAACGCAAAGACGCGCGGGTTTTGCCGGTGGCATCCCCGCGCGCCTGGGTTTCGTAAGCTTGATACTCAACGCCCGCAGCGTCGAGCTTTCTTTTTATTTCCGGCCACACGCGCCGCACTCGCGCGGCAGCGTGGTTGATGATAATGAGCGTTCTAATCTGCGTAATCTGCGGACAACATCAACCCCGGGCACGGGCGCGACTGGCCGCGAGCGCTAACTCACGAGCTCGAGGCATGGCGTCGACGGCGCGTGAGATCTGTGGATCAGCGTCGTTGAATACCTGCGTCGCAGTCCGGTAACCGTAAGCTGCTGACAGAACGTTATAACGCAACTGTCTTTCAGCATACGTGCGTGCTTTGTCGATCTGATCCGGTGTCACCTTGAAGATAGGCTTGCTCGCCGCGAATCGCTTCAAGTCCTTGAAGAGCGCATCCGTGACGGGAAAATCCTCATTCAAGAGATCGTGATCGAATTCAATCGCTCGCTGCACTTTGTACGACTCGAATCCGGCAACGCGTCCCGCAGTCAACTCGAGCGAATACGCGAAGAGCACGTCTCGCAAATGTCGCTCACCGGCACTGATCAATCCAGGCTTGACGTTCTCATCCGGTGAAATTCCGCCGCCACCATAAACTGCACGACCCGTGTCGGTATGGCTTTCTGGTCCGTTCTGCGGAGCAGTCTGATTATTCTTGTCTGCTGCCAGACCGCCCGGAAAGTAGTAGTTGTAGAAGCCACCGTTCGAATAATCACGCTGAATCAAACGACCTGACGGCGTGAAGTATTTGGCAATCGTCAGCAACAGGGCCGAGTCGTAATCCAACTGGAATGGAAACTGAACGAGGCCTTTGCCAAACGTCGTTTCGCCGACGATGAGCGCACGATCGTGATCCTGCAACGCACCCGCAACGATCTCAGCGGCTGACGCAGTATCGCCATTAACCAAAACTACGATGGGAACACTGTCAGGACTCTCGTTAACTGCCGCATACGACTGCGAACTGTCGCGGAAGCGACCCTTCTGACTGACGATCATCTGGCCGCGCTGAAGGAACGTATTCGCAACGCGAACGGCTTGAATGAGCAGGCCGCCACGATTGCCGCGCAGATCCAGCACCAGCATGTTCATGCCTTTGCTGTGTAACTGCTTGAGCGCAACGTCGAATTCGTCCGCCGTGGTCAGGTTGAAGCCACCGGTCATGCCTACGTAACCGACGCCCGGTCGCAGCATGTAAGCCTGTGCGATTGAAGGCAGCGAAACGGCGTCGCGAATGATGGCGACGGTTTCTGACTGCTTGGTAGCCGGATGTTCGACTGTGACTTTTACCGTGGTGCCGCGCGGTCCGAGCAGGAACTTGCGCACTTCCGGATAGGTCTTGCCCTTCATCGAGTTGCCGTCAACCGCGGTAATCCGATCGCCATAGCGCAGTCCGGCGCGATAGGCGGGTGACTCCGGGAAAGTGGCACGGATATAAGTGTTGACGTCAGTTCCTTCGCGAAGATCTTCGATCGTGGCGCCGATTCCGAAGTACTCCGAGCGTTGCTCGGTGCGGAACGAGGCGTATTCAATCGGATCGAAGTAGGTCGAGTGTGGGTCGAGGACGCTCAGCATGCCGCTGATCGACGACTTGAAGATTGCGTTGTAGTCGAGTTTTCGACCGTCGATGTGGTTCGATTGAATTACCGAGAGCGCTTCGGCCAGGTCGCTCTTGATCGCGGGACCTGAAGGACTGGTGCGGCTGGTTGAGCCACCACCTGCCGCAGAGCGATCAGGGGTTGAAGCCCGCCGAGCGGAACGATTTTGCTGGGCGATAATCAGTGCAGGAACTGCCAGGGCAATGACGAGGAGTACTATTCCCGGGGCAAAAGACCTTTTTCTCACGCAACCCTCCTAAAAACCTATATCTCGTGGGTCTAAAACGTCAGGCCGGGTTTCGGCAGGAAACACGGACCGTCAGAATAACATGAATTCGCCGTAGGCATGTAGATGCGCCGCATGTGATTTTGGTCGCCCGTTGGTGATCCACAGATTACACAGATTCTGTTCTGTGTAATCTGTGGACTATGCATTATTATTCCCGCAAAGCTTTCATACGACAGTCCGACGGAGGATCTTTAATGCCCACGACATTGAAACGGGATAGTCTGTTGTCTTTTGCAAACTCACACCGCGAGGAGTTTGAAGCATTACTGAAGCGTTTTGTCGAAACTCCGACGGTTTCCGTCGATCCTAATCACGCGGAAGACATCAGAAAAGGCGTCGAGCTCACGGCCGAGACACTCGAAGGTTACGGCGGCAAAGTGGAGATTTACCGCGCTGAAAAGGGAAATCCCGTCATTCACGGCGTCTTTGGCAATGACAGCAACCGGCCGACCGTTACCGTTTACAACCACATTGACGTGCAGCCCGCTTCGAAGGACACAGAACCTTGGAACACCGAGCCGTTTGAATTCACAAAAAAAGGCGACACCTATTACGGCCGGGGCACCACTGACGACAAAGGACCTGCGTTGAGCGCGCTCTTCGGCGCGCGCGCCGCGATCGAAGCGGACGTGCCCGTGAATATTCGTTTCCTGTGGGAGTTTGAAGAGGAAATCGGTTCTCCAAATTTCGAGAAAATTATCTCGAAAGTTGCACCTAATCTGAAGACTGACTCGGTTGTGGTTTCTGACACGGTTTGGGTCTCGCGAAATCGTCCGGCCAGCTCGGCTGGCCTCCGCGGATTGCTCGGATTCATCCTGACGCTCGAAACAGCAACAGTCGACACCCATTCCGGTGAGACTGGCGGCGCGTCGCGCAATCCAATCGCGGAGTTGATCCAGCTAGTCAACGATCTTTACGATGCCCGCACAGGCAAGATCAAAATCAAAGGTTTCTACGACGACGTGATTCCGCCCTCGAAGAAGGAGCTGCAAGACTGGGCAAACTCCGGCTTCACGACGCAGGCATTCAAGAAAGCGCATCACTTGAAGAAGATGCGTACCGAAGATCCGCTCGAAGTGATGAAACGGATCTGGGGTATGCCGACGCTCGAGATCCACGGCATGGTTGGCGGGTACCAGGGACCGGGATTGAAATCGATCGTTCCGCCGCGTGCGGAGCTGAAGGCTTCGTGTCGCCTGGTGCCGGTTCAGGATCCGGTGAAAATCAAGAAACTGATCACCGCGGCGGTGAAAGAGCGAAATCCAGACGTGAAGATTCAGTTTGAGTCGGCAGCGCCGGCGTTTCGGACTGTGCTCGAAGGTGAGTTGCCGCTGGCGTTGAAGCGCGCGGTTAAGTTTGCGTTTAAGAAGGAAGCCGTGTTTGTTCGTGATGGTGGGACGATTGGTGCGATGACGAGTATTGAGAAAGTGCTGAAATGCCCGGTGCTGTTCCTTGGTCTCTCACTGCCGGAGCACGGGTATCACGCGCCGAATGAGAACTTCGACTGGCAGCAAGCGTCAGGCGGGATGGTTGCGTTCGCGAAATACTTCGAGGAAATTGCTAATCTGAAATAGTTTTAGCCGCGGATGAACGCGGATTGAAAACGCGGATTAGATCAAACAGGAGAGGCGTTCTTCGTTCAAAGCGACGAAGCCGCCTTTCTCGTAGAAGCGTCGGGCTTCGGGGTTTTGGAGGTGCACGGCGACGTCGATGCGCGTCACGGCTTCCCGGCGCAGTTGATCCTTCAGTTGCTCCAGCATCTCGGCGCCAATTCCTTTTCCACGCCGATCGGCTTTCACTGAGACGTCGTCGAGCTTTGCGACCACCGAACCCATCGAGGTCGAGATGGCGTAACAGACCACACAGATTCCAGCCACACCGTCTTCGTCGTAAGCCATCCACACAAATCCCAGTTCAGGATTTTCGAGGAAGATATCAAGCGCGTTGTTGAGGCCCGCCAGGCCGAGATCGCCATACGCCTGGCTGCTCGCCAGGTAGTGCTCATCCTCGCTGAGAAAATCGCTCAGCATGTGAAAAGCGTCGCGCACGTCGGCCGCGCCCATTTTCCGACAGGTAATCACGCATCCAATGATGCCATAAGGAATCGGGAAATTGCGACAGGACGGTGCTATAATCCCGCCACCGCATTCCAGGTTAGTTTCCATTCCATTAGTCGCAGGTCAGGAGCCATGAAAAAAACTACCACTCTCTTCGCCGCAGTTTTGTTTCTACTCACTACCGTTTCAGCATTCGGCCGCGAGGCGCGGCTGGTGCGCTATCCCCATTATCACAACGGCCGCATCGTCTTCACTTATCTCGGAGACATCTGGACCGCTGATGAGAATGGCCAGAACGTGCAACGTCTGACCGTCAACCGGGCGCGCGATGTTTACCCGCGATTCTCGCCCGACGGGAAATGGATTGCCTTCTCTAGTGAGAGAAACGGGAATCTCGACGTCTATCTGATGCCGTCGGGTGGAGGCAACGCGAAACAGCTTACCGCTCATTCTGCTGACGACGTCGTGCTTGGCTGGTCGTCGGATTCACGCTCGGTTCTGTTCAGCAGCAATCGTGGCGAGGACTTCATGCCGCAGCTTTATCTCGTCAGCACTGAAGGCGGAATGCCGTGGAAGGCCGGCACTGACATGGGCGTGCAGGCGTCGTATTCGCCGGACGGACAAAAGCTCGCGTACAACCAGAAGGCGCAGGTCTACTGGCGCAAGTTTTATCGCGGCTCATATCAGAGCGACATCATGATCATGGACGTGGCGGCGAAGAAGTTTACGCCGATCACTGATTTTGACGGCCTCGATTCATGGCCCATGTGGGGACGCGACGGAAACATCTATTTCGTCAGCGACCGCGACGGCAACGGACTGACGAACATCTGGCGTGTCTCTGAAAACGGTGGCAAGGCCGATAAGGTGACGACGTTCAAAGCCGGCGACGTGCGCTGGCCCGCGATCAGCTCAGACGGCAAAGTGATCATGTTTGAGCACGACTTCGGTATCTGGAAACTCGATGTCGCTTCCAAACGTGCCACTCCGATCACTCTAAACATCGACGCCGAGACGCAGGAAAATCTTTCGGATCTGCAGTCGTTCAGCTCGGAAGCCGACGATTACGATCTCGCGCCGAACTCACGACGCATCGCGGTTTCAGTTCACGGTGAGATCTTTACTGCGCCGGTTGAAGAAGGCGATCTGAAGCAGCTCACGGACGGCCCGGCCCGCGATCGGAATGTCGGATATTCACCTGACGGCAAGTGGCTCTCGTACGTTTCGGATCAGAGTGGTCGTGAAGAGCTTTACGTTGTGCCTGTCGACGGTTCAGCGCCGGCGCAACAGATGACTGACATCGACGCGCTGAAGTTTGCTTACAACTGGTCGCCCGATTCGAAAGAGATCGCGTTCGCTTCGTCTGACAACAATCTACGGAAAGTGACGGTGGCGACGAAGCAGGTGGCTGTGCTCGACAACTCGCGCTACGGCGGTTTCGGCGGCGTTGTTTGGTCGCCGGACGGAAAGTGGATCGCCTACTCGAAACAGGATGCAGCACGCACGAGTGATGTGTATCTGATTGCCTCATCGGGTCAGGAGAAAGAGCCGCACAAAGTCACGTTTGATTCAAACAACGATACGAACCCGACGTTTGGACCAGACGGCCGGAAACTCTTCTTCCAGCGAATAGATGGCACTGGCGGAAACACACCTTCAGTTCAGCTCTACTCGGTTTGGCTGGAACATCTCGATCGCGATCCTGATGACGCTGAAGAGCGTGAAGCTGAGCCGCCGCAAGTTCCTGGCGGTGAAGGTGGTGAAGGCGCGGCAGGACCACCACGACGTGGACCACAAGCGAATCGTCCGCCACGCGAGATCAAGATTGACTGGGACGGTCTGAAGCGCCGCACGCGACAAGTCACGCGCATGCCGTTTCCGGTTTTCAGCTACACCATTACTCCAGACAGCCGCACGATCGTGTTCGTAACGACGGAGCCGGCTGGACCGGCAAGTATTCCGGTTGTTTATTCAATTCAGGAAGACGGCCGTCGCTTGACGAGAGTTACGGCTGGCCAGCCACCGGCTGAAAACGCCGATGGTCCAGGCGGTGGTGGTGGTTTCGGCGGTGGACTCTCGGATCTGCACATCTCGCGCGATGGTCGCACGCTGTTCTTCCGTGAACGCGATGCGATTTATTCGGTGCCGCTCGGGCCGGCAGCAGGAGCGGGTGCCGGAGCAGCCGCAGCAGCGAGTGCAGGAGCGGGAACAGGCCAAGGTGCGGCAGCCGCCGGCGGACGTCGTCGCATCAACTTCAATGTTCGTGTTCGCATCGATCGTCCGGCCGAGTGGGCGGAGATGTTCGACGATGGTTGGCGCACGATGAAGTATCGTTTCTACGATCCGAAGATGCATGGCATGGATTGGGATGCCGCGCGCGCGAAATATCGACCGCTCGTCGACTTCGTCGGCGATCGCCAAGAGGTGCTCAATATCATCAACGAGATGATTGGTGAGTTGAATGCGTCGCACACGGGCGCTGCGCCGCCGCCGCGTGGTCCAGGCGCCGGCGGTGTTACGACTTCGCATCTCGGCATCGAACTCGAGCCGGATCAAGCAGCCGGTCGTTATCGTGTCAGTTACATCTATGACGATGGACCGGCCGACAAAGACTGGGTGCGCGTGAAAGTTGGCGACTATCTGCTTGCGATCGACGGCAAACAGGTGAAAGCCGGTGACGAGTACTGGCAGCTTTTGAACCAGCGTCTCAACCGCAAGGTCAACGTCACCTTTAACTCGAAACCCGCTGACGACGGTGCGTGGAACACGCGTATCGAGGCGATTTCGGCAAACGCGTACAGCCAGCTGCGTTACGAACGGTGGGTAAAAGATCGTCGCAAGAAAGTTGATGAGCTATCAAACGGGCGCATCGGCTATCTGCACATCCAGGCGATGAATCCGCCGTCGCTGCGACGTTTTGAAAAAGAGTTGCGCGAGTACCGCAACAAGGAAGCGATGGTCATCGATCAGCGTTGGAATGGCGGCGGCAACATCGAGCAGGAGTTGTTAGCGATTCTGGTCCAACGCCAGTATCAGATTTGGCAGCCGCGCGGCACTGAAGCGACGGGCCGTCCATTTGCGGGCTTCTTCGGTCCAAAGATCGTTCTGCAAAACTGGCGCTCGGCGTCGAATGCGGAGATGTTTCCGGCGGGCTTCCGTGCGCTCGGACTCGGGAAAGTGGTTGGTACGCCGACGATGGGTGCTGTTATCGGGACTGGTAGTTACAGCCTGATCGATGGATCGACTGTCCGCACGCCGGGTGTTGGTGTGTTTCTCGCCGATCAGAAACATACAAACATGGAAAACTACGGCGTCCAGCCTGATCTGCTCGTCGATAACAAACCCGAGGACACGCTTGCAGGTCGCGATCGTCAACTCGAAGCAGCGATTGATGAGTTGATGAAGCAGTTGAACGGGTCAAAGAAAAATATCGCTACCGAGGGCAATCAACAGAAGTAGAACGCGGATTGACGCGGATAAACGCAGATCAGCGTTTATCCGCGTTCATCTGCGGTTACTATTTGGGTAAGAGCACGCTATCTACGACGTGTATGACGCCGTTTGATTGATAGACATTCGCGATCGTCACTCGCGACTGCCCACCCTTCTCGTCAGCGATCACGATCGAATTTCCATCCATCCAGGCCGTCAACGTTCCGCCGTTGACCGCTTTTAACCACGCTTTTCCATTCCCTGCCTTGATCTTCTTCGCGATTGCATTCGAATCTAACCTGCCGGCGACGACGTGATACGTCAGGATATTCGTGAGCATCCCTTTGTTCTCAGGTTTCAGCAGCGTATCGACTGTTCCGGCGGGCAATTTGTCGAACGCGGAATTGGTTGGAGCAAAAACTGTGAACGGCCCCTTGCTCTTGAGTGTTTCGACGAGACCCGCAGCCTTCACGGCGGCGACGAGCGTCGTGTGGTCCGCTGAGTTGACGGCATTGTCAACGATGTCTTTCGACTTGAACATCGCCGCACCGCCAACCATCGGATTGTCGTCCATTGAATTCATCTGAGCCTGCGCTTGCTGGCTCAGAACAGTGATTGATGCCACGGCAAGCAGCACCATGAACAAAACTCTTTTCACGGTCACACCTTCCTTGATAGGAACTGATTTTGTAGAACTCGATCTATATACGGAGCCGCTGATTCAGACGGATTGGTGACGGATTTAGGGTGTGATGATGTTGTCCATTTTGACGACTTCGAAGTTTGAGCCTTTGATCTGCTTCAACTTGTTCAGATCATCGTCGTCCCAGCGTGGGTCGGGAGCGCCGCTGATAAACCAGTTCGAACCGTTATCCGCGAGGATCAGGCCGTACTTCTTCATCGCCCGCAGAATCACCTGCATCGCCGGTGAGTAGCCGGAAATATCAACTGACGCTTTCAAGCGCACGCGCATTCCCATCGGCGGACGATCGACACTCGTGTTTGTACTCGCCCAATGACGTGCGGGAAGAACGTACGCGCGGCGCGTGATCTGTGCAGTGAAGCGAATAGCGTGGCGGATCTCCTGTTGCTCAAACACTTCGTCATAACGCACGAGGCCGGGAAAGATCGGCAGGCCCGCGGCGTCTGCCGAGGTCCAGCCGGCAGGTCGCAACGCATTTGAATTGAGATCGAAGATCGCACCCGAATCGCAGTTCCAACTCGCACCGTTGTTCATCGGAAACGCTCGATACATTTCGTAGAGCTTCCAGTTGTCGCGATCGATGACGAGGACATGTCGATCGCCGGTTCCGTTTGGTCCACCTTCGATCGGCGCGTCCGCAGGCACCGGATACGGACCGTTGTCACTCTGCGGTCCGAAGGCGGTGAAGTTGATCGGCACCCCGGTTTGATTGCCTGCGACGACGATGTATGGAATGCCGTTCGGCGCACCATCCCAAACCGTACCGAAGTCAGGATGAAGACTCGTGTTGAGACCCATGCCTGCGATGAGGTTGGCGGAGTTTGGATCGACCGGACTGTTTGAGACGTCCTGGTTCCAGGCGTTGTCGAAAGGAAAGACTTGTTTGCCATGCAGACTCGCGCCCGCACCAAGCTCCGGCGTTGGCTGCGGCACAGGAACGTCATCAGGTGGACCACCACCGACATGACCAATGCCAATGCGCACGCGATTACTCGACTGCCCGTGCACGCTGATTCCCACGAGCACGTCGCCCACATCGCCGAGAGTGTCGTTCAAGCGCACGATCACAGACGTCACACCGGAGAGATTCGGAACGCCGCCGACGTACTCGACTGTCAGCGGGTACTGAATGTGATTCGCGTCTTCAGCGGAAGCACTGACGTTTGCCGCAGTCTCACCGGGAAAGAGTGTGAGATTACTCGCAAAGAGCATCACGCGTGTGCGGTTGTCGGCGCTGAACGGAATTGAAGAGGTGGCGGCGAACGGCTCGGTTGTCAGACCAGTGGATTCTACCGCGACCGCACGGGTCGAGTTTGTCTTCGTCAGTAAAACCGGAGCATTCGCGAGTTGTGCCTTGCTGGGTGCAAATAGCACAACGCAAAAGAATGCGAGAAAAAGTAAGAAAAGGACGCGCATGATTTTGAAGTTGAGGTTAGGGCAATGAGGAGGGCATCCACAGCTTACACAGATCCCCGAGAAAACCAAAGAAAAATCTGTGTAATCTGTGGTTAGGCTTTTATTTGAGCTTGAAGTCTGCCGGGACGAATTCGATCGACTTCAGAATCCCGTCAGCCTTTAGTTTCTTGTCCGTATTCGGCAGGTAACACACCACCACAGCGCTTTCCGGCTTGCGAGGGCCGCACGTGATTTCTCCGCCGACTTTCGGATCGTATGTCGTAATTTCGATGGCGTCGAAAGTCTCGGTTCTCAGTCGTAGCAAGCCGTTTGCTGTTTGAACTACAAACACGATTCCCTTCGTTTCGCATTCGATTCTCACGAGTGTCGCTTGCAACTGACTTTCACCCGTGCCGGCAGTTCGCAGCACTTCACGCAGGTATGACGAAGGATCCGTGGGTAGTTCTTTAGTCTTTTTTGGAGTTGGACCATAGATCATTACCGGCTCTGCTTCACCTGCTTTCGCGGCGGCTCGTTTCGCTTCTTCGTAGCGAGCATTGGCTTCTTCGTAAGCCGTAATCTGTTTCAGCAGTTCATCGGCGTGAGCGCGAATCTGCTCTTCCGCGTTTGATTTTGCCACCAGCTGAAGCAGCTCACGACTCATCTTGTAATCGCCTTTGCGCAGGTAAAGCTGGCCCAGCATGTACATGAAGTTGTGCTGGCCCGGCGAAGCCATCACTAGCCGCTTCATCGACGCAATCGACTCGTCAACACCCTCGCCGGTAATCAAACTCATATATGCGAGCAGGTTGTACGACTCCGGAAAGTCCGGTCGCAGCGCGATTGCTTTCTGCAAGTGTTCCCTGACCTTGGCGACAACTTCCGTTGAAAGACTACCCGCGGTTGGCCCACCTTCGGGAATCGACCGACTAAGCGTGAAAGCGTAGTAGTAATGAGCCAGGTAGTTTTGCGAGTTCGCAGCCACGGCACGCTCGAGACTCTCGTGCGCTTCCTTTACCTTGCCTTCACGAAAGTAAGCCATGCCAAGCGACGCATGAGCCATCGCCAAATTCGGATCGAGTTTCAGCGCCTTTTCAAGATAAGTGTAAGCCTCGGCGCGATTACTGTGCAGCAACAGATCGCCGAGATAGGCTTGCGCTTCAGCTTCGGTGAGGGGCATCGCTTCAGTGGACGTATCGAGCTCGAGTTTGCGTTCGAAGTGCCCGTCGATGACGTTGTAACGAGTTTTCTGGACGTAATCACGCAGGTCCTTTTCCATCGCTTCAAACGACGTTTCGAAAGCCTGCTGGAACGCCTGTTCCATCGGCACCTTGGTTCGCAAGAGCTCCATGAATTTACCAAGCTGCTCGACTTTGCCCGCCTTGCCAATGATCAGGTAGTGCATCAACGCCCACGACTGCGCGTAGAAGATGCTCGACTTTTTCGACTCGTTATAGTGCGGCGATTTGTGATCGACCTCAAACAGCGTTCGCAGCGGCAACATCTTGTTTTCGCGCAGCAGGAAAACGTGATTCCCGATCGGCGTTCCGAGCCGGATCTTCTGCTCGTCGGTGATGCTGAACGTGCTGTAATACTCGGCGAGTCCTTCGTTGAACCACACTGGAGCATTCTCGAAAGTGTTTTCGACTAGCAGGTGTGTGTATTCGTGAAAGATGACTGTAAACGGATCCTGTTCACCGCGAACTTCAGTTGTTAGCGTGATGTAGTTGACGTCGGAGCCGGGTTGAAAATAGCCGGCCGTGTTTGCACGCGGTTTGAACGGTGCATACGAGCTGTCACTTTTGAAAACAATGACTGTGGTCGGAACGGGTGTGTTGAATTTCAACTTCGGAAACAGCTTCGTGAACACCTCGCGAAACTGTTCGAGCCTCAGTCCGACTTTTCTGATGTCTTTCTCGCTCGCATTTCCGAGCATGAAAAAGTTTTTCGTGCGCACACTGACCCACGTGTCTTTCGCAGAAACTGTGTTGTTTTGGGAGACTACGACGAGAAGACAGAGGCTAACCGCAAGGGGGAAAATAAAACGCTTCATAAAACTTCCTATGGTCCAAAAATAGATGACTCAGCGAGACGAAAGCCGTACTGCACGGCGACCCACTGAGCTACCGGCTGGCCGGCCTTCATTGCCGGCTTGAACTTGATCTCGCACGCAGCGAGGATGGCATTCTCTGTGAGACCGTACGGCAGTCGTCGCACTACTCGTATGCGATCAATCTTGCCGTTTGGCAGAGCTAAAATCTTGAGCGCCACGATTCCCTGAACACCTACACGTCGCGCTTCGCGGGTGTAATTGGGATCGGGCCTCGCAGTAATTTCCGCTTTGACGTCTACTTCCTTCACGGCGAATGTGGTGACAGACGGCGGATCGAGGAGATGCGCAAGTGTGCCGTCGTCAGTGCAGCGATAGTCCTGATCTTTTTCAGCAGTTACCAGCGAACTTGGAGGGAGAGACGGCGTGGGAGACGGTGTTGCTGCGGGAGCCGGCGTTGGCGTCGGCGCTGCAACTGGAGCTTTACGTCGACCGGATTGTGCGAAGGCAGTGGTGCCGAAGATGAGAATGAGGATTAATACTAAGATCGATGGCATTGCCGGCTTTCTACGTAAAAGTTTTCTCCCGCAAAGGCGCAAAGACGCAAAGTAAAGTGTAGTTATTCATATCTTTCTTCACGCCTTTGCGCCTTTGCGGGAAATGCTTTTGTCTTACTCGCCCTTCACTCTTCTGGGCCAGTACAAGTCGGTCCGTGCAGGGCGGGGATCTTCTGGCTGATGATCGGATACTTCGGAGCTTCGTCAATGTTGATCTGGGTCCAATGAGCGTAGTTCTCAGGCACATTTGTATCGGCAAAAATTGCTTCCACAGGACACTCCGGCACGCACGCATCGCAATCGATGCAGGTGTCGGCATTGATGTAAAGACGATCCGTCAATTCATGAAAAGCTTCAACAGGACATACAGCTGCGCAGTCGGTGTACTTGCAATCGACGCATAATTCAACAACTACGTAGGTCATTGGGGAACTAAGCTCCTTTCGATGATGGCAAAAGTTATTCAGTCGTGAGTGTAATGTCAACCGAAAAGAGCCGCAACAACAAACCACTATCCACAGATTACGCAGATTGTTTCATGAAATCTGCGTAATCTGTGGATGGGTTTTGTTTAAGCGCCTTCTCCGCCCTTGCGGGTTAACTTACCGGGGCCCTTGATACTCTGATGCACCGTCGGATTGCCTGAGTAAGTGACGGACGATGGACCGGAGATGTCGACGTCGAGTTGGTCGGAGACGTCGAGATCGATTCTAGCAACACCGCGGGCGTCGACCACTGCTCGACCGGCGTGTAGGTTTTGCGTGTCGACCTTGCCGGCGCCATTCGCAGCGATGTCGACCATCTTTGTCGTTCCTGCAACCGTGATTGCCGGCGCGCCGTTCGAATCGATTTCAAACTTGTCGTTGTTCATTCCCTTGATATCGAAGTGTCCAGCGCCGTTGACGGAAAGTCCTTCAAGGTTAGGAACAGAAATTCTGATCCGGATAGGTTCAGACGGTGAATAGTTCTGCGTACTCTTCACCTGCAGGACGTTGTTGCTGACTTCGGTGGTTATGAGCGGAAGCACGTTATCGTCGCCTTCGATCTCGAGACTCAAATCTTTTTGACAGGTGACTTCGACCGTAAAGTCGCCGTTGGTTGAGATCGAAGTAAACGATGCGACCTGGCGCTTTTGCCGCTCTTGATGGCCGTTACCTTTGATCTCAGAGCGCATTCTGTGATGACAACCCGCGACCAGAACCGACAGCAACAAGATTAGCGATAGTAATGGGACAAGCTTTTTCATTTGAGTTTCTCCTCGGCTACGAATCGCGCCGCGCATACTCGAGCGTGCGAGTCGTGTTTTCAGTGACGCTCGATACTGGTTCACCAAACGGCGTTGCCTGCGGCAGTCGTAAGTCGTGTGAAATGGTCTGTGGCGCCGGAAAATAGTTTTTCTTTTCTTTGTCACCCATCAGCTTCGAGAGATTTCTGACGAGCATAGTTTCAACCATGCCGACGATCAGAAACGCAAAGAGCATGAAGAATCCGATTAGCTCCTGGCTGAGGTTTGCTCCCCTGCGCAAGACGAGGGCTCCGGCAAACATCAGTGCCAGACCGCCGACCCCGATCAGCGTAATCGCGGTGAGAAACGCCCCGATCGCGCCCGTATTGGTTTCTGCACGCTCCTTCAGGCTGGTTCCGCAGCGATTGCAATAACTAAGACCCTGCGTCAGCGGCGTGCCGCAATTTACGCAATACATAGTTGATTCCTCCGACTATTTGGCCACGGATTGCGGCGGATGAAAACGGATTACGGCTTTTTCCCCGAATTCGTTCAATTTACCTGACCGGATGATATGTGAACCAGAAATAAATTGCCTGTGCGACGCCGATGACGAAACCGATGGCCGCACCGAACAACTCGATTGTTTTGAGGTGTTGCTGGGCGACCGACAGCACGAGCTCTTCCAGTTTTTCGAGAGGATAGTCCGATACTTTCTTTCGCACCAGTCCGCCGACGTCAAACTCCGCGATCGCAACCGGGAGACGTTCTCGGGCGGCTTCGGTTATGCGTTCTACGAGCGCAGTGCTCGCACGCTGCATTGCATTCTGCGACACGTGATCGCCCAGCCGTCCGATTGGGGATATCAACAGACGCTCGATCTGTGAGCTCAGGATCGCGTTGATTGTTCGGGCCGTGTCGTCGCGCGAAAGCAAACCGAGCAGGCTCTTCGTCAAGAACTCTTTTGCGCGCGTTGGTGAATTTGTATCGAGTTGCTGCATTACCGCGCCGAGTGTTTGCGGGCGCAGCCGATCGATGGCGTCAGTGACCTGCACCGAAATCGAAGTTGTCAGCGCTTCGCTGCGAAGAATCTCGACGAGCCGATTGCTGACCTGTCTCTTCAAATCTTCGAATCGGATCGTATCGAATTGTCCGATGAGCTCGTTCAGCGGTCGTGCCAGCACTTTGTCAATCGTGGCGTTGAGAAATTCCTCGGCTTCCTGTTCGAACGCCGGACCACGCAAATACTCTTCGACGCGTTTCGGCAACGTCTTGTTTACCAGTTCATCTACTTCGCGATGGATTCGCTCACGCGAGATGAAGATCTTTTTGATGAGCGAGAGTTGTTCGTAATACTGGTCTACTTCGAGTTTGATCAAGCCGCCAATTCGTTTGCTGGTGCTCTGGCTGGTGGCGATGTCGGCGAGCTGATGAACGATGGGAGGCACTTGCTCGTCGATGCGATCTTTGATGAAGGAGATTGTTTCCGGCGTGAATGTGTCCGCGAGTGTTGCGTTGCTGCTGGCGAGGTCATCGAGGCGGCCGGAAATAAACTCATGCACCTTCGCTTCGAAGCCTTCGTTGGTCATGAGTCGTTGTAACTGTTCTTCGATGAAGCGCAGCCCGCGGTCGAGTGATTTGTCGCTGACCATATCGTCAAAGCGACGTTCGAGTAGCTCATCCACCTGTTTATCGACGAAGTTTTCGATCGCATGAGCGGTCTCTTCGCTCTTCAACATGTCGGCGATGTACTCGGCGAGCCGGTATTGCAGCGCCGAGATCGTATCGAGAATCGGCGCGCGCGCCTGCGACGGAAGTGCATCGATGAACGATGGATAGACGCGCGCGAGCAGTTCGTTGGTGTAGCTGCCGACGAAGTCTTCTACTTTGCGTTGAAAGAAACTTGTTTCGAAGAGGGCATCGAAGACTGTTTGTTGCGAGACGAGCTCGTTGCCGACAGCGTTGCCGATCGACTGGGCCAGTTTTTCCCGATGTCGGGGAATCATTCCCTGCGGCCAGATCGTGATGCCGAGTAACTTGACCGACTTATACGGATGGAAAAGCATCCAGATAGCGAGCCACGCCGCGCCGTAACCGTGAATCGCAGCAACTACAACGATGCTTATTGCGATGAATAGCTTCATACGGAGTTAGACAGGATTGCAAGATTTTACACGATTAACAAGATGAGTCCTGTAAATCATGAAAATCGTGAAATCCTGTCTAAACTTTTTCCACGGGATACCCGGCGTTTACCCACGCTCCAGTACCGCCGGACACATTGAGGAGATTTGAGAACCCCAGTTTCTGCAGCAAACTCGCCGCCGCGCTCGATCGATACCCGCCGGCGCAGATCACTGCGGTGGGCTTATTTTTCTGAAGTGATAACGGTCCAAGACTCTTGTCGAGACTCGCAAGCGGAGCATTCTGTGCATGCGGAACGTGGCCGTTCACGTATTCACCCGGCCGCCGCACGTCAACGATTTGCAGTTCGCTGTTCGCCATCTGCTCTTTCAACTCCGCAACACTCATTTGCGGAATCGAGTCGACCTGTAATCCCGCATCGCGCCAACTCTGAACTCCGCCGTCGAGATAGCCCTTCACATTCTCGATTCCCACGCGAGCGAGTCGCAAAACTGACTCGTCTATTTGAGCGCCTGTGTCGGCGATGATCACAATCGCGGCGTTCAACGAGATCAAACTGCCGGCCCACATGGCAAACTGTCCGCCGAGTCCGATGTTTACTGAACCGGGAACGTGCGCGGCGCCGAAGTCTGCGGCGGATCGGACGTCGAGCAGCACATCGCCTTGTTCCTGGAGTTGAAGAACTTGTTGCGGTGTGAGCGCCTGTGGCGTTTGTAACTCGGAGAGTCCGCGCGCGCCCGAGCGGTTGATCTCGGCGTCCCTGGGAAAGTAGACCGGAGCTTCCGGAAGGTCCGCCGTCATCATCGTGACAAAATCTTCTTTACTCATCGGTTTCAACGCGTAATTGAAATTGCGTTGCTCGCCGAGCGTCGACGATGTTTCCTTCGACATGTTGCGACCGCACATCGAGCCGGCGCCGTGAGCCGGATAGACTTCGACTTCGTCAGGCAGTTTGAGCAGTTTCCCGTGAAGGCTGTCGTACATCATCTCAGCCATCATCTGCGGCGTGTAACCCTTTCCGCCGGCGAGATCCGGACGGCCCACATCGCCGATGAAGAGCGTGTCGCCGGTCAGCAGTTTCTGAGGTTGGCCGGGTGTTTCGGTGTCGGTGACGAGAATGCAGATTCCTTCGGGTGTGTGGCCCGGCGTCTCGATAAACCGCAACACAGTCTTGCCCAGCTTGAGTTCTTCGCCGTCGCCTACGGCTCGATGTTCAAACTCAACGTTCGCTCTTTCACCGAAGACGATTTGGGCGCCGGTGCGCGCGGCGATTTCCTGGTGGCCGCTGACGAAATCGGCGTGCAGGTGCGTTTCGATCACGTATTTGATTTTTAAATCGTGCGCGGCCGCTTCTTCGAGATACTCGTCAACATCGCGCTGCGGATCGACAACGGCAGCTTCGCCATCGGAACCGATCAGGTACGAAGCATGGGCCAGACAAGCGAGATAGAATTGTTTGAAGAACATTGTTATTTCAGATTATAGAACTCTCGCGCCGGTTTTAAAGGGCGGAGCATCCAGTAAGGCCGGCGCGTGCCGTCCGGCGAGAACTTGTCGGCGGGTCGCGTCATCGCCAGCCACTTTTTATAAACCTCGCGGGATTTCTCAGTGTCGACAAAAATATCACCCGGTCGATCGTCCGGCTCAGCGGCGCGCACGCGCACGGCCTGGTGCCAACAATGCATTCCCGAAATCGGATCGGGATGCACCGGAAAGGTCATATTCTGGTGTACGCCTGCGTCTTTCCACCAGATGCGCAACGTGTCCGGATCGTCCGACTTGTACGGCTCGACTCCCTTCTCGCGTTTCAACGACCACTCAGTTCCCTTCTGGCCCAACTTCACCGTGGCCATCATTTGCCGTTGACCTTCGTCAGTTAGTTTCCAACGGCCCATGTGATGGCTGCACGCCACGATGCCCGGTTTAATTCCTTCCGTGACCCACGCAGCCACGACGTAGTAACCGATCTCAGTTTCAACGCGAACGAGATCGCCGGTGCGAACATTGAGCTTCGCAGCGTGTGAAGGATGGATCCATAACGGATTCGTGTGAGCGATTTCGTCGAGCCACTTTGAATTCGCGCTGCGCGTGTGGATCTGCACAGCGAGACGGAACGTCGAGATCAGGATTGTTTGTCCTTCTTCGAGATTATCTTTGTGAACGTGACTCTTGAAGTACGTAGGAATCGCGAGCTCGGGCCAGCCCCACTTGCTCAGCGTCGAAGAGTAAAATTCGAGCCGCCCGCTAGGTGTCGGGAAACCGCGTTTGACGCTGCCGCCGATGTTGATTCCTGCCAGACGGCGTCCGTCTTCATCGCCGTCAGGAACCGGGAGCGGAACGATGTTTGGTCCGGAAGGTTTCGCCGCGCGCGTAAACACTCTCCCGAATCCATCTTCTTTGACGTCCTCCAGCTCAACCGGCGGAACTGTTTCTTCGTAAACTCGGCCAATCTTCTCTTTGACTTCAAACGCACCGTAGCGACGCATGAATTCAAGTGGTGTCAGATTTTCCGCTGCCGCGCGTTCCGGCAAACCCGGCACCGAGTTTTCGAAGATCCATTCGTAGTACTCGTCGACGCTGAGACGGGTGCCGGGAATCTTTTTCGACTCGGCATATTGTCTAATGCCGAGACTGCCGTCCGGATCGATACGCCAGGTCAACTCGAGCCAGAATTCATTCTCTTCCCAAACCTCGCCCGGATTTACTTTGCGCGTGTCGTCGATCGTTTCGCCGTCGCGCTGGCGTGCTGCCTTCATCACTGGCTGGCGGAAACCGAGCCACTGCGAATCGTGTGTTTCGTATGAATGAAGATCGTGTCGTTCCGAGCCGACGCCCATCGGCAGAACGTAGTCAGCGTAGTACGCCGTTTCATTCCACGTGGGAGTGAGTGCGATGTAGCAACCGACAAGCTCCGTATTCGTCAGCATCTCGATCCACGAGAACCCGTCCGGGTTGGTCCACACCGGGTTGTACACGCGCGTGAAATAGACGTCGAGTTTCGCGCGGCCGTCTTTCACAAAGTGCGGCAGCAGAAACGACATCTCGTTCATCGACAGCGGATACTCGCGCGGCCAGGTGGTCTCGTTCCACATCTTCGGGTGGGGCGGTGTGTAAATCGGACGCGGCACAAACTTGTTCCACGCGTTCGGATAAACTCCGCCTTCGGTTGCAATCGCGCCGAGCAGTGCATTCAACATGAAAAGAGATCGCGCGACCGCCCAACCGCCGCTTACACCTGACGCAACGCTGCGCCAGTTGTGCGTCGAAAAGCGCGTCCCCGCCGTTGCCACGACCTTCGCTATTTCTTCGAGCGTTTTCGCCTCAACACCCGACTCATTCGCCGCAAACTCAAACGTGTACTCCTGATAGATCTGTTTTAATCGCTTTTCAAAATCCGTAAAATCCGCGTTCCCGAAATCCGTAAAATCCGTGGCTCCTGCCCCTTCTGCTTCCAGAAACTCCCGCCAATTCCACCAACGCTCGACAAACTCACGATTGTAGAGATCGTTCTGGATCAGATAGTTCGCAATTGCGAGCAGGATCGCGGCTTCAGAACCTGGATAAGGCGAGACCCAGTAGTCCGCGTGCGTCGCCGTGTTTGAGAGGCGTGTGTCAAACACGATCAGCTTCGCGCCGTTTGCCTTTCCGTCGATCACACGTTGTGCGTGTGGATTGAAGTAATGGCCCGACTCGAGGTGCGCGCTGATCAGCAAAATCACTTTTGCATTTGCATGGTCCGGGCTGGGCCGATCGAGACCCATCCAGAGTTGATAACCTTCGCGACTGCCGGACGAGCAAATGTTGGTGTGTGAGTTGTGGCCGTCAATTCCCCACGCGGCGAGAATGCGTTCCGTAAAACCATCTTCACCGGGCCGACCCACGTGATACATCACTTCCTGCCGGCGATTCTCGACGATCGCTTTGCGAATGCGATTGGCGATGTTGTTGAGTGCTTCATCCCAGTTGGTGCGTTGCCACTTTCCTTCACCACGTTTACCGGCGCGTTTGAGTGGATAAAGAATGCGATCCGGATCGGTTACCTGGTTGAGCGTCGCGGGACCTTTGGCGCAATTGCGCCCACGCGACCCGGGATGTTCCGGATTGCCTTCAAACTTCTGTACTTCGCCGGTGACTTTGTCGATGTACGCGAGCAGCCCGCACGCCGATTCACAGTTGAAGCACGTCGTGGGAACGATCGAGTAGTGTCGCTCCTTGCGCTGCGGCCACGCACGCGAATCAAGCTCGGTCCAATCGTCCCACCGTTCCTTCGGCGGAAACGCCGCCAGATGGCTACGACTCGGACCAGGATAGAAGGTGTCAGTCATCGGATTTTATTTAGCCACGGATTACACGGATTTTAATGCGCGATTTAAGCCAACGGCACACTTTGACCCGCCTGGACGTAAGCGTTCTCGAAGAGCATCAGGCCTATCAGGGCCAGTGGTGCGCCGGCAACGCCGAGTGACATGCTGATAAAGCTCATCACTGCGAGAAACGGTAAAAGACCACCGAGCAGCGACAACACAACTCCAAACCAGAAATCGTTTTTGTATCGACCACGCACCATTTCCCAGATTGCGAGACGCGCGTGGGCCGTGGGGTGAGTCAACGAGACTTCGCCCCAGATCATCAGCAGGTGGATTGCGCTGGTGATGGCCAGTATCCACAAGAGCACAGTCGTTTCAGGTCGCGCGAAGCCCAGGAATCGTTCAACCGCCGACGTGTTCTCGGCAATAATCATCACCGGCAACAGGACGGCAGAACCTAACAGCGCCGACTGGAAAAACAAGTGCGGTGGCAGCAACGGGTTTTGCCACATATCGCGCGCCTTTGCCTGTGCGAAAAGATATGCAGTGTAAATGGCCGTCATTATCGCGAGCGGAATTCCCGCGATCATCAACGTGCGCTGAAACGAAGTCGATCCAGCCCAACTCGCGATGAAGTGTAGCGCCAGCACAAGCGTGTAACCCGCGATGATAAAGGCGCCCTTCACCAGCCAACTGCGCCACTGTGGTCGTGTGAAAATGAGATGGAAACGTTCCGGGTGTTCGAGATCCCAAATCAACAAGCCGCCCGTAATTGCGAGAAAACCGCCCGAGACGATTGGTGTGGCCCATAGCCAAATCGGGTTGGAAACATCGAGCACGCCGAGCAACACAAGCAAACACGCAACAAGATACACACCGGTCGCAATGCCCTTGGTCCAGGTGTAGAGACTGACGCGCCAGTCCCACGGAATCGAGTGTGCAACGTCGTACGACAGCAACGCCGCCGCTGATGAGTTGCTGAAATTTGGGTTACCGGAGACTACAAACCCGGGACCTTCCTGTTGCTCGCTCCACATAAACAGACCGCCTTCAGGACGACGAGCGGCGAGTGGGTCAAGCGTCGCCTGGTGCGCGCCTTTGTAGAAGAGTTTTGGCAGCGTCTCTTTCTCAGGACGTCGCACCGCCACAGTGTCTCGATTGATGATTTGCGCGACGTACGAATCCTGGTCGTTCATGTCGCCGACGAGAATCGCCTGGGTCGGACAAACCACGACGCACGCGGGCTCGAGATTCATGTCGATGCGATGCGCGCAGAAGTTACACTTCTCCGCGGAGTGGTCGTCAGGGTTGATGAAGATCGCGTCGTACGGGCACGCAGCCATGCACGCCTTACAACCGATACAGATGGATTTGTCGAAATCGACAATGCCGTCCGCGCGTTTGAACATTGCGGCCGTCGGACAAGCCGTTACACACGGCGCGTGTGCGCACTGGTTGCAGCGTGTTACCTGGTGAGCGCGGCGCGCTTGTGGAAAGACGCCGATGTCGACGTGTTTGACGTAGGTGCGTGTGACGGAAAGTGGGACGAGATTCTCCGACTTGCATGCCGTGGTGCACGCATGGCAGCCGATACAGCGCGTGTGGTCAATTACCTTGGCCCACTGAATCGGGTCCGACTGTTCCATCATAGGCGCTCCGGTTGGAAAGCGAGACTATATCATATTGACAAATCCAGGACGGCGTAACACATTAGAAGCCCTTTCGGAGGTTCTCATGCGTCTTAAATTCTTGATTTCAGCAATGATTTTGGTCGCCGCGGCGCTGCTGGTTGCGTGCAATGGTACCGATCAGGTTGCCAATGATAATACGAAACCGATCACTCAGGGCCCGGACACAGTTTATGCAGACGGCGCTCGTCGTGTAACGATCGATGAGATGGAAGCCATGGTGAAGGAAGGCAAGGCGGTAATTATTGACGTTCGCAATCAGGCTGCTTACGACCTGGGCCACATTCCCGGCTCGCGCCTGATTCCCGCCGGCGAGATCCTTAACCACATAAGCGAGCTTCCGCGCGACAAGATGATCATCACGTATTGCTCTTGACAGGCGGAGCATACGTCCGCCGGTTCGGTGGTCGCCCTCAAAACAAAAGGTATCGATAACGCAGCCGCCCTGCTGGGCGGATTCAATCTCTGGCAGCAGCAACACAAACCCGTCGAGAAGAAACAATGACAAGGGCGGCCACGGAGGGCCGCCCCTA